>CANJUR010000027.1 GCA_947477565.1 Deltaproteobacteria bacterium
AGTGGACCGACCTTCGGGAGGTCCGGGACGAGGCGTGACCCATCGACACCCACCATCACGGGCACCCGAGGAGGGAGCCCTGCTTCTGCGCTCGGGGGTCCGGGGGCAGAGCCCCCGGGCTACATGCTCATTTCCCCGCGTAAGAGCGACGCTCGCCCGTGAGGGTCAAATTCAAGCGGAAATGGCTGGCCGTCCACAACGTCGTCGAGATCACACTCGAAGCCCTCGATCATGACGTCCCCGCCGTCGTCCTCGCGGTCGGGGTGAACCGCGTAGCCGTGCACGCGGACCTCGGGCCAGTGACCCAGGAACGCCAGGCACTCCATGGTGGCCGGCGCGTCGTTCTGGCTCGCGTCGGGATCGATGAGACGCCGTGCCAACAGCGCAGCGAGCCCCTCAAGGTTGAGCCTCTTGAAGTGGCTCACGCGATGGACCTCGTCGCCGCAGTCGATGCCCAGGATCGCGTCGCGCACGCCGACCGGTTCCACCGAATCGTCGTTCATCACGCGAGCACCCTCGACGTCGAAAATGTCGATGCCGAAGCCTGCGGCGTTGCAGTCGTTGTGACCGCAGCCCTCCCGACCGAAGTACGGGCTGGGGCGGGCGTATCGCCCAAAGAAGGTGCGCTTGCAGTGCAGGCACCAGAGCACGTCGTCGGGTCCGTACCCGCGACGAGAGTGGGTGATCGTTTCGTGGAGATCCGGGTGATTCGGTGTCCGTCGCTTCATGGGAACCCTCCGTCGCTGATGGCCTGGGGCGAACAGGACGAAGAGTTAGCAATCGAGAGGCCAGTCGATCAGGATGCGAAATCGCCCTGAATCTCAGGAGGTTTCGAGGCGATCAGGGGTGGCGGCGGGGTGGCGGCGGGGTGGCGGCGGTCGCACGGGACGCGCTGGGCTGGCGCGGGAGTGAAGGTCTACGACCAGACGAGATTCACCGCTTCAGAGAGTTCATCGTGCGCGCGATTACCACTGCTCACGGCGCGGGCGCCGCAGGTCCACGAGCCCGCGTGCGTCCGCCTCGCGCTCGACCACCCGGCGGGGCCCCGGGGGCTAACGGGGGATAAGCGATCCAACGAGGCATTCTCCCAGGCACGAATCCGTCACTGTGACCAAAAGAGATAGCGGTTTGGCAAAGCGCCACCGCGGTCGAGTGGCAGTCAACCACGCGGCATCAGGCGCTTCGCCAGGGCGGGGTTGAACGAAGCCGCGGAGCCTCCGAGCGTTCGTCAGTCCAGAACCCCATAGGGAAATTAGCCGAAGCCATTGTTTGCCAGCGAATCGGTCGAGAGGGGGTTCAGGGTACTCGGGGGGTGTTCAGAGAGGCGCAAGGGGCGATGGACGGGCCCAGCGTAATGCGGTCTGGCCTGCAGCGGAGCGGCTTCTTTCGGCATCTTTTAATCGAAATTGCGGCCATGCGTTGAAGCCCGCGCGACCTCACCCCGCACTGCCGCGCAGCCCCTCTCCCAAGAGGAGAGCGGGCTTCTGAGTGCTGACAGCTATGCCCTAAGTCAACAGGCATTTGAGCCCCCTCTCTCTCTTGGCAGAGAAGGCGCGCGGCAGCGCGGGGTGAGGTCCCGCGGGCTTCGACGCATCGCCGAAATTGGCGCTCCCGCGGTCTCCTGCCAGATCTCCGGGGAGAGATCGCTGGCTTCGCTGGGCCGTCACGCTGTCGATGGCGACGCTCGAAGAGCGCACCCGCACGGGGGGGATGACGCCCGGATCCATGACCTCTGTCCGTTCGCCTCGCGGGTCACGGGGTTGTGGCTCGTCGACTTCGGCGCGCAATACTTCATGAGCGGCTCGTCATTCCTGGTGTCCTTGAAGTGCGTACCGAAATAGGTACACTCGCGCTCGTGTTCGACACGCCGAAACTCGGGTGCCGCTTCTACGTCACCGAACAGGGCAACGAGCCGGCGCGGGAGTGGCTCAAGGCCCTCCCGGTGGATGTGAAGAAGGAGATCGGCTCGGACATCTTGCGCGTGCAATGGCAGTGGCCGGTTTCGAAGCCGCTCGTCGATGGGCTCGGGCGCGGTCTCTACGAGGTTCGCACCAAGGTCGAGCGAATCCAGTATCGCGTCCTGTTTTGCATCGTGAGCGACTCGATGGTGCTGCTGCATGGATTCGTGAAGAAGGCTCGTACTGAACCAGACGAGATCGACCTCGGCAGAAAGCGCCAGAAGCAGATCGAAACGGAGGATGCATCATGAAGAACAAGCACATCGGCTCGACGTTTTCGTCTTTCCTGGACGACGAGGGCATACGGGAGGAGGTCGATCTCTCGGCGAAGAAGAAGATTCTCGCCGACCAGATCGTCGCGAAGATGGAGCGCGACCACGTCACCGCGACGGAGTTGGCCGCGCGGATGAACACCAGTCGGACAGTGGTCAATCGGCTCATCGACCCGAAGGACACGAGCTTCACCTTCAAAACGCTCGCGAGGGCTTCGCAGGCCCTCGACCTCAACTTGCTGGTGTCGCTCGAGACCAGACGGACCGAGGCCTCGAAGCGGAGACGGTAGAGTTTGTGCCGAGGGCGCCCCCCGGTTTCATCCGAGGGACGCCGCCAGTGATTCACCATATTCCGACTTCCTCATCCGACTTTCATGCTCTCCATCGAGCTCCTCCCGCGGCGGGGCGGACGGGCGCTACCGACAGCCACGCCCCAGCGATGCGCCCGCATCGGGAGTCCGCCCAGACCAGACGCGAGCGCGGGATAACTCTTTAAGCGCAACACCTTCGCGACGCACGACGCTGCACGCGACGGACGCCCCATGGTCCTGGCCGCGTCGTCCGCGCGCGGTGCGATGAACCACCGCGCCTGGGTACCCTCGAAGCTACTCCCGGGTACCCTCGAAGCTACTCCGCCACGCGGGTGCAGATGGGCGACAGGTCTACCACTCGTGCCGCAACCGCCACTGGCCGACCTGCTAGGGCCTCGACCAGCACCGATGGCTCGAAGCCCGCCGCGAACAAATCCTCTCGACGCTTTGCTTACACATCGTCTTCACGCTGCCCGAGCCGCTGCTGGCGATCGTCCGCTAGCACCGCGAGGCTCTCTTCGCGAGGCTTGCCCGTCGCGTCCCCCATTCACTCCCGCTGCGACGAGCTTTCTACGACCCCCCCCGCGGCGGTGGCGCACTCCGGACAGCACCGATTCGCGATCACCCCCCCTTCACGACACGGTCAACGTCGGCAGTGATCGGCAGCGCCTACTTCCGCTTCGCGAAAACCTCCGCGAAGGTCGTGTCGTACGCCCCCGCCGCAAACTCCTCGGACCTCAGAACCCCCTTGAGAAACGCCAGGTTGGTCACCAGCGGCGCGATCTCCACCTGCGCGAGCGCCTCGCCCAACTTCGCGATCGCCTCTGCCCGCGTCGGGGCGTGCGCGATGATCTTTGCGATCATCGGGTCGTAGAAAGGCGTCACCTTGCCGGGCGCGCGCACGCCCGCGTCGATGCGCAGCGAGCCGTCCACTTCCGCCGGCCAGCGAAGCGTCGTGACGTCGCCGGGCTTCGGGATGAACCCCCTGGCTGGGTCTTCCGCGTACAGCCTCGCCTCGATCGCGTGGCCGCGTGGGCCAAGCGTCGCCAGCGCCGCCGGAAGCGCCTCGCCGAGCGCCACGCGGATCTGCAACTCCACGAGGTCGAGGCCCGTCACCATCTCGGTCACCGGGTGCTCCACCTGGATGCGGCAGTTGACCTCCAGGAAATAGAACTCCTTGCGCGACTCGTCCCAGATGAACTCGCACGTTCCCGCGCCCACGTACTTCGCCGCGCGCCCGATGCGCACCGCCGCCTCGAGGATGCACTCGCGGTAGATCTGGCCGTCCTCTCCCTGAAACGCTGGCGCGGGCGACTCCTCGACGATCTTCTGATGCCGTCGCTGCAGCGAGCACTCGCGCTCCCCCAGCGCCAGCACCTCGCCGTGCGTGTCCCCGAAGATTTGCACCTCGATGTGCCGCGGCCGCTCGATGAAGCGCTCGACGTACACCCGCGCGTCGCCAAATGACTGCGCTGCCCGGTCGCTCGCGGACTTCATCGCGCGCTCGATGCCCGTCGGGTCGCGCACCACCTGCATCCCGATTCCGCCGCCGCCGCCGACGGGCTTCACCAACGCGGGGTACCCGATGCGCGCGAGAATCTCCTCGGCCTCGCCCACGGACTCCACCGCAGCGTTGGCGCCCGGAACCGGCGAGACGTTGGCCGCGATGGCCGTTGCGCGGGAAAGCATCTTGTCGCCGAGGGCGTCGAGGGCCTCCGGGGATGGACCGATCCAGGTGAGGCCGGCGTCGATGACGGCCCGCGCGAAGTGAGACTTCTCGCTGAGTAGACCGTAGCCAGGGTGCACCGCATCAGCCCCGGTGCGCTTCGCCACTTCGAGGATGGCAGGGATGTTCATGTAGCTCTCGCGCACCGCAGCGGGGCCGACAAGGTGGCTTTCGTCCATCACCGAGGGATGCAAAGCATCGGCGTCGGCCTCGGAGTGGATGCCCACGGTGCTGATACCGAGGCGACGACAGGTGCGGGCGATGCGCGCGGCGATCTCACCCCGGTTGGCGATCAGGATTTTGTTGAACATGGCAGTGGCTTTATAGACCGGGCCTCGCGCGGCGGGGAGGGACTCCGTGCTAGTGCGCGACCGCAATGCGCGAGCGATCGGTCGCGATGTTGACGACGAGCCTGCCGCACGACGGAGACCCCGCAGCGGGGGCGTTTGTGCGGGAGATGGCCGTCGCCCTGGCACGGCGAGGGACGCGGGTGACGTTGCTCGGGAGCGTTCCGCGGGGGCGCGTGGCGTTGGCTGCCGAGGGGGTGCGAGTCGCGAGCGTGGAAGACCTCGACGGGGGAATTTTTACCGGCGGAGGCGCTCCGGAGCAGCTCGGGTTGGGTGCCCAGGGCGTCGATCTGCGGGCGTGGGCGAAGGGCGCGCGCACCGTCGCCGTGCTGGCCTCCCTGGCCGCTCGCCACGCCCGCCATGTAGACGGCTGGATCAGCCACTTCGCACTCCCATCGGCGCTCATCGCCGGGGCTGTGCGCGGGGCGCGGCCGCACCTCGCGATTGTCCACGGCACGGACGGTTGGCTGCTCGGTCGGCTACCCACGTCGGCGCGTCGGGCGGTGTTCGCGTGTGCGACGCGCTGGCAATTTACCTGGTCGGGTATGTTGTCGGCCGCGGAGGGGGTTCGTCTGGTGCGGCCCGCGGTGGTGGCCCCGATGGGCTTCTGGCCCGCCGCGGACGAGGCGGTGACGCGCGACGTGGTGGTGAGCGTCGGACGTCTCGTGGCGGTGAAGCGGGTCGAGCGCGCGCTGGCCGCGCTGGCGATGCTGCAAAGGCAAGGGCGAGGGCTGCCGTGGGTGGTGCTGGGCGACGGTCCGGAGCGCGCGCGATTGGAAGGGCTGGCCCGCGCACACGGGGTGACGGCGCGCTTCGAAGGCACCGTGGATGCTGTGCGGCGTGACGCGTGGCTGCGGCGGGCACGGGTGTTTCTGCACACGGCGGGGAGCATCGCGGGGGGGAGAGGCGAGGGCGCGCCGGTGGCGTTGCTCGAGGCGATGGGGGCGGGCGCCGCAGTGGTGGCGACGGCGAGCGGGGCCGTGGCGTGGATGGTCGGCGAGACCGGGACGGTGCTCACGGGCGAGGCCGACACGGCGGCCATCGCAGCGGCCATCGCGGCGGCCTGGGAGGCTCACCCGATGGGTGCTCCCGCGGCGCGGGCGAGGGCACTGCCGTGGCGCTGGGAGGCGCAGGCGGAGGGCATCGAGCAGACGCTCTGGGGCTAAAGTAGACCCAGCCGTCTGCGGCGAGCGCATCGCCTCACGCGCGGGGGATTGGGAAGAAGAACGACGATCAGCGGGGCGGGCGATTCAGTTCGCGTGGCGTCGTCGGCGGATTGAAGCGACCAGCCCGAGGCCCAAAAGAGCGAGGGCACCGCGGCCGTGGGTCGGCGCGCTGCCGGTCGTTCGGCAGCCGCATCCGCCGCTGCTTACGGCGGGCGTCGGAGCCGTGCCGCCGTCGCCGCTCACGTCGGCTACTGCGCCGTCCACAGCGGGCACCCCGGCGTCTGGCTCCGCGGGAATGGGACACACCACGGTGCCCGCATCGCCGACGCCGCGCACGCCCAGCGAGAGGGCCGAGCCGTAGTTGCCGGTGTTGCGGTTGTCGTGGCGGAAGGTCTCCCACTGAACGTTGGCGGTGCGGTCATCTGCGGGAGTGCGCCACGCCCAGAGTTGCCCGTTGCGGGTGCCGCTCACGATCTCCATCCGGTGGTCGCCGTCGAGGTCGCCGAGGGCGGGCGACGGGATGATCCATTGGCCGGTGAACTTCGGCCAACCAGCGGGTGTGCGGCCGCACGCGTCGAAGGCTTCGAGGAAGTAACCCCCGGTGCCGACGATAAGTTCGGGGTACGGGTCGCCGTCCACCGAGGCGATCGCGGGGTTCATGAAGAACGTGTAGTCCTCGAGGAGTTGCGGAAACCCTGGGAGGGGATATCCGTCGCGACCGCTGAACGCTCCGACAAGGTGGAAGAACGGCCGCGCCCGCCCGCCGCCGCCGAGGTTGATGGCGAGGTTGAGTTCGGCGCCGGAGATCACGTAGTCGGGCGTCTGGTCGCCGTCCATGTCGCCCCAGGAGCCCATGCTGAACACATTGGCAAAGGACACGATCTGCGTGGTGTTGTTGGTGAGCGCGCCGCGCCGGGAGGTCTGCGCGAGGGCGACCCGGTTGAGGGTGTTGAGCGCCGGGCGTCGGCCCATCGCGGCCTGCTCGCCGCGCACAAACGCGATGGTCGGGAGCGCGTTGCCGGTGAACGCGATTTCGTCGCGCCCGTCGCCGTCGATGTCGGCGATGGGCGGCGCGCCGGAGACGCCTTCGCCCACGAGCGGGAAGAAGTTGAACGACGTCACGGCGATGGGCCAGTTGGGGTGAAACGCTCCGCCCGCGTGGTTGTTGCCGTCGCCGTGCACCAGGTAGATGGCGCCGGTGTTGTTGTCCCCGCGAAGCTTCTCGTTCGAGACGACCACCAGGTCGGGGATGGTGTCGCCGTTGAAGTTGCCGACGCCCACGTTGCCGAAGATGCGGTTGTACTCCGTGCCCTCCTCGGGAAAGTGGATCACCACGGGGAAGCCGGGTTTCGCGACGCCGGTCATGGCGTCGAGGGCGTAGAGCTTTCCGTCCATCGCGCCGAAGACGATGTCGAGCCGACGATCGTTGTCGAGGTCGGCGAGCACGGGCGAGCAGAAGAGCCCGCGCTGAAGGATGCGATCGGGGGCCGTGTCGGTGCTCGGAACGTCGGGTAGCGCGAAGGGAAACCCGTGGCCGTAGTCGGTTCCGTCGCGACGAAAGACGTGCACGGTGCCGTGGTAGCTGTTGACGACGATCTCCGGGGTGCCGTCGCCGTCGAGGTCGCCAATTGCTGGCGTGGCGATCACCGGATCGAAGACGCGCCCCGGGTCGATGGCGGGCGACTCGCCCGAGTACGCCGCGCTACCGGTGTAGTGGGTGGCGTGCAGCGAGCGCATTCCGAAGAGAGGGACGGTGTGCGCCGGGAAGCCCGGAAGCTCGGTGCCATCGCCGCGGAAGGCGTGCACCTCGCCGTCGGCGGTGCCGTAGACGATCTCCCGCGCGCCGTCGCCGTTGAGATCGACGGTGCGGGGCGAACTCTCGCCGGAGCCGCCGACGTCGATGGGGAAGTTGGGCGACACGCTGTCGTCGCGGTGCACATAGAACGCACGGCGCACCTCGCCAGGGACATCCCCGATGGGCGCGTCGTAGTGAGCGACGGCGCGGATGCGCACGGTGAGCGTGTAGCGGTTGGCCCTCTCGCCGGGGTTGTTGATGGTGAGTGTTCGGAGGTCGATGTCCGCGAGTCGATCGGTCACGGCGGCGGTGACGTTGGCCTCGCGGCGAACCATCACCCAGGCGGTGTCGGCGGGCTCGACGCCCGTCGCATACTCGACGGTGTAATCGAAGCGCGGCGCGCGGCGGGCGGCAATGCGGCCCTCGATGCGGAGCGTCTGCTGCGGCGCTCGGTCGGGGTCGAAGTTGGTAAACCAGCGCGGAGCGGTGATGTCCACTTCTGGCGGAATCTTCCCGTCGCGCAGCCACTCCATCGCTCGGCGGGCGTTGGTTCGACCGTAGCCGAAGCGCTGGTCCCACCCTGGGAGTGACGGGTACTTGGTGTCGTCGAACATCGGGTGCGTGGGCTGGCTCTGCGGCACGTTGATGTCGTCCGTGGTGCGCGCGAGCAGCTGGTAGATCTCCTCCGCGGAGAGGGCCGGCAGGAGGTTGTGTTCGAGCGCGAAGGACTGCATCAGCCCGGCGTGGCCCGCGGTGTGGCCGGTCGCCTCGGACGAGCACCCGGTGCCGGAGACGGAGAGCACAAGCTGCGCGCCGTAGTTGGTGCAGTTGTTGAAGTTGAGAAACGTCGTGCTGCGCGTGAGGGTCTCGGTGTCGTAGCGAATCGCGTGCACCACCAGGGTGTGGTTGTTGGTGCCTGGGACGTTATGGTGCCGGGAGTTTTCGTCCGCCGCGCTGGCGATGACGGGCACGTTGTGGGCGTACGCGTAGTCGATGGCGCGCCGCGCGAAGGTGCTGTTGTCGAGCGTGCCGAGGGCCTCCTGCACCACGCGCGCGCCGCGATCGACCGCGTAGACGACGCCCTGGGCGAAGTCATCGACCTCGCCGATGAAGCTGTCCGCCGCACGGATCGGGATGAGCATGCAGCGCGGGCAGTCGCCGGCGTCGCCGATGCCGTTGTTGGTCTCCGCGGCGCTCCAGCGCATCTCGCCGGTGCCGTGGCCGAAGCGGGTGGCGTCCGCGGGGTCGTTGTCGTCCTGGAAAAAGTCCCAGCCCGCGATGTCATCGACGTACCCGTTGTGGTCCGCGTCGGTGTGGTCGGAGAAGACCCGGATCAGGTCGCCCGGGTCGAGCACGCCGTTGCTGTTGGGGTCATTGGGCATCCCGTCGGCGCCGCGGCATTCCCGCGGGTTGCGCTCCGTCACGACGCCGGTACCGCAGGTGATGCGTGGATCGCGCGCGTAGTCGAGGATGTTCACCATCCCGTCGGCGTTGCGGTCGTAGGCGGTGGCGCCGTCGGGGAGGGGGAGTTCGGCGGTGTTGAGGGCGATCTTGTTGACGATGTCGTCGTTGTCCCAGTTGATGCCCGAGTCGAGCACCGCGATGAGCACCCGAGGATCACCCGTGGAGATGGCCCACGCGCGGTCGGTGTTGTTGCCCGTGCCGAGCGCGGCTTCTTCGTTGCGGAAGTTGGGCACCGTGAGGTTCATCCCAGGCACCCACGACCAGTGCTCCCACTGCCCTGCGTAGCCCGGGTCGTTGGGCCAGTTGGCCATCATCGCGAGGTCGCTCGCGGTCATGTCTGGGCGGGGCGGCCAGATGGCCTCGGCAGACCGTGGGGCGCTCAACAACGCCCCGAAACCAAGCGCAACGCTCAGTCCACGAAGAAACCATCGGTGGGTGTATCGCATCGCCGCGGATGCTACCGGAAGCGCGTCCGCCGAGGCGAGGGGGGAGGGAAGGCCCGACTAAGGCTGGGCGGTCTCGGAGCCGGAACAGTTGCGGAGGGTGTTGGAGCCGGCCCGGCAGCCGCCCGCGTTACAGGACCCGGGGCAGGACGAACACGCGTACTGGCCAGCGACCGCGCAGTAGGTGCCAAACAGCGGATCGGTGAAGCCGCCGGAGGCCGGGCAGGAGAAGTTCTCCGTGCCCGAATAGGCCAGGGGTTGCGTGGTGCACACCGTGGCGGCGAGCTTCCACGCGCGGCAGGCGGCGCTGTCCCCGGTGTTGTACGGATAGGTTCCGCCGAGGACCGTCGCCGCGGTGGTGTTGTATCCGGTGGTGAGGCAGCCCGCGATCGGGCACGTCCAGCCGTGATAGAGCGGCCGCGACGAGCACATGCCAGCCACGCAGGACTGGCCTGTCGGGCACCCGAAGTTGCACATGCCGCAGTTGAGGCGGTCGCTCTGCACGTTGGTGCACATGCTCGCGCAGACGATCTGCCCGGTCGGGCAGGCGCAGACTCCGCCGCTGCAGGTCATGCCGCCCGCGCACGGTGCACCGCAGCGTCCGCAGTTCATCGCGTCGGTGTTGGGATTCGACTCGCACCCGTTTGCGCCGTTGTTATCGCAGTCCTGGAAGTCCGCATCGCAGGCCGTGACGACGCATGCTCCGGTCGCGCAGAGCCCCATGCCGCGCGTGAAGGTGCATGCCATTCCGCAGCCGCCGCAGTTTGTGAGGCTCGACAGGACGGACGCTTCGCAGCCGTCCGCCAGATTCGCGTTGCAGTTGCCGAAGCCCGCGGTGCAGGTGAGCCGACAAGCGCCCGCGATGCAGGCCGCTGTGGCTTGCGTGGTGCTGCACGCCGTCGTGCACGTGCCGCAGTGGGTGGGGTCGCGCTGGAGGTCAAAGCAGGTCCCGGTGCAGCACGTCTGGCCCGTGACGCAGCCGTGGGTGGCGCTGCATCCGGCGGCGCAACGGCCGCTACGGCAGACATTGCCGAGGGGGCAGTTGTCGTCGTTGCTGCAGGCGGGAGCGGTGCACTGACGGGTGACACTGCAACTGAGCGGCGGTCCGCCATCCGCGAGTCCGAAGCAGTCGAGATCGCTCGCGCACCCCTCGGCGCAGGTGTTCGTGGCGGTGCAGTACGAGCCGCGGGCGCAGGGGTGAAGCGTCTCGCCCGCCATGCATTGCACACAGCGGCCGAGGGTGGTGTTGCACACGGGGGTGGATGTTCCGGCGCAGTCGAAGTTGACGGTGCAGCCTCCGCTTCCGGCATCGACCCCTTCGTCGGTCGTCACTGGCAGATCTTCCGTCGGCTTGCCGAGGTCTTCGGTGATGAGGCTCTCATCGACAAACTTCGCGTCGAGGTCTTTTTGGGTACCGGCGTCCTCGTCCTGAGGGAGGTCGTTGGAGTTGCCGGTGGCGCAGCCGACAGCCAGGACGAGCAACGCGTAGAGGATTCGTCTTTTCATGATTCGAAACCTTGAATCAGCCTGAGAAGAGAGATGAAAAGGCAGACCGTCGGGAGCCGAGCCCGCGCTTACGGTTGGGAGGACTCGCTGCCGCTACAGTTGCGCAGCGACAGGGGGTTGTATGCGCAGGCCGCATTGCATGCGCCCGGGCAACCCGAGCACGAGTACTGGTTGGCCACTGCGCAGTAGGTGCCAAACACCGGATCGGTGAAGCCACCGGAGTTCGGACAGGAGAAGTTCGCGTTGCCCGAGTAGTCCGCCGGCTGCGTCGTGCACACGGTGGCGGCGAGCTTCCACGCGCGGCACGCGTTGGAGTCGCCGACGTTGAACGGATACCGTCCGCCCAGGTTGGTCGCGGCGGTGGTGTTGTAGCTGGTGGTGAGGCAGCCCGCGATCGGGCACGTCCAGCCGTGGTAGAGACGCAGCGAACTGCACGTCCCTGCGATGCAGGTCTGACCGGAGGGGCATGCGAGGTTGCACGTCCCGCAGTTGAGCGGATCGCTCAGCGTCGCAGTGCACGTGCCCAGGCAGATCGTCTGACCGGTGGGGCACCGACAGACCCCGGCGGTGCACGACTGGCCCGCGAGGCACGCGTTGCCGCACGTCCCGCAGTTGAGCGTATCGGTCAGCGTCGCCGTGCAGGCACCGAGGCAGATCGTCTGACCGGTCGGGCACTGACAGACCCCGGAGTTGCACGATTGGCCCCGGAGGCATGCATTGCCGCAGGTGCCGCAGTTCATCAAGTCGGTGGTGAGCGCGGCCTCGCAGCCGGTCATCACGTTGCGGTCGCAGTCCTGATAGCCGGCGCTGCACATCACGACGGCGCAGCGGTCGCTCGCGCAGGTCGCCGATGCGTTTGCGAGTGAGCACCTCACGCCACACGCCCCGCAGTTGGAGGGATTGCCTACGATGTTCGTCTCGCAGCCGTTGTCGCGGTTGGTGTCACAGTCGCCCCAGCCCGTGGCGCACTGCGCGACGCACGCCCCGGCGGTGCACATCGGCGTCGAATGAACGGTACTGCATACGTGGGTGCATGACCCGCACGCGGTCGCGCTTGTGCTGGTGCTTACGCATGATCCCGTACAACACGTCTGGCCCGTCGCGCAGGCATGAGCGGCGTTGCAGCCCGGCACGCACACTCCCGCGGTGCATAGCGTTCCCAGGCCGCAGTTGGTGTCCGCGAGGCAGCCGACGCACTGATGCGTGGTGACGTCGCAGACCATTCCGGCGGCGGAACTGACGCAGTCCGAGCCGTTGCGGCAGCCAGGGATGCACCGTCGGCTGACGTCGCAGTAGCTGCCCGTGGCGCAGGTGTCGGAGGTCGGCACGCACTGTGCGCAGCGTCCGCTCACGAGGTCGCAGACGGGCAGCCCCATTGCGCTCGCGCAGTCGACGTTGCGCCGACACGTGACCTGCACGTCAGCAGTGACGACATCGACTACGTCGGCCACGTCCGCAGCGGGTCGCACGTCTTCCGGCGACACGGCATCGGAGCCCGCTTCGGCGATGGTCACGTCCTCGATCACCAAAACATCGTCGGGGATGCCGACGTCGAGCGCGGCGTCCATGTCGGTCACCGGCACGTCTTCCTTCACCACGGGCACGTCCTTTTCGACGATCAACTCGTCGAGAGGCTTGCCGGTGTCGTCATCGCCGGCATCGAAGCCAAGCGAGAGGCTGCTTCCACAGCCAACCAGGTGCACGAACGCAAGAGCCACCACCAGTGAGTGCCGACGCATCCTCGAATTCTCCTTCATCGCTGGTCCTGCAGCGACGCTAGCACAGGCCGCGGCGCGCCCTCGCCCTCGCGTTGCGCCCAGTCGGGTCAACGGCTGACGCGTGCACGGGAAGGCCGGACGCGGAGGACCCACGGGCGCACGGCGACGAAGTGCCCACCACCGTCGCGGCGGGCAATCACTGATGGGGAATGGAGAATGGAGAGCGGAAGATCAGGCGGCGCGGCGGCGGCGGCGGATCGCGAGCATCGCGAGGCCGATCGCGAGGAGGCCCGCTCGGGGTGTGCTAGCGGGGCTGGTGTGGCAGCCGCAGCCGTCCCCCTGAACCGTGGGGGCCCCGGCGTCGATGGACGGACCAGCGTCGGTCACGACGGTGCCAGCGTCGGATGAGGTTCCGGCGTCAGGCTCGACCGGGAGGGGGCAGGTGAGCGGGCCGAGGTTGGGCACACGGCGGACACCCTGGCCGAGCGCGGTGCCCCAGTTGCCGGTGTTGGCCGAGTCGTGGCGGTGCGTCGGCCACTGCATGCTGGCCGTGGCGGCCTGCGAAGTAGTGGTCCATGCCCAGAGATAGCCCGATCGGGTGCCCGTGACGACCTGCTGCTGGCCCATGCCGCGGAGGTCGCCGACGGCAGGGTTGGCGATGATCCACTGGCCGGTGAACTTCGGCCAGCCATCGGGCTCGCGGCCGCAGCCGTCGAAGCCGTGGAGGTAGTAGCCGCCCGTGCCGATGAGCACCTCAGGGTAGGCGTCGCCACCCACGTCCGCAATGGAGGGATTGAAGAAGAACGTGTAGTCCTCGAGAAGCTGCGGAAACCCTGGGAGGGAGTTGCCGTCGGCACCGTTCCAGGCGCCCGCGAGGTGCTCGATGGGGAAGGCGCGACCGCCGCCCGCGAGATTGATCGCGAGGTTGAGACTGGCGCCGGTGATCACGTAGTCGGGCACGCCGTCGTTGGTCATGTCGCCGAAGGTTCCGAGCGAGAACGCAGGGATAAACGACACCTGCGAGGTGTTGACGTTGGTGAGCCTCCCGCGCATCGCAGTGCGCACCGGCACCACCGTGGCGAGGCTCTGCGGAGACGGGCGCGCGGGGTGCGCCGGCTGCACGCCGCGGGCGAGGGTGATCACCGCGCTGCCGGTGCCGACGAGGGCAAGTTCGTCGCGGCCGTCACCGTCCATATCCGCAATGGCGGGCGACGACGAGACGCCTTCACCGATGAGCGGAAAGAAGTTGAACGACAGATACGGAATCGGCCAGTTGGGGTGAAACGGCCCGCCCGCGTGGTTGTTTCCATCGCCGTAGATCACGTAGACGGCGCCGAGGTTGTTGTCTCCGCGGAGGCCTTCGCTCGACACGGACACGATGTCCGGGCGGCGGTCGCCGTCCATATCGCCGACGCCGACGCTGCCGAAGATGCGGTTGCGATTGGTTCCTTCCTCGGGGAAGTGAACGGTCACCGGGAAGCCCGACTTGGACATGCCCGTCATGGCGTCGAGCGCGTAGACCTTGCCGTCGAAGGCTCCGAGGATGATCTCCGGGCGCATGTCGCCGTCGAGGTCTGCCAGCACCGGGTCGCCGAAGGTACCGCGCGCCTGGATGATCTGCGGTGAGGTCGCCTCGCTCGGCACCGCCGGCAGCGTGAACGGGAACCCGTGGCCGTACGGGGTGCCATCGGCGCGGAAGACGTGGATGGTTCCGGCGTAGGTTGCGACGATCACCTCGGGGCGCATGTCGCCGTCGAGGTCGCCGATTGCGGGCGTGGCGAGCACGGACTCGCGGGCGAGGGCCGGGTCGATCGGCGAAGCACCGCCGGCCACGGGCTGAAACGCGCGGGCGGCGAGGTAGATCGGAGTGCGGTCCGGGTCGTAGCCCTGCGCGCGGCCGGTGTGCACGGGCCACCCGGAGAGGTCGGTTCCGTCGGCGCGGATGGCGTGGACGTCGCCGTCGGAGGTCGCCACGATGATCTCCCGCGCGCCGTCGCCGTTGAGGTCCACGAGGTGCGGCGAACTCTCGCCGCCGCTGCCCAGGTCGAGCGGAAAGCCCGGCAGCGTGGTGGGATCACGGTGCACGTAGAACGCGCGACGCACCTCGCCAGGAACGTCGCCGACCGGCGCTTCATAGTGAGCCGTGACTCGGATGCGGACCGTGAGGGTGAAGCGGTTTTCGATCTCGCCGGAGTTGTTGATGTTGAGGGTGCGGAGGTCGATGTCGGCGAGTCGGTCGGTGACCGCGGCGGTGACGTTGGTCTCCCGGCGCACCGTCACCCAGGCGGTGTCCGCGGGCTCGACGCCCGGGGCATACTCAATGGTGTAATCGAAGCGCGGTGCGCGGCGGGCGGCGATGCGGCCCTCGATGCGCAGCGTCTGCTGCGGTGCGCGGTCGGGGTCAAACACCGTGAACCAGCGCGGGGAAGTGATGTCCACCTCCGGGGGGATGTGGCCGTCGCGGATCCACTCGAGGGCGCGGCGGGCGTTGGTGCGGCCGTAGCCGAAGCGCTGGTCCCAGCCGGGGAGCGACGGGTACTTGGTACGGTCGAACATCGGGCTCGACGGCTGGCTCTCCGGCACGTTGACGTCGTCCGTGGTCATCGTGAGGAGCTGCTTGACCTCCTCGGCGCTCAGGCCCGGGGAGAGGCTGCGCTCGAGGGCGGTGGAGTACATGAGCCCGGCCATGCCGGAGCTGTAGCCCGTGGCGGCGGAGGAGCAGCTCTCGGCGCCGACGGAGAGCACCAATTGCGCGCCGTAGTTGGTGCAGTTGTTGAAGTTGAGGAAGGTCGTCGCGCGGTTGATGTTCTCCGAGTCAAAGCGAATGGCGTGCGTGTAGACCGTGTGGTTGTTGGTTCCGGGCATGTTGTGGTGCCGGGAATTCTCGTCCGCCGCGCTCGCGATGATGACGACGTTGTTGCGGTACGCGTAGTCGATCGCGGCCTGCGCGAAGCGAGAGTTGTTGAGCGTTCCGAGGGCCTCTTGCACCACGCTGGCGCCGCGATCTACGGCGTAGATCACCCCCTGGCCGAAGTCCGTCACGTCGGTGATGAAGCTGTCGCCAACCCGGGTAGGAATGAACAGACAGCGGGGACAGCCGCCCGCGCCGCCGCGGCCGTTGTTGGCCTCGGCGGTGGAATCCCGTGCCTCGCCGGTTCCGTGACCAAAGCGCGTGTCGTCCGCCGGGTCGTTGTCGTCGTGGAAGAAGTCCCAGCCCGCGATGTCATCGACGTACCCGTTGCGGTCCGCGTCGGTGCCGTCCGAGAACGTTCGTATCAGATCGCCGCCGTCGAGGACGCCATTGCGGTTGGGGTCATTGGGCATGCCGTCGGCGCCGCGGCAGGCGAGCTGATTGCGGGGCATTCCTAAGACCCCGCAGGTGATGCGTGTGTCCTGGAGGTAGTCGGCCACGGACACCACGCCGTCGCCGTTGCTGTCATAGACCGTGGCGCCCATCGGGAGCGGAAGCTCGGCGGTGTTGAGCGCGACCTTGTTGACCAGATCGTCGTTTTCCCACTGGATGCCCGAGTCGAGCACTGCGATGAGAACCCGCGGGTCACCGATGGAGATTCCCCAGGCGCGATCGACGCTATTACCAGCGCCGAGCGCGATTTCCTGCGCACGAAACCCAGCGACCGCGCGGGTCGCCTGCGGTACCCAACTCCACCAGTACCACTGGCCGCCACCGGAAGCGGTGTAGGCGTAGCCGGGGTCGTTGGGCCAGTTCTCGGACCGCGAGAGGTCCTCCGCGCTCATCTCTGGCGTCGGGGGCCAGATGGCGTGCGCGGATGGTGCGAAAAGGGTGGTGGCCAGGGTGGCCGAAGCGACGAACGAGCGCAGTCGGAGCAGACGCATACCCGACCGGGTATCACAGTCCGGCGGCTCCGTGCGCGGCCTCTTCTACCCGCCCGACGATCGGATGCGAAAGCCGCTCCCCGCCCGCAGGGTGCAAGGGTTGACGCTACGGCGATACCATCTGGAAAACGGGCCCCAGCGTGACGCGGAGCGAGGTGACTCGATAGAAGAGTTCGCCATCGATGACCGGGGTCATTTCGTCGCCGTCGCGGCAGGTCACCTCGAGCGTCTTCGCCGACCCGTCGTATCCGTTTGCCAGCAGGTGGTTGACCGAGCGCCCGGTCATCAATCCCGGAAACGCCTTTGCCATCTCCGCCGCGCTGACATCGCCCGCGTGGACGTGCATCTGCCCCGCCTCGGCTTTCGGGAAGACCCGCATGATCTCCGCGAGGTTGAGCGGCAGCGAGGCGCAGTTGAGCGCCGTGTGCGCGTGGATGGGCCGCCCGTTTTCTCCCCGCAGTACGGCCTCGTCGATGGACACCTCGGCGTGCAGCGGGCGGAGATAGTCGTCCTCCGCACGGCGCAGCGCCGCTGGCTTGAGCCTCGCGAAAGGTCCGACGAAGGCGCCCCGAAGTGCCGCTGCGCCGAAGGCCGACGCGATGTGCCGCGCGATCTCCACCGGTCCGTGCTTCCCTTCGCCGCGATAGAGCGGACCGTAGAAGTTTGCGCCGTAGCCCGCGAGCGCAGCGCCGAAGCCGTACCGCCGGAAGTCCGTCGGCTCGTCGCCGTAGACCACTTGCTTGCCCTGCAAGAGAAGTGAAGGAACGCCGCGTAACTCGGGGGCGCGGCCCTCGGCGACCTGCTCGGCGAGGCGACCGACGAGGGTGTGCGGGTCGGCCTGGAGCTTGAGGTACTTCGCCACGAAGTCCACGGAGCCTCCGCCCGTGGGCATATACACCGCCGCCTCCGCCGCGCGCGTCGGGCCAAAGAAGCGAATGGCCTCGTTGATCATCCAGTGCAGGGCGCCGTCGCCGCCATCGGCGATCCAGTAGCGGCGGCCCTCCGCGGCGAAGGTCTTCAGCGCCGGGATGATCGCATCGACGGAGGGCGTCTCGATGACGTGTCCACGCTTGCCCAGGACCTTTTCGAAGCGCGCTACGCGGCCCCGGCGGTTGCGGTTCTTGCGGGAATTCGGGTTGATGATGAGACCGATCATGGGGTCGGGGCTTCGCTCGGTGGGGGGGTAGCGGGTAGCGTCGGGGCGGGCGTCGGAAGCGCGACGGGGTTGGGCATCGCAGTCCATACACCCTGCGGTAATGCTGGCGCGCGGCCGAGCGGGCCGTCGCCGATGATGAACTCGATGCGCCGGTTGCGAGCGCGGGTGACCTCGTCGTGCGCGCGGTCGAGCGGCACCGTGTCGCCGAAGCCCACTGCCTCGAGGCGCGCGGTCGCTACGCCCCGGTCGTTGAGGTAGGCCACCACGCTCTGCGCGCGTCGGAGCGACAGCGAGAAGCCCTCCCTGCGGGTGCCGCGGTCGTCGCCATGGCCCTCGATGCGCAGCCGACGAATCTCCGGGTGAGCGACGAGGAAGTCACCGAGTTCGGTCAAGATCGGACCGAACAGCGGCGGCACCTGCCAGCGCCCGACTGCGAAGTACACCCGCTGCCGGAGGCGGATCTCGTTGCCGTTCCATTCGATGTGTTCGCGCGAGGCGGGGAGGGCGTCGGGGCATCCGTCCTCGTCTTCGAAAGCGTTGACCGTCTCCGGCGCACGCGGGCAGCGATCTTCGGAGTCGGGGAGGGTGTCGTTGTCGTCGTCGAGGTCGGGGCAACCGTCCTCGTCCTCGAAGCCGTCGTGGTCTTCGACCACCGCGGGGCACTGGTCGAGTGAGTCCGGGACGCCGTCGTAATCGTCGTCGGGTTCGTTACCGAGCCCGATCACCACGAGTCGCCCGCGTCGCGTCACCGGCGTCGGAAAGGGCCGGATGAAGAGCGAGAGGCCGAGGGAAAGGTAGTGCGCGTCGCCCGGGTCCATGCCCGTGAGGTTGTCCGGTTGCACGATGTGCGAGTAGCGGATCACCGGGCCCATGTAGACGTAGCGCGTCACCTGGAATTCCCAGCCGAGGCCGAAATCAAAGGCGAAGCGCTGGTTGAATCCGGACGTCGCGAGGCCGGCGTTGAAGTCGATGAACATCCGACCTTCAGGGCGCACGGTGCGTGGTTCAACGCGCACCCCGAAGGTGAAGTTGGTATTGAGGGAGGTTGGGTCGGTGCGCGATGGAAAGACGCCTTCGAGAGCCGAAAGTTGGATCGAGACCGGGTCAACGATGGTCAGGCCAACGAAGGCGCGCGCGAGGATTCCCGTGGAGTAGTGATCGTTGGCGGTGGAGCCGACGATGGTGGCGACAGACCCTTCCCCGCGGAGCGCGAGGCGTCGCTCGAAGGGATAAGCCTCCGCATCACGCGGACGCGCTACGAGGCCTCCCGCCGTGAGAAGTGCGCCGACCAGAAGACGCGACCAACGACCCGACACCGCTGCGTTGTATCACCGAACGCGCCGGGTGATCGAAGAAGCAAGACTTTAGTGGGTCATCGGCGAAGCGAGGAGGGGGCGCCGAGGGCGACCGACGGGGGAATCGGGTCGGCCGATCGGAGATCAGAGGCTGGTGAAGACGCCGATGGTCAGGAGGTAGTTAGTGGCCATCGTGTCGTAGCCGGCGATGCAGACCGTATAGATGCCCGCCGGGAGGTTGCGAACCGCGGCAGTACCCGAGGGGTTCAGCGTGCCGCAGAGGCCGCGGCCGGGGGTGTCATCGACGCCGGAGATCCGGGCGTTGGCGGGATCGTAGATGTCGATCACGGGGTCCGGGCCGCCGAACGCGCATGCGGTCGAGGCGACGAGGTTGCTCTCCGCGAAGATCGCGCCGCCCATCGGAACGGTCACGTGGAAGCAGTCGTCATCGGTGTCCGTCGCCGAACCCGTGTAGATGGCGCTCGCGGTGATCGGTGCCTGGGCCGTCGCCGGGGTGTTGTTCGGCTCGGTCTCCGCGCGGCCCATGGAGCAGGTTCCAGCGGTCGGCGAGGTCGGGAGGCACGCGGTGCCCACGGCGCAGACATCAGCGACGTTGCCAGGAGCGCAGGTGGCGCCCGCGGCGACGGTGCGGCGACAGAGGCCGGGACCGGTCATCGCGCTGCAATCGAGGCCCATGTTGCAACGCGGAGCGGCGTCGCGGCAGGCCGCACCCGCGGCAGTGCCCGCATCGCGGCAGGTGCCCGCGCCGGCGCCAGCGGTCGTGGCGATGCACGATCCGCCGTTCGCGCAGACGGTCGTGAGGTCGGCGGTGTAGCAGGCCGCGCCGGAAGCGACGATCGTGCGGCACACGCCGGTTCCGGAGGCGGACGAACAGGCGAGCATGCCATCGCAACGCGGAGCGGCTTCGCGACACGCCGTGCCAGCGCCCGAGCCCGCGGCGCGGCATCTGCCCTCCGCAGTGCCCGGCATGTTGGCGACGCAGGTGCCGCCGGAGGCGCACACCGTGGTGGCGTTGCTGGTCTCACACACCCCGTCAGCGGCGACGATGGTGCGGCAGACCTGCAAGGTCGAGCAGTCGAGCGTTCCGTCGCAGCGCGGCGCGGTCGTGCGACAGGTGCCGCCCACGGCGCCCGCGGCGACGCAAGTCGAGGCGCCGTTGCGGGTGACGCAGTTCGAACCGGAGGCGCAGACGTTGAGCAACCGCGCGGGATCGCAGTTTGCGCCCGCGGCGACGGCAGTGCGGCAGCGCGAGAAGGACGAGGTGACCGTGCCGCTACAGACAAAGGCTCCGTCGCAGGCGGTGCCGGTCGCGCGGCAAGCGCCGTTGAGGGCACCGTCGGCGGTGCAGATACCGGTCGCCGCGCCGGTGGCGGCGACGCAAAGCGCGCCCATCGCGCAGACGCTCACGGCACCCGCGGTGTCGCACATTGCGCCGGCGGCGACCGTGGCGACCTCGGTGACTGACAACTCGAAGGTTCCGGTGGAGGTTGGGGCGTTGCCGAAGCCGGCGACGATGATGAAGATCGGCGTGCCCGCGGTGACCGCGGCGGTCGTGGTAAAGCGCGAGGCGAGCCCGCGCGGATCGGGCGCGCTGTCGTCATCACACCCGAGGCTGCCGGTGGCGACTCCACCATCAGCGCTGAGCCGGGCGCATGCGCTCTGCGCCCAGACGACCGTGTCGAAGGTCACAGGCAGGGTGCCAGCGTTGTCAGTGGAGATCGAGAGCCGCGACGACGTGGTGGGCGTGTAGCGGAAGGCCACCTGGCCGACGGTAGTGTCCGAGCAGGTCGCGACCAGGGTGCCGTTGCGGGGCGTCGTGGTGTTGCTGCGGGTGATGCGGGTCGTGGTGCCGACGCGCATTCCGGCTGCGTTGAGGTCAACGATCGACGCTGCCGCGCAGGGATCGACCGGGGGTCCGGCGTCCACGGCGCCGCCGCGGTCGGTAGCGGTGCCACGGTCGGTGGCGGTACCGGCGTCTCTCGCGGTGCCAGAGTCAACCCCGGGGTTGATGTTGACCGCCGGATCAGAGCACGCCGCGAGGCCACTACCCATCGTGGCGAGGAGAAGAAAAAGAGAACTTGAAGACTGCATCGCTACCTCGTGGTGTGCATCGCATCGCGGCACCCACCGCGACTCAGTAGGGAGTCGATGTCCCACGCCTGCGGCGTCGAGGTCAAGGCGGCTCCCGGGCGCTTTTAGCGCGCTGAAAAGTCGTATGAAAGATTGGAGTTGTCGCTACTCGGCGTCGGTCGGGGCGGGGGCTTCGACGGTCGGGCGGGCGTCGCCGCGGTCCGCCGCGCCGGGTTTCTGGTACGGGATGCCCTGGAGTCGTCGGAGGGTGGTCACCGAGCGCCACTGCAGGTACGCCTTGTTGAACGCGACAGACTCCACCGGGTCGAGAAAGGGGTTCTTCGAGCCGCTGAAAAAGACCAGGAAGAGCACCTGCTCGGCGACACTCACCGGGCACCCCTCGAGGCGGATGTACGCGTCGTCCTTGTGCCGACGGAGTTTCGCGAGCACCGAGGCCATCTTCACGAAGATGTCGTCGTGCTTCGCGTCGTGCGGATCCTTCGTCGCGCGGTCTTTGTAGACCGAGCGAAGTTGGACGACCTGATCCTGGATCTTGCCCTCCCAGTTCGCGCAGTCGCCGATGAAGATGACCTTCTCGCCGGGCTTCGCCGGAATCGGTCCCTCATACGCGCCGAACACGACGTGGACGCGAGGCATCTTGGCGTCCGTCTCGGCGTCGAAGAGCCGGATGACCTCGATGGCCTCCTCGATCGCTCCCGGGCAACCGCCCCAGCAATAGTCGGTCTTCTCGCTCTCCGGCGGCGGGCCGGCGTAGGCCGTGATGTGCGAGCCCTCGAAGTATTTCTCCACGCGGATAAGCCCGACCTTGAAGCCCCGGGCGCGAGCGCGCGCTTCGTCGAGCGAAACGTCCCCTTCGATGCGGATGCTCGCGAGATCGACCGGACCGAAGCCACGTTCGTGAGCGAGGCGCAGGTGATCGACGGAGAGCGGATCGATTCCGATGATGTGGCAGCAGACCGCGTCGAACGCGAGTTGGTTGTCGCCCATGATCACCAGGTTGAGCGGAAACGGCACCGGCGTAAGCATCCTACCTTCGCCCGCGGTGATCGCGTCGATGGCGATGAACTCCGGCTGGATGATGTACTGGAGGTCGGCGATTTTCTCGTTGAGCCGATGGTCGTGGTCGATGAGTCGGTGCCGGTCGTCCTGGATGCCGATGTAGTTCTTCATCGAGAAGGTCACGGTGGTCCACGGGTGGGCCTTGAACTTCGGACAGTTGACGAAGAAATCGGCCTTCGCGACGGGCTCCGGAGTGAAAACGTAGTCGCGCAGACGAGCGGCGTGCGTCAGGGGAATCTCCACCTGCGGTTCTTCCTCGAAGCAGTAACGTCTGGCCCCGACACGCTTCAGCATCGGGTTGTACCCGGCTCCCTCGAAGGCCCGTCGGGTGGGAATCGTGATGCCGCAGCGTTCGCCCACCGCCAACTCGGTCATCGCGCCGTGGTCACGGTCCTGGAGTGCGCGCAGCACGCCCTCGACGAACTCCGGGCGGGTGTACGCGTGCTTGAAGAGCTCGCCTGCGGAAACGATGTTTGGCTTGACCAGCGTGCGTCCACGCGGCCGTAGGCCGAGCGTGTCGAGGCCTTCGCGAACGATGCCGCGGATGCGCTCCGGATCGTAAGCGTCGCAGTGCCGGAGAATGACCGTAGGATTGGGGTTGGGGCGCATGGTGTGAGAGCTACGTTGCACCCGCCCCACGCCGTTGAAAAGATGGGCCTCGCCGGAGGCACGGCGGTTTCGCGCATTGCGGGGCTGTGCGATCGTTCGCGCCTCCCCAATGACCCCCCCCGGGCGACGCAATCTGGTGCTGGCGGCGATGCTCCTTGTGCCGCTGGTCCTTCTGGCCTGGCCGATGCTCCTGGGACGCACGCTCTTCGCCGGCGACCTTCTCACCTACACCTATCCCCTGAAGCTTCAGGTGCGTCGTCTCCTCCTCGAGGGTGAGTTCCCGCTCTGGAACCCTCAGCTCGGTCTGGGTCGCCCGGTCCTCGGGATGATTCAGCCCGGCGCGCTCGACCCGCTCAACGCCCTGTTGCTTCTGCCTCTGCCGCTTGGCATCGACCTCTTCACATTGGTTCATCTCCCCATTGCGGCGCTCGGGGTCCGCAGTTGGCTCCGCGCGATCGGCGTCAGCAACCCACTGGCCACCTTCGGCGGGTCGCTATTCGCGTTCTCGGGTCCCTACCTCAGCCTGCTCGTTGCCAACGGAACCTACGCCTGGGGTTTCGCCTTCGTACCGTGGTTTCTCTCCTGTTTCGCCCGCGCCGCGGCGGCCCCCGATGGACCCACGCGGCTCCGTTTCTCCGTCGTCGCCGCGGTGCTCCTCGCCTGGTGCGTGCTCGCGGGCGACCCGATGTCCGTCTACTTCGCTCTGCTCTGCGCAGGCCCGCTGGCGCTCGCCACCGACCGCGCCCGCCGCCCCGCCGCCATCGCCACGCTGACGGTCGTCGCGGCCATCGCCGGGGCGCTCGCGGCGGTGCAACTCCTTCCCGCTCGCGAGGTGGTTGCGACGGTGCGGCCGAACGGCATCCACTTCACCGAGGCCAGCCATTTCGCCCTGCACCCACTGCGCCTGCTCGAACTGATCTGGCCCGGCTGCTTCGGTTCGCCGCACACGCCCGGATGGTTCGTGCACGCCCTCTACGACGAAGGCACCAACCAGCCCTACGAGCCGCTCCTTCCAGGGATCTACCTCGGCCTCGCGACTCCCCTCCTGGCCCTGTCTGCGCTGCGCCGCGGGACCCGCACCCGCATCGAAGTCGCGCTCGCCGCTGTCGTGCTCGGCTGTCTGCTCATCGCTCTCGGTCGCTTCACTCCACTCTGGTCGCCGTATTTCCATTTCTTCCCTGGCGCGCGCCTCTTCCGCCACTCGGAAAAGTACGCCCTGCTCGCCGCGCTGGGCGTCGTCGTCCTCGCGGTGCGCGGTCTGCCCGTTGTGGCCGCCGATTCCGCGCGCGCCCTCCGTGTCGCCGTCGCGGCCGTCGCCGCACTCACGCTGCTAGCGCTGGTCGTCAGCGCACGCGGGCCTGCCGTGGCCGTCGCGCTCGTGGGTCGCCTGGGCGCGGTCTCCCGTCCCGTCGCGGGGGCGGCCATCACGGGCGCCGCCTGGCACGCCGCAGCGGTCGCCGCCCTCTACGCGCTGGTGCTCGCGCTCGTGAGGCGCAGAGCCCACACGACCGAGATCGTCCAATGGGCGCTCGCGGTCATGATCGTTCTCGACGTGACCGTCGCTGCCCTCCCGCTGGTGCTGTGGGGGCGGGGCGACCTCCACGCGCTCACAAGCCACCCAGGACAAACGATTCGAAGATTCGCGCGCGACGGCGAGGCTCCCACCCGGCTGTATCGGTCCGCGCTGCTTCGGCTCGAGCAGCCGGGCGCGGAGCTGCCGGAGAGCAACGCGCTCACGCTCAAGCCCAACCTTGGCCAGGAGCAAAGCCTCGCGCAACTCGACCCCTATGACGCGCTCCCGATGCCGCGCGAGGGTCGGTTCGTCCCGGTGTTGCGGGCGCGCCCGGTGCGGCTGCTGCAGCTCACATCGACCCACTTTGCGCTCCTGCTCGACGCCCAGGTGTCGCCAGGCAGCGGCCTGCGCACCCTCGTTCATTATCCCGACTGGGAGGCCTCGCTCGTCGAGGTTCCTGGTGTGGCGCCGCGCGCATTCGTCGCCCGACGGGTGCTGCCCGCTCGCTCCGAGACCGAGGCCGAGCGCGCCCTCCAACGGCCCGATTTCGTCCCGGCGCAGGACGCCGTGATCGAAGGTGCAGCGCCCGCGGAAAACGACGGCCACTGCCAGATTGAGCACTATCGCGCCGCGGAGGTCGTCGTGCGGTGCGTCGTCCGACAGGCCGGTTGGGTGGTCGTCACGGACGGGTTCTTCCCGGGATGGCAGGCCACCGTAGAAGGTCGTCCGGTGGCGATCGCGCCCGCCAACCTTGCCCTGCGCGCGGTTCGGGTGCCCGCGGGGCCTTCGCGAATCGTGATGCGATATCAACCCACTGGGCTGCGCGCGGGGGGAGCGGTTTCTCTCCTCACGCTCGCGGTGTGCGCTCTGGCCCTATGGCGGGCCCGACCGAAGGCTTGACGAACGACGTCTCGGTCGCTACTAAATCTTCAGAATGTTTTGAAAGTTCAGAGGCACCGATGGAGCCGACAACGGAACACGAAGCTGAACTCCTGGCCGCTGACGCCATCGGAGACGTGATCGAGCACTGGGGTTTTCGCAAGGCGCTGGGCCGGACTTGGACGGTGCTCTACCTCCACGGCGACGCCCTCGCGGCGGCGGATCTCGGCGAGCGGCTTCAGATGTCCGCCGGGGCGGTCAGCATGACGGTCACCGAGTTGCAGCGCTGGGGGGTCGTGCGGAAGGTGTGGATCCCCGGCGAGCGGCGGGACTTCTTCGAGGCCGAGACTGACTTCTGGAAGATGATCTCGAAGGTCGTGCAGGAGCGGGAACGCTTCCTTGCGGTGAGCGTGCGCGAGCGTCTGGGCCGGGCGCAGGCGGTGCTGAAGCGCCGCGGGGGCGGGGCGGCCGCGCGGGCGCGCGTCGAGCGCCTGGGGCGGCTGCTCAACTTCTCGACGATGGCAGAGACGGTGATCGAGTCCTTCCTGGCGTCTCGCCGGGTGGACTTCGGTGACT
This sequence comes from Deltaproteobacteria bacterium, assembly GCA_947477565.1. Taxonomy (GTDB): domain Bacteria; phylum Myxococcota_A; class Polyangia; order Polyangiales; genus SCUS01. Next base: position 25,761 of record CANJUR010000027.1, read on the forward strand.
TTGGCAATCTTCTGGCGCTGGGTCGCCAGGTGACCGCCGCCGCGGCGGGAAAGGGTCGGAAGGGATGAACACCGTGCTCAGCACGAAGCCCGCTACCGGGACGCTCCGGCGGGTCGAGGAGGTGACCGCTGCGCACGTCGAGGAGGGCCTCACGTCGCGCCTCGCCGACCTCCGGCTCTGGATCGCCTCAGACCTCGTCGAAGTCGATGCTGCGCTCGCCGCGTTGGAGCCCGGCGACACCCCGATGCACGGCGCTGCAAGGCACCTTCTCGACCTCGGCGGCAAGCGTCTACGCCCGCTCTGCGTGGCCCTCGCGTCGCGCGCCGGAAGCGGTTTCGACCGTGTTGCACGCGACCTCGCGGTGGCCGCCGAACTCGTCCACAGCGCCACGCTCCTGCACGACGACGTGGTGGACCTCGGCGACCGCCGTCGCGGTGCGCCCACCTCGCGGGTCGTGTACGGCAACATCGCGTCGATCTACGCGGGTGACTGGCTCCTGGTAGAGGCTCTACGACGCATCCGTTCGACCGGGCACCATGACCTGCTCGACCGCGCGCTCGACACGCTCGACCAGATGCTCGGCGCCGAGGCGCTGCAGCTCGCGCTGCGCGGTACCGTCCCGGCGCGTGCGTCGTACTTCGAGGTGGTCGAGGGAAAGACTGCATCGCTCTTCCGTTGGGCGATGGCGGCGGGGGCCCGCGCGGGTGGGCTCGATCTGCTCGCCTCAGAGGCGCTGGAGCGCTACGGGCGGCTCGTGGGTGTTGCGTTCCAGGTGATGGACGACGTGCTCGACGTCGCGGGCGACAGCGGGGTCGTGGGCAAGGCGCTCTTCGGCGATCTGCGCGAGGGCAAGATCACGTACCCCCTGCTCCTCGCGGTCGAGCGCGACGCGGCGTTTGGCCAATGGATTCGGGGTGTTGTGGCAGACGCCGACGTGTCCGTGGACGGAGCGATCGTGACCCGGGTGCTCGGCGCGCTTCGGGACACTGGCGCGGTCGCGGACGCTCGTGCGCTGGCTCGCTCTCTCTCGGACGAAGCGCTGGCTTGCCTCGAGGTCGTGCCCGCTGGGCGGGCGCGCGACGCACTGGCGGATGTCGCCGGTGCGCTGGTGGACCGAAGGAAGTAATGGGAGCCTCCCGATGATCATCCAGCTCGCTCCGGACGCAGACACCGATCAGGTCAAGCGCGCGCTCGTCGCCGCGGGGCTCTGGGTCACCGCGCTCCACGACGGCAACCGCCGGGTCAGCCACTTCTCGGTCTCGTCGGCTTCGGCCGCCGTCGCTGCCGCCACGCTGATGTGCATCCCTGGCGTCGCCTCGGTGGTCGCGCCAGCCTCCGTGCACCCGCGGGTGGATGCCTCGCCCGCGACGGTCAACGTCCGCGGTGTCGAAGTCGGCGGTCGCGCGAAAGTCTTCATGGCCGGTCCTTGTGCGGTCGAGTCCGAGGCGCAAATCGACGCGGTCGCCGCGCGTGTCGCGCAGTGCGGAGCGCAGTTACTGCGAGGCGGTGCGTTCAAGCCGCGGTCGTCGCCGTATGCGTTTCAGGGGCACGGCGAGGTCGCCTTGCGCTGGATGCGGCGCGCAGCGGAGGCCAACGGGCTACGGGTCGTGACCGAAGCACTCGGCGAGGCCGACGTCGCACTGGTGGCTGAGTACGCCGACCTCATTCAAGTGGGCTCGCGCAACATGCAAAACTTTTCACTCCTCAAGGCCATTGGCCGTACCGGGCGGCCGGTGATGCTCAAGCGGGCGATGAGCGCGACGGTGGAGGAGTGGCTCCTCGCGGGCGAGTACCTCCTCGAGCACGGCGCCGCGGGCGTCATCTACTGCGAGCGCGGCATCCGCGGCTTCGACAACGCGACGCGCAACCTGCTCGACCTGGGCGCGGTGGCGTTGCTCGCGCACGTCCATCACCTGCCGGTTGTGGTTGATCCGTCTCATGCCACCGGGCGGCGTGACCTGGTGCTGCCGCTCGCGCGTGCGGGCCTCGCGGCGGGCGCGGCGGGCGTGATGCTGGAAACCCACGATGACCCCGGACGTGCGCTCTCCGATGGGCCGCAGGCGCTCCTCCCGGCGGAGTTTGGCACGGTGATGACGGCGCTTCACGCGGGCGCGGCGGAGGCCTGAGGATGACCGGCTACACCAGCAGGATCAGCGGGTTTTATCGCGGCACGGTGGACGAGCGCCTGGATGCGCTGACGGAGCACGCAGGCGTTGCGGGCGAACTGCGAAGCTTCTTCGCGGGCGGCGGCGGACTCTCCCTCGAAGCTGCCGACCGGATGAGCGAGAACGTCATCGGCGTGCACGGCTTGCCCCTCGGCGTCGCGCTGAACTTCCTCGTCAATGGTGTCGAGCACGTCGTGCCGATGGCCATCGAGGAGGCGTCCGTGGTCGCGGCGGCGTCCAACGCGGCGCGGATGGTGCGCGAATCTGGCGGTTTTCACGGGCACGCGACGGCCGCCATCATGACCGGCCAGGTGCAGTTCGATGGAGCGCCGGACACGGACGGCGCAGCCGCGCGGGTGATGGCGCATCGGGACGCGATTCTCGGCCTCGGGGACGCGTCCATTCCCCGGATGGTCGAGCGAGGTTTTGGTTGCCGCGACCTCGACGTGCGGGTGCTCGACGCGGCGGAGGGCGTGGTGGTTGTGCACGTCTACGTCGATGTGGGTGACGCGATGGGGGCCAACATGGTGGACACCGTCGCGGAGGCCATCGCTCCGGCGCTGCACGAACTTATCGGCGGGCTCATCGGCCTGCGCATTCTCAGCAACCTCCCGTCGCGGCGGCGGGTGAGCGTGCGCTGCGACGTGAGCGACTCGGCGCTCGGGGGCACCGCGGTGGCGGACGGCGTCGCGCGGGCGAGTCGGTTCGCGTCGCTCGATCCGTACCGCGCGTGCACGCACAACAAGGGCTTCATGAACGGCCTGGATGCCGCCGCGGTGGCGCTCGGCCAGGACTGGCGCTCCATCGAAGCGGGCGCACACGCCTGGGCCGCGACCGGCGGCGGGTACCGTCCGTTGAGTACCTGGAAGCGTATTCCGGGCGGGCTCCGCGGGGAGGCCGAACTTCCGCTCGCGGTGGGCACCGTCGGCGGATCGACCCGGGCGCACGCGGGCGTTCGAGCTGCGTTTGAGCTGCTGCGGGTGCGCGATGCGAGGCAGCTAGCGGTGGTTCTGGCGAGCGTCGGGCTGGCGTCCAACCTGGCAGCACTCCGGGCGCTGGCGGGGGAAGGAATCCAGCGAGGGCATATGCGGTTGCATCATCGGAAGGCGGAAGAGTGCGCGGAGTCGGAGGCAGGGACATGGGCGAAGTGAAGACGTTGGCGGTTGATCCGCGGGGCGGGAGCGGCGAGATGTTCGACCGCATTGCTTCGCGCTACGACCTGATGAACCGGATCATTTCACTGGGCATCGACCAGCGCTGGCGGCGGCGCACCGTGGACGCTCTCGAACTGCAACCCGGCGGCCGGGTGCTCGACCTCGCGACAGGCACCGGCGACCTCGCGATGATGGTCGCGCGTCGGCACCCCCAGGTGACCGTGGTCGGCATCGACCCGTCCTCGGGAATGCTCGCGGAGGGCGTGCGAAAGATCGCCGCTGCGGGGCTCGACGCGCGGGTTCAACTTCGGCGCGGCGACGCCGAGCAACTCACCGCCGAGGACGCCAGCGTTGACGGCATCAGCATGGCGTTTGGAATCCGCAACGTGGTCGATCGGCCGCGGGCGCTGCGCGAGATGGCGCGGGTGCTCAAGCCCGGTGGGCGCGTCGCGATCCTGGAGCTGAGCGAACCGCGTCGCGGGCTGCTCGGGACCCTCGCGCGGGTGCATATCCACCACGTTGTTCCGACGCTCGGGGCGCTGCTCTCCGGGGCGTGGGAGTACCGCTATCTCCAGCGCTCCATCGCGGCGTTTCCGTCCGCCGATGACTTCGCCGACACGATGCGTGCGGCCGGCCTACGGGTCGAGCGCGCGGAACCCATGACCTTCGGCGTGGTGCACCTCTACGTGGGCGTGCGCGACAGCGCAGACTGACCCCATGGACGCCGCGCTCGCTCCCTCGCTCCCTCGGGTCTGGCTGCTCGCCACGCGTCCCGCGACCCTCACTGCGGCGCTCTCGCCGGTGCTGGTCGGGGCCGCTGCTGCGTGGCGCGCCTCCGCCGGGGTGGGTTATCGCTGGGGCGCGGTCGCGGCGGCGCTTCTCGGCGCGATGTTTATTCAGGTCGGAACCAACCTGGCAAACGACGTTTTCGACTTCGAGAAGGGCGCCGATACCGCCGAGCGCCTCGGCCCTACACGGGTGACCCAGGCCGGGCTTCTTTCGCCGACCCAGGTGCGCGCGGGAATGGTCGCATCGTTCGCGCTCGCTACCGCGGCGGGGGTGTACCTCACAGCGATCGCTGGCTGGCCCATCGTGGTCATCGGCGTCGCCTCCATCGCCTCCGGGATCGCCTATACGGGCGGCCCATATCCGCTTGGATACAACGGCCTCGGAGACGTCTTCGTGTTCGTGTTTTTCGGCCTCGTCGCAGTGGCCGGAACCGCCTTCGTCGCGCTCGGCTCCGTCCCCGCTCTCGCGGTTGCGTTGGCCGTCCCGGTGGGTTCGCTCGCTACCGCGGTGCTCGTCGTCAACAACGTGCGCGATCACGGCACTGACATCCGCGCGGGAAAGCGCACCGTCGTCGTTCGCTTTGGTCGCCGCTTCGGAATCGTCGAGTACGTCGCGTGTTGGGTCGCCGCGCTCGCAGTTCCGGTAGTAGCCGCCGCCGCACGTCGCTCGCCGTGGATGCTGCTCCCGCTCCTCACGTTTCCCCTGGCGATGGTGCTCTCGCGCAAGGTGGCCAATCTCGAGGGCCGTCCGCTCAACGCGGTTCTCGGGGCGACCGCTGGGGCGCTGCTGCTCCACTCGGCGCTCACTGCCGCGGGCCTTCTACTGGGCTGATCGTCCGCTTTTTGGGGGATGCGGCGATCGCTTCCGATGTTTTGAGAGTGCCCAACCGAGTGGCCGGTCACTGCTCGATCTCGATGGCTGCGACAAGCCAACACACCGTCGGTGTTGCTTCGACGTCGCGGTCCACGAAGACGCTGTACGGAGAGCGACCTCGCGCGCGATATCCTACGCCATGACCGCAGGATGGAACTTCGAACGTAGACGGGACACATGCGCGCGGTTTCTGCTGGGAGTCTGGGTGCTCGCGAAGGGCCTCCCGGGTCGTGACACCAGTCTCGAAGCGGTGCGCAGTCGGATGCGCCTCGCGCCGGAGGAGGCGCTCTTCGCCGCGCGTCGATTGCACGAGGAGAAGCTTCTTGCGTTCGAGGCTGGCGGCGCGGTTCGCTCCATCGCGTTGGGCATCGAGCGAGCCGAGGCGCTGATGCACGGCGTGCGAGGGCGTGCGAACAACTTCGACGAGGTGGCCAGGGTGCTCCGCGCAGGCGGAACTCCCCTTGAGGTATTCGCCTCGGTCATTCGCGCCGATGGCGGGGCGCTCGCTTGCGGAGCGCCGGACGCCGACGCCGCCGCGCCGTACCGACTGACGCTCGTCGGCGACGTGGTGACCCTGGAGCGGGGCCGCCCGGACGGATCCTTTGAGCCCGCGCCGATTGCCGACTGACGGACGTGGGGCACTTCCCGCGTCGCGTCTGGACTTCTCCGCGGAGGGCCGGTGTACGCTCTTCGGTCTATGCGCGCCTATTGCGATGACCGCGCCGCCGCCCTTGCGCTTGCGGCGGCCCTCCAGCACGAAAATGACCTCCTACGCGCGGAAAACGATCGACTCCGCGATCTCGTCCATCCCGGCCCGGCCCGCTGGCGCGGCGCCTTTTCGCAGGCGTCGAGTGCTCTCACGGTGACCGTCATGCTCCTCGGGGCGATGGTCGGTGCTGGCCTGATCGTCGATCAGACGGCCGCTTCTGCCGAGGCGAACGTGACCCGCGAGGTCGGCCTCGACGCCCGTCTCGCCGTCGCCTCGCCGCACGAAGTGATCGGCGAGGTGCCTTCCCCGTCCGTGGTCGTCGTCGCTCCCGCCGCGATCTTACCTGTACAGGTAATCGCACCCGATCAGCATCGCCACCACGGCCACGCTCGGCACCGTCGGCATCACCACCATCACCATCGCGATCGGCTCTGACGCCGACGTGCGCGCCGCCGTCCCCGATGGATGGCGAGGGTGAGCGCGAGCGCCCCGAGGGCGCTGGTTCGTCCGCCTCGCGAGGTCGCACCGGGAGCGCTGCAGACACAGTTGGCGCTCGGGTCAACGAGCAGCAGCTCCACGTCGGGCGCCCCGAGATCGCGCGGAACATCCCTTGGAATCCCTGCATCCGGCGTTGTGAAGCCGCTGTCGCGCGGGGGGAGTCCTGCATCTGGGCGCACGCCGGCGTCCATCGCCACGGGTGCCTGACAGACGCCGCGCACGCACGCTCCACCGTTGGGACAGATGGCTCCCGCACAGGCGTCTCGGCACGCGCCACTGGCGCAATAAAACCCTTCTGGACAACTCACTGCGGCGCAGTTGCTGGGGCGACAGCGGCCATCGGTGAAGCACGATTCACCAGCGCTGCAGCGATGGCACGGGCACGGGGTCTGGCACACCCCTGCGACGCACACCTGGTCGCCCTCGCAGGTCAGGCTCGCGCACGGATCAACGCAACGGCCCACGCGGCAGACCTGGTTTGTCGGGCAGGTGATGCCTTCGCAGGGTTCGCGGCACGTCCCGCCCCGGCAGACTCGTCCCGCCGGGCAGGTCACCGTGGCGCACGCAACGTCCACGCACGCGCCGCGGTCCGAGCACACGAACCCGCTTCCGCAGCCGAGTTCCTGGGTGCACACCTCAAGGCAGACGCCGCGCTCGCACACCTGTCGCACGGGACAGAGGCCGTCACCGTTATCAACCGCGCCGTTGCAGTCGTTGTCCAGTCCGTCGCATCGCTCCATCGATGGGGCGGTGCTGCGCACGCACGCGAGTGTCCCGCTCCGGCACTGGCGAATCCCCTGCGCGCAGACGCCTGGTTCGCCGGTGTCGCAGCGGTCGCCGCCGCCCGCGCAAACGAGGTTATCGACGATCATGAGGAGGTCCTGGAAGTCGTTGTCTCCGCCGTTGAAGAGGTCTTCCCAGGCGAAATAGAAGGCGTTGGGCGTCGCGCGCGAGTCGTAGATCAGTAGGTGCACGAAGCCCATGGAGATGTCGCGATCGGGCTGGTAGGCGCGCTCAGAGTAGTAGACGTACGGCGGCGGGGTACGGAGATAGAAGGCTATTTCGCCGCCTCGCCACGTCGGGTTGGAGCGGAAATCGAGCGTCGCGGTGAAGCCCTCCGGGGCGGTCGGTCCGACGAGTTCGTGGAGGTCGCTCGCGAGCGGGGCGCGCCCGGCGACGACGTTGTACCAACCGAATGTGTTGTTGTAGCCGGAGTCGCGTGCGACGACGGTGAAGCGAATCGAGCAGCCTGGGGTGAAGCGCTCGGGGGTGACCGCAGCGTCGCGGGTGACGTCGAGACCGACCTCCATCCGACGATTGAGGTACTCCTGCAGCGACGGCGCGCCGCTGGAGGGCTGCGGTACGATCGTGTTGTCCGGCTGCCGCACCTGCGCGCTCGCGATGGCCGCGAATGCCCAGCAGATCAGGGCGCAGCGCAGTGCGAGGGGGACTCTCATGAAGTAGATGCTTCCGGGGGAGCGTCGGCGTTGTCAACGAGCACAGCGGAAAGGCGTTCCATCTTCTGCCGGTCTACGTACAGCGTCCCGGACACGCTCGAGAGATACGGGTCGCATCCTGAGGTGGTTCTGGGCGGGTCTGCAGGCGTGGGACGTCGCGAGGGCGAAGACTTCGAGAAGTTGCGCCACTCGTCGGTGGAGTACGCTGTCGGAGTCGAGTGTCCCGACCGGGCCGTGGAGGAGTCATTGGTCTCGGCCACGCGGTCGATGCATGGATGCAGTCGCCCCTCCTGTCCTGGTCAGCCGAAATTTCATGTGAATACGAGAACATACGCATTGGCGATGACTTCTTCGTGGGACTCGCACCCAACGGCCGAGTGAAGCTTGTACCATCGCTCTACATGGCAGTGCCCGCAGCAAAGGCTGCTCTTTGCAATGGCCACATGGTATCCATAGAAGACCAAACTGAGGTTTCAATGCTCACGTCTATCGAACATGTCGCGCGTCTCGAAGGGGTCTCCCGGGGCTTCCGCAGCCGATATCTGAAGCAAGCTGAGCTTGAAGCGCAGATCGACGCGTGGGCGGAAGCGTTTCCTGCGCTGGTGTCTCTGCGCTCCATTGGGAAGTCGCTTGATGGACGCGATCTTTGGGTCCTGTTGATCGGGCCTGAACCCGAGCGCGTGCGGCCCACAGTGTGGATTGACGGAAACATGCACGCCTCGGAGGTGTGCGGCTCGAGCGTGGCCCTCGCGATTGCGGAGGACATCATCCGATTGCATCTGGAGGGCAGTATCCACAATCTTCCAATGCCGCTTTGCTTGCGCCTGAAGGAGGTTCTCTTCCACGTGATGCCGCGGATGTGCCCCGACGGCGCAGAGGCGGTGCTTACCGATGGTCGGTATGTGCGCTCCAATCCACGCGATCGTCGGCCCAATCGACAGCATGCGCACTGGCGTGCCGGGGACATCGATGGAGATGGCCTCGCGCAGGTGATGCGTGTGCGCGATCCGGGCGGCGAGTACGTCGATGCACCGGAGTTTCCAGGGCTCCTGGTGCCTCGCACGATCGACGACATGGGGCCGTTCTTCAAGGTCTATCCCGAGGGGATCATTGAGAATTTCGATGGGCATCATGTGCCTTCGCCACATTTTCTTTCCGACAATGACACCGACTTGAATCGCAACTTCCCCTGGAGCTGGGCGCCGGAGCCCGAGCAGGCGGGCGCGGGGGCGTATCCGACGAGTGAGCCCGAGTGTCGTGCTGTGGTGGAGCACATCACTCAACACCCGGAAGTATTCGCGTGGCTGAACCTTCACACCTTTGGTGGCGTGTTTATTCGTCCTCCAGGGCACCTGCCCGATACGAAAATGGACCCTGAAGACCTCGCCATCTACAGGCAGGTGGGCCAATGGGGAACGGAGCACACGGGATATCCAATGGTGTCGGGCTTTGCCGAGTTTCTCTATGAACCCGAGAAGCCACTGCACGGTGACCTCATGTCCTTTGGGTACTACCAGCGTGGCACCCTCGCCTACGTGTGCGAGCTATGGGATCTCTTCAAGCAACTTGGAATCGCTCCCAGGAAGCCATTCGTCGATCACTATGGGCAACTCACCCGGGACGACCTGTTGGCGCTCGCCCGATGGGACGAAACGCAGAACGCCGGGCGTGTGATTCGCCGCTGGCGGAAGTCCGAGCACCCACAGTTGGGGGAGGTTGAGATCGGCGGAATCGATCCGCGCGTGGGCATATGGAACCCTCCCTTCGACATGCTCGGAGGCATCTGCGTGCAGCAGGCCCAGGCGTTCTTGCGGGTCGCGGCGATGGCGCCGGCGCTGCGCATCGCGCGGGTCGAGAGCACCCCTCTGGGGGGCGATCACACCCTGATTACGGTGACTGTACAGAACGAGGGCTACCTCTCGACTGCTGGGGTTCCCTCGGCGAAGAAACTTCCGTGGAACGAGCCGCTTTCGATAGAGATATCGGGTGAGGGCATTGCAGCGCTGGGCGGCCCCGGGCGCCGCGAGATCGGCCACCTGGATGGCTGGGGGCGAGGACTGTTTGGCGGCGCGTCGATCTTCTTTCTGCGGAGCCGTGGGAATTTTGGTACCCGGGTGGTCGAACAGGTCGTGCGGGGCCACGGAACGCTGCGCGTGCGTGTCGGCGCGTGCCGGGTCGGATGGATCGAAACAACGATGGAGATCGGGTCAGTCGGGGAGTAGCGCGGAGCGGGCGCCGACGCGGTTGAAGCGCCACGCGTAGGCAGGACCGAGCGCAGCGCACGCGAGGTGCACCAGCGGAACAAGGTAGAACAGCGCCGCAGTGCCGATGAGCGGAACGAAAAACAGCGCAAGGACCACCGCGACGTAGACGGCGCTGGCCAGTGCCGCGGTGAGCCACGGCGCTGAGTAGAGGAGCCCGATCGGGCCGCCGAGGAGGCCGAAGAGGGCTGCCAACCGCAGGTCGCGCCTGGGCCCCTTGCCGCGCGAAGACCGCGCTCGCCGGTCGGCGCTCGAGTCGTCGTCGAGCCCGAGTTTCTCGCGCACGACACGGGTCGCAGCGTCCTTCACCACCCGGTCTTTCAGTGCGTCGAAGCCCTCCCGGAGACTGCCGATGGCATCGACCCCTTTGCCCGCGACGGTCTTCTTTGCGGCCTCTGGCGGTTTCGGTGCATCGATGTCGTCGAGCCACTCCTGAATCATGTAGCGCGGCAGCTCGGTGCGTAGCATCAGGTTGGGCATCGACAGAACGACACCCTCTGCCCGCATCGCCCGTACGACCCTCTCGAACTCCTCGCGAGTCATCATGGTCGCGCAGCCTACCACCAGCAATGTGTAGGCGCCGCGATCGCCGCTTGCCACCATCGCGGCGTCCCGATACACCCGTTCACCACAACCCCCATGGCAGAAACCATCCTTGCCATCGATCAAGGCACCACCGGCACCACCGCCCTCCTCCTCGACACCGAGGCGCGGGTCCTGGGGCGCGCGACGGTGGCAGTTCCGCAGCATTTTCCGCGGCCCGGCCAGGTCGAACACGACGCCGAGGAAATCTGGCGAACGGTGCTGGAGGCCATCGCGGGTGCTCTGGTGCAGTCCAATCGCTCCGGCGCCGAGGTGCGGGCCATCGGCATTACCAACCAGCGAGAGACAACCCTTCTCTGGAACCGCGCAACCGGTCGTCCGCTGCACCGCGCCATCGTCTGGCAAGACCGTCGCACGGCGCCCGAGTGTGACGCGCTTCGGGCGAGGGGAGTCGAGACTCTGGTCTACGAGCGAGCCGGCCTCCTGCTCGATCCGTATTTTTCGGGCACCAAGATCGCGTGGCTGCTCGACCACGTCCCGGGTGCTCGCGCTCAAGCCCTTCGGGGCGAGTTGGCTTTCGGCACCATCGACACCTGGCTCGTCCACAAGCTGACCGGCGGCGCGCACGTCACGGATGTCTCCAACGCTTCGCGCACGCTGCTGCTCTCGTTGCGCTCGCTCGAGTGGGACGACCAACTGCTGGGTGCTCTTGATGTTCCGCGCGCGTTGCTGCCCGAGGTGGTGTCGAGCGCAGGCGTGGTCGGCGTGACTCGCGGCGTGGCTGGGCTTCCCGACGGGATTCCCATCGCGGGAATCGCGGGCGACCAGCAGGCTGCGCTGTTTGGGCAGGGCTGCTTCCGCGTCGGTGACGTGAAGTGCACCTACGGCACCGGCGCGTTTGTCCTGATGAACGTCGGCGCGACGCCGCTCGCGTCGAAGCACCGACTGCTCACGACGGTGGGTTGGCGCATTCCTGGCGAGGTGGTGTACGCCCTTGAGGGCAGTGCCTTTATCGCTGGCGCCGCGGTGCAGTGGCTGCGTGACGGGCTCGGAATCATCCGTGAATCCGCGGAGATCGAGACGCTCGCGCGGGAGGTCGATGACGCCGGCGAGGTCGTGTTCGTGCCGGCGCTGACGGGCCTCGGTGCTCCATACTGGTCGCCGCGGGCGAGGGGACTCATCTCGGGCCTCGGGCGCGACACGACGCGGGCGCACCTCGCGCGGGCAGCTCTGGAGGGCATCGCGCTGGAGATTGCCGATCTGGTCGAGGCGATGAGCGCCGACGCGGGAACGGCCATCGCGTCGATGCGCGTCGATGGAGGTGCGTCGGCCAACGACCTCTTGATGCAGACCCAGGCGGACGTCACGGGGACGTCGGTGGTGCGGCCAAGGGTGTTGGAGACCACTGCGCTGGGTGCGGGCATGCTCGCGGCGCTGGGGGCTGGGCTGGTGGGCTCGAAGGATGACATCGCGGGCGCGCTGCCGGTGGAGCGCACATTCATTCCGGGGACAATGTCGGATGAGCGGGTTGCGGCGCTGCGTTTGCGGTGGAAGACCGCCGTGGCGAGGGCGCTGCTGGAGCAAGGCTGAACTGCGATGAGCGACGAAGACACGACCCGCGAGAAGTCCCATTTGGAGATCTCCTGGGAGGCTCTGGAAGACGCCTTCGAGAACAACGCTCCGGAGGTGCACTCGTACCTCCATCGCACGACCGGCGAGGTGCTTCGCGTGGTCGATGGCGTGGCCGATCCGACCATGCATCAGCGCATCGCCATCGATGCGAGCTACCTGCGCGTCGATCCGGTTTCGTCGCGCGAGCAGTACCGCTGGATGGAGCGCTTCATCGCGACGGTGTCCGAAGGTGAACTGCGCACGCGGCTCGTCGCGTCCATCGACGGCAAAGGGGCCTTTCGTCGTTTCAAGGACGTGCTGCTGACCTTTCCGGCCGATCGCGAACGATGGTTTCAGTTTCGCACTGAGCGTCTGCGGTCGTGCATGGAGGCCTGGCTCGACTCGCACGACCTCGAGGCGGTGCCGCGGGTGGTGTGGACGCCGCCGACGCCGGAGACCTCCTCCGAGACGCCTGCGGAGGATGAAGCCGTCGAGACCTTGCGGCGCGCCCGCATGGGCATCGAGGGCCTGCGGCGTCGCTTGCGTGACGCGGTCGATGGGGTGCCCGCCCGCGAGTTGGACACCGCGCTCTCGTTCCTCGAATGGCTTCGCGATCGCAGTCGGATGGCGGCTGTGGAGAGCTTCGATCCGCGCGAAGACGCGGGCGGCTGACCCATGCTTGGCGCTCCCGTGCTCGCGTGGCTGACCGCAGTGGTCTTCGCGCAGCTCCTGGGCGCCGACACGGTGGTGCGCGCGCGCCCGCCGCCGGGAGAAACTTCGCTGGACGCAGTCCTCGCCTCCATCGAGCCCGAGTCCGATCCGACGCCGCGCTTCGTTCTGCAAAGTGATTTCGTGCTGCTGCTTCGCACTGAGTTGGCGATGCGCGCGGCGCCCGATGCACTGCACATCGCGGTAGACGACACGGTCTCGTTGCCCGTTCTTGAGCAGCTCATGGCGGAGACGGTGGTGGTGCGCGAAGCGCAGCGGGCGGGGCTAGACGGTGTCGAAGCGACCGAACTCACCGCAGCAAGCTCGCTGGTCGCGGCCCGAATGGCACCGGCGGTGACGGTGGACGCGCTGCTCCGCGAGACCGGTACGTCGACGACGGAGTTCGAGGCACTTCTGCGGCGTCGGGTGGTGTCCGAGCGATACCTGCTCTCCCGGCGTCCGGAGCTGCTCGAGCCCACTGAAGAAGAACTGCGGGTGGCCTTGGAGCAGGAGCGATTTCGCTCGCTCGCCGGTACCGACGTGGCGCTCTCTGAGGGCCGTGCGGTGGTGCGTCGCGAGCTGATTCGGCGGGCGTTGCCGCGCGCGCTGCGGCAGTACTTGCGGGCGCTCGGGAGCCGCGTGCGCGTGCGTCGGTTTGGTGATGCCTGAACGACCGCGGGTGCGACCCGCCGTGATGGTCGACGTCCCGGCAATCGCCGCCATCGAGCGCGCATGCTTCGGGCGCGATGAAGCGGAAGACCTGATCGCGGCAGAGCTCACGCGGGGCTGGGCTCGCGTCTGGGTTGCGGAGCTCCAGGCCGTGGGCATGGTGGCTTTCATCGACGGCTGGCTGGTGGCCGACGAGTTTGAGGTGCACTTCGTGGCGACGCTGCCCGAGTGGCAGCGCAAGGGGTTGGGCACGATGCTGCTCGATTACGTGGTTTTCCAGGCATTTTCGCAGGGGGCGCGCTCGGTCGTGCTGGAGGTCCGCCGGGGCAACACGGCAGCGCAGGCGCTATACCGAGCGCGTGACTTCGAGATCGTCGCAGAGCGGCGCGGGTACTACGACGACGGCGAGGACGCGCTGGTGATGCGGAGCCCACTGGAGAGTTCTTTGGTGGCGGCGCGGCGGGCAGCCTACGGTGATTTTTGATGCCCCGCGCGAGAGAGACGTCCATCCGCGCTGAAGGCCGCCGCGACCGCGACGAAGAGCCCACGAGCGGGGCCGCGAAGCCCGAGCCGGTGGTGCTCGCGCAAACTGCCGAGGCTGCCAACGAGCCCGAGATGCCCTTCGTGGAGGGGCGTTGGCGCAGCTACAAAGAGCGCGTGGCGTCCCTCGCCGATCGCGTCACCGAGGCGCAGCGGCCGATCCGAATTCTGAACGCCTTGAAGTGGGAGGGAAACGTCTGGGACAACTTCCGGCGCTCGCGCTTCAAGGAGCCGCCGCGCATCGACGCCGACTGGTACAGCAGGGTGGAGCTGGGCTTCGACCCGGTGGCTCGCGGCCGCGATTTCCAGGACCTCGCTGACTCCGTTCGTCGCGAACTCGGCGACGACGACGCTCTCGCTCGCATCCTTGGTGCGACCTGCCTTGAGTACCGCGACGTCTGCGCGATGCTGACGGTGCGCGGAACCCCTGAATTTCACGCTTATTCACGACGGCTCTACGGCTCGCCGAAGGACACGTTTCCCGACGGGCACACGACGGTCCGCGAGATCGCGCACACCCTCTACAACCTGCTTAACAGCCTCGACGAGCCCACCCTTGGGCTGCAACCCCCGCGCGACCTCGAAGGCGCTCAGGTCGTTGATATTCTCCAGGGGCGCTTCACGAAGTACTTCGGTGAGTCCGCGGTCAACGTGGCAATCGACGACGGAATCATCGCCGACGCCGCGGCCGGCGGGGACTACGTGAAGATCCGCGGGGGCGCTCGCTTCAGCCAGGTGGACGTGGATATCCTGGAGGTTCACGAGGGTTGGGTGCACGTCGCGACGAGCCTCAACGGCGCGCAGCAGCACGTCGCCCGCTGGCTCTCCAAGGGGCCTCCGCGGACGACCTCCGTGCAGGAGGGTCTGGCGGTATTGATGGAGGTGTTGACCTTCCGTAGTCACCCGCGCCGCGCGCGTCGTCTCAACGAGCGGGTGATCGCCATCGACAAGGCCGAGGACGGTGCGGATTTCCTGGATATCTTCGAGTGGCATCGCACCGAAGGGTACGAGGAAGAGGAGTGCTTCAACGCCGCGCGGCGGGTCTTCCGCGGCGGCACTCTCGGCGGCGGCTCGCCCTTCACCAAGGACATCTCGTACACGAAGGGACTCGTGTCGAACTACCACTTCATCCGGTCGGCGATCCGTGCGGCGCGGCCCGAACTGGTGAGGTTCTTGTTTGTGGGCAAGGTGGCGCACGAGGACGTGCCGGTGCTCTGGTCGCGCGTGGCAGACGGGGTGGTGCGCCCGCCGAAGTTTCTGCCACCGCTGTTCAGCGACCTCAACGGTCTGGCGATCTGGATGGCCTACTCGACGTTCTTCTCCCAGATGGGTTTCCAGGAGATGTTCGACTACTACGCCAGGCTCTTTCGGCAGGCCTGACGGCGGCAGATCAGCGGGTCGCGACGAGCAGCGCCCAGCCCAGCACGGCGAGCCCGAGACCGGCCGCCGCGCCGAGGTAGCGGTAGCGGTGTTCGCCTCCGCGCAGGCCGTACGCGTGGCCGAGGAGGGCCCCAACGATGAAGCACACCGGCACGACCACGCCGGAAAGCTTTGCGGCTACCTCGACGCCTGCCCGGCCCCGCCCGGCGAGCGCGCGGGTCTCGATCGCCCAGGTGATTGCGAAGCCCGCGACGAGTCCGACTGATCCGCCGGTGATCCAGCCGAAGCGTGCGGCCCAGGTCTGACGCTCGAGTGCTGTGTCTTCGGTGCTCAACGGGACGCTCCGGGCGGCGATGCGGTAGAGAGTGGCGACGGGAGGGTTAGACGCCCTCCGCGCGGATGGGCTATACACCGCGCCGCCCGACCGGGTCGCGTCGTTCCTACACGCTGGCAGGAGACTGCTGCGAGACGCGCGGCCACGAAAATCCCACGCACGGAGACGAAAGAATCATGGCAAGAGTCTTTGCACGGCCCACCGAGGGCGAGGCCATCACCCGCGGCGCAGACGGTCACCTCAACGTCCCGGATCACCCCATCCTTCCCTTCATCGAGGGCGACGGCACGGGTCCGGACATCTGGCGTTCCAGCGTTCGCGTTCTCGATGCGGCGGTGGCGAAGGCCTACGGCGGCAAGAAAAAAATTGTCTGGCACGAGGTCTACGCGGGCGAGAAGAGCAAGAAGCTTTTCAATAGCTGGCTCCCGGACGAGACCGTCGATGACTTCCGCGACTACCTCGTGGGCATCAAGGGCCCGCTGACCACGCCGGTCGGCAAGGGCATCCGCTCGCTCAACGTGGCGCTTCGCCAGATGCTCGATCTCTACGTCTGCCTCCGCCCGGTGCGGTGGTTCCAGGGCGTTCCGTCGCCGGTGAAGGCGCCGGAGAAGGTCGATATGGTGATCTTCCGCGAGAACTGCGAGGACATCTACGCGGGCATCGAATACGAGGCCGAATCCGCGGACGCCGGGAAGCTCATCGCCTTCCTCCAGAACGAGATGGGCGTGAAGAAGATCCGCTTCCCGGAGACCTCGGGCATCGGCATCAAGCCGGTGTCGCGCGATGGCACCGAGCGGCTCGTTCGCGCTGCCATCCGCTACGCCCTCGACGAGAAGCGCAAGAGCGTGACCATCGTCCACAAGGGCAACATCATGAAGTTCACCGAAGGGGCCTTCCGCGACTGGGGCTACGCTCTGGCGATGCGGGAGTTTCGCGCCGACGTGGTGACCGAGCGCGAGAGCTGGATCTTCGGTAACAAAGAGGCGAACCCGAGCCTCTCGAACCTCGACAACGCGAAGATGGTCGAGCCGGGCTTCGACATGGGGCAGCCGGACTTCCAGGCGGGTCTCGTGGCGGAGGTCGATGAAGCGATGAAGCTCTGGGAGACCCACGGCGCGGGCAAGTGGAAGTCCAAGCTGATGATCAAGGACTCCATCGCGGACATCACGTTGCAGCAGGTGCTCACCCGCGCGGAGGCCTTCGACGTCATCGCGACGCTCAACCTCAACGGCGACTACCTCTCCGACGCGCTCGCGGCGCAGGTCGGCGGCATCGGCATCGCCCCCGGCGGCAACATCAACTACATGACCGGCCACGCCATCTTCGAGGCGACGCACGGCACCGCGCCGAAGTACGCCAACCTCGATCAGGTGAACCCTGGATCAGTGATTCTTTCCGGCGAGATGATGCTCCGGCACCTCGGATGGAAGGAGGCCGCTGATCTGGTCATCAAGGGCATGGACGGCGCCATTGCCTCCAAGCGAGTGACCTACGACTTCGCGCGGCAGATGCAGGGCGCCACGAAGGTGAAGTGCTCCGAGTTTGGCGACGCCGTCATCGCGAATATGTGATCGCCGTCTGGGCGTCGGTGTCATCGACGCCCCCAAAGTCCCGCTCTCCTCCACTCCCCCGTCCCTAACTTCTGCTTCGAGACCTCAGCGGACACTCACTGCGGCGAGCAGACGCGTATTGACCAGAGGGGCGGCGCTGGGCTGTGATCAGACACCTGCCCACTCCTTCCGTCACGTGAGGAATCGATGCCCATCACCCATCGCGTTCAGCAGGGCGACTGCCTTGTCAGCATCGCCGAGAGCTACGGTTTCTTTTGGGAGACCCTCTGGAATCTCCCAGCAAACAAGCCGATTCGCGACATCCGTCGGGACCCGACGGTGCTGCTTGCAGGCGACGAGGTGGTCATCCCCGAGCGCACGATCAAGGACTTCGTCCGTCCGACCGGCGCCCGGCACACCTTCCGCGTGAAGAACATCCCCGCGCGGCTCAATCTCCGTCTGCACGACGAGGGTGGGCGACCGCGCTCGGGCCTCGAGTACGTGCTCACCATCGACGGCGTCGAGACGACCGGCACCACCGACGCCGACGGGGCCGTGCGGGCGCCTGTTTCGCCGACGGCGCGTCGGGGCACGCTGCTGCTGGTGGCCTCGGCGGAGACCTTCACGCTCAACCTCGGGCACCTCGACCCGGTCGATACGGTGCGCGGCGCGCAGGCGCGGCTCGCGCAGATGGGCACGTACGTCGGCGACGTCGATGGTTCGTTGAACCCGGCGTTCGTGGTGGCGCTGCGCAGCTTTCAACTGAGCCAGGGGCTCTCGGAGACCGGCGAACTGGACCCCTCGACGCAGTCGGCGTTGCGCGAGGCCCATGGTGGTTGATCACGATATTTACGCGACGGCGACGGCCCGACAGGTGATCAATCCATGACGGTTCACGTAAAGGTCAGCAGCGTCGAATCCGCGTTCGATTGGCAAGAGCGGGCCACCCTCGCGATCGGGATGTTCGCCACGGTGGTGGTCGATGTGTGGTTTACGACCGATCTGACCGGAGGAAAATTCTCGATCTCGCACCCCGGAATGGAGACGGTGGAGGTCGAGGTGGCGTCCCGCAAGGCGACGGGTTCGTGGTCGCTCATTGGGAAGCGACCGATCGCCCCGGGCGACCTGACGCGAGTCGAGAAGTTGAAATGCCAGGTGAGAGCCGAGCGCACGACGGATGCGCCGGAGGCCTTCACTCTGCATGCGGTGAGCAATTGCGACACCGAGAGCAGCACGGCGCACACGCTGCGGGTGCTGGCTGACGGGCGTTCACTGACGGCGGCGATGGTGACGGTGCGCCTGCCTTCCGGGGCCGCGGTCCCGGTACTCAGCGCGGCGAGGGGCGGCAGCACCGGACCGACATCGACTCATCAAAATACTGTCCGGGCGTTTACGAAGTTTTACGGGCAGCTGCTCTTCAAAGACCCGGATGGGGTCGAGCGAGCTTTTCCCGCCGACATGCCCGTGAAGGCGATGCTCGGCTCGCACCCATCGCATGCCATCGATGCCAGGATCGGCCCCGATGGCATCCTTGCGATCGAGATGATCGGTGCCTCACTTGTCATTGCGCAAAAGGATCTGAAGCTCCGGTTCGAGGCGCCGGACGGCAACAATTTCGTCTTGTGCGAGGTGCCTGACGGCGCCGCGGCGCAGACTCTGGGGGCGGAGCCGACGCCTGACGCCGCGGGCAACTACGACAAGCGATTCTTCAAGCTTCCGAAGGCCTGGACGATGCGCCAGGCCGACTGGACCGTGACCGGAGATGACAGTCGGTGGGTGCCCGAGACTGCGCACTTCAAGATGACCAGGGATGGACTCGCGGCGAGCCTCGGCACTCCCGAGGCACCGGTGAAGTTGGTGCTCGACCCGCACTGGCAATACCTGAAGTTTGAGTACTTCGATCGGCACTACGGGCACAGCGACCACGGCGATGCTGCGAAGACCGTCGCCCCGCTTTTGATCGCGGGCGAATGCGTCAAGCCGGCGCGCGATGATCCCTACGCCGAAGACACGAAGAGCAACTGGTGGCTGAAGGAGGGCGAGGCGATCATCCAGTGTGTGCCGTGGATCGTGCAGAAAGGCCTGGATGGCACCGCGGCGGCGCGCCCGAGCACGGACACGCTGCTCCGGTTTACGACGGCGGTCCGCACCTGCATGGAGTCTACTTCGGCGACGGTGCGCAATCGCGTGGTGGCCACGGAAGAACAACTGAAGCCCGGCCCCGAGCGGCTCAAGTTCTATGACCTTCCGGTAGAGTGGCAATCACGCAATTACTACGCGAAGTTGTCAGACACCGCCGGGGAGTTTGGCTGGTATGAAGAGATCGCGGACAAGCCGACGACGAAGGCGAAGCCGTTGGTCTTTTCGCTCGATGACATCGTGTTGACCAACGCGTTGGGTCAGCGCCTCGGGACCTGGACGCACGGCGATCGTCTGGCCATCTTCGCGAACACCTTCGACGACTCGCTCGGCGACGCTTCGAAGGAGGGAATCTACAAACCCGACGACGCGGCGAAGCTCCCCTGGTACACGAAGACACCCGCGGCGGGGGCGCCCGAGGAGCACGAGAACTATGTCGTCGATCGCCCGAAGTGGGTGCGGCTCATCGCGGCGCAGGGCAACCTCTTCGACGTCTTCGACCAGCGCACCGTGGCGAGCGCGTCCGCTAAGCCCGACTACGACGTGATCGGCGCGCGGGCGGCGGTGTGTTGGGTGGACACATCGGTGCAGATTCAGGCAACGACCGTCCGCAGGTGGACGGATGCCGGATGGTTGGAGATACCCGGCAGCGCACCGGCGCCGGGTCGCTATTTTCTTCATTTTCCCACCCGCGTTGACCAGGAATTCTTCTCGATTCAGCCCTACTACACTCAAGAGTACGTCGAGCGCTTCGGCAAATACCTCGATGCGGGATCGACGGGCGAGATCGGCCGATTCGACATGGCGCTAGTCCGCTGTTGTGGCGTGAAGACCGTGGGCGGCGCGGCGGTCGAGCAGTCCATCAACCTGTATTTCCACAAACTGTGCTTCGACGCGACGGCGCACGCGCCGATCGGCATGGCGATCGATACCTATCAAGTGGAGTATGTGCGCAACGTTCTCAATCGCTTCAATGGACTCGATGCCAAGAACGACCAGGGCCGTCCTGAGCTTCTCCCGAAGGAGCCCGCGAAGGCCATCCGTGTGGAGGTGTTGACCGTCCTCCAGGGGACGCCAGAGGCTCAGGCGCACTACAAGATCTCGTTGACGGACTCGACGGAGGGCGGCCGCGACAACCGCGCAATCAGCGGCGTGGGCGGTACGGGTAACTCGGCGCCGCAGGACTCGGGCGACGACAGTGGCTTCGTCAATGCGCACGAGCACGGCCACCAGAGCGCCTTGCCGGACGAATACAACGAGCGCTGGAGCGCGGCCTCGTATGGGCAGCCGAGCTTCTACTCCACGCTCCCGGGCGATCCCTACGAACTCGACGGCCGCACGGTGGAGTTTCAAGAGAACAACGCGCCGTTGATGAACGGCAATCACAAGCTGCACAATCGGTACTTCTGGCAGTCGGCGGAGTGGGTGCGGCAGGTGCTGAAGTTCGAGTTGAACGTGAAGCTCGGCGGAACCCATGACAAATACTGCCTCCCGCCGTATCCGACCGCGCTCGAGGCGAAGCGGAACTACGCATTCTGGCCATTGAACCCTTCGATGAACGACGTCGCGCTCGCACCGCGCGCGCCCCTCACCGCCAATCGGGGCAAGGTGGACCTCTACCTGTATGCGACCGGTGCCGACGCGTTCGCGGTGAAGACGCTGCCGGGGAAGGAAGACCCGCTGGGCTCTGATCCTTACGACGGGATTCTCATGGTGACGGTGCGGCTCAAGGTCGGGGCCTGGGGCGCGGAGTTCACCGACCTGAAGAGCCTCGCGAACTCGCTGGCGCTCGTCGCCCGACGCTTCGGCCCTCGCAAGTTGAACCACTCCTGGTGCATCGGGGGAATCCACGGCAAGGGCACGAAGCAAGAGTGGGAGTTCAAGCGGTGCCTGGTGCACTTCTCTCCGCGACTCTGCATCTCGGGCAGCACCGAGCTCGACACGGTCGACCAGTGGAAGACCACGGTCACGTCGCAGAACAGTACCCACTCCGTCTGGACGGCCTTCGAGCTGAAGCTCGCGAACTATCACGCCATCGACTGGGATCATCCGAGCAAGAGTGCTCGACTGAGCACGCTCATCGGTCCCCAGCCGGCTCCTCCGCTTAACATCCGTCTCGGCTGGACCATCGCGACGCCAGAAGTCCAATCCATCAACACCAAACTCACAGATTTTGAAGCCCTCGCGTCCTCTGCGGTCGAGGATCGCCTCACCGCTGCGCAAGCGGTGCTCAACGCTTGCCATCAAAAACTGGCGGTGACGTCGGATGGCCTCCTCCGAACCCAGTTGTTGGGCCTCTGGGACCGGTCCACGGAGGCCGTAGCGACTCTCACAGCGCTCTGGTGGGTCCGCCATGTTGAGGACAAGGCGAAGGCCATCAAGGGGCATGAGAAGACGGTGACCGACGTCCTCGCGGTGCACGCGCCGCAGTTTACGGTCAACTGCAAGAAGGGCACGCCCGCGAAGGCCGAGTGGGATCCATTGCCCGTCGAGGGCGACCTGCCCGAGGTCGCCGCCTGGGAGAATGAAATCTTCGAAGAACACAGGTCGGGTGCCATGTTCAATGGCGTGAAGAACCTGCTCACTGAGTACAAGGGCAAGTCGGCGCACGAACTCAGCGCTCGCATCGTGGCCCTGCGCGCCTTGATGGGCCCCGCGGCGGCGCCGGACGGGCTCGACCCGCGCGGTACCTGGAGCGCGGGTGGCAAGGCAGCGCTTGCGGCGATCGACACGCAACTCGGCGCGGCCCTCGCGGCGGCCGAGGACTTAAGGGTCCGGGATGCGGCGCTGACCGCGTGCATCCGCGAGGTCGAGACCGTGGTGAGCGCGCCAGGGACGGACCCGGCAGACGTGGCCGCGGCGAAGGCCCTCAAGGAGCGCATCAGCACCGCCTTCGGGTTCATGGCCCTCATGTGGTTTGTGCGTGACCTCGAGAAGCACTCGAAGGTGTTTCTCGATCACCTGGAGCGGTGGGTGAGCAGCACCACCGTGACGCTCACGGGTGAATCCACGGCAGATTTCGAGGAGATGATGCTCGAGGCATTTCCGTCGATGGTGGGCGCGTACAAGGAGGCGTCAACGATCGGGGAGGACGACATCCGCGCGCTGGTGTCCGGGTTGGCACTCGACGAACTCGAAGTGATCAGTCTGCGGCCTTAAGACTCCTCGGTCGCCGGTCTCGGGTTCTAGGACAGAGGCACACGGATGAAGCTCTCTCTCATCGCCTTCATGCAACCGACCGTCGATACGGAGGTCGCCCCGCAGCGCATCGAGGTCGCGAGCCTCTCCGAGCGTTTCGAACTCGCACCCGCGCCGCTCCCCCCCAACGGCCCCGGGCAGCCCTTCGGCGATGCCGGGCAGACCAGCCGTCTCGACGCCGCCCTCGGCGACCCGCTCGGGGTCACCTGGGTCCAACGATTTGCGACCCCGCTGCGGGCCGACACCCGTGCCCACAGCCTGCTTCAATTCGGCACGGCGCTCATCGTCCAGGCGTCGGTCTGGCAGCTCTTCGGCCTCGACGGCAAGGCCCGACGCGCGGGCCGCTCGGGCTCCAGCCCGCTGCTCATCTCGCCGGGCGACCGATCGTTTCGCTGGGTCAACAGCGACGGCTACCTCGTGTCCGCGCCGCTCTCCACGGGCGAGGCGTTCTGGTCGTACGGCCTGCAGCTTGGCGACGGGGCGAGCTACCCCTTCGTCGCCGCGCGCGAAAACCGGATGTTCGTCCTGGGTGGAGAACTCGCGGGCAACCCCGAGGCACATCCCCGACCGGCGACGCACTTCGCCCTCCAGGCGATCGATCTCGTGCCGCCGTTCGAGGTGTCCCCGGCGGGCAACCTGCGATCAGCACACACGCTCGGCGCGCTCACGGTGGAGTTCTCCGGCGACGTCGTCGGCGCGCTCAACCACGATGGGGTGGTCATCGCGTGGCGCGATCACGTGCTCACCGTCGGCCTCGACCTCGTTCCGGGTCGCCTGCTCACGGACAGCTTCGTGCCGCGCGCCCTTTCCGTGGGTGAAGCTGGTCGCGTCTATCTCGTCGTGCGGACGAGCGAGGGACCGCGACTGTGGATGCTCAACGCCGAGGGGCAGCGGGTGTTCTCCGCGCCGCTCCCGGACGACGCCGCGGACACCCGGGTGCCTCCCGTGGTCGCGCGGGATCACCGGGTGTTTGTTGTGACCGACACCCGCATCGTCGCGTTCTCCCCGACGGGTGATCGGCTGTGGGAATTCGAGCCTCCGCACGGGCGGCCGCGCGCGATGGTCACCGCCGACGGATGGCTTCTCGTGGCGGCCGGCGAGACCCTCGGCGTGTTCGATGCCGAGGGGCGCTCCGCGACCCTATTTCATGCGCCCGGCGAGGTGTTTCGCACTGCGCCGATCGTGACGCCTGCGGGCGAAATCATGGTGGCTACCGAGCGCTCACTTATCTGCATCGGCCCGGCGCTCGAAGTCTTCGAGAGCACCCTCATCCGATGACTTCCGTTACGGATTCCCTCCGTCTTCATCGCGGCTCTTGCGGAGGTAGTCCCCGAGCCAGTGGAGGCGCTTCTCGACGCGCACCTCGCCCTGTCCCAACACTCCGTGATTGTTACGAAATTCCAGGATGCGGCCGGCCTCGTCGGCCTCCGTCACAAATATCTCGACCGGACCGAACATCGCGTTGAGTTCGGCCGGTCGGCACGTCGGTAGGTACATCCGCAGCACCCGCGGATCGTAGAAGCGAAACAGCATCCGGCGGCCCTGCTCGTCTTGCACGCGTAGCAGGCGACGGAAGTGTCGATGCACCGCCCCCATCGGGACCGTCGCGCGGAGGAAGACACCCCACGAATCGCCCCACGCGCGCTCGAGGAGAGTCGTCGTCGCGGGCGAGGACTTCGCCAGGTGAACGAGGTACGGCGCGACGCGGGCCAGGGCCGGGTCGAGATCGCCGATGTAGAGGCATTTTGAAGGCAGCGCTGATGCAACGATCAGCGGGAGAACGTCGGGGTTGCGCGCGCCATCGAGGAGAACGTAGGTCGCCTCGTCGTCGCCCCTGGGCCAGAGGCGCTGCATCAACTCTGCGATGGGGACTTCAGCCATGCGTGCGCTCCGCTCTCTCTCTCGTGGCGGACTCAGGCCGCGGCTTCGGCCTGCAGTCGCACCCGCTCGCACTCTTCGCAGAACGGAACCCCGTCCCGCGCCGCGTCGGTAAGCGTCCGCACCTGCGCGGCGACGCGATCGTTGGCCCCTGGCGTCGTGGCGTCAGGCTCGAGCACCGCTGCGTCTTCGTCGCGCCCGAGCCAGCGAATCGTGCACTGCCCGGGGTCGAGGTCGTCGAAGAACGCAAGGCCCATCGCATCGAGCGCGCCCTCGCGAATG
Organism: Deltaproteobacteria bacterium; assembly: GCA_947477565.1. Taxonomy (GTDB): domain Bacteria; phylum Myxococcota_A; class Polyangia; order Polyangiales; genus SCUS01. The sequence goes on from CANJUR010000027.1 coordinate 50,499, forward strand.
GTGCCATTGGGAAGCTTGATCCAGTAGCGCTCGTGGGGGACTGGCTGATCGACCATGTCGAGGAGTTCGATCTCCACCCAGGTGCGCTCGACCGCGCTTCGTCCTGACGTCGGGCTCGTGCTGCTCGTCTGCGGGGTGGATTGTCCCAGCGGCAAAGCGTTTTCGGTCGCATCGCCGTCACGGCTGGGCCAGCGAATCTCCGCGGTCCCAGGATCGAGATCGCCGAAGTACGCGCGGCCGTGCTCGTCGAGCGCGCCTTCGCGCACAGTGCCGTCGGGCAGTTTGATCCAGTAGGGCTCACCGGGGACAGGGTTGCCGTCCATGTCGGTGAGTTCGAGTTCGATCCAGGTCCGCTGGCGGAGCATCGGCTCGACCGGTGCGTCGTCATTGTCGGCCCCGGTCCCGCCGCCGCCGCCGAGACTGACTCGCTCGATTCGCCAGCCCACAAGAATGCCTCGGGCGAGCGCTGCAATCACCACACTGCGTGCGTCCCCCAGGGCGACACCGAGGCGCATCGCGTGGTGGGCAGTGACGAACGCTGCGGCGTCCAGCAGCGCCCGGTGAGCAAACCCGCTTCGCCACGCGGGTCCGGTCAGTTGGCGCAACTGCGCTTCTGCATTGCGGGCGTCGAGGCGCACGCTTTCGGGCCCGGGAGGTTCACCCCACGTCGAGAGCACGAGTTCGGAGGCGTCCCCGATGATCCTCCATGGAGGTCGCTTCATGATTGCGGAAGGCATCGCAGCACCGCGCGCCCGGTGGTGTCAACGCAATGTCTCTCCCGCGGTCTGATGCTCCGCGCACGCAAGCAGAATTCGTCGCTATCCGAGGGTTCGATCCGCCCGACTTCGATGAGGTTCATTTCATGCGCGGAGGGCGTTTGCCCTCGTCGCTTCTGGGGTGCCAATCGACACGATGTTCAAGCACTCCGAAATCTTGATCGGGGAGAGGGCTTCGCGGTCTTTGCGTTTCTGCCGGTCGAAGTTCGAGCCCCCTGGCGACGAAGCCCGACGCTGCTTTGCCCTTCGTCTCCCGTCTGTGGCAAGAGCCTCCGCGCCGATGATCCCCCGCTACACGCCTGCTGAGTTTTCCGCGCTCTGGTCCCCGGAGCGTCGCTATCAAACCTGGCTCGATGTCGAGCTTGCCGCCTGCGCATCGATGGAGACCGAGGGGCTCGTCCCCGCCGGAACCTCCGCGAAGATCCGGGCGCTCCCGCTCGCGATCGATCCGTCGCGTATCGACGAGATCGAGCGCACCACCCGGCACGACGTGATTGCATTTCTCACGCACGTCGAAGAGTTGGCCGGCGAGCCTGCGCGGTGGCTCCACCGGGGGATGACCTCGAGTGACGTGCTCGACACGTCCTTCGCCATCCTGCTGCGCGACGCGGCCACGATGTGTCTCGACCGCCTCGATGGGCTGCTCGCGGCGCTGCGCGAGAAGGCCGAGGCACACCGGCTCACCCCGATGATCGGCCGCTCTCACGGCATTCACGCCGAGCCGATCACCTTCGGGCTTGCGCTCGCGGGGCACCTCGCGGAGCTCACTCGCTCGCGGGTGCGGCTTCGCACGGCCCGTGACGAGGTCGCCGTCGGCAGCCTCTCCGGCGCAGTCGGAACGTACGCCCACCTCTCTCCTGCCTTTGAGTCCCGCGCCCTCGCGGCGCTCGGTCTCGGCGTCGAGACCGTCGCCACGCAGGTGATTCCGCGCGACCGTCACGCGGCTTACTTCTCGGCCTTCGCGGTGGTGGCGGGTGCGATTGAGCGCTTTGCGGTGCAGGTCCGGCACTGGCAGCGCTCGGAGGTGATGGAGGCCGAAGAGGCGTTTTCCATCGGGCAGAAGGGCTCCTCCGCGATGCCCCACAAGCGCAACCCCATCCTTTCGGAGAACCTTTGCGGGCTCGCGCGAATGATGCGCGCCTTCGCCGGTGCCGCGCTCGAGAACACCGCGCTCTGGCACGAGCGGGACATCTCGCACTCCTCCGCCGAGCGCATGCTTGCGCCGGACGCGACGACCACCCTTGGGTTCATGTTGGAGCGCGCGACAACGCTGGTGAAGGGGCTGGTGGTGTACGTCCCGAATATGCGGGAAAACCTCGACCTTGCCCGCGGGCTCTGGGCGAGCGAGGCCGTGCTTCTGGCGCTGGTCGCGGCGGGCACCGGGCGGCAGGAGGGCTACGTGCTTGTCCAGCGCAACGCGATGCGTGCGTGGAAGGGCGAAGGGGATTTCCGTGCGTTGCTGGGCGAAGATGCGGACGTGAGCGCCCGACTCCCCGCTGCCACTCTCGACGCGTGCTTCGATCTCACGCACGCGCTACGTCACGTCGATGCGGTGATCACCCGTGCCGTGGAGGCATCCCGATGATCGATGACGCCACGATTCGCGCCGCGCTCGACCACCCGCTGGAGTCGGTCTCGCTGCCGCGGCTCGGCAAGTTTTACGGCGGCAAGGTCCGCGATAACTGGTCGCTCCCGGATGGTCGACGGGTGCTGGTCACCTCCGACCGAATCAGTGCCTTTGATCGCGTGCTCGGCACCATCCCCCTGAAGGGTCAGGTGCTCTCGCAACTGAGCGCGTTCTGGTTTGAGCAGACCGCCGATGTGGTGCCAAACCACCTCATCGCGTCGCCAGACCCCAACGTGGCGCTCGCCTGGGAGTGCGTGCCCTTGCCCGTCGAGGTTGTGGTTCGCTCGTACCTTACCGGCGTCACCAGCACCTCCGTCTGGACGGCGTATGGTCGCGGCGATCGCACCTTCTGCGGGCACGCTCTCCCCGACGGACTCCGTAAAAACGACCCGCTCCCTCTAGCGATTGTTACGCCTAGTACCAAGGCCCCGAAGGGTGACCACGACGTCTCCGTCTCTGCCGCGAAGCTCATCGCCGACGGGGTGATCTCCGCTGCGGACATGGCCCAGGTGTCGGAGATGGCGCTCGCTCTCTTCGCGCGGGGGCAGGCGTTGTGCGCGCGGCACGGGCTCATCCTGGTCGATACCAAGTACGAGTTTGGTCGGCTGCCCGCGGCGCGCGGCGGAGGCATCGTGGTGATCGATGAGGTGCACACGCCGGACTCGTCGAGGTTCTGGTTTGCGGAGAGCTACGCCGAACGGCACTCGAGCGGCGAGGAGCCCGAGAGCTTTGACAAGGAGTACGTGCGGCGGTGGCTCGTGGCGCAGGGTTTTACCGGTGATGGTAAGATTCCGCCGTTGACCGACGAGGTTCGGATGGAGGCGGCGCGGCGGTACATCGCGGCGTACGAGCGAATCACGGGACGTACCTTCGTGGCCGACCTGCGGCCGCCGCAGGCGCGTATCGAGGCGGCCCTCGCGGCCGTCGGGTTGTAGAACGGGAGCGATGACGATGAGAGCCAGGGTGACGGTGACGCTGAAGCGCGAAGTGCTCGATCCGCAGGGCGAGGCGATTCGTCGGGGGCTCGACGCTCTCGGGCTGCAGGGCGTGCGAGAGGTGCGTGTGGGGAAGGTCATCGAGGTTGAACTCGACGACGCGGTGACGGACGCGCCGCGGTTGCTGCGCGAGGCGGCGGACAAGCTGCTTGCCAACCCGGTGATGGAAGACTTCGCGGTGGAGATCATCGACTCCGCGGGGAAGACCGTCGCGTGACGGTGCGCCGGATCTCCGTAGCGGCGCTTGCGTTTGCGCTCGCGGGTTGCGGGGGTGATGCGGTGCCGGAGGACGTCCCCCGATTCGACCCGCGCGATGCGGTGATCCAGGAGGTGCGCGACGCGACGACGGCGGACGCGTGGGCTCGTGCCGACGTGGTTCGCTCCATCGATGTGATTCCCCTGGGAGACCTGCCGGGCGTGTCCGATGCGGGCGGGTCTGCGGACGCCGCCACGGCATGTCAGGCGGTCTCCGAGGACTACGCGGCGGCGGTGCGGGAGGCGCAGGCGTGCAGCGTTGACGGCGACTGCGCGGCTCGCGTGTGCGAGACCCTCTGTTGCGCGTGCGAGGTGTTCGTCAACCAGGGCACGACGGAGTACGCGCGGTTGCAACTCCTGCGCGAGCGATGGCAGGTTTTGAACTGCGCATCGATGGGGCGGTGTGCGGGCGGCGGCTGCGGTGCGGCGGCTGCGGCGTCGTGCTCGGCCGAGGGGCGCTGCGTGACGGTGCGCGATCGGATGACGGACGGCGGCGTAGGGGATGTGTCGGCGTTCCGGATCGGTGCGCGAGGGGATGCTGCGATGGACAGCGCATCACGCTGAAGGCGGAGGGCGGCCGTGACAAAAGATGGGCGTCGGGCCCGGGCGATCGTCGAGAACGACCCGAGGACCGTGGCGTGACCCCGGGACTCTTGTTCGGGTGGAGCGCCCATCGCCAACATGGACCTGTAACGGGCCCAACATGGACGTGTAAACGTGGTGCGGACTGACGAAACCGGGGCTGCCGTGGCAGTGTGCGAAGTCATGACGTCGAGCGCGCGACGGGTTCACTCGGTGTGCTACCCGGAGACCGATCACATGGGAGGGGATTTCCTGCCGCGAGCGATCGCGGAGGCGCTGCGACCGCTGATCGCACGGTGGTTCAAGACGCAGAAAGTGAAGGCGTTTACCGGGGCAGATCAGTTTCTTTATTGGGTCGAAGGCGATCCGACACGGCGCGTGGCGCCGGATGTTTATGTGCTGCCGAAAGTGGATCCGGAGTCGGTTCCGACGTCGTGGCAATTGTGGGAGGTGGGGCCGCCGTCGTTTGCGCTCGAGATCGTCTCGCGGGATGTCGGAAAAGATTACGAAGACG
>CANJUR010000028.1 GCA_947477565.1 Deltaproteobacteria bacterium
CGTCGGCATGTGCTGAGGGTGCCAGTCGTCGGCGCGGGCTCAGACTGCTGGCCGCTCGTCGGTGCCAGTCCGCGCGAAACGCGACGGTTTCTCACGCTTGTTTCCCTGCAGTCTGACGGTAGACCGCCGTTTCCCCGGATCCCTGCTAAACCCGCGCAGCGCGTCGATGACCGACTCCGGAGCTTCGTTCAAACGTGCGTTGGCGATGCGCCCGACGAGCGTGATGGGCAGTCACGCGACCGCTCTCACCCAAGAGGGATGATGGGTTGCGCGGCAGCGCGGGATGAGGTCGCGCAAGCTTCGACGGATGTCCAAGAATTCCTGTTCAGCGGCTTTAACGCTCACAACACCGTCGGAATTCGGCGGCAAGGCAGGCACACGTTGCACCACGACCGACTTCTCAGGTCAGTATCTCTGGATTCACATCCCGAAGCGCACACACTTCAAGAGCGCCATTACTTCTCGACCAAGAAGTTCATCGCCCGAGGCAACTCATGATGAGGCCCGAACGCGCTGTTAGGGATTAGAAAATTGCTTAATTGAGGCCAGCTTGTCGAAGGCCTGTTTCTTGAATTCTTCTTGGCCGATCTGATGACTATAGTGAGTCAGTTTAATCAGATGGGAGTATTCGCAGGGACCGAGTCCAACCTGAAGAAGCCGATGGCTTTCAGCTCCAAACGCAAGGATGACAGGTCGGTCGGCACCAAGATCGGAGAGTTCTTCGCGGAGTATTTCCATGTTTTTGGCCACCACTTCCGGATGCTCTTTCAGGTGCCTGACAACCTGTGATGACTCGACGTCCACATGGCGCTTGATTACGTCTGTCATGTAGGCGCCCCAAAAAGGCGTCCCTTTAAAAGCATGACGGATCTTGTAGTCCTGTGCCCTCGGGTTGGCGTCGTGGAAATTGATGAAAGGAACGCGTGCGATCGTCCTCGAGAAATTCAAGGCGACCATGACGACATTGCTCTTCAACTGCTCAACAATGTCCGGATCATCGAAGTGGCTTAATACGCCCATGTTCGACTTCGGTTTTCCGCTAGAATCCGCCCATGCGGCCCAGCTGCCATACTCTCCGTGTTTGGCGCGGATCAGCTCGTATCGGGCTTTGTTAATCATTCGTGGGAAGCGAGCACATGTGCATTACTGAGCTTGTCCATAATCTCCAAAAAACCACCCAAACCAACCATAAATAGGTTCAAGTGTATCGATCTTAGGGGATAGGGAAACAAACCTCGCGTCAGCGAGGCAAGGTCCGCAGATATCGCCGAATCAGGGACCCCCCACGGATTTCGCGTCATGGGCACTCGCTCAATCCAAGCGGATCCGTACGGGAAGGAGTGGGGCGTTGATTCAACGATCTTACGGACTAAACCCGCGCAGCGCGTCGATGACCGACTCCGGCCACGCCAGCGTCGCGTCGAGCCCGTCGCGGCGAAGGTAGTACCCCGCGCCCTCGCCGCTGCCGTAGCGCGCTCCGACCACCACGCGCACGGCGCTCGCGCCCGCGTCGCCGCTGTAGCTCGCCTCGAGCACCACCGTCGGCACCGCGAAGCCCATCTCCGGCCCCGGCGGGCCGTAGGCGAAGGCCCGCGGCGCACCCATCGCGCTGATCGTTCCGAGCAACGCGTCCACCCGATCGGCGTCCGCGGGCGCACCGCTCTCCGTGCGCCAACGATCGCCGTCCCTCAGGAGCGTCACCGTCCGCACCGGAGCGCTCAACCGCAGCACAAGCCGCGTGAGCCCCTCGCGAGAGACGAGCGCCGCGCTGCGATCGAGGTGCGACTGCGTGATCAACTCCACGAAGGAGCGCGGCATCACAAACACCCCGGGACCATCATCCAGTGCCGCGTAGTTTCCCCCGCCCGAAGCGCTGGCACCGATGGTCAGCGCGTACGTCCGCACGGGCGCCACCGACGCATCGACGCCGCCGTCCGTAGGCACTCCGCGCCCCTCGAAGCGCGCGACGACCCTCGCCTGCGGCGTCGCGAGACCGTGCTCGGGGAGCCGCGCGAGGCCCACCCAGCGCTCGACCTCCAGCGCTGCCAGTTGCCGTCCGAGGTCGGTCACCAGCGCGGGGTCGGCGCTCGACGCCAACGGCCGCGACAGCCGAAACCCACCCACGGACCGAACGATCTCTTCGTGCATCGTGCCCACATCGATGAGCAGCGCGCGGAGGTCTTCTTCGGTGTCGTGCAGCAGCGCGCGAGGGCGGAAACGCAGCGAGTCCACCACCAGCGTCTCCGCCGCGGAAGGCGCAAATCGCAGCACCACCGGCTCGTCGTCGCGGCTCACGTAGAAGCCCGTCGCGTCCGCGGTTCCGATCACGATGCGCTCACTGCCATCGACGCCCTCGCGTTCGACGGTCAGCGTGCGCGATGCGGGCCCGATGCCGTGCGCCGCGCGAGCGTCGCCGTCGATTCGCTGCGCCGCAGAGAGGTCGTGCAGGGTCGTGAGCCACGACTCCAGAGCCTCCGGGTCTACGGCCAGTCCGCGGGGCGTGGCGTTCCAGCTGACCCCCGCGCGCTCGAGCACAAGCTCGGCCCCGCCAGGAGCGCCGCCGGACACCCGCACCCGCGAGACCTCGTCGGTGCGCGCCGCCAACACGTGGTCGTCACGCAAACCCTCCGGCGGAACCCGCAGCGCATCCACGAAGCTCCGCGAGAAGCACACCACGGTGCCGGTTCCTTCGCGGGTGGCGATGACCTCGCCGTCGTGCCCGGGGCACGGCTCTCCCAGCCGAAGCACCACCGGCTCGATGGCGCCCCGGCGCAGTTCTACCCGCGTCGTCGGCGGCTCGAGGCCGTAGCGCTGAAGCACCGTGGCATCCGCGTCGTCGGCGATCACCCGCTCGGCGCGCAGTTCGCGCAGCTGTGAAGTCATCGCCTCCACGGCCCCCCGCGAGGCCCGTCCGAGGCTTGGCTCGGTCAGCCGCCACACGCCCCCGGTGCGGGCCATGGTGATGCGCCGCGCCTCGTGCGTCACCGTAATCTGATCGAGCCGCGACGGGTCGATGTCCGCCACCGCGCGATCGCGATACGCCGTCGCCATGCGGTCAAACAGCTCCCCGAAGGAGCGCCCCAGTACGACCCCGGCGCGGGCCTCGTCGCGTCCGCCCTCGCGCGCGCTGGCCTCGATGTAGACCTTGTCCTCGCGCTCGACGGCACCGCCGAGGGAAAAGCGCGCCGTGACCTCCGGCCCCTCGTGCACGACCACGGTGGTGTGCGCGTGATCGAGCCCGAAGCGCCGACGTGCATCGTTGTCGAGTGTTCCGAGCGAGCGCGACGCCTCGGCGCCTTCGATCTCCGAGAGAACACGCTCGATCTCCACGGCGTCGGCGGGGCGCACCACGGTACCCGAACGAACGCTCCAACTCTGCGCGCGGCGCACCAGCTCGTAGCGGCCGCTGGTGTGCGTGATCTCCACGCGATCGACGCGCTCGCGGTGAAACGCGCGCCACACGTTGCGGCGACGGGACTCGAGGTCTCCCGTGGTCGCGCGGTAGCGATCCCAGAGCGCGTGGCCGGCGAAGCCTGCGACCATCAGTGCGAGCACGAGCTGTCCGCGGTAGCGCTTCACGCGGTGTTCTTCCTGGCACGGGATACCGCGAGCCCCACGAGCGCCGCGGCCAGGGGAATCAGCAGCATCACGTAGACCCCGATTTTGGTGAGGTCGCGCCCGCTCACGAGGAGCGCCGCACGATCGACCGGACGCGCGGGAATGTTCACGAGTTCGCGCCGCGCGGTGATCCATCCGATGACGGACTCCGCGAGGTTGGCGTTGGCCACGGAGGCTCGCACTCGGATGTTGAAGTAGTCGGCACCGACCATCTCCGAGCTGCCCACGACGACGACGCGCCCGGAGGCCACGCCTTCGCCGCGCGAGCGACCGTCTCCGATCATCCCCGCCATGGCGAGCGTCACGGGCCCCTGGATGTCATCGGGGCCCTTCGACGGAACAAAAGTCCGCAGCAGTTCGCCGATCGCGGTCTCGCCCCACGCCTGCGGAGTGGAGAGCACCAGCGAGGCCGCCGTGACCGACCCTTCGGCCCTCACGAGCGGGCGCACCATGCCGACGAGCACCGAGGCTCCGCGGAGGTTGCCGGTGATCTCGTGTTCGCTCCAGGTGTCTGCGCGAAAGTGCACGGGTGGCGAGTCTGGTAGGAGGTGATCGCTCTCGGCTTCGACGACCACCGCCGGGGGCAGGCCGATGCCCGCCATGCCCGCGACGTCTTCGAGGCCCGTCGGAACGACCCGCCCTTCGAGCACCACGGGGTCGAGAAACATCGCGACATTGCCGCCGCTGCGCAGGTAGCGCACGACCGCGTCGCCGTCTTCCCGCGCCCACGCGCGTTGCGGTCCGGCGATGACGAGCGCGTCGCAGTCCGCGGGAACGCCGGTCTGCCCGCGAACCTCGACCTCGCGCACGACGAAGTTGAGGTGACGCAGGTCGTCCGCGAGTCCAGCGGCGGCGCGGTCTCCGGAAGCGAGGGGCATCTCGGCGTGGCCGGAGGAGAAGCAGAGCGTGGTGGCGCGCTCGCGATCCACCTGGAGCAGCGCCTCGGACATGCGGCGCTCGACGGTGATCTTGGCGTTGAGCAGGCGCGAGCCGTCGTTGCCTTCTTCGCCGCCTTCGGTCTGCGGTCCAAGCTCCTGGAGTTGCTCGCGCTCGACCTCCCAGTGGCGGTTGCCGCGGCGCACGAGGAGCCCCGCGGTGGCGAGCGTTCGGCCCTCCGCGGTGCGGTCGAGGAGGTGCGGATCAAGCTCCTGTGCAAGGGCGATGAGGCGCTCGCGCTGACGGTCGGGGTCGATGAGGTGGAGGTGCACCTTCGGGGAGGCGGCGGCGTAGCGCTCGGCGAGTTCGTTGGTCTCGGAGTAGAGCGGATCGCGGCTGGAGAGCAGGACGTAGAGTTCGACGGGTTCGCGCAGGGCGCGGACGATCTCGACGGAGCGGGGCGAGAGGGTGAATCGCTGCGCGGAGGTCCAATCCCAGCGGCGGTAGTGGCGCGAGGCGGTGTAGTTCACCAGGCTGAAGAGGGCGACGACGAGGAGCACCCAGATGGGGCCGTTCATCAGGCGATCGAGCCAGGCGGGCGGCGCGGAGTCGGGCGCGGATTTCTCTGTGGGTACCGGAGTGGCTTCGGGTGTGCTCATCACGACTCCCTTCGGACGGAGAGGGTGCGTGTCGCGAGCGCCAGGGAGCAGAGCGCAACGGAGCCGTAATAGACCAGGGCGCGGGAGTCGATGAGGCCGACGGAGAAGTGCTCCATGTGCTCCCAGAGGTTCACGTAGGAGAAAAACTGTCGAGTGGACTCTTCCTGGAAGACATACGACCCGAGTCCGAGTGCGAACATCACTCCGCCAATGGCCATGAAGGTGAGCATGTACGCGACGACCTGCGAGCGGGCGACGGCGGACATGAGCACTCCGAGGGCGACGAAGGCCGACCCGATCAGGAGCATTCCCGCGTAGCCGGCCGCGAGCGCGCCCCAGTCCACGGGGCCATAGCGCTTCACGACGAGGGCGTAGAGCAGCGTCGGGGCCCAGAGGGCGGCGTAGAAGGTCATGGAGCCGAGGTACTTCCCGGCGACGACCTCGAGGTCGGTGACGGGCGCGGTGAAGAGGGTTTCGAAGGTGCGGGCGCGGCGCTCCTCGGCGAAGGTGCGCATGGTGGTCGCGGGACTGAACACCAGCAGCGTGAGCACCGAAAGAATGGTGCTTCCGAAGAACATCTGGAGTGGCGATCGCGAGCCCGTGAGCGCGGGATTATCCGCGGTCATGGACATAAAGAACCAGAAGACCACGCCATTGAAGACGAGAAACGCCACCATCACCACATAGGCGAGAGGCGAACAGAAGGTGCCAATCAGCTCACGCTTGTAGATCGCCCAGGCTGTTCTCACGCGTCCCCCTCAGCGCCCGTGAGCGCATGGAATACCCGTTCAAGGCTGCCCGCCTGTGGGGACACGGCGCGCACGCCGAGTCCGGCGTGGACGCACTTCGCGACGAGCGCCTCGACGGCATCGCCTTTCTCCATCGCACGAACGACGACCTGGACGAGGTCACCATCGGTGGTGGCGGTGCGGAGCGAGAGGCCTTCCACGGTGTCGATCAGGGCCTGCGCGGCGGCGGCGGGATCGCTCTTCCACGCGGCGTGAAGCGCTCGCGGGTGAATCTTCACGACGACGTCGCGTTCACCGCCGGTGAGTTGAGCGCGCACCTCTTCGAGCGGTCCGTTGGCGGCGATGCGGCCATGGTGAATGATGACGACGCGTTCACAGACGGCTTCGACTTCTTGCATGATGTGCGTGGAGAGGAAGATGGTGTGCTCGGCGCCGAGTCGTTTGAGCATGTCGCGAAAGCGCAGTATCTGATTGGGGTCGAGGCCCTCCGTGGGCTCATCGAGGATGAGCAGCGGGGGCCGGGCGACGAGGGCGTCCGCGAGGCCGACGCGCTGCTTGTATCCCTTGGAAAGCTCACCGATCAGGCGCGGCGCGACGTCGGTGACGTCTGCGAGTTCGAGCGCGCGATCGACGGCGGCGTCGCGTAGTCGGGTGATGCCTTTGATCTCTGCGCGAAAGCGGAGGTATTCGCGGACGCGCATTTCCGGGTGCAGGGGCACGCTTTCGGGCATGTATCCGATGAGGCGTCGGGCTGCGAGCGAGTCGGTGACGACATCGAGTCCGCCGATGCGGGCGGTTCCGGACGTGGGCGGGAGGAACCCGGCAAGCATCTTGAGCGTGGTGCTCTTCCCCGCCCCATTGGGCCCGAGGAATCCGACGATGGACCCCTTCGGGATGGAGAAGGTGAGCGCCTCGACAGCGGTGCGGGATCCGAAACGACGGGTGAGTTGTTGGGTCTCGATCACAGGGCGTGACCGGGTGCTAGTCGCGCCGTAGTGGGGGTGTCAAGCCACGCAGGTGGGCTCAGGGCGAGCGCACGCAGCGGAGGCCGTTCCCATCTTCGGCGGGAGTAATTGCGCGCGCATCTCGAGATGCGCCCAGCAGAGGCTCGGCCCCGCCCGCCTGAAAACCACCGCCGCGGACTGATCTCGTCCCACTCACAACGGTGCAAAGTGGATCGTGAAGATCGACCGGCGTGGGTCCCCAACATGGGGCAAATCCGTACGTGTCCGGTGAGTCGGCAGCCCACTCAGAGACGTTACCTGCCAGGTCAAAGACACCACCATTGTCGGGAAAGCTCCCCACAAGACGCGTCAACGCACCCGTGTCACCAACACAACTCTGAAACTGAGCCAGTTCACACGGTGGAAAGCCAGGTGAAGCAGAGGACCTCTCAATCGGATTCTCGTCCCCCCAGGGATAGCGCCGAGGCGATGGATACCCCGCAACGGGTCGAATGCGCGATACGTACTCAAACTCAGCCTCGGTAGGCAACCGCCCACCATCCCAGACACAGAACGACTGTGCGGTCGCCCAATCCACGCAGTTGATCGGGTGCGCTTCTCGAGTGCCGGCCGCGGGGATCCAATTGCAGACTGATTTCGTCCTTGGGCTGACGGGTTCCCGAACCATTCCCACGGGGAGATCGACGCCGCCCGGATAGTGTACCGGGGTCGTCGGCATGGGGTGCCCGGCGACCCAGAATCGCCGAAATCTCGCGACGGTCACTTCATGGGAATCAATCAACAAGGAAGAGACCGAGACGCGTCCGTCCAGAGGCAAGCCGGTACTTGCCCCCAGGGCTCCCATCTGAAAAGTGCCTCCAGTGACCCCGACCAGACCGCAACCTCGCTCCCCAGCCAACGGGCAACTACGCTGGCTAACGCATCTTCCAACGACACAGAGACCCGACGGGCCACACGCGTTGCCGCAACTTGCACAGTTCTCGGCGGAGTTCAGTACGACTTCACATCCGTCCTCGTAGCGGCCATTGCAGTCCCCTGATCCGGCGGTACAAAGCCCTATGCGACACGCTCCATCTACACAGATGGAAGAGGCATTCGCAGCCACGCAGACTCCACACGACCGATCCGTCGCGACCGCGTCGGCAGAGCCCAGAGCGTCGGCCACGGGGCCTTGGTCGCTGGAGACGTCTCCTCCGATCGTCTCTTCGATCGGTGTGCTTGCGTCGCGGTTTGCAGCGTCGATGACGGATACGTCCGGCAGACCCACCTCGATCTGATCGTCCACCGCCGCATCCGTAATGTCGGCCGAAGTCGGCAGGTCGGAAGACGCGTCCGGCAAGGTCCCGAGGTCGCTTCCGCGATCGGGCACGTCCCCGTGGACGACTCGAATCTCCGGAACGCAGCCGATCAGAGCGATCAACGAGCAGAGCGTAGAGACTCGCGTGTTCATGGGTTTCCTTCAGCGCGAATGGCGCGCAGAGGGCCGTCGGACGGGGTTGCGGGGAGGTCGAAGGAAGGTGAGCGATCAGAGGCAGCAGGCGTAGCCGAAGCGATCCGTCAGCGGGTTGGGATCATCCGGCATGGTCGGCAGGAGCCCGCCGACCCGCCTAGCGTCGTTGTCCGCGCCGCTGTTGGTCCAGGCACGAATGCCCGGCAGCCGACCCATGTTGCGGATGTTTTGCATCTGGCTGTTGCTGCAGATGTCAGCGCCGAGGCGCGAGCAGGCGCGCGCCGCGTCGAGGAAACTGCTGTCCTCGGTGGTGTGGATGTCGAGAACGCACACGTTGTTGATCATCGTGCCCGTGGAAGGGCAGGAGTTATCAACGGGTCGCTGCGACGCGCAGCACGCAAACGCCCAGGCGCTCACCGGAACAGGATTGTCTGGCGTGTTCGAGCCGACGACCGCGTTGAAGAAGAAGGGTCCGTCGTTGTCAGAAAATTCCCGCGTCAAACGCCGGGTCGCGCCGGAGAAGCGGCCGGCATCATTCAGGGTCACGTACTGGGACTTCGAGCAGAGATCACTGCGCAATGAAGCGCAAACACTCGCAGCCAAATACGAAGTGCTCTCTTCGCGACTGTTTAGATAAGTGACCTGGACCCCCTGGTCGCTGGAGCCCATCGCCCGAACCAACTCAGTCGTCGCCCTCGAACGAAACTCCGGCGGAGTGATGTTGGCGCAGCACGCATATCCATAACCGCTGCTGCTCAGGGGATCGTCGTCGCTCCGGAGAATCAAACCGATGCGACCGCCATCGTTGTCGGAGAAGTTCGAGGCCCAGACCGCGCGACGTCCGACGCCCGCGAGGTAGAAGAGCTGACGACCGCTTGCCTCGAACTGGTCGTCGCGGATGACCGCGTACTGCGTCGGGCTGCACAGGTCGCCACCGAGGCCCGCACAGGTGCTCGCGGCAAGGTTCCAGTCAGAGCCGGGCGCGCTGTTGTCGATGCCGACGACGCACACGCCGCTCATCATCAGTCCACGCTCACAACCGATGTTGGTGGACGACGGTCCTGCAGGGCCCTGGGCACCCTGGGAACCCGGCGGACCCGCAGGACCCTGGGAACCCGGCGGACCCGCAGGACCCTGGGAACCCGGCGGACCCGCAGGCCCCATCGGACCCGAAGGACCGCTCGATGCGCCCACCCAACGGCCCGTCGAATCGACGATCTGCGTCCCGCCCACGGTGATGCTCGAAGGCGTGATGTCCCCCACCACGTTTGTCGCCACCAGCGCGTACGGAACGCTCCCGATCGGCTCGCGCGGAGTCATCTCCGGGTCGGTGCCCACGGTCACGCCGAGAAAGCGCGTGCGACCCCCGAACACCGTCGGAGTCAGCGGAATCATCACCCCCAACTGCGTCGAGAAATATCCGTCATCCAACGTCACTGTGAGCGTCTCGGTCCAGATCGCCGAGCCGCCGGTGGCGCTGTCGTAGATGCGGTAGACCACCGACTGGCTCCCCGTCGAAGGCGCACCGGCCCGATCGAGCAGCCTCCCCTGGTGAATCATCGTGGACGGAACCTGCGCCGCCGCCACCGCGGGCATCGCGCACATCGCCGCCAGAACCAACGCTCCCATCGCACGCCGCACGGTCTTCATCGCAGGTCCCTTGTTTATCGTGGTCGTCATCTTCAGCGCGCTCCGATCGTGCCCACCAGGCCGCCACGCAGCCGAAAGTTGGGCGATTGCAAGGTCGTCTGCTGGACGCTTCGACCGCCCAGCGTTGAAATCATCTGAAACTGCGACGAACGCATCAGCGAACCCGCCGACACCAGCGACGCCCCGGCATGCAAACGCCTCGTCGCACCGCCATCACCGCCCCCCGTGTCCGTCAGCGTCCCCGCGTCCGTCGCGCCGGTGTCCGCCACCGTTCCGCTGTCCCCCGCGTCGGTCACTTCGCCTGCGTCGATGAGCCCCGTATCCACGGTGACTCCCGTATCCGCCGCAGTGCCTGTATCCACCTCAGTGCCTGTGTCCGCCGGCGTCGCCCCGTCGGTATTGCCAACGTCCGCACCCCCCGAATCCGCTCCCGCGGCCGGGGGTGCGCTGCTGCAACCCGCACCCATCGCCGACGCCGCCAGAAGCAGCACCATGGCCCACGAACGCAACCCAAACCCTCGACGGTATTCCATCGCGACGCACCGTATCGCCCCCAGCGCGACGCCGTCAACGCGACTTTCTACGCTCCTACGCGTTTGATCAGTCGCGCACCTTGACGTCGAGCCATTGTCTCGCCTCCTGGGCCCAGCGCTCGACCGAAACACCCTCGGAAATGTGCTCCGCCGCCGCCAGGGCCGTCGCCACCGCATGATCAATGTTGCAGTGCAGAAACAGCCCCTGCCGCCCGGCCATGAACACGTTTCCTCGAGCCGACACCGCGGCCATCGCCGAGCGCCACGACGCCACCCAGCCCCGCCGAAACTCTGGATAAACACCGCGCACAAACGTCTGCTTCGCTGCCAATACCGTCGTATCGCGCCTCAAGATGCCCGCCGAGTGCAGTTGCTTTTGCACTACCGGTAACAACGCAAGGAAGTCTCGCCCCTCCCCCCAACGGCCCTCCGGAATCTCTACCGCCAACACCGTCGAAGCGCGATCAATACGATCTCCGGTAAACGCCGCGGGCACCGATACCCGCCCAAACCACGACTCCTCGCCCGGCACATACCAGGTATCGACATCGTCCGTCGGCGCGCCTGAGAAGCGCAGGTGCAGGAGATACAAACCCCGACGGGACAATGCCGCCGTACCCGAGACCTCCTCCAGTGGACCGGTGTGCAACACCGCGGGCCACGCGCCGAGTTCGGCCTCACTGACACCCGCGGAGGTCTCCACGGTCACGCCCAGCTGAAAAGCCTCCTTCAAGAGACCGGAAATCAAACTCGCCATTCCGTGCAATGGATACCAGAATGACTCATCCTTGCGCGCAGCGAGCACTCTCGACAATGGCGAAGACGAGGAGAACCGCTGGCGGGCCACAGAAACTGACAACTCCGCCGGATCCACTCCCCACACCTTCGTCACATAGGGCCGATAGAATGACTCGTACGCAGCCCGACCCACTCGCGACAACACGAAGTGCTCATAGCCCTCGTCGCGCTCCGTAGCATCGACTCGACGGTCGCGCTCCCAACTCTGGAAGCGAGTCCAGCGTCGCGGCCGGAGCAGCCAACCCAACGCCATGTGCAGCGTCGTCCGGGGGCCGAGTGCGCGCGCGAAACTCCATGGATTCAACGGATAGCCCGCCTGCCGCCCGGCAAGAACCAATACCCCTCGACGCGGTCGCTCGACCCACCCGTCGACCGGGAGGCGATCACGCAGAAACGCCAACGCATCGCCGTGAATCCGGTGCGACCCGCGATCGAACGCACCCTCCTCGAACGCCACGGGCTCGAGCATCCCGCCCGGCGTCGCCGAAGACTCGCGCACCGTCACCGAATGACCATGCCGCGCGAGCCACACCGCAGCGCTCAGGCCCGCCACGCCGGCGCCCACCACCAGCACCGGAACACGGGTCACTAGCACCCGAACCCTCTCCTCACGGCCGGTTGGCGCTGACGTTATAGCCACCGAAAGTTCCGCCGAAGCCATCGATGACCAATGCATGGAGCCCTGCACCCGCCGCGACGGTTTGAGCGATCGAGGCGCTGTTGACCGAGCAGAATCCGCCCAGCGCAGTAGAACTACATACCTGTCCAGTGCCGGTTCCGTGGAGGAGATTGAGCACCGGGTCGAAGGTCGTGCCGAGACACGTCGATGCCGTGAACGCCCCGGCCACCGTCTCCGGGCACGACACCCACCAAAACGCCGCCTCGGGACCGCTACCGCCGCAGCCCGAACCGCTGTAGCCGCTCGTCCCAGACGTCACGCCGCTCAGGGCGCTGACGCCACGCGCGAGCGGCGAAACCCGCCCGACGCCCACCGGAAGGTGTTCGACATGCAGCGCAAACGTGCCGCCAAGCCCCGACTGAAGGCCAACCGCGAGGAAGTACGTCCCGGCGGGGAGCACCGTGTAGACCTGCGCGCCGGTTCCGCCGCTGGAGCACGCAAGACCGCGGTCGTCGTCACAGACCGAGTCGCCAACGGTCTGCGCCAATGAAGGCGTCGTGCAGTTACTCAGGAAGTAGAGCTTCGTGTCCGAAAACGATCCAAACGTGTCGGCGTAGACAAACTCCCGACGGGTGAGCGTCAGGCGATAAAAGACCTCCGCCGTCCCCAGAGCGCCGCACGGTGGTGACACCTGCCGCGATGCCCCAAGCAGCGTGCCCGCGACCGTGACGCGCGACGCTGCCACGAGGTTGAGATCGGTCGCACTGGCGCACAGGTCGTTGACGGGCGGTGGGAAGACGCACGCTCCGCCCAGGCACGTGAGGCCAGTCACGCAGCGCCGACCGCAAGAGCCACAGTTGGTCTCGTCGAACGCGAGGTTGACGCACGCCCCACCGCACGCCGTCAGCCCGACACCGCAGGAGAGTTGGCAACGCGAGGCCGAGCAGAACTGTCCCCGCGGGCACGCCACCCGACACGCACCGCAGTTGGCTGCGTCGCGGCTCGTGTTCACCTCACACCCGTTGGCCGCACTCGCATCGCAGTTGGCCGCGTCGCGGTTGCAGACCCCTACGCCACATGTCCCTGCGGTGCAGACAGCCGTGCCGTTGGCGACCGCGCAGGCACGCTCGCAAGCGCCGCAATTCCCGAGGCTCGTGCCGATGTTGGTCTCGCACCCGTCATCAGGATCAGCGTTGCAGTCCGCGAATCCCGCTCCGCACGCGATGCGACACCGCCCGGCCACGCACGACGACGTCCCGTTGGTGGAGTTGCAGACCTCCCCGCACGCGCCGCAGTTGCGCGCGTCGCCGGTGGTGTTGACCTCGCACCCGTTGATCGCGCTTCCGTCGCAGTCGCCGAAGCCCGCGCGACAAACCGCGACGGTGCACGCGCTCGCGACACAGCCCGCCGTTGCGTTGGCCAACGCACAGGCGCGACCGCAGCCTCCGCAGTGGGCCGGGTTGCTCGCGGTGTCTACGCACGCGCCCGCGCATAGCGTCGCGCCCGCCGCGCACGTCGCCTGACAAGAGCCGTCAGAACACACCTGCGCGCCGACGCACGCGCGACCACACGCACCGCAGTTGGCCGAGTCGAGACGGGTGTTGGTTTCGCACCCGTTGAGGGCATTAGAATCGCAATTGCCTGCGCCCACATTGCAGTTTGCGATCGCGCAAGCCCCTGCCGAGCAGGCCGCCACGGCGTTGAAGCGCGCGCACGCCGCGCCGCACGCGCCGCAGTTTGCGATCGACGCGCGGGTGTCCACCTCGCAGCCGTTGGCGGCGCTGCCATCGCAGTCCGAGAATCCGGCGGCGCAGTCGAGCCGACAGGTTGCGGCCCCACACGCGCCCGTCGCGTTGGGCCCACCGGGGCACGCGCGACCGCAAGCGCCGCAGTTCGTGGGGGAGGTCGAGAGCGACGCTTCGCAGCCGTTGGTCGCATCGCCATCGCAGTCGCCCGCGCCAGGATCGCAGGCCGAGCGACAGGCCATCGACTCGCACCGCGCCGTAGCGTTGGCACCCGCCACGCAGGCCCGGCCGCACATCGCGCAGTGCATCGGCGACTCCGCGAGGTTGGACTCACAGCCGTTGGCCGCATCGCGGTCGCAGTCCCCGAAGCCCGGGGTGCATGGACCGCCCGCGCATTGCCCAGCGAGGCAGCGCGCCTCGCCGTTGGCGAAGTCGCAGACGCCGCCGCACGCGCCGCAGTTGAAGGCATCGCGCGCCACGTCGGTGCAGCTGCCGTTGCAGCAGGTGCGGCCGAGCCCGCAGGCGTTGCCACACGCTCCGCAGTTGCGATCGTCGGCCTGCACCGAAACGCAAACGCCCGCGCAGCAGGCCGAACCCGCGGCGCAAGCGACGTCGGCGTTGCACGTTGAAGATCCGTCGGCGATCGGGGATGCATCGAGGGCGGCGCGGTCGGGCGCGAGGTCGAACGCGGGTGGCCGGTCGGCGGGACCACCGAGGCCGACATCGACGGTCGCATCCGGACCGCGGAAATCACTTGTGGGGAAGGAGCACCCCAGGCCGAGACCTGCGCCGAGAAACACCGCCAACATCCGCCGGGTAAGCATGCGGAGACTCTAGCCGAGTCATCGGCTTCGATGCATCAGCCGTCGGTGACGCGCACGACGTGCCAGCTCTTGCGTCCCTTGCGGAGCGCGATGAATCCACCGGAGAGGAGGTCTTCGGTGCTGAGGAGGCGCTGCACGTCGGCGACCGCCACGCCGTTGATCGACGCCCCGCCCTGCCCAACGAAATTGCGCGCCTCGGAGCGCGATTTGAAGAGCCCGGCATCGGCGAGCACCTTCACGAAGCCTGCATCCGCGGTGCCCAGTACCGACCGGGGAATCGCATGACTGGGGGCCGTCTTGAAGGCCGCCGAGAGTTCGTCGGGCCCAAGGGCGCGCAGGTCGCCGCCCTGAAAGAGAAGTTCGGTGGTGCGCTGCGCGCTCGCGAGAGCGTCGTCGCCGTGAACGAAGCGCGTCACGGCAGCAGCGAGCATCCGCTGAGCGGAACGCTTCGCAGGATCGGTCTGGTGTGCCGCAACCGTAGCGGCGATGACCTCGGCGGGCTCGAGGGTGAGCGCGAGGAGGTAGCGCGCCACGTCGTCGTCCGCCGTGTTGAGCCAGAATTGGTAGAACTCGTATGGCGAGGTGAGCGCGGGGTCGAGCCAGACGTTGCCCGCCTCGCTCTTGCCAAACTTCTTGCCGTCGCTGCGCGTGAGCAACGGAGTGGTGAGCCCGAACACCTCGACGCCACGAAGCCGACGCACGAGATCGACCCCGGAGACGATGTTGCCCCACTGGTCGCTGCCACCGAGTTGCAGGCGGCATCCGAAGCGGTCGTGCAGGGCGAGGAAGTCGTACGACTGAAGCAGCATGTAACTGAACTCCGTGTACGAGATGCCGTGCTCGCGCTGCTCGAGCCGATTGCGTACAGAGTCGCGCTGCACCATCGCGTTGACCGAGAAGTGCTTGCCGATGTCGCGCAGAAACTCCAGCAGACCGATGGCGCCGAGCCACTCGGCGTTGTCGATGAGCACCGCGCCGCCGGTTCCCTCGAAGTCGAGGTACTTCCCGAGCTGACCGCGGATGCCCGAGAGGTTCTCCGCCAGGCGATCGGCGGACAACATGGAGCGCTCGTCGGACTTGCCGCTCGGATCGCCGATGAGGCCGGTTCCGCCGCCGACCAGAGCGATCGGCCGGTGCCCCGCCACCTGCAACCGCCGCAATAAAAGAATCTGAAACAAGCTGCCCACATGCAGACTCGCCGCCGTCGGGTCGAACCCGATGTACCCGGTGACCGGTCCGGCACCGAGCGCCTCGACGAGGCCAGCCTCGTCGGAAATGGACTGCAGCAAGCCGCGCAAGCGCAGCTCTTCGATGAAGTTGATCATGACTACGGCGCTCCCACGCGACCCAACAATGACTCGACACCGTGCGCGACCGCGAGCAGCCGCACCTCGGAAAATACCGGCCCCACAAGCTGAATTCCCACCGGCAAGCCAGACCGACCGAGCCCCGTCGGGACGGAGATCGCGGGCACGCCCGCCAGCGACGGCGGCAGCGTGCACGCGTCCGCGAGGTACATCGCCAGCGGGTCTGTCGTGCGCGCACCCAGCTTGAACGCCACCGTCGGCGAGGTCGGCGTCGCGATCACGTCTACCTGCGCGAAGGCCTCGGTAAAGTCCCGCGCGATCAGCGTGCGTACGCGCTGCGCCTTACCGTAAATCGCGTCGGAGTAGCCCGCCGAGAGCGCGAAAGTGCCCAGCAGGATTCGCTGCTTCACCTCCGCTCCGAAGCCTCGCTCGCGGGTGGCGCCGTACATCCCGAGCAGCTCCGCGGCCTCGACGCGCCGACCGAAGCGCACGCCGTCGAAGCGCGCGAGGTTGGACGACGCCTCCGCGGGCGCGAGAACGTAGTAGGTCGCAATCGCTGCGGCGGTGTGGGGCATCGAGAGATCGACGAGGCTGGCCCCTTCCCGAGCGAGCGCATCGAGCGCCGCGCGGACGCCCTCCCGGACGTCAGCATCGAGGCCGTCGCGGAAGTACTCCCGCGGTATGCCCACGCGCAGCCCGCGAAGGCCCGCGACCCCGCGCGTGAAGTCCGGGCGCTCGACCGGGCGCTCGACGCAGGTGGCATCCCGCGGGTCGGCGCCTGCGACGGCCTCGAAGAGCAGCGCGGCGTCCGCGACCGTGGCGCCGAACTGCGCGACCACGTCGAGCGACGACGCGAATGCAACCAGGCCGTACCTGGAGACGCGCCCATAGGTGGGCTTGAACCCGACCACCCCGGTGAGCGCCGCGGGCTGCCGCACGGAACCACCCGTGTCGCTGCCGAGCGCGACCTGGCAGAAGCGCGCGGCGACGGCGGCGGCGCTGCCACCGGATGATCCGCCAGGCGTGCGGGTGCGGTCCCATGGGTTGCAAGTACTGAAGAATGCTGAGTTTTCCGTGGATGAACCCATGGCGAACTCGTCGAGGTTGGTCTTGCCAATGATGACCGCCCCGGCAGCGCGCAGCCGTCCAACCACGTGGGCGTCATACGGAGGTATGTAATCTGCGAGCATTTTGCTCGCGCAGGTGGTGCGAAGCCCGCGCGTCGCGAGGTTGTCCTTCACCGCAACGACCACCCCTGCGAGCGGGAGCGCATCGAGGGACTCCCCCCGCGCGACCCTCGCGTCGATGCTCGCAGCCGCGGCCAGCGCCCCTTCAGCGTCCACCGTGAGGAAGGCCCCGATGCCAGGGTCGTTCGCCGCGGTGCGATCGAGGAAGGCCCGGCACAGCGCGGTCGCGGTGAACTCCCCGGCCGCGATGCGCCGCGGGGTCGTCACCGCTTCGACGGAGGTCAGGGCGGCCATCGGCTCACTCCGCCACAAACTGCGGAACCACGAACGCCCCAAGCTCACTGCGCGGCGCCTGCGCGAGCAACACATCCCGAGCGATTCCTGCCGCAGGAACGTCCACTCGAAGCGGCAGTGCGAGATCGATCACGTGCGTCGTGGGCGGTACCCCGACGGTGTCGTAGTGCTGGAGTTCCGCGATGTATCCGAGGATGTCCTGAAGCTGCGCGGCGAAGGGCGCGATCTCGTCTTCCCGCAGCGAGAGGCGCGCGAGTTCTGCGGTATGGCGGATGCGATCGGGGGTGACTTCGACGGCCATGCGGGCCGCGGAAGCTAGCAGAGAAGCGGACGAGGGGCTGCGGTCAGCCGAGCACCGACGCGAGCCGGACGGTCTCGATTCCGTGGGCCTGTGCGACCGCCTCGTAGGTGCAGGCACCGTCGAAGCAGTTGATGCCGAGGGCCAGAGCCGGATCGCGCTTCGCGGCCTCGACCAGGCCGTGCTGAGCGATGGCGAGGGCGTACCGCATGGTGGTGTTGGTGAGCGCAAACGTCGAAGTGTGTGCCACGGCGCCAGGCATGTTGGGCACGCAGTAGTGGATCACCCCATCGACTTCGTACGTGGGGTTGTCGTGGCTGGTGGGGCGCACGGTCTCGATGCAGCCGCCCTGGTCGATGGCCACGTCAACGATGACGGAGCCCTTCTCCATCTTGGCGACGAGCGAGCGATCGACGAGGCGCGGTGCGACTGCGCCGGGAACGAGCACTGCGCCGATGACGAGGTCGGCGCGGGTGACGGCCTCCTCGAGGTTGGCGGGGTTGGAGTAGAGCGTCTCGATGTTTCCGCCGAAGATGTCTTCGAGGTAGTCCATGGTCTCGGACTTCACGTCGAGAACCGTGACCTGCGCGCCCATGCCGATGGCGATCTTGGCGGCGTTTCGGCCGACCACGCCGCCGCCGAGAATGGCGACGCGCCCGCGACGCGTCCCGGGGACGCCGCCGAGGAGCACGCCCTTGCCGCCGCGCCACTTCTCCAACGACGTAGCGCCGGCCTGCACGGCCATGCGGCCCGCGACCTCGCTCATCGGGCGAAGCAACGGCAGCGAACCGTCCGGAAGCTGGATGGTCTCGTAGGCGACCGCGCGAACCTTCTTCTCGATGAGCTTGCGCGTGAGCACCGACTCGGCAGCGAGGTGCAGGTACGTGTAGATCACCAGACCCGGGCGGAAGTATTCAAACTCCGCGGGCAACGGCTCCTTCACCTTCATGACCATGTCGGCGCGGTGCCACACCTCGCTCGCGGACTGCGCGATGGTGGCGCCGGCCTGGATGTACGCCTCGTCACGCAGGCCCGAGCCTTCGCCCGCCTGGGTCTCGACCAGGACGGTGTGACCCTGGGCGACGAGTTGGCGAACGCCCGCAGGCGTCATGCCGATGCGGTACTCGCGAGTCTTGATCTCCTTCGGAACTCCAATGATCACGGTGCAGTGCTCCTTTCGAGGACGTCACAACGGCGTCGGGTCGGAATGGGCGCGGAGGATACTCCCAACCGACCGCGCCAGCGCAACGCCGTCGATGGTGAACCTCCGAGCTTGGCGCTAGGGTGCGCCGCCCATGCGCAAGGCTCTCTGGATCTTCGCGGCGATCGCATCGCTGCTCGTCGTCGCTCTCGGAGCGGCCTGGCGCGGGGGAATCATTCGCGCACCGTGGTCGCGCCAGTACGATCGGATCGTCGAACAACTACGCGACCGTGGGACCGTTGCTGTGCTGGGCGATGTCCCGCTGGGCATGCCCGCGGTCGAGTCGTCCCTGCTCGCCGTAGACCGCGTGCCCGGGCTCGCAGCGGCGCTACGGAGCGCCGACGGCGCCGCGGTCGGAGCCGTGCTTCAGCGCGCCCACCTCGATGGCCTGCTCGTGCGCGTCGATGGCTCGCTGCGCGCGTCTGGAGCGCCCGGGAGCGTCGCCGCTCGCCTCGCCTCGCTGCGCCCGGTGGGCGGGCTCAGCGCGGTGTTTCTCGACGAAACGATGGCGCTGTACGAGCGCGACGAACCGATCGAGATGAGCCCCGAAGACGCCCGACGCCTCGTGTCCGTCGCCCGCCTCGTGCTCTCCGGCGCGGCCTCCCCCTCCGAGCGGATCTTTCCGGAATCCCTGCGCCGTGCGCGCTCCGTGGAGGTCGGCATCGTGATTCGCGACGGCGACTCGCCGCTGCTCTGGCGCTCGACCCGCGGCGGCTCCGTGGCGCGCGCGCTCCTCGACGGCAGCTTCGCGATCATCAACCGCTGGAGTTCACCCCTGCAGGACCGCTACGGCCGACTCCGCGATGCTCTGTTGACCCGGCGCATCAGCGTGTCGCTCTTCCATGACAAGGGCGTGCTCGGCGCGCGGACAGCGGGGTTTCTGCGGCGCGCTGCGCCCGGTCCCTCGTGGTCCGTGGGCTTCGAACGAACGGCAAACTGGGAGTACGTCCTGCCGACACTCCCGGGCACCCCGACGCAGGACCCTGTGGCCGCGCTGAGTACCCTCGCGCGCGATCGGGCGGTGCCGGCTCCAGGCTATTTGCGACCAGAGGTGACGATCTACCGATTTCGCGCGCTCCAGTTGATCGAGCAGACGCCCTTCGGCGATGTGCAGATCGATGGCGAACCGTAGACGTATTGCTTTGATTCGGGACGATGCGGGGTCGAGACGCCGTCAGCGACGGAGGGTGATCGCGACCTCGCGGGTGTCCGCGGTGTCGAGCGCCCGCAGCGCGGAGGCGAAGGCGGGGTAGTCGCCCGGCACCACGCGACCCGTGGGCACTGCGACGCGGCGATCGAGGGAGAAGCCACCGGGCTCTGCGCGCCAGCGCAGTGACCAGCGCACGCCACCGACGGACTCCTCGGCGGCATCCGTGGGGAGCGAACCCACCGTCGCCCCGTCGGGCAGGCGCACGGTCAGAGAGAGCGAGGCGTTCACGGGATCGCCGTTCCACTGAGGAAACTGTCGCGCTGGTAGCTCGGCGTAGGCGCGCCCCACCTCCGCGCGAAACATGCCATCGAAGCGCAGGCGGTCACCGTCGCGCCGCGCGATTCCTGCCGCGCGAAAGGTGTACCGAAACACCATGTCCGCTTCGACGTCCTGGGTGCCCTCTACGACGAGTGACTCGAGCGTCGCGCCGCTGACCATGGCGCCCACGTACGCTTCGAATTGCCGGTCGCGGTTGGCGGCATCGAGGCGCCGCATCGCCGCGCGTGCGCCCGTCGCGGCGTAGCCACGCAGGCGCTCGAGCACCGTGGCGCGCCCAGAGCCATCGGCCGCGAGCGCGAGGTTGACCGTCAACTGCCGACCATGAGCGGCGAGGTCGAGCGGCGACACTCGCGAGCGCGGCGCCCCGGCGACCAGCATCAGCGCTTCGCCACCCGCGGTGGCCGGAGGCACGTAGAGCGTCGGCGCGTTGGCGTCCGCCGCGGTGACCCACTGCTCGCCGGCCTCGGTGCGCACTCGGAGCAGCAGCGATTGAAACGTCTCGTCGTCCGCGAGGTCCGACTGTGTGGCGTCGCCGCTTGCCTGCCGCACCAGCGCGATCTCGCACGGAACATCGACCTGCTTGAGCAGATAGCAGAGCACGCGCGTCCGATGGCCCGAGCGCGCGGCCAGCATGCGCGGCGCGACCTCGAACGGCGTCCCGGCCCCCTCCTGCTGGATGTTGTCGAGAACCCAGTGATGCAGCAGCCGCAGGCGCTGGCTCGGGGTGCGGGCAGAGCGGGTGATCTGCCGAGCGAGAGCGAGCGCCTCGGGGTCTGCCGGGTCTTGCTCGATGAGGCGCGAGCGCAAGGCGTCAACGAAGCGCTCCCAGGTGGCGCCGAAGCCCGCAGCAACGCTCGGAATGAACTCCCGCGTCATCACCGACCGGGGTTCCGGGGTCATCCGATCGCTCTGCCGAACCATCCAGCGGTACTCGATCAGACCTCCACTCTCGATGTGCGACAACGGCGGCGCGGGGCCGCGCGGATCGATGGTCAGCGCCATCTCGCGCGGCACCACCGCGACGTACTCTGAGCGGTCGTACGGCACCTCGAACCCACGGAAATAGAATCGGTCGGAGGAGAACCCACCGGGCGCTGCATCCGAGGGCGGGAGCACCCGGACGTACTCGAATTCGAGCGCGTCCCCGGGGCGCAGATCGGGCAGCGAGAGCGACTCCTTGCCGGCGATCTCCTCGGGTTCCAGCACGCGCCCGTCGGACTTCAGGGTGCGAATGCGCCAGAGCGTGGCCCCCTCGGGCAACTGAAACTCCCCAAACGCGTCGGCCCCCTCCTGCGTCTGCACCCGCACCACGTTGTGCGTGAGCTCCAGGGCCGATCCGTCGGGGTAGCTCCGACGCACGGTGTAATCGAGCACCAGCACCGCCGCACTCTCGTACGTGTGCCCGGAGGCCTCGAAGTCGCGCAGCACCTGGCGCCCGTCCTGGCGCCACGGTTGGAGGTCCTCCCGGCCCGCGAGAAACGCACGAATCCGGTAGAGCGAGGCGAGCTCCGCCGGCCGATGCGCAAGGTCGCGATCGAGCGTCGCCCGCGCGTCCGCCGGTCGGCCCGCGGCCAACTCCAGGTCCGCCAGGTCGGCCCGCAGCGTGTCGTCCTCCGGCATCTCCGCGAGCAACGCCCGCGCAGCCACCCGCGCCTCCTCGTGCCGACCGCTCGATCGCAGAAGCTCCACCCGCGCGCGCCTCAGTCCGCGGCCCTCCGGATCGTCCGCCAGGAGCCGATCGTACTCGTGCCCGGCCAGGTCGAACCGACGCATCCGCAGCGCCACCGAGGCCGGCGCGTCCGACAGCGCATCGCAACGTCGAATCTCCTCCGCCATCGCCGACTCCGCGACGCCGTCACCGTGCCGCTGCGCCAGCGACAGGAGCATCCGCGACGACCAGCACGAGCCCGGCAGCCGCGATCTTACCCGGTCGAGTAAAGCGCGGGCCTCGCCGTCCCAGTTGCGATCCATGAGGCGGGTCGCGAGGTCCGAGAGCACCTCGGGGTTCTCGGGAAAGCGCTGCGCTGCGCCGCGAGCGAGGGCGAGCGCCTCGTCGCCGCGCTCGTCTTCGGCGGCCATGCGCGCGAGGGCCAGCGCTGGGAAGTACGCCTGCGAATCGCCCCGACCAGCACGTTCGAAGGCATCGCGGGCGCGATCGCGGGCCTGCGCCGGAGGTACAAAGGGGTCGGCCTGCGCGACGGAGCCCCAGGCGATGAGCGTGGTCGGCGTAGCGGCCTCACCGGTGAGGGTACGCAGCAGTTCGCGCGCCGCGATCGGGTGTCGGCGCGAAAATGCCAACTCTGCCAACACATATCGATCGAAGGCTCCGACGCCGACGGTCGGGAGAAATGCGTCGTCCGCCGGGGACGCGGGCACCGGTAGAACCCGCGGCGGCACCGGCGCGGAGGAGCGTTCGGCGGGCGCGAACGTGGCGATGGCGTGGCCCGCGAGGTCGGTGACGGTCGCGATAAGCAGCGGCGAATGATAGGTGCTCGCGACCTTGATGCGCAGCGTGTGTGCGCCCGCACCGAGCCGCACGCGGGCCTCAGATACGGCGCCGATGGCCGAGCGCCGCGGATCGATTCCCGCGACGGCGACCCCGTCGAGAAGCACCGCGAAGAGATTCGGGGACTCCACGCGGATAGAGACCGACTCCTCCCGCGGGAGAGCGAAATCCGTCGCGGCGTAGAGCACCCCGGTGAGAGTGACCCCGCGGCCGAGGTTCGTCGCGCAACCTCGCGCCCGCACCGGGTAGGTGGACTGCAATCCCCTCCCGGGCCCGAGATCGTAGGCCGCTTGCAGCGGGCCGCTGCCGTCCGGGTCGAGGGTCTCGTCGAAGCGCAGCATGGGGAGCGGGCCGAAGGGCCCCGCCACCGTCCAGGCGGTCACGCAACCGGAGGCGGCGATCCAGCGAGCGGCGGTATCCCGGTCGCCGGCCTCGCGCGCCCATCGCACGGCCGTCTCAATCAGCTCCGTCGCGGCCGCAGCGCCAAGACGCCCTGGGTCCGTCGCCACCGCATCGACGAGTCGCTTAAACGGCGTCGCGAAATCGCGCACATCGCCCCGAAGCGACACCAGCTTCGGCACCACCGCCTCTGCGATCGTTGACGCCATTGGGTCGTCGCTCGTACGGGCGGCTTCCACCGTGGCGCACCACGCGACGAGCGCGCGCTCGAAGTCGCCATGCTGCGAGGCCAATAGACCCTCCGCGAAACGCACCCGCGCATCGCCCGGCCGCGTCCGCGCGAGAGCGTCGATGCCCCGCACGGCGGCGGCGAGCGTTCCGTCTGGCGCAACGAGTTCGGCGAGCGCCGCGTCGATGGCGGCGGCGGAGGTCGGCGAGGCGCCCGCAGCGCGGCGGCGGAGGTCGGCGATGGACGGCGCGGTCTGCAGCACCGGCCTGCGGTGCGAGCACGCGGAGATCACCAGCGTGAGCGCGATACCCGCACGAACATGTCGGAGACGAATCATCGGGACACCTCCGCCCGGGTCGCCGGGAGCCGAAGCACAATGCGGCGCGCAACGGCGTCATCGACCGCCTGACAAAACTCTCGAAACGCAACGTACTCGTCCGGGTGCACGCGATCGCGTGCCAGCACCGTGACGCGACGCACGGAGAGGCTCGCGCCCTGCGCCGTGATCACGTACTCGAAGCGTCCGAAGGGGCCCTCGAGACGCACCGCCGGGGGCACTTCCACCACAATCGCACCGGCGGGCAGTCGGATGGAGCGCGTCTCCTCCACCAGGCTCGGCACCCCGAGCACCAGATCGGTCGAGCGCGTCGAGCGCGTCGCAAAGCGCCGGGTGAGTTGCACCGGAGAAGCGCCGTAGAGAAGCACCGTGTCCCCCTGCCGCGTTCCAATGGTGGGCACCGTCGCCTCGTAGGTGAGGCGCACCGGTTGCTCGAAGTCGTCGATTCCCTCCGCGCG
This sequence comes from Deltaproteobacteria bacterium, assembly GCA_947477565.1. Classification (GTDB taxonomy): domain Bacteria; phylum Myxococcota_A; class Polyangia; order Polyangiales; genus SCUS01. Next base: position 24,192 of record CANJUR010000028.1, read on the forward strand.
CACGGACGTCACGCGCACCCCTGGCAGCAGTTCGCGCAGATCGTCCTCGATGCGCTCGACTCGTGTCGCCTGCACCTCGAGCAGGTTGCGGGCCCCGGCAGCGTTGGGCCCCCGCAGCTCCTGCGTGACGGACATCGAGGCGCTGCCATCAGTGCGCAGCGTGATCTCGGCGGTGGCGACCGTTCGATTACGCTCAGGCGTATAAACCGGTGTCTCGACGAGGTGGGCCTCGCCACGCGCGTTGACCACCAGTGCCATCACGCCCTGGTCGCCGCCGGGTAGTTCGTCGATCCCGCTGTGCTGCGCCGTCCCGTCCAGGAAGAGATCGAGCGACGGCACGTAGGCGATGGCGTGATCGAAGACCGCGAGCGACGCGGGCTCCGTCGCGATGTTGCCGTTGGCGCGCGTCCGCAGGAGCACCATCGAGGCATCCACCCCGGCCTCGCGAAGCATGGTGACGATCACCGATGCCTTGTCTTTGCAGTCGCCGAAGCCCCGCGCGCAGATCTGCGACACGAGGTAGGGCTTGAAGCCGTGGATGCCGAACTCGAGCGCCACATAGCGGGTGTGGGCGATGACCCAGTTGTAGATCGCCCGCACCTTCGCGCGGTCGTCCGTGAGGCCGCGGGTGAGGTCGCGCACGACGCCGCGCAGACGGTCATCGGCGACGAGTTGATCGCGCACGAGCCCCCAGTACCAGCGGCCGACGGCGGCCCAGTCCCGGTAGGTGCTCACGTGCAGATAAGCGGCACGCTCAGCGAACCCGGGCGCGTGGTCTTCCGGGGCCACCGCCGGGACGCCGGTGGCGATCCAGGAGCGCACGGTGACGTCTCCCTCGGAGCGCGTGTCGGCGGCGAGGGTGCTGCCCTCCGGCAGCGCGGAGGTATGAACGAACATCTCCCTGCTCGTCGGCGCGCGCAGCACATACCGCCAACGCTCGCGCGGCACGTTCGCCTGAATGAACTGAAAATCTCCGAAGTAGTCCGCGAAGGCGTTTCGCGGCGAGACGTCGTCCACGCGCCATTGGAGTTCGACCACGTCCCCGGGGCGCAGGTCGGGGAAGGTCACTTGCACCACGCGATTGGAGAAGTACATCCGCGCCGACGGGTCGCTCGTCGAAGCGAACTCCTGCACCTGCGTCCCTTCCTGCACGCCCCCGTCGCGTCGGTGCACCCGCGCCGCCCGCAGCGCAAACCGCTGTGCGTCCGGATCATACTGCATCGTGTAAGCCCGGCCGTCCCGAGCCCCCTGCGCGGTGCGCACCTCGTACGCAATCTGCCGAAATGTCCCCGACAGCCCATTGGCGTACACCGTTCGGGCGGTGAGTTCCGTCAGCGTCGCGACATTGAAGGTCTCCTGCGCGGCCGCCTCACCCCGCCGCTGAAGAAAGACCGCAGCGGCCTCGGCCTCGGTCTCATCGGGTCGCTCCTGCGCGGGGGCAAGGGCCTCGAGGTGCTGTCGAATCGTCGCATCCTGCGGCCGGAGTACCAGCGCCCGCTGAAGTGACTCCCGCGCGGCCTCGACGCGCGCGAGGCGCTCTTCCAGGGCACCCTTCGCGCTCCAGAGCGCGGGCTCGTCTGGCGCTATCTCCAGCGCGCTCGACAGCGTCGCCACCGCGCGATCACCCTCCCCCACCGACTCCAGCAGCTCCGCCGCCAGCGAGTACCCATCGAGCCTGCCTCGATCGAGCCCGACGATCTCATCCGCCAGCGCCGTCACCGCCACCCGATCACCTCGCTGCCGCGCGTCGCGGGCCAGCGCCTCCCACGCGTCCGGCTCTCCCGCACGCACCTGCGAGAGCGCCCGTCGTAGCCGCTGCGCCGACGCGCCCTGCTGCGCGCGCTCGGCCATGTGCATCGCCGCGCGCAGCACGCCCGGCGCCCGCGGCGCCCGCGCCGCCAGTGCGCTCAGCTCCTCGAAAGCCGCGAGCGGGAGCCCTATCGCCTCCAGCACCCGCGCGTGCTCGACCGCCGCTTCCAGTCCGAGATCGTCCGCCCGAAGCGAGGCCTCGAGGTACGGCAGCGCCTCTTCGGGATACCCGCCGCCTCGCCGGTCGCGCCCCACCGCGAGCAGCACCCGAGGATCACCCGCCGCCAGCGCATACGCCTGTCGCAGCGCCTCCATCCGTCGTCCGCGGTCCGTGGTCGTCCCGGCGGCGAGCAGCCACCGCACGGCCGTCGGCGCGGCCCGCGCGCTGCGCTCTGCGAAGTCCGCCGCGTGGGCGTCGTTGGCGTCGTCCGAGCCTGTCAGTACGAGATACCGCGCAATCCGCTCGAGGTCTTCCGGGCGCGTCAAGTGGTCGGCGAGCGCACGCAAACGAGCGAAGGTACTGATTGACGTCGGCAACGGAGGTGGCTCACCCGCGGGCACAGCAAGCACCGGCGCGACCGCCGGATCGCCGTTGGCCTCCACGCGCAGCGCCGTCCCATCGGGCCGCGTGAGCCGTGCATAGAAGGCCATGCCCCGCTCGTCGGTACAGACTTTGAGCAGCAGTCGGTGCGCGCCCGCAGACATTGTCAACGGCACCGCGTCGCGATCCGGAAAGGCACGCCTCACCGACGGATCGCGAAGCACCTCTCGACCATCGACCCAGGCACGCACCGCACCACTTGCCCCGAGGCGCAGCACAGCCGGGCCCGCTGACGGCAGTCGCACAGTGGTCTGCGCATAGGCACACGCGTTGACGCTCGGCCGCACCATCGCATCGAGCGGTACCCGCCCCAGCGTGGCGATCTCGGGCATCAGCCGCCAACGCACGCTGCGCCCCTGTCCGGCGAAATCTGCCGCCGGATCGATCTGCGCGTACCGCTGCTCCTCGGGGGCCGCCGCGCGATCGAGCCCATTGCGCCCCTCGTTGTCGAAGGGCCCCGCCACGAGCCAGCGCGTGATGAATCCAAGCGATGCCGTCGCTCGCTCCGCCGCCGGCGCCTCGCCGAGATCGCGTGCGAATTCCGCGGCGACGAAGGTCGCGAGCGCCCGCGCCGGGGGCAACACTGCGGGGTCCCGGGACAGCGCTCGCGTGGCGGCAAGAAGCCGCGCCGGATCGGCCCACTCGCGCAGCCCGCGGAGCCGTAGCACCGCGAGTTCGGCATCCGCTGGATCGCGCGAGCGCGCCGCGAGCGGTGCGTTTACGAGGTCGTCGTCGGGAGTCGCTCCCACGGGCGCAGCCACCATCGACGACACAAGGGCGGCGACGAGGGCCACGATGCCGCGCGTGGACACACCGGGACGCGGCGGGTAGTGTCTGCGACCGTTTTTATGATCCTCGGACTGATCAAGTCTTTGCGACCGAAGCAGTGGGTGAAGAACCTCTTCGTCCTGGCGCCTGTGGTCTTCGCGAAGAATCTCTTCCATGAACCGGTCCTGCTTCGCGCACTGGCCGCTGTCGCGGCGTTCTCGATGCTCTCGGGGGCGATCTACACCATCAACGACCTGGTGGACGTTGAAGAAGATCGGCGTCATCCGACCAAGCGAAACAGACCCGTCGCTTCGGGAGAAGTTCCCGTTCTCGCGGCCCGCGTCGCCGCGGCGCTGCTCATCGTGGTCGCCCTCGGCTCGATGTTCGCCATCGCTCCCCCGGTCGGCCTCGCGGCCCTCTGCTACCTCGCCTTGAACCTCGCGTACTCGCTGCGTCTGAAACAAGTGGCATACCTCGACGTGGGCTGCATCGCCGCGGGCTTTGTGCTCCGCGTGGTCGCTGGATCCTACGCTGTCTCCACCGTCGCGCACCCCGTCCTTCCCTCGTACTACCTCCTGCTGAGCACTGCGTTTCTCGCGCTCTTCCTCGGCTTTGGAAAGCGGTCCCACGAGCTTGATGTTCACGAGGCCAGGGCCCGCAGCAGCCTGCGCGCCTACAACCCCGTCGCGCTGCGTGCGGTGCTCTGGACCTTCGCTCTCCTCACTGTCGCGGTCTACCTTGCTTGGACCCTCGACCCGCCCCCGCAACTTGTATTCGCCAAGCGCTACCTCTGGATCACCACCGCGCTCGTCCTGATCGCGATGACTCGCTTTGTGAAGTTGCTTCGATCGCGCGATGGCGAGTCTCCCACGGACGCGATGCTCCGCGACGTTCCCTTCGTGGTGACGGTCCTCGGCTGGGCGGTTCTGGTCGTCACGATCATCTACCAGCTCCGGCCGACCGTCTGACAGGATATGTCACGTTGAGCCCGCGACGCTGATTGGCGTAAGCGAGCGATCGGGTACACTCGTGGGTGCATGGCCCCCCGTAAAAAGCCTCCGATGAGTCCCATCGCCACTGAGCCCATGGAGACCGGGGTGACGGCCGCAGCGATCACTTCTGACGACGACACCAGGCTCGACTTCGCGCTGCGCCCGAAGAGCCTCGACGAATACATCGGCCAGGACAACGAGCGGGAGAACCTGAAGGTATTCGTCGCCGCCGCCCGCAAGCGCAATCGCCCGCTCGACCACGTCCTCATTTCGGGCCCGCCCGGCCTCGGCAAGACCACCCTCGCGCTGATCCTCGCGCACGAACTCGGCGTGCAGGCGCACACCACCAGCGGCCCGGCCATCGAACACAAGGGCGCGCTCGCCGGCATGCTCACCCGGCTCGAACCGCGCGATGTGCTCTTCATCGACGAGATTCACCGCCTGACGCCGATCGTCGAGGAGAACCTCTACCCCGCCATGGAGGACTTCAAGATCGATCTCGTCACGGGAGATGGCGCCCACGCATCGTCCATTCCGCTCAACCTCAACCCGTTTACCCTCGTCGGCGCGACCACCCGGACGGGCCTTCTCACCGGCCCACTGCAGTCGCGTTTCGGCATCGTGATGCGGCTCGATTTCTACACGCCCGACCAGCTTTGCCTCATCGTGCGGCGCAGCGCCCGGCTGCTCGGGACGGCCATCGCCCCGGAGGCGGCCATGGAGATCGCCCGCCGCGCCCGCGGGACGCCGCGCATCGCCAACCGACTGCTTCGCCGCGCGTGGGATTTCGCCGAGGTCGCAGACCTGCCCGAGATCGACCTCGTCACGGCGCGCAAGGCCCTCAGCCGCATGGGTGTAGACCACCGCGGCCTCGACGAGATGGACCGTCGTCTCCTTCGCATCCTGATGGATTTTTACGACGGCGGCCCCACGGGCATCGAGACGCTCGCCGCGGCCATGGCCGAACCGCGGGACACCCTCGAAGACGTCCACGAGCCGTTTCTCTTGCGTGAGGGGCTGCTCGCGCGCACTCCTCGCGGAAGGGTCGCGACGCGTCGGGCCTACGAGCACCTCGGTGTCGAACCGCCCACCGCTGCGACCGCGCCGCAGGGGACCCTCTTCGAATGATCCCCGGACGCCGCGCCTCCGTCCCTACGCGCGCCGACATGGCGCCCCGCCGGCTCCGCGACCCGCACGCCGACCTCCTTCGCGACACTCGCGGGATGGGCCGCGATCAAGCCATGGCCCGCGAGACCTGGCTCGCCGCGCTCTCCCTCGAACAAAAAGAAGATGTGCTGTTCGAGCTCGAACTGAGCGTGAAGGGGCTCGTTCTCTGGGCCGACCCGCGGCTGCACCCGACACGACCGGGGCTCCCACCCTTGCGCGACCGGGATTTCCGGCCGCACGTCGATGTCGCGCTCGCGACGCTCTCCCGCGCTCAGGCGCTCGCGGGGCGCCTGCTCGGCGCAGGAAACTCACCGGGCGCGATTCCGCGGCGACTTCCGGTGGGCTTCAACGAGTCGTCCCGCTCCGAGGCGTGGCGAGAGCCGACCATGCTCACCCCCGTGGAGTCCTTGGCGGCGCTACGCTCTTCCCTCGGGGTTGCGAGAGAGATCATGCAAGCCCTCGCCGTCGTCGAGCGAGTATCCCATCGGGCTTTTTTCGCAGCGCTCACCACGCTACGCCGGGAGGTCGAGCACAACGGCTGCTTCAATCCCCTCACGTTGCTGGAGTTTCGTCCGGAGTTCGACCGCATCCGTTCGACCGAAGTGCTCGAGAGCCTGCAAAGCTGCGAGACCGACACCGCACACAGGCTGGCCTCCCTCACGTTTCTCTCCCACTTTCGCCTTCTGCGCGTAGTGCAGACCATGGCCACGGCGGCAACCGATCCGACGTACTCCGTACGGGCGTACGTGTTCCTGTCGGTGCTCCGGGCGGAGTGCGATGCACTCGTAGACGTGCTGCAAAATCGCGCCGGAGAAATGCTCGCCGACACCCTGGCGCGCGAGGTGCTTCGGCTAGTGGCGGCGGACGTCCGCACGCGCTTCGACGCGCTCGCCGCGGAGACCGAACAACTCAACCGCGCCCGTGCGGCAATGACCGCGGCGGTGCTCTCGCTCCGCGCCGCGGTGCGGCGGACGCTAGAGCGGGTCATCGCTCCTTGCGGGGTGCCCGCAAACGAGTCCGCAACGCAGGCAAGCTTTCTTGAGGCCTCCGACCAACTCACCGAGACGCTCCAGCACGGCATCCTGCGGATGGTGGAAGTGCTCCGTCCCGGCAGCGACCCGGAGCGTGCGGTGGGCGATCCCGGCGCGCGCCGCAGCGCAACCTCACAAACGCGTCAGTGGGCGTGGATCTTTGCGCTCATCACTCGCGCCTTCGTCGCCAAGGCTCGCAAAGCGGAGCACGCTTCTTTCGATCGATGGTCCGCCGCGCCCTCGCATGAGTTCATCTCGCAGTACCAGCGGCACTACCGCGAACTCGGGCAGTCTCTCGCATACGAGACCTTGTATCCACACCGAGACCGCCTCGCGCACGCTCTCACGGCCCTCGCGGACGCCGACTTCGTCGATGACGACACCCTCGAATCTCTCGTCGCCGACTGCGACGCCTTCGCGGCACACCTGCAGTTCACGGTGGCCAGCGCCTCCGAGCGCCCAGAGATGCGTGGGCTCGCGCTCAACAAAGCGCGCGCGGGGGAATTGCTCCGTCTCCACCTGCTCGCCGTCGCGCCCGTCGCTACGCGCGCCCTTGACGCGCTCCCTCCCCGCTCGTAGCGTGCGCCGCCCCGTAGGGTCCCCCTATGGCTTCGGTTGGAGGCACTTCCCGACATGCGCAAGGATTCCACGCCCCGAGACATGCTCCTCGACCGCCGCGTCGTAGAGCGCAACATCCGCAAGGGCATCGTGACCCGCGAGGAGTACGAGACCTTCCTGCGTGAGCTCGGCGACACCGCAGAAAACGCCGAGAGCGTGACCGCACGACTTGGCGAGGAAGATCTGGTCGACGAAGACGAAGACGAGGACGAGGACGAGGACGAAGAGGAAGAGACTGACGAAGCCGCGGGTTGAGCGATCACACAGCGCGTCGTTGAACGCTCACCGCCGCTCGTGTTACCGCCCTCAACCATGTCCAACGAGCACGATCCCGACGGCCTCCCCCACGCGGACGATCCCCACCTCCCTGAGGTGGGCGATTCGATGCCTCCCATTGACTTCAACACCTTCATTTTGTCGATGGCATCCGCCACGCTGATGCATCTCGGGGAGGTGGACGGTCTCGAGGGCCGGAAGGGCGAGCTCAACCTCCCGTTGGCCCGACACCACATCGACCTCGTTGTCATGCTTCAGGAAAAGACCAGGGGCAACCTCACCGGTGAGGAGGAGCGCCTGCTTCATCAGGTCGTTTATGACCTGCGAATGCGGTTCATCAAGATCGCTGAGCGTACCGCGAGGTAACCCATGTCCCCGTCCAGCCGCGCCGCCCTCTTGCAGTGGGGCCTCGCCCTCGCCATCGTCACGACAGCCACCGCCTGTCGTGACCGTGACTTCCTCAACATCACACCCATCGCAGCTCCTGCGTCCAGGCCCGATGCGGCTCGGCCCGCTGACGAGCATCCCGCACCGATACCACCGACTGATTCGTCGCCTCCCCCGGCGGCGCCTCAGGGCGGCCCGATGCCGGGGTCGCCGACGTCCTTCGCGCCCATGGTGCGGGAGGTTCGGGGCTCGGTGGTCAGCGTTTTCGCGGCCATCCGCGAGATCAGTGCAATGCAGTGGGGCTTCAACGGCCCGCAGGAGCGCATGGCCCAGGGGCGCGGCACCGGATTCCTCATCGCGGAAAATGGCGAAATCCTCACAAACAACCATGTGATCCAGGGTGCGGCGTTCATCGAGGTGCAACTCGACGACGGTCGTCGCTTCCCCGCCGAGGTGCTTGGCCGAGATGAGCGTCTCGACGTCGCGCTACTCCGGATGAAGGCACCGGGAGTGGCCTTGCACCCGGCCCGACTCGGCGACAGTGACCGGCTTTCGGTCGGCGATTGGGTCATGACGATGGGCAACCCGTACGGCCTCGCCCAGACGGTCACCGCTGGCATCGTCAGCGCCATCGGCCGCACCGGGCGCGAGGTGCACCTGGCCGATGACAGCTTCGGCAACCTTATCCAGACCGACGCGAGCATCAACCCGGGTAACTCCGGAGGACCGCTACTCAGCCTTGCGGGCGAGGTCGTCGGCATCAACGTCGCGGTGCACCGTGAGGCGCAAGGTGTGGGGTTCGCGATCCCGATCAACATGGTGCGCGTCGTGGTTCCGCAGCTGCGACAATATGGTCGGGTGATGCGCTCCTGGCTCGGAGTTTCCATCGCCCCGGTGCGGGAAAACATGGTCGACTGGATGCACCTGCCGGACGCCCACGGTGCGCTCGTGCAAGACGTCGAACCAGACAGCCCTGCCGCGGCGGCGGACATTCGTTCCGGCGATGTGATTCGAAGATTCGACGGGCAGCCTGTGTCGGACAGCACGCAACTCCCGTGGCTTGCTGCGTCGGCGGGCATCGGGCATCGGTCACGTGTCGAGTTGGTTCGTCTGGGCGTGGTATCGACGGTGGAAGTAACGCTGGGCGCGATGCCAGAGCGCAGCACCGTCGCGTTGCCCGCCGGGCGTCCTGGAATGGTCCCGATTCCGGCACCTGGCGGTCCCTGACGGGCCGCGATCATGGCTCTCCTGACGTTCAGCCGTGCTGGGGCTCGGAGTCTGGCGGGGCCAACTCCATCGCAGGCTCCGTATCGAGGGCCTCGCCGACACCAACGGCGCGGGGCGTCGCGGGAAGAATCTCCATCAAGGGCCGATGGGGATAGGGCGGAGCCGCGACGGGTGGCGCAGGGTACGCCGGCGGCGCACTGGGTGACGTGGGCGCATCTTGTAAGCCGAGGGCATCCCCCAACTCGCGTGAATACTTGACAGCATGCTCCCGCAGTGGATCGCCCTCGGCGACAGCGCGCTCGCGGAGCTCGGCTCCGACCTTCGGATCATTCGGGTTCATCTTCATGCTCCATGACTCCTTTCGACCAGGTGTCCCCGCGATCAATCATCGACACTACACCGTGGGTGAGCGCACCGGTGCATCCGACTTGGCCATGTTGCGGAGCGCGGTCGCTGGTAGAACATCATGGTCATGAGCAACTGGCAGCCTGCACGGGTCGTAGACGTCATCCTCCGTTTCAACCCAGACTTTGGTCCGGCGATGAAGGCCGCGGTGGAGGGCGTCCTTCGCACTGCCCTCGCGCCGGAAGATCAAGCGCGTGAGGCATGTCGCGTCATCGCCCGCGGGGTCGGCGTCGCCACGCATGCGTACGTCTGGGCCGCGCCGCAGATCCCGGTCACGGCTGTAAAATTGCCCGTCGATGTGATGGACGATGGCGTGATCATCGCGTTGCGCCTCGGGCTCAACACCCCGATGAATAGCCCGGTCGACTACACCAACGGGCAACAGGTCGCCGGACTGCTGCAGGCGCTCATGGCGCTCCCACGGGGCTCCCTCGCGGGCGTAACCATCGCGCTCCCGGTGGGCTCTTCGGACGCCCAGGGTCCACTGCTCTCGATGCTCAACCCAAGCACGCTGCCGGGACAGAAGCTCTGCGATTTCTGCCGCAACCCGATGCCCGCTTACGAGGTTCAGTGCGCCAGTTGCGGTGCGCGGAGCCAATCATAGGCCCCTCCCCCCGGCGCGCCCTTCCGGCGCTGCAAGTCGCGCTCATCCTCGCCTCCGCTGTTTGGTTCGCGCGGAGAGTGGACCCTTGGTTGGTCATCGACCATCTGAGGTCGCTTCCCCTTGTTTCACTGTTGATCGCGCTCGGGTGGTCGTGCGTGGCGATGTACTGCTTCACCGCCCGCTGGCGTATGTTTCTTCGTGCCTGGGGAGCCACCCCGCCGACTACCCTGGCCAGTCTCTCTCTCGTCCTCAGCTCCACATTCTGGAACCTCCTCCCCGGTGGCGTCGCCGGCGACCTCGCGCGCAGCGCTGCTGTTCGCCACTCGGTCGGCGGCCTCGGCAACGCCCTCGCCGCGCTTTGGTTCGAGCGCCTCGGCGGCCTCGCAGGACTCTTCTTGGTCGCCCTTGGCGCGCACGCCTTCTCGCTCCGCGCATCGTCGTTCGTCCACCGCGCACCTTTGCTCACTCACCGCGCATTCGTATTCACTCCTGCCCTCCCGGCGTGGCTCATCCAGGCGACGCTCCTCGGCTTCCTCGGCTCGCTCGCGCTACTCGCGCTCTCCCTCGCCGCCACCCGGTCCGCTACGCTCGCACGTCGGCTCTCGACGGTCCCACTGGTGGGCTCGCGACTGGGTACCCTCACGCCGCCCGCGCGACCTCGCGACCTCGCGCTGGGCCTGCTGCTCTCGCTCCTGACGCAATCGACCTCGGTGTTCTCCCTCGCCGTCGTCGTGCACGCGCTCTCCCCGTCGGCCGACTTTGACTCCGTGATCGCCTTGAGTCCCGCGGCGGTCCTGCTGACGTTCGTGCCGCTCACGCCTGCGGGCATCGGGCAGCGCGAGGCGGTCTTCTCAATGGTCTACGCACAGGCCGGAGTTGCCACCGAAGTTGCCGTCGCCGCATCGGTGACCAGCTTCGCCCTGGGTCTCCTTTTTCCGGTTGTCGGCGGGCTTCTCGCGCTCCTCCAAAGCGTCCGTCCGGTGCCGCGCCAAAAACCTTGAAACATCCGCTGGCATAGCGCTTGACCGAGTGAGGTTGATGGCTAGTTTCGGCGACGCTTCGGAACCACCCCCCAAAACCCTCCGAAAGAAGGAAAATCAACATGGCCAAGGTAATTGGAATTGATCTCGGTACGACCAACAGCGTCGTCGCCGTCATGCAGGGCAAGGACGTAGAGGTCATCGTTAACGAGGAGGGTGCCCGGACGACCCCCTCCGTCGTTGGCTGGGACGAGAAGGGCGAGGTGTTGGTCGGTCAGGTCGCCAAGCGGCAGTCCATCACCAACCCCGAGCACACCGTGTATTCGGCCAAGCGCTTCATGGGCCGCAAGGAAGGCGAGGTTCAGGAGGAGGCTCGGCGGGTTCCTTACAAGGTTACCAAGAGCCCCAACGGCGACGCGGCGTTTCATATTCGAGGCAAGGTCGTCGCCCCGCCAGAGGTGAGTGCTCACGTACTCCGGAAGCTCAAGCAGGCCGCCGAGGCGTACCTGGGCGAGACCGTCTCCGACGCTGTCATCACCGTCCCCGCGTACTTCAACGACACCCAGCGACAGGCCACCAAGGACGCCGGAAAGATCGCCGGTCTCAACGTCCGCCGAATCATCAACGAGCCCACCGCGGCGGCGCTTGCGTACGGCCTCGACAAGAAGAAGGACGAGACCATCGCGGTCTTCGATCTCGGCGGCGGCACCTTCGACATCTCGGTTCTCGAGGTCAGCGAGAATCTCGTCGAGGTGAAGAGCACCAACGGCGATACGCACCTCGGCGGCGACGACGTCGATCAGCGCGTGATGGACTACCTCATTGAGGAGTTCAAGAAAGACAACGGCATCGACCTCGCGAAGGACAAGATGGCCCTCCAGCGCGTCCGCGACGCGTCGGAGAAGGCCAAGATCGAGTTGTCTGCGACGCAAGAGACGGTGGTCAACCTCCCGTACGTCGCGATGGCCAACAACGCTCCACTGCACATGAACATCAAGCTCACGCGCGCCAAGCTTGAGCAGATGATCGAGCCGCTGGTGAAGCGTGCCTTCGACGCCTGCGAGCGTGCAATGAAGGACGCCAACAAAAAGGCGTCAGACATCCACGAAGTGGTGCTCGTCGGCGGCTCGACGCGCATTCCGATCGTTCAGAAGAGGGTGAAGGAGTTCTTCGGCCGCGAGCCCAACCGCAGCGTGAACCCCGACGAAGTCGTCGCAATTGGCGCCGCGGTGCAGGGGGCGATTCTCACCGGCGAGGTGAAGGACATGCTCCTCCTCGACGTGTGCCCGCTGTCGCTGGGCGTCGAGACCAAGGGCGGCATCTCCACGGCGCTCATTCCGCGCAACACCACCATTCCTACGTCGAAAAGCGAGGTGTTCTCCACCGCGAGCGACAACCAGACGACCGTCGAAGTGCACGTGCTTCAGGGCGAGCGCCCGATGGCGCGGGACAACAAGTCCCTCGGCCGGTTCTCCCTCGAGGGCATCCCGAGCGCTCCGCAGGGTGTACCGAAGATCCGCGTGACCTTCGACATCGACGCCAACGGCATCCTCCAGGTGACCGCGAAGGACGAGGTCTCGGGGCGCAACAACAAGATCACCATCACCGCGGGCTCCGGGCTTCCGAAGGAGGAGGTCGAAAGGTTGGTCCGCGAGGCGCAGTCCCATGAATCGGATGACAAGCGGCTCCGCGATGAAGCGGAAAACCGCAACAAGGCCGAGGCGATGGCCTACCAGGTCGAGAAGACCCTGCGCGACTACAAGGACAAGATCCAGGCGAGCGACGCGACGGTGCTCGAGGCCGCGCTCAAGGAGACCCGCGACGCGGTGGCCTCTGGCGACGACGAGCGCGTGAAGAGCGCGACGGAGAAGTTGGAGAAGGAATCTCACCGCATCGCGACGTTGCTCTATCAGTCGTCCGATGGTCCTGGCGCTGAGGGTGCTCCCGCGGAGGCGACGCCCCCGCAGGCGAAGGACGACGGCGTCATCGACGCCGAGTTCGAAGAAAACAAGTAGGCATCCTGCCGGTCAGCAACCCGCCCCCGACCGCGCCTCTCCGGAGCGCGGTCGTCGAGCGGCCCCCCCCTTCCCCACCGTCCCAATCCTTTTCGAATTCGCTCAGCGCTGCGCCGGAACAAGCACGTAAAACGTGCGCTGTTCCAGGTAGAGCCCGCTGCTGTAAATATTGACGAAGACCGAGAACACCTGGTCAACGGCACCGTGCATCACGAGGTCGTTGGAGAGCACCGCGTTGAAGGTCACGGTGGTTCCAACGGCGACTCCGACAAAGGTTGCCGCATCGCGGCGGTCGTAACCCGCCGGTGCGTCTGGCACCCCACGTAGCGGACTGATCATCCGAATGAACTCGGTGGTGAGACGCCCAGTCGCGAGCCGACTTTCGGCCGGGTCGGCGAGGACAGCCGTGGAGACCGTCGCCCGTCCCTGGCCAACGATCGTGCTGACCGCGTTGATGACCTGCGCCTGCGTAGCGCTAGCGCTACCAACGAAGACGAAGGGTGATCCGCTCGAGGGGATATTGTTGGTGTCTGCCGCGAAGCGAGCGCTGGCCGTCGAGTGATCCCGAACCGAGGTCGAGACATCGACCGCGATGAAACGGGCGCCGCGGCGGGTCATCTCGCTGGTGAGTTGGGCGTACGTCGGAGCGGACGGCGACAGCGTATAGAAGTTCGTCGTGGAGCCTGGACCATTGTGCCAGGCCGCGTCGGAGTAGACGATCAACACGGGGGTACGCCCAGGGAGGAAGCAGCTCCACCCGAAGGCCGCCACGTCGCCGCCACAGTCCGCCGCAGTGACGATCCGATTGAAGGTGTTGCGATAGCTCGACAACCCCAGACCGTTGATTAGCCCGTAGAGCGCCGGCACGGTCGCCTCGGGAGCGTCACCCCCGCCCGCGGCGGCAACCATGCGCAGCGCCGCCTGCGTGAGTGCGCCATTGCGATCGAGGCGCTGCCGCACATTGAAGGCATACGCAGTGGTGTCACCCGGGGCACCCTCACCGAAGTCACGGTAGTCGGCGACGCCGAAGCGAACGTCCGCCGATGCGCCGAGGGCGCTGTTCACGCCGTCGACGATGGCCGCTGAGGCGGTCTGGAGTTGCGTGATCGTCGGCTGCATCGAGCCCGTGCTATCGACGACAAACATCACGTCCGCTGGACGGATCCGCTGTGTGAACGAGAACTCCTGATTCTCCACCGCGCCCACGCCTCCGACTCGGTACGTGAGCTCAGCCACCGACGATGTGCTCGGCAGACGCGACGCTCCACTGGTCGGGTCGGTGTGAGCGATCTGCTCAACGAGGTCGGTAGCACCGTCAGCGTCCGTATCCCGTGCGCAGGGGTTGGTATTGCGCGTTCGCTCGTCGGCGTCCGTCACACCATCATTGTCCGAATCCAGGTCGATGTAATTCGGCCGACCGTCCATCGCCCCGTCGCAGTTGTCCGCGGCCGCGCCGCACATCAGCGCGGGTAATCCCGTCGCGAATCCGGGATATCCGCGAGCCGCCTCAACCCGATCGCTGAAACCGTCGTTGTCACTGTCAGCGTCCTGATAATCTGGCATCCCATCGCCGTCGGTGTTTCTCGACGGCGCGCCCTCGATCGCGTCGGAGATCCCGTCCCCGTCGGTGTCGAGACAGTCTGTGCACATCCCCGCCGAGCAGGTGAGCGCGCCCGGGCACATGGTGGTCGTGTAACCGAGCCCATCGGCATTGCAGAGCCGTGTCTGGGTGCTCGTGCCGCAACTACGCTCGCCTGGGCCGCACACCCGCGGAATGCACCGCCCGGTGGCGCAGACCTCGCTGGCACCGCACGGCCGGTCGGTCGCAGCCGCTCCGCGGGAATCGCACATGCGAACCATCGCGACGCCGATACAACTCGTGGCATTCGGCACGCACGACTGAGCTCGACACAGGCTATCCGCACCGCAGAACTGACCCATCGAACAGTCAACATCCGAGAGGCAGTCCACGCACACGCTGCGTGCGGTATCGCAGACTTGATCAGTCGCGCTGCATTCGCGGGACGATCGGCACGCCCTGGATGGCGGCACGCAATTGTTCACCCGGCAGACGTTGCCTCCGGTGCAATCGACGTCCGAGAGGCAATCGACGCAGAGCCCACGCATGGTCTCGCAGACGAGACCCATGCAGGTACGCGAACTGGTGCAGTGCGTGCCCGCGACACAGCGGTGCTCGGTGCAGACGTCGCCGACCGCGCCGCACTGCGCGCCCGTCAGGCACTGCACGCAAACGCCCGCCGCAGAGTCACAAAACTGCCCGCTCGGAGCGCAGTCACGGTTGCCGATGCAGACCACGCGGGCGTCTTGCGAAAGCACCGCATCGACCATGGGGACATCATCGGCGGCGACGTCGGTGCCCACCGCGTCGCGCGCCAGCACGTCCTCGCGCTGCACATCGGACGCGGGGATATCCCCCACGTTGGCATCCACTGGGGCGTGATCGTCAGGCGCGGAAATATCGACGGCGGCATCGCGCAAACTAAGCGGTGCTGTGTTGAGGGGGTCGGAGCAACCGACGCCGACGGTGGCGAGTCCGAGTGGAAGGGCAAGCAGGGTTCGCAGCTTCATGGAAGCCCTGCGTACCTCAGGCAGAGGGGACCGTCGAGGGAGCGGAAAGGCGTCCGCAGTCCCAGGAGTACCAGGAATACGGACGCGATCAGGAGGGGGAGCGGAGGTGGCGGGAACTACTCGGCGTTGGAGGTTCGAGAGACGCGCGGACGGCGCTCCCGGCTGCGCTCGCGCTCGCCCTCGACGATGGTGCCGTCCTCGGACTGCACCACGGTCTCGAGCTGCCGATACGCCGGGAGGCCCGTCCCCGCGGGGATGAGGCGACCCATGATGACGTTCTCCTTGAGGCCGCGGAGATCATCGACCTTGCCCATGATCGCGGCCTCGGTGAGCACCTTGGTCGTCTCCTGGAAGGAGCTGGCCGAGATGAACGAGTCCGTCGACAGCGAGGCCTTCGTGATGCCGAGGAGCAGAGGCTCCGCGACCGCGAACGACTCGTGGAAGACCTTGAACACGTTCTGAATCTCCGTGCCCACGGGGGTGTCCGCGCCGTGCTTCATGCCGACCTCGGCGAGCCGCTCGCTAAGAACCGCAGTCATGTTGGCCAGCGGGGCATTGACCGCTCGGCGCAGCGAGTCTGCAACCTGGGGGTTCTTGACCTTGCCGTCCTCGACGACCTTGCCGAGCACCTTGCGGGCGGCCTTCAGGTTCTCCTGTTCGAAGCGCCACTTCTCGACCTGCTCATCCACGAGGAAGTCCGTCTCGCCGACGGTCACCACGCGAACGCGGCGCAGCATCTGGCGGACGATCACCTCGATGTGCTTGTCGTTGATGGCCACACCCTGCAGGCGGTAGACCTGCTGGATCTCGTTCACCAGCCACGCGGCGAGATCCTTCTCGCCCTTCACGCGCAGGATGTCGTGGGGGTTGATCGGCCCGTCGATCAGCGGCTCGCCGGCCTTCACGAAGTCACCCTCGCGCACCACCAGAAGCTTGTTCTTCGGAACGAGGAACTCCTCGACCTTCCCGACGCCCTCGACGGGCTGCATCACCGGCTCGGCGACCTTCTTGCGCCGCGAGCCCTTCTTCTCCTCCTCGACCGGCTGATTGAGGAAGGCCTCCTGGCCCTTCGGCACGATGAAGATCTGGCGCTTGCCCTTGGTCTCGCGACCAAACTTCACGTAGCCCTCGATCGGCGAAATGACCGCCGCGTCCTTGGGCTTACGCGCCTCGAAGAGTTCAGCCACCCGCGGCAGACCGCCGGTGATGTCCTTCGTACGAGTGGTCTCACGCGGCATCTTGCCGATGATCTGACCGGGGTCTACCTGCTCGCCGTCCTGCACCGTGATGTTGCAGCCGTTGGGCAGGAGGTAGCGACCCTCGATACCGTTCTCCTGCTTGCGCACGTGACGGGTGTGGGCATCGACGATCTCGATGCGCGGCCGCAGCGAGCCATCGCGGGACTCGATGACGAGTTTGCGCGAGAGGCTGGTGACCTCATCGACCTTCTCCTCCATCGACTGACCTTCGATCAGATCAGCGAAGCGAACGACGCCGCCCACTTCCGTGAGAATCGGCACAGAGAACGGATCCCACTTCGCGAGGATGGTGCCCGGCGTGACGAGGTCGCCCTCCTTCACGAGCAGTTCTGCGCCGTACAGAAGGTGCGTGCGCTCGCGCTCGCGTCCCGTACCGTCGACGACGACCAGTTCGCCGTGGCGGTTCATCACCACCTGGCGGCCGTCCTTGTGGGCGACAGTCACCATCTTCTCGAGCTTGACGCGACCCTCGTAGCGGTTCGCCAGAGAACTCTGGGTCGCCCCACCCTGCGCCGCGCCACCGATGTGGAACGTGCGCATCGTGAGCTGCGTACCCGGCTCTCCGATGGACTGCGCGGCGATGATGCCGACGGCCTCTCCGATGTTCACGTGGTAGCCGCGGGCAAGATCGCGCCCGTAGCACTGCGCGCAGATACCGCGCCGCGTGGCGCAGGTGAGCACCGAGCGGATGGTGATCTCCTCGATGCCCGCATCGACGACCTTGCGGACCGCTTCTTCGTCGAACTGCTCGCCCTCGTTCACCAGCACGAGGCCAGTGATCGGGTCGACCACTGGGTAAAGCGCTGTACGACCGAGAATCCGATCACCGAGCGGCTGAATGACATCGCCGCCCTCTTCGAGCTTGCTGACCTCGATGCCATCGGTCGTGCCGCAGTCGAACTCCGTCACGCAGGCATCCTGCGCGACATCGACAAGACGGCGCGTGAGGTAGCCAGAGTTGGCGGTCTTCAGCGCGGTGTCCGCGAGGCCCTTCCGGGCTCCGTGGGTCGAGATGAAGTACTGGAGCACCGAAAGCCCCTCGCGGAAGTTCGCGGTGATGGGGGTCTCGATGATCTCGCCGGACGGCTTGGCCATCAGGCCGCGCATTCCAGCGAGCTGACGAATCTGCTGCTGCGATCCACGCGCGCCGGAGTCGGCCATCATCCAGATCGGATTGAAGGACGGGACTCGCTCGATCTTGTTCGTGAAGGGGTTGAGTACGTCCTCCTTCGCGACCTGCTCCATCATTTCCTTCGCCACCTTGTCGGCGACGCCGGCCCAGATATCGACGACCTTGTTGTAGCGCTCGCCATCCGTGATCACGCCCTCCTGGTAGGAGTCGACGACCTTCTGGACCTGGTCCTGCGCGTCCTTGATGTGCTTCGCCTTGGTGGGCGGAATCACCATGTTGTCCATGCAGACCGAGACGCCCGCCTTCGTGGCGTACTCGTATCCGAGCGACCGCAGCTTGTCCGCGAGGAGCACAGTGCTCTTGTTGCGGTAAGCGCGGTAGCAGGCGTCAATGAGCGCCGAGAGGGCCTTCTTCTCCATCACCTTGTTGATGAGAGAAAACGGAAGCGTCTCGTCCTCGAGCGCCTCGGCCAGCGACTCGGACATGATCACTCGCCCGGTGGTCGACTCCACGCGCATCGTGGTGACTTCCGCCTTGGCCAGCGCGAGGCCCTCCTTGACGGCGATCTTGTTGATCGCGTCGAGGTCCTGCTGCTCGATGACCTGACCGACCGAGAGACGCGTATCGCCCGTGTCGGTGATCTTCACCGCGGGCATGCGCACCTTGATCTTCGCATGTAGATCGAGTTCGCCGGAATCGTACGCCATGCGTACTTCCTTGGGCGACCCGTAGACTCCCTGCATCGCCGCAGCGCCGGTAGCGTCAGCTCGGAACGCGCCCTTCGCGTACTCCTTGGCGCGCGTGAGGAAGTACAGACCCAGAACGATGTCCTGAGTCGGATTGATGATCGGCTTTCCGCTCGCGGGGCTGAGGATGTTGTTGGTCGACATCATCAGCACGCGGGCTTCCATCTGTGCTTCCACAGACAGCGGGACGTGCACGGCCATCTGGTCACCGTCGAAGTCGGCGTTGAACGCCGCGCAAACGAGCGGGTGCAGCTGGATGGCCTTGCCCTCGATGAGCACCGGCTCGAATGCCTGGATGCCCAGGCGGTGGAGCGTCGGCGCGCGGTTGAGCATGACCGGGTGCTCGGAGATGACCTCGTCGAGAATGTCGAAGACCTCGGCCTTCTCCTTCTCGACGTGCTTCTTCGCGCTCTTGATCGTGGGCGCAAGGCCCCGCTCTTCGAGCTTGTTATAGATGAACGGCTTGAACAGCTCGAGGGCCATCTTCTTCGGCAGGCCGCACTGGTGCAGCTTGAGCTGCGGGCCGACCACGATCACCGAGCGACCGGAGTAGTCCACGCGCTTGCCGAGGAGGTTCTGCCGGAACCGCCCCTGCTTGCCCTTGAGCATGTCGCTGAGAGACTTCAGCGGACGCTTGTTGGGACCCGTGATGGTCTTGCCGCGACGGCCGTTGTCGAAGAGGGCGTCGACGGCCTCCTGGAGCATCCGCTTCTCGTTGCGGATGATGATCTCCGGGGCGTTGAGCTCCTGCAGGCGCTTCAAGCGATTGTTGCGGTTAATGACGCGGCGATAGAGATCGTTGAGATCGCTGGTTGCGAAGCGGCCGCCGTCGAGCGGGACGAGCGGGCGGAGGTCCGGCGGCAGCACCGGAATGACCGTCAGCATCATCCACTCCGGGCGGTTGCCTGACTCACGGAAGGCTTCCATCACCTTGAGGCGCTTGGCGTACTTCTTCCGCTTCGCGTCGCTCGTGGCAGAGCGCATGTCGGCGCGCAGCTCTTCCGAGAGGCGGGAGATGTCCTGACGCTGGAGGAGTTCGAGTACGGCCTCGCCGCCCATCTTGGCGACAAAGGCATCGTCGCCAAACTCGTCCTGGCAACGCAGGTACTCATCCTCGGAGAGGATCTGGTTGACCTTGAGCGGGGTGTTCTTCGCGTCAATGACGACGAAGGCCTCGCAGTACAAAATCTTCTCAAGATCCCGAAGGGTCATGTCGAGCACCGCACCGATGCGCGACGGCAGGCTCTTCAAGAACCAGATGTGAGCGACCGGCGTGGCGAGATTGATGTGCCCGAGGCGCTCGCGGCGCACCTTGGACTGAATCACTTCGACGCCGCACTTCTCGCAAACGATGTTGCGGTGCTTCATGCGCTTGTACTTGCCGCAGATGCACTCGTAGTCCTTCACTGGGCCAAAGATCTTGGCGCAGAACAGCCCGTCACGCTCCGGCTTGAAGGTCCGGTAGTTGATCGTTTCGGGCTTCTTCACCTCGCCCCGCGACCACGCCCGGATCTTCTCCGGCGAGGCGAGGGAGATGCGGATCGCGCTAAAAGACAGCGGATCCTTCGGCTTCTCGAACAGGTTGAAGATGTCCTTCACGATGCTTCCTCCGTCGTTGGACGAACGGGACGATCTCACCGCGCGGCGCGCCACCATCTGGTCACCTCCCTCGCGCGTGGCGCGCGAGACTTCGAGGGTGGAGACCCGCGAGACACCCTTTGTTTCAGGTGCCCCGCGCTGCTCTTTGCACGCGTTTCGGTGAGACCGCTGCGTCCTTCCGTGATCGAACCGTTGTTACTTCGCTTGTAAAATCCGGCGAGGCGAGGCTCGCGACTACTCCGCCGCCTGGTTGTCGCTCCCCGGGGTCTGACCCTCGGTGTCCTCGACCAGTTCGACGTTAAGGCAGAGTGACTGAAGCTCCTTCACGAGCACATTGAAGCTCTCCGGCACACCGGGCTCCAGAGTGTACTCGCCCTTCACGATCGCCTCGTACATGCGAGTGCGGCCCTGAACGTCGTCGCTCTTCACCGTCAAGAACTCCTGCAGCGCATATGCAGCGCCATAGGCCTCCATCGCCCATACTTCCATTTCGCCGAGCCGCTGCCCGCCGAACTGGGCCTTGCCGCCGAGCGGCTGCTGGGTGACCAGTGAATACGGCCCGATGCTGCGCGCGTGGATCTTGTCATCCACAAGGTGATGCAACTTCAGGATGTACATGATGCCCACCGTGACATCGTGCTCAAAGGCTTCTCCCGTGCGGCCATCGAAGAGCACCGTCTGACCGCTGAGCGGAAGACCCGCCATATCGAGCATGCGCTTGATTTCCGCCTCGGGAGCGCCATCGAACACAGGCGACGCGAAGAAGACACCCCGCGAGAGCTTCTCCGCGAAGCGGCGGACGTTCTCGGCGTCGAGCGCCTGAATCGTCTTCTTGTAGTTCGGCTCGCCGTCGAAGATCTGCGCGAGCAGTTTCTTCACGATGTCCGCGTTGACGCCCGTGTCGAGCATCTCCCGGATCTTCTGCCCGAGCACGTGAGCAGCCCACCCGAGGTGCACCTCAAGGATCTGCCCAACGTTCATTCTCGACGGCACGCCGAGGGGATTGAGCACCACGTCAACCGGCCGACCATCCGGCAGGTACGGCATGTCCTCTTCTGGGAGGATGCGCGACACGACGCCCTTGTTGCCATGGCGACCGGCCATCTTGTCACCCACCTGCAGCTTGCGCTTGATGGCGACATAGACCTTCACCATCTTGATGACGCCGGGCGGAAGCTCGTCACCCTTCGAAAGGCGACCAACCTTCTCTGCGCAGTTCTGCTCAATCTGCGCAGTTCGGTCGTCGAGTTCGCGGAAAACGTGGGCGAGTTCGCTCGCAGCCTCATCTTCAAGGGCGATTTGCCCCCAGAGCTTGCGAGGAATGGTCTCCAGGGTGGCCTCATCGACCTCCACACCCTTGGCGAGAAGAACCTTCCCCTTGTCATCGACAAGCTTGCCCTGTGTGGTCTTGCCCGTGACCAGGTTGCGCACTCGGCGGAGATAGCTCTCGCGGACGATCTTGATCTCGTCGTCGCGGTCCTTCTCCAGGCGGGCGCGCTCCTGATCTTCGATGTCCTTCGCGCGATCGTCCTTCTCGGTGCCCTTGCGAGCGAAGACGCGGGCGTTGATCACGATGCCCGAGGTCCCCGGCGGGACGCGCAGCGATGTGTCGCGGACGTCGCCGGCCTTCTCCCCGAAGATCGCCCGCAGGAGCTTCTCTTCAGGCGACAGCTGCGACTCGCCCTTAGGCGTAATCTTTCCGACGAGGATGTCGCTCGGCTTCACCTCGGCGCCGATGCGCACGATGCCGGACTCATCGAGGTCCTTGAGGGCCTCGTCGCCGACGTTCGGAATGTCCCGGGTGATCTCTTCCTTGCCGAGTTTCGTGTCGCGCGCGACGCACTCGAACTCCTCAATGTGCACCGACGTGAAGATGTCCTGTTGGACGATCCGCTCGCTGATGAGAATCGAGTCCTCGAAGTTGTATCCGCCCCAGGGCATGAACGCGACGACCGCGTTGTGACCGAGGGCGAGTTCGCCAGTGTCGCAGGCGGGGCCGTCCGCGAGGACATCACCGACCTCGACGCGCTCGCCGGGCTTCACGATCGGCTTCTGGTTCCAGCAGGTGCTCTGGTTGGAGCGCTGGTACTTGGTCAGGTTGTAGATGTCCGGCTCTTCGCCGCGCTTGCCCTGCGCGCGCACGACGATGCGCGATGCATCCGCGGTCTCGACGATGCCCGGGCGCTTCGCCTGAACGCAAACGCCGGAATCTCGCGCGAGCTGGCCTTCGAGGCCCGTGCCCACCACCGGCGCCATCGTGCGCACCAGCGGAACCGCCTGACGCTGCATGTTGGCGCCCATGAGCGCGCGGTTCGCATCGTCGTGCTCGAGGAAAGGAATCATCGCCGCCGCGACGCTCACCAACTGGAATGGTGAGATGTCAATGAGTGCAATCATGTCCGGGGGGACCATCTTGTACTCACCATTGAAGCGCGCTGAGACAAGGCCCTCTGTGAGACGACCCTTCTCGTCCTTCACCGCCGTCGCCTGCGCGATGTACTGGCCCTCCTCCTGGAGTGCCGAGTACCACTGGTGCGCCTCCTCGACGACACCATTCTCGACCTTGCGATATGGCGTCTCGACGAAGCCGTACTCGTTCACCCGGGCGTAGGTGCTGAGCGAAGCGATGAGGCCGATGTTCGGACCCTCGGGCGTCTCGATCGGGCAGATGCGGCCGTAGTGAGTGGCGTGCACGTCGCGCACTTCGAAGCCCGCGCGCTCGCGGGTCAGACCACCCGGGCCGAGCGCAGACAGGCGGCGCTTGTGCGTCACTTCCGACAGCGGGTTCGTCTGGTCCATGAACTGCGAAAGCTGGGAGCTCCCGAAGTATTCCTTCACCACTGCGGACACGGGCTTCGCGTTGATGAGGTCGTGCGGCATCAGCGTGTCGAGCTCCGGCGAGATCGCCATGCGCTCCTTGATCGCCCGCTCCATGCGCACAAGACCGATACGGTATTGATTCTCAAGCAACTCGCCCACCGCGCGCACGCGGCGGTTACCGAGATGGTCGATATCGTCGACCGAGCCGCGGCCATTCTTGATCTCGATGAGGTGCTTGACCGTGAGGAGAATATCCTCCTTGGTGAGCACCTGAGCGTCGAGCGGAGGCTGCTTCTCGACCGGACGCTCCTTGTAAAACTTGTAGTTCAACTTGAGGCGGCCGACCTTGGAGAGGTCATAGCGCTCGGCGTTAAAAAACAGGTTTTCGAGGAGTTTGGAGGCCTCGCGCGGCTCGGGGATGTCGCCCGGGCGGAGCTTCCGGTAGATGTCGATCTGCGCCGCGATCGCCTGGCCGTTCTGCCGAACAAACCCCGCCATCGGGCCATCCGGGTCGTCGTACTTATCCTGCACGAGGGTATCGCGCAGGTACGAGCCAACGAGCAGGTTGTCCATGAAGAGGACCTTGAACGACTTGAGCTTCGCTTTGGCGATCGCATCAACCTTCGAGTCCGTGACGACCTCGTTGCAGGAAACGATCACCTCGCCCGTCTCCGGGTCAATGATGTCCTTCGCAGCGACGCGGCCGACGACCTCCACGCGATCGATTGGAATGCGATCAATCTTCGCATCGCGAAGCTTCTTCACCGCGGCCTTGGTGAACTTGGTGCCCTTCTTGACGAGCACTTCAGTGCCCATCTTGATGTCCGCGGTTGTGCGCTGACCGGCCAGGATATTGAACTCCAACGATTTGGAGAGCTTGTCCGCCGCCTCCACGTACACCGTCTCGGTGTCGTAGTAGTAGTTGAGAATCTGCTCGGCAGTGTAGCCGAGCGCGCGCAGTAACACCGTCGCGTGAAGCTTCCGGCGACGGTCGATGCGGACGTAGATGATGTCCTTCGGGTCGAACTCGAAGTCGAGCCATGAGCCGCGATATGGAATCACCCGCGCACTGTAGAGAAACTTCTGCGACGAGTGCGTCTTGCCCTTGTCGTGATCGAAGAAGACGCCCGGCGATCGGTGCAACTGCGAGACAACAACGCGCTCGGTGCCGTTGATGATGAACGTGCCCGTCTCGGTCATCAGCGGGATCTCGCCGAAGTAGACCTCCTGCTGCTTGATGTCCCGAACCGTGCGCTCACCGCTCTCGCCGCCACCTTCATAGGTGATGAGTTCTATCGTGACCTTGATGGGCGCCGCGAATGTCATTCCCCGCTGACGGCACTCGTCGACGTCGTACTTGGGCTTCTCCAGTTGGTATTCGCGAAATACCAGCTCCGCAGTTTCATCGAAGCTCTTGATCGGAAAGACCGAGCGGAACACACCCTGAAGGCCGTAGTCCTTACGCTCCTTCGGGTCCGTGTCCGCCTGAAGAAACTTCTCGTAGCTCGCCTTCTGAATCGAGATCAGATTCGGAACCTCAATGATCTTTTCGATCACACCGAAGTTCTTACGTGCCCGGTAGTTGCTCTGAATGACCGATCCCATCTCTTCTCCTCTACCGCCTTGTGCCAGGGCTCTCGCCGCCGGACCTCGCCGCTGCTCCACCCGATATCCCCCGTCGGAGACCCCTGGACCGACACTGCGCCCCGCCGGAGTAGTATGACTCGGGACGGCGGACGGGCGCTGCCTACGCAGAGGGAGGGTGGTTGATGCTTCGTTCGAGGTTCGCCGTCGAGCGTTACTGGCCTTTACAGGGGTGCTGCTGTCGCTGCATGGACGATCGCGACCTCCCGCAGATTGGTCGCGATCGCGTGGTCGTTTGTGCCGCTGGGGCCCCGACGACAATTGATTCTGGCTCATGGCACGGATCCCGCTGGGGCGCAAGTCAGCGTGGAGCACAAAAACGCATCAACCCCTGAAACCACCATCCATCGGATGGGGTGCCAGGGGTCGATCGCGCCGCTGAGAGTATTTAGCGGAGAAGACTTCTCAGACGAGACCCTTGACGGTAACGGTCGCGCCCGCATCCGCGAGCTTCTTCCGGAGTTCCTCGGAGGTCGCCTTGTCGACGCTCTCCTTGACCATCTTCGGGGCGCCCTCCACGAGGGCCTTCGCCTCACCCAGGCCGAGCCCGGTAATCTCGCGAACAACCTTGATCACGTTGATCTTGTTCGCGCCAGCGGCGGTGAGCTCAACCGAGAACTCGGTCGCTTCTACCGGAGCCGCTGCTGCCGCGGGAGCCGCTACTGCCGCCGCGGAAGCCACTGGGGCGGCCGAGACGCCAAGGGTCGTCTCAAGAGCCTTCACGAGAGCGGAGGCCTCGATCAGGGTGAGCTTGCTGATGCTGTCAACGAGGGACTGGATCTCCATGGTACTTTCCTTTCAAACGGTTCGATCAATGATCGATGATTGGTTATCTTGAGAGTTGAAACGTCGGATCGCGCTCAAACGGCCTGCTCTTTGAGCTTGTCGGCCCAGGCCTGCAGCGCGAACACAAGGTTCTGCGCCGGGGCGTTGAGCACCGTGACTGTCTGCTGCGCAGGCGCCATCATCGTGGCGAGAATGGCTGCCTGGATCTCCTTGAGACCGGGCAACTTGGCCATTTCCTTCTCTACCCACTCGCGCTCAAGCACCTGGTTGCCCAGGAGACCTACCTTCACGTTCAGCTTGTTAGCCTGCGCTCCGGCGGTCTTCTTGAACTCTTCGATGACCTTCGCGGCAGCCGAGGGGCTTTCACTGCACCAGGCTACGCCGGTCATCCCGATGAGCGACTTATGCTGCGTACGCAGCGTGTCGCGCTCAAGCGAACCGACAATCGCCTTGTACGGAGAGTCCTTGAGAGCGTGTCGAATAAGGCTGTTCTTCACAACCTTGTACTCGACGCCGGCCTTCTTGAAAGCCCGCCGCAACTTCGTCGCCGACGCTACGTTCAGGCCCTGGAAGTCCACCAGCACCGCCGCGACGGACTTCTCGAAGCGCTCTCGGACCTTGCCGATCTCAACGCTCTTTTGGTCCTTATTCATCGCTTAGTCCTCCGCCTTCTCGATGAAGACATTCGGGTCGAGGTGTACGCCCGGACCCATCGTAGACGTCAGCGTAATCGAGCGAAGGTAAGTGCCCTTCGCGGTCGATGGCCGAGCCCGGATGAGCGCAGTGACCAACGCCTTGGCGTTTTCGCGAATGTGTTCCAGCGCGAAAGAGGCCTTCCCGATGCGAGCCTGGACGATGCCAGACTTCTCGGTCCGATACTCGATCTTGCCGCCCTTGGCTTCACGGACCGCGTTCGCCACGTCAAAGGTCACGGTGCCCACCTTCGGGTTCGGCATCAGTCCACGAGGACCCAAAACCTTACCGAGGCGACCGACCTGCCCCATCATGTCAGGAGTCGCGATCACGCGCTCGAAGTCGAGGAAGGTGCCATCCGCCACCTTGGCCACGAGATCGTCGGCGCCGACGTAGTCCGCTCCGGCTTCCGTAGCTTCCCGACCCTTATCGCCCTTTGCGAACACCAACACGCGCACCGTCTGACCGGTGCCGTGCGGTAGCACGAGCGCGCCGCGGACCATCTGATCAGCGTGCTTGGGGTTCACTCCAAGACGCACCGCAAGTTCGACGGTTTCGTCAAACTTCGCCGTCGCACAGTCCTTCACAAGCGCAGCTGCTTCTTCCAGCGTGTAGCGCTTGTTGACGTCGTGCTTCTTATCAGAAGCCTGACGTCGCTTGGGAACTCTCGCCATCCCGATACCTCCTCTTCGGTGCTTCGCACCTCCCACCGCTTCTGAGCCGCGGTGGTCATCCAGGACCCGCCCTCCCATTCAGTCCAGTAAGGACTGCGGTCGGGTATTGCTCGAAGGGTCCGTACTTTTGTTGCCGTCGCGAGTGGGGTAACGCTCAGTCGACGATGTCCAGGCCCATCGAACGTGCGGTGCCGCTCACCGTACGGATGGCGGCCTCGAGGTCGTCGGTGTTGAGGTCCGCAAGCTTCTGCTTCGCGATCTCGACCACCTTGGCGTGGGCGATCTGCCCGATTTTTTCCTTGTTCGGACGGGCCGAGCCCTTGTCCGCCCCGACTGCCTTCATCAAGAGGATCGACGCCGGCGGCGTCTTCAACTCCATGGTGAAAGACTTGTCGGAATAGACCGTGATGATGACGGGGATTACGTACCCCTTCTTGTCCGCAGTCTTCGCGTTGAAGTCCTTGATGAACATCGGAATGTTCACGCCGGCCTGGCCCAGCACTGGACCAATCGGGGGTCCCGGCTTGGCTTCGCCACCCGGGCACTGGATCTTGACTATTCCGACTACCTTCTTCGCCATCGTTTCCTCATCGGCGGGTTTACGGAGTACCGGTTGTTCATTCCCGGAATTCTCCTCGCACGGTCAACACGCGGAGTGCGTGGTGTCGTGCTGGGCCATCGCCGCACTGATCAGGTCGTGATCTTCTCGACCTGGTTGTACCCGAGTTCCACCGCGGTGGGACGGCCGAAGATGGTGACGAGCACCTTGATCTTCTGCCGCTCCGGGCGGACGTCCTCTACCACACCCGTGAAGTTTGCAAAGGCCCCATCGACGACCTTCACCTGGTCATTTACCTCAAAGTTAATCTTCGGGCGCGGCGCGATGCCGGTCCCTTCGATCTGACGCTTGATGGTGTCGACCTCCTTTTGGGGGACCGGCGTCGGATTCTGGTCTCCCAGGAAGCCGGTCACCTTGGGAGTGTCTTTCACCATGTGCCAGGTGGTGTCGTTCATCTCCATCTGGACGAAGACATAGCCAGGATAGAACTTTCGGCTCTCCAGCCGCTGCTTGCCATTACGCGTAGCAGTGACGTTCTCGGAAGGGACCAGGATCTCCCCAAAATACTGGTCCACGGCGTTGTTGCGGATCCGCTCCTGTAACGAGGCTTTCACCTTGTTTTCGAAGCCCGAGTAGGCCTGAACGATGTAGTACTTCATGGTGTGGGAGACTCTTCCTGCCGGCCACGGCCGCGCGACCGTCAGCTCAGGTAGATGACGTTGGTGATCCAGTTCCAGAAGCGGTCCATCGCGAAGATCATCACGGAAGCGGTCACCGCGGTCGCAAGCACCACCACTGTCGCGGTGGTGGTTTCGTCCTTGGATGGCCAAGTCACCGCCGCCAACTCTTCGATGGTCTCCATCGCAAGGGTCCGCAGCCGGATGTTCTTCCACGCGAAAACCACTCCGATGAAGCCTACAAAAACCCCGACGGCGTTGGCAGCGTTCTCGTGTCCCGCCCACACCGCATCGGTGACGTGACTGACGAGGAAGGCAAGCACGCAACCTGTCACAAAATATCCCGTATAGAGATACTTCTGAATTCCGAGTTGAAGACTGCCGCCGATGCGTTCTGGCTGGGTGCTCACGCTATTGCTCCGCACTTTCGAAGTTCTGCAGGAGGCGAGGGACTCGAACCCACGGCCTGCGGATTTGGAATCCGCTGCTCTACCAACTGAGCTAGCCTCCTATCGTATTGATCGACCTGATACTTGGTCAGTGACTCTCTGCGTGCATTGTGTGGGCGTTGCAAGCGACACAGAATTTTTTCATCCGAACTCCCTTGGTGCCCGCTACGGCCGACCGAGTAGTGCGGTAATTACGGCGTCCACAGGTCTCACACGCCAACACTACCTTGATCCGGGCTCCCATGGGTCTCGCTCTTTATTGCACTGCGCGACACACCCCTGGTCATCCTTGCGGATACCCCTGGAGCGCCGACGCAGCGTCCGCCGCTATTCGGTAATCTTGGTGACGACGCCCGCGCCGACGGTCTTACCACCTTCGCGGATCGCGAAGCGCATCTGCTCCTCAAGCGCCACCGGCATGATGAGTTCAATGTCCATGGCGATGTTGTCGCCCGGCATAACCATCTTGACGTCCTCGGGAAGTTTACAGACACCGGTAACATCGGTCGTCCGGAAGAAGAACTGCGGGCGATAGTTGGTAAAGAACGGCGTGTGACGGCCGCCCTCTTCCTTCTTCAGGATGTAGATCTGCCCGACAAACTTCTTGTGTGGCGTGATCGAACCGGGCTTCGCAAGCACCTGTCCACGCTCAAGGTCGTCCTTCTCAATGCCGCGCAGGAGTACGCCGACGTTGTCGCCAGCCTGTCCCTGATCGAGCAGCTTGCGGAACATCTCGACGCCCGTGACCACACTCTTGCGGGTCGGGACGAAGCCGATGATCTCGACCTCCTCGTTGACCTTGATGATTCCGCGTTCGATGCGGCCCGTAGCCACCGTCCCACGGCCCTTGATCGAAAACACGTCCTCAATCGCGAGGAGGAAAGACTTGTCGATGTCCCGAACAGGCTCCGGAATGAAGGTGTCGAGCGCTACGGCCAGCTCGTGGATTTTCGCTTCCCAGGTGGCATCGCCGTTGAGTGCCGGCAGCGCTGCGCCGCGGACGACGGGGGTGTCGTCTCCCGGAAACTGGTACTTGCTGAGGAGCTCACGCACCTCCATCTCGACCAGGTCCAGGATCTCGGCATCATCGACGGCGTCGCACTTGTTGAGAAAAACGACGATATTTGGCACGCCGACCTGCCGAGCCAGAAGCACGTGCTCCCGCGTCTGCGGCATGACCGAGTCGAGCGACGAAACCACCAGGATCGCGCCGTCCATCTGCGCTGCGCCAGTGATCATGTTCTTGATGTAGTCAGCGTGTCCGGGGCAATCGACGTGGGCGTAGTGCCGATTGGCAGTCTCGTACTCCACGTGCGCAGCGGCGATGGTCACCGTCTTCGTGGCGTCACGGTCGATCCCGCCCTTGGCGATGTCCTTGTAGGAAATCGCCTTGAACTTCGCACCCTTCACTCTGGACAAAACCGCGCTAATCGCCGCCGTGAGGGTCGTCTTGCCGTGGTCGATGTGACCAATCGTGCCGACGTTCACGTGAGGCTTGCTGCGGCTGAACTTCTCCTTGGCCATGACTCCTCAGACCTCCGACAAAACCGCCGCGCCGGCGGCCGTGGCAATGGAGCTCACCATCGGGATTGAACCGACGACCTCGTCCTTACCAAGGACGTGCTCTACCAACTGAGCTAGGTGAGCGAAGAAATATATATTTTATCAGCAATGTATCGAGAAAGAGCGGGAGACGGGATTCGAACCCGCGACGTTCAGCTTGGAAGGCTGACGCTCTACCAACTGAGCTACTCCCGCGCGTGTGGAGGGTGATGGATTCGAACCATCGTAGGCGTGAACC
>CANJUR010000029.1 GCA_947477565.1 Deltaproteobacteria bacterium
AGAAATACCTATTACAGAAGCGTTTTGTCGCTCCGAACTCCCTGCCCCCACTTGTGGGGGCGGGGCTGGGGGTGGGGGTTCGCGAACCCCACCGGTCACTTCCGCCGTCGGGTACGAGCGGTGGCTTTCTCGACCCAATGGCAGCCTCCGACTTCGATCCAGCGGCGTTTCGCGCGCAAGCTCAGTTTCCTGGGACCGCGCTTGTGCGACGGTTTCCGGGTCTGTGTTTCAAAGGAGTTACGAGCGTTCCCCGCATCCCTGCTAATGCGACAAAGAGTGCCCCGGAACGGTAAGATCTTTTCACTTCGATGGTGGGCTTTTCCTCACTCTTCGTCACCACCGCCGATACCCGAGTCCGTCGCCAGCGAAACGCGTGAGAGTGGGCGCGCGGAGCCTCGGTGGACGCCAGGCCGCCAGTCAGCCGGCCGCAGGAATCAAGCGAGGCGTAAGCGCGCCGTCATGGTGCCGGCACTGGTGGGGACGGGGGCTCGCGGAGAGACTGCGAAACAGGCAGTTCTGAGGGTAGATCAGGGTTTCCCCGCATCGCTGCTTACGTCGTTACGCCGACGCCGAGGTCTTCGCGCGGCGTACGGCGACCCACCACGCCCACGCGATCAGCACCGCCTGCAACGGCAGGCGCGCCCACAGCGCCCACGACGGCACGTGCTCGCCGCGGAACGGAATGTCGTGCAGGGCCATGTTCACGTTGGCAGGAAACACCGCGACGTAGAGCGCGATGAGGCCGAAGCCCGCTGCTCTTCGCACCGCAGGCAGCAGGATTCCCACACCGCACGCGAGCTCGGCGACGCCGCTGATCCAGACCAGCCACAGGGGCTGCGGCAACCAGGACGGGACCATCACCACGAAAGTGTCGGCGTCGGTGAAATGTTTGATGCCGGCTCCCATCATGAAGAGGGCGAGAACGACGCGCAGGATGATCTTGGGCATGCGGAAGTGTAGACACATCGCGAGGATGGGATTCGATGTGCGAACGCAATCGCGTGCCGGTACCCGCGACGGCCACCCGACGCCCACGCTGCGCCCATCGCGTGCGAACGACCTCTCCGTGACGCTGTCCCTTCGACCCGGGAGCCACCGCACGCCCTCGTGATCGCCCTCTCGCTGGTCGCCTGGCGCGCTGTTGTCTGTCGCCCGCACCATTGTGAAGATATTTCAGGTACGTGCGCCCCATTGCAGTCACTCAAGTAACTGGATACGACGCCGATAGGAATAGTCTGGGAAAGTTGGGTGCCTCCATCGGCACCACAGGAAATGGCTGAGATTTGCCTGAAATGGCAAAACAGGCCATTCACTTTATGAAAGACAGTGCCAGCGTTTCCTGGCGAAGGAGGAATCCATGCAGAAAGACACAGTGAAGCGGTCGCACGATCAGGCTGGGACAAGCGCGGTGGGTGAGTCTGAGGCCGAACTCCAGAACGCCAGAGGGGTGCTCGATGCGATCGACAAGGCCATGGGCACGATCGAGTTCGAGCTGGACGGCACCATCCTGACCGCAAACGCCAATTTCCTCAGTTTGATGGGATACCGGCTGGAGGAGATCAAGGGCCACCATCACCGGATCTTCGTGGATCCGGGCTACGCGGTGGGGGCCGAGTACAGGGAGTTCTGGCGCAAGCTGGCGGCGGGCGACTTCCAGGCGGCGGAATACAAGCGAATCGCCAAGGGGGGCAACGGGGTCTGGATCCGGGCTTCGTACTATCCAATTTTCGATGCCAATGGCCGTCCCTTCAAGGTGGTCAAGTTCGCCACCGACGTCACGGAAGCCAAGATGCGAGCCGCCGATTCCGAAGGTCAGCTCGAGGCCGTCACCAAGACGCAGGCGGTTATCGAGTTCGATCTGGACGGGACCATCCGCACCGCAAACGACAATTTCCTTACCGTGTTGGGGTACCGGCTGGAGGAGATCAAGGGTCAGCATCACCGGATGTTCGTGGAGCCGGACTACGCCGTGAGCGCCGAGTACAGGGAGTTCTGGCGCAAGCTGGCGGCGGGAGAGTTCCAGTCGGCGGAATACAAGCGGATCGCCAAGGGGGGTAAGGAGGTCTGGATTCAGGGTTCGTACAATCCGATTTTCGACGCCAATGGTCGTCCCATCAAGGTGGTCAAGTTCGCCACCGACGTCACGGCGGCCAAGCTGCGCAACGCCGATTTCGAAGGTCAGCTCGAGGCCGTCAGCAAGGCGCAGGCGGTCATCGAGTTCGATCTGGACGGCACGATCCGCACCGCAAACGACAATTTCCTGAGCTTGCTGGGGTACCGACTGAAGGAGATCAAGGGCCAGCATCACCGGATGTTCGTGGAGCCGGGCTACGCTCAGAGCGCCGACTACAGGGATTTCTGGCGCAAGCTGGCGGCGGGCGACTTCCAGGCGGCGGAATACATGCGTATCGGAAAGGGGGGCAAGGAGGTCTGGATTCAGGCTTCGTACAATCCCATCTTTGACCTGAACGGCCGTCCCTTCAAGGTGGTCAAGTTCGCCACCGACATCTCTGAGGCCAAGGGGGCGGACAAGGCACTAAAAGAGAATGTCCGGGTCATCAGCGACAATGTCGCGATCCTGGCAGCGGCGTCGACCGAACTCGATGCGACCAGTCAGCAGATGAGCAGCAGCGCGGAGGAGACTTCGGCCCAGGCGCAAGTGGTCTCGGCGGCATCGCTGCAGGTGTCGATGAATGTGCGGACCGTCGCCAGTGCCACCGAAGAAATGAGCGCGAGCATCAAGGAGATCGCGAAGACTTCGGCAGCCGCCGCACGAGTCGCGACTCAGGCGGTTACGGTGGCGGAGAATACCAACTTGACGATTAACAAGTTGGGCCAGTCCAGCTCAGAAATCGGCAAGGTCGTGAAGGTGATCACGTCGATTGCGCAACAGACCAACCTGCTGGCGCTCAACGCCACCATCGAGGCGGCGCGGGCGGGAGAGGCCGGCAAGGGGTTCGCCGTGGTTGCCAACGAGGTGAAGGAACTGGCCAAGGAAACCGCCAAGGCGACGGAGTTCATCAGTTCGAAGATTGATGCGATCCAGGCTGATACCGAGGGGGCAGTGACGGCGATCAAGCAGATCAGTCTGATCATCAATCAGATCAACGACCTGCAGGCGACGATCGCGAGCGCGGTTGAGGAGCAGACGGCCACCACGAACGAGATCGGCCGCAATGTGGCCGAAGCGGCCAAGGGTTCGAGCGAAATCAACAAGAATATCACCGGGGTTGCGCAGGCCGCGAAGAGCACCACGGAAGGCGCCAACGGCATTCTGCAGGCGTCGGGTGAGCTGGCCAGGATTGCCAACGTCATCGACGGCCTCCTCGCCCAGTACCGGGTGGGGGATGACGGTGCCGCCACAGCGTCTTCGAGCGCCAAGGCGAAGGCCGTAACCAGTCCCCGGGCAGCGGTCGGGGCCAGGCGCTAGCGCACCCGGGCAGGACGGGAGGGGTTTCCTCCCGTCCGGACGACTGACCGTTTCCCTCCTCTCACTTTCCCCCGTTTTTCTTCGCAGTTCTCAGCGTTCGGAGCCGTTCGACGGCTGCTGCGATTCGGTCGGAGCCCCCGGCTGCCGACTGCGATCTTTCCTGGGTGCACCTTTTTGCCCTTGTTCGTGAAGCCGCCGATCTGGGCGATCCATCGGACGGTGACTCCAGAGATCCTGACCTGAGAACGTATTTCCCCGCGTTTTCAAGGTCTCCCGATGCGGCGTCGTGCAATCGGGGTGATGCCAGAACTCCGGTGATGCGTCGAAGTCCGCGGAGCAACGCCCAGACGCGCGTTGCGCCCACAGGGGACATCACAGGTGCCCCAACAGGACCCTGCGAAACACGGGAAAAACGAGAACTTTCCTAAGCCGGGAGGCCGTTCAGTCTACCAAAACGAGAACTTTCTCAGGATGGAAGGCCGTTTGGTCTCCGAAAACGAGAACTTTCTTAGGATGGAAGGCCGTTTGGTCTCCGAAAACGAGAACTTTCTCAAGTCGGAAGGTCCTCGGATCTCCCATGACGAGAACTTTCTCAACATGGAAGGTCCTCGGATCTCCCCGAATACGACAGCCGCACTTCGGGGAGCCCGTTCGGAAACGGGTGCAAGCGGCTGGCGGACTGGGGTTGGTCGCGTCCCGCGCCTGCACCCGCAGGCTAACGAAAGCAGGCGCCCCTGGCGGGGCTTTCGGAAGCGAGAAGCAACTCGATCTCGTTCGCTGGGAGTTCGAGGACGGCGCCGAAGCGTCGAGGGATTCATTTTCGCGGGCGAATCGACGTCCTTCCGAAAGCCCAGTGGGTACTCGCCCATCCGCCCGCTCCGCCGCGGCGTACCCGCGTGGGCGGGCCGTCGGATCGCCTATGGGCGAAACCCCCGGTCGAAGATCCGCACCCGCCGCAGCAGCAGATCGACCAGCAACATCCCGACGGCCAGCCCCACTGGGTAGCGCCACACCGGCGCACGGTGCCGCAGCGACTCACCACCCACATCAAACATCGCCCGCGGCGTCGGGTCGGTGCGCCCGCCGGTGGCGTCGGCCAGCGCGGCCAGCAGCGCCACGTCAGGCTCGAGCGCGGCGTACTCCCGCGGGTAGGGGTAATCAACCCGCCCGTGGCTCTCGGCCACCACCTGGCCGTCGCGGCGATGCTCCGCACGCAAGGCAAACGCCCCGTAGCGCGTGAGCGGCAGCGCGGCCTCGTAGCGCCCAGGACCCACCTGTCGCATCGCCACCCGCTGCTCCGTCGCGTCAGGCCACGGACCGCGCAGAACAAGCTCGGAGGTGAGCCCGTTCTCGAAGCGGTCGTCGTCGCGGATGGCGTCCACGCTCGCGCGCACCTCGCCATCCACCACCTCCGCGTGCAGCCCGGGCTCTTCGCGCCGCCGCGTCCGCATGTGCTCGCGCACCAGCTGAGTCCAAAACGCCTGCCAGCGGGGCCAACGGATCCATTCCACGGCCCAGCGGTTCTTGAGGTCGCTCGTCCACGCGAGGCTCCAGCCGAGACCGACACGCCAACGGGCCAGCAGCGGCTCGCCGGAGTCGGACTCCAGCAACACCTGCGCGGGAGCCGGCTTCGCGCGGGTGCTTACGTACCCGTAGAGAAACGGCGGCGCCCCACCCAGCTCGCGCAAGAAGCCCGCGCTCCCGACGACGCGCGGCTGCACCGGGTCTTCCACCGCGGCGTTGCGCGACACCTCCGTGGTCTCGCGCAGGAAGATCTGCGGCAGGTTGCTCGCGTCGGCAGTGAAGTAACTGCGCCCGCGCCCGTGGTTGGCCAGCGACTCCAGCAGTTCGCGATCGACGGTCGAACCAAGCCCCACACAGCTCACGGTGATTCCGTCGGCGGCCATGGCGTCGACCAGCACGCGCAGCCGCGTCGGCTCGTCCGCCTGCCCCTGCCCGTCGGTCAGCAGGATCACGTGCCGCGTGACCGCACGGGTCAGCGCGAGGTCTTGCTGGGCGGCGTCCATCGCAGGGAAGATTGCGGTGCCGCCGCCGGGGCGCAGCCGACGGAGTTCGTTCTCGATGCGCGCGCGGTTGCGGGCGGCCTGCATGCGCACGACCCGGTCAGGCTCGCTGTCGAACGCGATGACCTCGAGCAGGTCGTCCGGCGCCATCGCGCGCGCCGTCGCCACCGCCGCGGATTGCGCCAGCACCAGCGGGTTGCCCTGCATCGAGCCCGATCGATCGATGACCAGCGCGAGCGCGAGCGACGGCTGATCGCGCCGCCGGTCGGACTCCATCCGCACGGGCAGCAGGCGCTCGATGGCCGTGCCTTGCCAGCCGCCGAGGCCGAAGCCCCGATCGCCGCCCGCCATCAGAAACCCACCGCCCATCTCGCGCACGTAGCGGGTGAGCGCGTCTTGCGCAGTCGGCGACACGGCCTCCGCGGCCACGTCACTCAGTACAATGAAGTCGAAGCGCTCCATCTCGCGGGTCGATTGCGGAACGCCGTTGGGCCCGCGTAGCTCTACCTCGAGTTGGCCGTTGGCGAGCGCCCCGCGAAACCACTGCGCCCGCGCGGGGTCGCCTTCGACGTAGAGCACCGTCGGACGGCCGGGAACCGTAGCCGTGGTGGCGAAGCGGTTGTTTTCGGCGAAGCGGTCGCCCGCGGCGGCGACGATGCGCGCGGCGTAGGTGACGTCGCCAGGCACACGAACGACCGAGCGGAAGCGGAGTTCTTGCACGCCGGGGACGAGGTCCACGGAGCGCGCGCCGTCGAGTCCGTTGACGGCCTCGCCCTGGTAGAGCGTCACCGTGGCTCGAGTCGCGGTGGTGGAAAACACCGAGACGCGCGCCTCGAAGGGCTCATCGACGCGGATGCGATCGGGCAGCCGGACCTCCCGGAGGCTCACCTCCGCGGGCGACGGAACCCGCGACGGAACCACGGACACCCGCACGCCGAAGCGGGTCGCGCGGTGGGCCTCGGCGAGCGCGTCGCCGTCGGTCTGAACGCCGTCAGAGAGCACCACCACGCGGCGCAGCGCATCCGCGGGGAAGAGGCCGTAGGCGAGGGAGAGGGCGCTGGCGAGGTCGGTTCCGGTGCGCGACCCGACGAGGGCGGAATCGAAGGGCGGCAGCGGGTGCGCGGCATCCACGTGCGGGGGGAGATCGAGCACGACCGGGCGGCGTGCAAAGAGGACGACGCGCGCAAGGTGATCGCCAGGGAGGCGGAGGGCTTCTTCGATGGTGCGATGGAATCCAGCGATGGCGGCATCGGGGACGCTCTCGGAGACGTCCACAAGAAACACCGTGCAGACCCGGTGGCTGAGCCTGGTGGAGGTGGGCTGCGCAAGCGCGAGCAGGATGAGCCCGAGGAGGCAGGTGCGCGCGACGGTGGCGACGGCTCGCTGGACGGGCGCGAGGTCGGCGAGGGAGGCGACCGCGAAGAGGACGAACCAGGGGAAGAGCGCGAGGCCGTAGAGGGCCTGCGGGCGCAGAAGATCGATGGGCTGGCGGAGGTCGTCCGGGAGGCGGTGAGCGAAGGGGAGACTGGTGAGGTGGACGGTGAGCGGGGCGTGCGCGAGCAGCGGGCGCAGGAGGAAGACGACGAGCGCCGCGGCAGCGAGGGAGAGGCCCAATCGGAGCGCGACGCGGAGGCGATCGGTCACCGCGCGGGTGTAGCACGGTGCCCATCGGGGGCGACGGTCGCCGGGTCGTAGCGACGGCAAGTGGCCGTACCGGGGATCGCTCGCCTTCCCGCTCGAAGCTCAGCCCAGGCGCTCGACCAGCGGCCGCGGAACCGTCTTGCCCTTGAGCGCGAGCCGATTGCCGCCCTGCTCGACCACCACGGCGACAGTCTCCATCGCGCGAAACACCGCGTACCGCCCGACGCCCGCCCACCCTTCGGGCACCTCGCCGCTCGCCACGATGGTGCACGGTCCCTCCTCCACCCGACGCATCGTTGCGCCCTCGTGCGGAACCTCCACCCCCGGCCAGCCCAGCGCCGCAAGCGCGGCGTCGGCCTCCAGCGCGTAGAGCACCTCGCCCTGCCGCGGGGCGGCCAACCAGCGATCCTTCGCGCGCTCTGGAGCTACGAAGAGCGTGAGCGCGGGCGTCCCCTCGCGCACCAACGCAAGCTCCCCCGAGAGCCAGTACTCGTCGCCCAGAAACAACAACACCTCACCCACCCGGTACGCCCCCGGAGCGCGCGACACCTGCGGCTCCGCAGGCTCCGTCTTCGCAGCGGCACGCTCAGGCTTCGGCGTCTCCCGCTCGCGCCGTCGTCGCCAGCGCGTCACCGCGGCCGCCCCGCCCGCGCCGATGGCCATCAGGAGTCCAAGGGAGATGGGATCGAGCATGTCAGGTTCCAGAGAGGGCGCGGTGGAGGGCGCGCGCGGTGGAGGTCACGTCGCGGTCGTCTACCAGCAACGCCCCGATGACGGCACCGGCGCGCGCCCCGGCGTCACGGATTTCTGGAGCATTGCCGAGGGTGATGCCCCCGATGGCAACCACCGCGCGACCCCCTGCGGCAGCGCATAGAGAGCGCAGCGTGCGGAGACCCACCACCGGCGCAGCGTCTGCCTTCGTCGCGGTCGCAAACACGGGCCCCACCGCGATGTAGTCAGCGTCCGTCGCAAGCGCGAGGGCAAACTCCGCGAGCGAGTGGCTGGATACACCGATCAGTAAACCAGACGCCACCCGGCGTGCCTGCGCGAGGGGCAGATCGTCCTGCCCGAGGTGCACGCCGTCGGCGCCCGCGAGCCACGCCACGTCGGGTCGATCGTTGACGAAGAACGGCACCGCGGCATCCACGGCGAGCGGGCGCAGCGCCGTCGCGAGAGCGAGCAGGTCGCGGGCGCCCATGGACTTGGCGCGAACCTGAAGCGCGGCGATGGGCCCGGCGTCGAGCACGCGGCGGGCGAAGTCCAACGGCGGGCGCGCCGCGCGCAGCAGGGAGTCGGTGTCGAGAATCGCGTAGAGGCCAGGGCGCATGGGCGCAGTCGCATCGCGCCGCGCCCGGGGAGTGTCAAGCGCCGGCGCCAGAGGGCCTGGGATGCGCTACCAGCGCCAGAGCGTCGCCAGATCGAAATCGATGGCATCGAAGGGTGCCGCGCGCACGACGTCGTCCCCGCTGGCGGAGAGCGCGAGGAGCCAACCATCGGTCACCCGGCGGTACACCTGCAGCGTGTGCGTGTCGGCATCCACGAGCCACGCGTGCGCGACGCCGTGGCGGAAATACATCGGCATCTTCACCGTGAGGTCGTGCCGCCGGGTCGAGGTGGAGAGAATCTCGCACACCCAGTCGGGCACCACGGCGATGGCCCCGCGCGGGGGAGCGGGCAGACGATCGCGATGCCATCCCGCGAGGTCTGGCTCGACCAGGTCCGGGAGATCCCCGAGGCGTAGCTCCGGCTCTGGTAGCAGCACCCAGCCGCCGGGCCCACCGCGGCCGCGATCGAAGGGGTCACGCAACTCGCCATGCATCTCGCCGCCGACACGTTGATGAATCGGGCGCGAGCGCGTCATCGTGTAGAGCAGGCCGTCGATCACTTCGGCGACGGTCCCCTGCGGAGCCTCGCGATAGCCTGCGATCACCTCCGCCGAAAGGTCGGGAAACTCCGGGTCGCGCGAGCGGGCGGGGTCGGAAGTCACGTCCCGTTCGTACCATAGGGAGCAGGGCGTTCGGATGGCCTGGGATTCGGAGTACGCGGTGGCTTCGCGTGCGGAGACCCCACCGCCTACTCCGAACTTCAGGGATGGCGCCCAACCTGTACACCCGCCCGTCTCGTCCGCTAGTGTCCGCTCCGTTGAACGACCCGCGAGCCGACGAGCGTTTCCCCTGGGGCACCGTCTCCAACCTGAGCCTCGCGGCCGCCGTGCTCTTCGCCGCGATGGCCCTCGCGCGTTTTCGCACCTGGCACAACGACACCTTCGACCTCGCCTTCTACGCCCGCCTCGTCTGGGGCGCCGGCCACGGCGACCTCTGGAACCCCCTCGTCGGCGCGCCCCTCTGGGGCCTGCACCTCTCCTTCGTGCTTCTCCCGTTGGGGCTGCTCGGACGCCTCGTGGCCGTCGTCCCGCTGCTGCTCGTCGTGCAGGCCGCCACCGTCGCCGCCGCGGGAATCCCCCTCGCGCGCATCGCCTCGCGCCGCATCGGCCACCCCGCCGCCCCCTTCCTCGCCCTCTTCGTCTACCTCCTCTTCCCCACCGTCGGCTCCATCGCCAGCTACGAGTTTCACCCGAGTTCACTGGCCCTTTTGCCGCTGTGCATCGCGCTCGATTTTTTCGACCAGCGCCGCGCCGTCGCCGGGGTCGTCGCCCTCGGCCTCGCCACCCTCTGCCGCGAAGACGTCGCCCTCTGCGCCGCCCTCACCGGCCTTGCGCTCGCACTGCACCGCCCGCACCGCTCCATCGGCCTCGCCGCCTTCGTCGGCTTTACCGCGTGGTTTTCCGTCTACCTCTTTGTCATCGCGCCGCACTACCTCCCGCGCACCGGATCTCTCCAGCTCCACTTCGGCCACCTCGGATCGTCCCCGGCGTCCATTCTCGCGCGCCTGCTGCAGCACCCCGTCGCGACGATCCGCGACCTCGCTACGCCCGTGCGTCTGCTCTACATCCCACGCCTCCTCGCCCCGGTGGCGCTCCTCTCGCTCTTGCGCCCGCGGTGGTTTCTCCCCGCGCTCGCCCCCATCGGCATCAACCTGCTCTCGCAGTTTCCCACCGCCGTTCAGGTGCACTCGCACTACAGCACCCTCGCGGTGCCGTTCATCCTCGTGTCGGCCATCCACGGCGCCGCCTGGATCATGGCCGCCGGCGCCCTGCAGGCCGAGCGCTACGGCCTCCTCGTCGCGGCTGCGGTCTCCATCGCGAGCGTCACCACGCAGCACCGCGCGGGCGTCATCCCCATTCTCGGTAGCCGCTTCAACCGCGCCGATCACCGCGCCGATGAGCGGCAGACCGCCCTCGACGCCATCGCGGACATCATCCCCCCGGACGCGTCGTTTACGGGCCCGGACTACACCCTCGCGCACTTCGCCGAGCGCACGCGCATCTTCCGCTTCAAGCAGCCGCCCGACCGCGCCGCGGAGTACGCCGTGCTCTCCACCGAGCACCGCAACCTCCACACGGGCACGCAAGAACTCTGGCGCAACTCCGAGGAGGTCACGGTCCGCAACGCCTTGTTCTGGCGTCGTTACGGCGTCTGGACGGTGGTCGGTGACTACATCGTCCTGCGGGAAAACTGGCCTGTCCGCACCTACGCCCAGGGCCGCTATGTGGAGTTTGAGCCCGACCCGCGCGTGCATCCGGGCCACGTCGAGATCGGCCGCGCGCTCACCATCGCGGGCTACGGCATCACCCGCGCCGCGCACGGCAGCCACGTGATTCTCCTGCTGGTCGCCAACGAGCCGTGGCCGTACGACCTCGGCTTCGAGCTCGGCTGGGGTCCGATGCACCCCGTCGTCGATCGGCAAGACCCCGCGCGCACTTACGGCTTTCTCCCCTACGACGGAGTTTTCATGGCGTCCTTTGTGCGGCCCGGCGAAGTGACCCGCACGGAGGTAGACCTGCCCGCCTCGCCGGAAGAACTCCGCGCCCACGGTCTCTGGTTTGGCCCGCGCCGCATCGATGGTTCGCGCCTCGAAGCCGCCTCCGCCCACTGGACCCGTCTCCCGGAATGATCCGTCGGGTCGTCCTCGTCCCCGTGCTGGCCGCGCTGTGCACCTGCAGCGCACCCCTGCGCACCACCCTGGTGGTCGGATCCGTCGAGCTTCGGCGCGTCGACCGCGACCGCCTCCGGTCTGCGATGGAAGTCATCCCGGGCGACTGGGTGCTCCGCAGTCCGGGCCTGCAGGTGGTGCTCGCCGGGGACAGCCCGATGATCCGCAGCGCGCGGCCCGGGAGCATCCTCGCGCTGACCGATCGCGCCGTCCCCGGCGTCGCCCCGTTGCGCAACGTGGACTTCTTCCTCTCCCTCGGTGATCGCGAACTCCAGGCCACCGGCACCCGCCTGGAGGCCGTGCTCGTGGACGCCACCCCGACGCTCCGCCTCACGGCGCGGTACCAGCACCAGGGAGACACGCTCACCCTCACCCGCGACTACGCGATGGAGCCCGGCCGCCGCGCGCTCCACCTCCGGACGCGCATCCATAACGACGGCGACCACCCCATCGCCGGGGTGCGCTACGGCGCGCGGATCGCGTGGGCCGACGAGGCCCCGTTCGCGCCATCGCTGGGGGTGCACACCAAGTTTCACGAGGGCGGGGCTCCTTGGGTTGGCGCGGCAGAGCGCGGGCTCACCGTCGGCTGGACCCGCGCGAACGCCCTCGACCTCGACCTCCGCTTCACCAGCGACGTGCACGAACACACGCTCACGCTGGGCGCCACCGAGGTGGTCCACGCCGCCACGAACCTCCGTCCGGCGGCCTTTGTCGAAGACCACGAGCTTCTCTTCAACCTCCCCGGCACGCTCGGCGATCTGCAGCGTGCGGTGATGCTCTGGCGCGGCACACCCGTCACCGACCTCCCGGTGGTGGTGCACGGCGCCGCGCGCAACCCTGCGACGGTGACCATCACCACCCCTGACGGCCACGCCGTGCTCATCTCTCAGCCCACCGCCGACCGCGTCGTGTTGCCCCTCACCCCTGGACACTACGTAGCGTGGGTGACCGCTCCGGGCTCTGCCACGGGCGATCCGGTGAGCTTCGAGGTGCACGAGGGCGCGAGCGGTGCGGTGCCCATCGAGGTGGGGCTACCCCCCGGCGCGTCGATGCGGGTGACGGCCGTCAACGAGGACGACGACCGCAACCCCGCGCTGCCCGTGCGGATTACCGTGCGAGGTATTCCACCGACTGCCGACCCGACGCTCGGCCCGGTGCACCACGCTGCGGGAGCGGGTGTGGTGGTGGTCGCCGCGAGCGGCTCGGCGGACTTCCCGGTAGCGCCCGGAACATACCGGGTCACGGTCTCCCACGGCCCCGAGTGGACCCTCGCCACGCGCGACGTGACCGTCACCGAGACGCTGCGCGGCGAGATCGACGTGGGGTTGTCGCACGCGGTTCCGATGGAGGGTTGGGTCGCGTGTGACCTGCACGTGCACGCCAACCCGAGCTTCGACTCGCACGTCTCGCTGGTTGACCGGGTGGCCTCACTCGTGGCCGAGGGCATCGGCTTCGCGACCCCGACGGAGCACAACGTTGTCGGCGACTATACCGAAGGGGTCGCGCTGCTCCCGGAGAACATCACTGCGCCGCTCCAGTGGGTGCCCGCGGTGGAGATCACCACGGACCGCAACGCGCAGCCCTGGGGGCACTTCAACGTGTACCCGTACGCCCCGCGGGCGGGGGCTCCGGAGGGCGGCCCGCCGCCGTTCGTCGGGGTCGGCCCGCGGGAGATCTTCGCCGCTGCGCGGGTGCGTTCGCCGGACGGAATCATCCAGGTGAACCACCCCCGGATGCAGCCCAACATCGGGTACTTCAACGTCACCGGGCTCGACGTGCGCACCGGCCGCGCGGTCTCTCCCGCCTACGATCCGAACTACGACGCGATTGAAGTGTTCAATGGCTTCTATTTAGGACAAATCGGCGAGGTGGAGCGGGTGCTCCACGACTGGACTTCGTTGATGTCCCGGGGCCGCCACTACCTCGGGACGGGCTCGAGTGACTCGCACACGATCGCCTATCAGTGGGCGGGCTATCCCCGGACGATGGTGCACCTGAACCCCGGCGAGTCCGCGGCGGATCACCCCGCCGTTCTGCGCGCGCTGCGACAGGGGCGGGCGTTCGTAACGTCGGGACCGATGATGCTGCTCACGGTCAACGGCCAGGAGCCAGGCGCGCCGGTGACCCTTCGCGGTTCGAGCACGGTGCAGGCGCACGTGGTGGTGATGGCGCCGCCGTGGATGCACCTGGAGACCGTTGAACTGCTGCGTAACGGCGAGGTGGTCGAGCGCCTCGCGGTGCCCATGGGAACCGGGCGATTGCGCTTCGACGCGACGGTTCCGCTGACGGTGGGGGCGGGGGATTTCGTGCTGGCGACGGCGCGCGGACCGGCGGGCGACCTCGAGGTGGTGCTGCCCCACTCGAACGGCGTGCCTTACGCGTTTACGAACCCGGTATGGATGGAAGCGGCGCGCTGACCCGCGCGGCAGACGAAGCGAACGGGCGGGCGACGATCAGGGGACGCAGATGTTGATCGTGCCAGCCGCCATGGCGACGGCCGCGCAGGTGGTGAAGTACGGCGCGCAGTCGCGGTTGCCGTTGGCGGGGTTGCAGAGTCGCATGCACTGGGCGAGGTTGGGATTGCCCATCGGGGCGACGCACTCGACCGACTGGCGGGCCGCGCCGGGCACGTAGCCCGGGCACATGGCGGCGTTGCCGCTGGTGCAGGAGATGGTGCAGAGGTTGCCCTGCGCGGCGCCCGCGCGGGCGAACATCGAAGGCGCGCAGGTGGTCCCGCTGCCGCAAGCGCCGCCGGCCGGGGTGCAGGAGGTGTACGCCGCGGGCGGCGGCGGCGGGGTGACGGTGCCGGTGCCGATGGGCACGCAGATCTGGTTGGCGGTTCCTGGAATGACCGCGCACTGGGTGCCGACGCCGCAGTCGAGGTTGCTGGCGCAGGTGTCGTAACACTGGCCGAGGCCGGTGCTGCCGTTGACCACGCAGGTCGGGAGGTAGACGGAGTTGGTGCCGAAGTCGGGGCACACGGTGCTGACCGAGCAGGTCGTGGTGCAGAAGCTTC
The DNA here is from genome assembly GCA_947477565.1 of Deltaproteobacteria bacterium. GTDB lineage: Bacteria > Myxococcota_A > Polyangia > Polyangiales > SCUS01. The sequence continues at coordinate 14,165 of CANJUR010000029.1, forward strand.
CCGCGCCACCGGTGGTGAAGCCCGCCGTGGAGCAGAGCGTGCCGCCGCCGCAGGTCTGGCCGGCGGTACAGCCCTCATAGGCACTGCGCGAGGCGACCTCGACGATGCAACCCGCGCCAATGGACATCATCACGCTCATCGACAGAACAAGTTCTCGAATCTTCATGAAACATTCTCCTTCAAGGGATGGATCGCAGTTGGAAGACGGCAGAGATGTACCACCGTCCGCGCGAGGGAAACTGTCGCTCGGCCACTGGTACGTCGAGTCCCCCGCACAACCTTCATCGGCGCATCAACTCGGCACTCGCGGTCGTGACGTACTGCCCTCGAGGCCAGTGCCGATAGTACTGCACCTGCACCACGGGACCGCCGTCCGCATCGTATTCACCCGGCGTCACCGTTCCGAATACACGCACGAGTGAGTTGGTCTGAAGACGGTTCTCCCCGTCGAGGTCTTCCGCGCGCAGCGCCACGCTCGCCGTGAAGGGGCCGCCATCTCGCGCGTTGACGGTCACCCGACAGGAGTTCTCCGTGTCTTCTTCGCAGAGGTGCCGCTCCTGGTGAATGCGCACCTGAAGCCCGAGCCGCCATGGCCCGCCGCCCTCCCGGCTCACCGCGCGCACGATGCCGAAAAACGACACCACGCGCCCCCGAAACGGCTCCGGCGTCCGACGAATCTCGTCGTACACGGGCTCATCAGCGCGCGCCGCCCAGGTCGCCTCGTCGTCGAGCGTCACGTACGTCCGCGCGTAGCCGTAGCGCCCAGCGGACGCGCAGCCCCCCGCGAGCAGCCCCAAGAATATCAGCCCAGGTAAGACCGCGGTCGGCTTCATCAGGCCGACAGCATACAGACCCCGCTACCTCTTCGGGCGGAGCTTGTTCTTCAGGTCAGACATCTCATCTTCGTCCGTCGGGGCCGGGGCCTCCGTCGGCGCGGCCGGCGCGCTGCCTCGCAACTTTCGCTTGAGCGCCGTGAGTTCGTCCTCCAGCGCGGGAACTTCTTCCACCACAGCCACCGCCACCACGGGCGCCTGCGTCCCCTCCTTCGGAATCATCCCCAGCCGCCGCTTGAGCGCCGTGAGTTCGTCCTCCTGCGAGGGCATCGCCGCGACCTTCGCGGCCACCTTCTGACGCAGCGCCGCGAGTTCGTCCTCGACCTTCGCCTCCGAGACAAACGCCTCGTCCGCCGCGGCCGTCGGTGCGCTCTTCGCCGCGAGCAACAACCCCCGCCGCACTGGCGCCTGTGCGGTCTCATCCGCCGCAGACCCGCGCCGAAGCTGCTTGCCCAGCCGCTCGGTGTCCGTGCGCAGCGCCGCCGCCACCCGGGTGCGCCGCTCGACCATGTCCTGGGCCTCCCCGGCGAGCGCGGCGTCCCGGCTGCGCGCGGCGATGGTCACCCGCGACGACCAGAGCGCGATCTCCTCTTCCACCTTGTCGAGCTGATCATGCAGCCCGGTAAGCTGATCAATCACCGAAGCATCGAGGTCTTCTTCCGACGCGACGCCGCCCTCTGGCGGATCAAAGCGCGCCTGGCAGAGGGTGCACTCAAACACCCGCCCTCCCCGCTCCGTGGCCACGAGCGAGACCCCAAAGAGGGAGAGGTTTTTCACCCGCTCGCGCTCCAGCAGTCGCGAGGCCTGACCGCAGCGCGGGCACGTGTCCGCCACGCTCCTCGGCTTGTCGATGTCCTCGATGTCCCAACCGCCGACGTCCGCGCGCTTCCAGTCCATGCCCATCGCCTCCAAACCTCTACGACGGATTCCCCCCGAACGTCTAACCTCACCCCACCGCTTACCTATTCAGGTAATAAATGAGCGGGGGTTTCCAAAGTTCAGGGTTTGTATGACACAACATCGGCCATGAGCTTCTCCCGGGACGTGTTGCGCATCGCTGATCTGACCGCCGAGGCTGACCGCATCGCGAAGCGACTGCGCGAACTGGTCACCGTCAACCACCGCCGCCGCGGCCTCGTGGTGGGCATCTCTGGCGGCATCGACTCCGCCCTTTGCACGGCCCTCGCGGTGCGCGCCTTCGGCCCGGACAAGGTGCACGGCATCTTCCTGCCCGAGCGCGTCTCGTCGAGCGAGTCGCTCACCTTCGGCAAGCTGCTCGCCGATCGCTTCGGCATCCAGACCACCACTGAAGACCTCGGCCCGGCGCTCGAAGCCCTCGGTTGTTATCGACGCCAGGACGACGCCATCCGCGCGGTTTTCCCCGACTACGGCGACGGGTGGAAGTCCAAGATCGTCATCCCCTCCATTCTCGAGGGCGAGCGGCTCAACATCTCGCGCGTCACCGTCGAGCGCCCCGACGGAACGCAGGAGTCCAGGGCCCTCCCGCTGTCGGCCTACCTGCTGCTCGTGGCGGCTACCAACTTCAAGCAGCGCCTACGCACCACGCTCGAGTACTTCCACGCCGACCGGCTCAACTACGCCGTCTGCGGTACGCCCAACCGCCTCGAATACGACCAGGGATTTTTCGTGAAGGGCGGCGACGGACTCGCCGACGTGAAGCCCATCGCGCACCTCTACAAGACCCAGGTGTACGCGATGGCCGAGGCCCTCGGGGTGCCCGCGGAGATCTGCAGTCGCGCGCCCACCACGGACACGTTCTCGCTGCCGCAGGGGCAAGACGAGTTCTATTACGCGCTCCCGTATGGCGAGATGGATCTCTGCCTCTGGGCGCACAACCACCGGGTGTCCGCCTCGGAGGTCGCGCCGGTGCTCGGCATCTCCGAAGCGCAGGTCGAGCGGGTGTTCAAGGACATCGAGGCCAAGCGGCGCGCCACGCTGCCGCTGCACCTCACGAGCCTGCTCATCGACCCGGTTCCCGAGATCGTGAAGTAAGGGCTTCGGGAGCGGAGGTCGTCGCGATGGTGCTCGGCGCACGCGGAATCGCGGAGTTTCTCGAAGCCTCGGCGGCGCGCACGCCGGACAAGGTCGCCCTCGTCGTCGGCAAGGCCTCGTTCACCTACGCGACGCTCGATGCGTGGGCCAACCGCATCGGCCACGCGCTGCGCGCTCGCGGGGTCGGCCGCGGCGATCGGGTGCTCATCTTCGGCGACAACACCGCGGAGGTCGCCGCCGCGATCTGGGGCGTGCTCAAGGCCGACGCGGTCTTCTTCGTCGTCAACGCGCAGGTGAAGGCCGAAAAGCTCGCATACATGATCGACGACGCCGCGGTCGCCGCAGTGATCGCCGACGCCGTCCTCGCCACCGCATGGACGGACGCCGTGCAGCGCGCGACGACGAAGCCCGCGGTGTTCGTGCACGGGCCGCAGACCCCGCGCGCCCTCGACCTCGCGCTCACCGCGGGGCTCCTCGGCGTAGACGACCTCGCCGCGGCGGTGGCTGCGCAGCCCGACACCGCGCCCTCGCGGCGCACCCTCGACGTCGATCTCGCGGCGATCATCTACACGTCGGGCAGCACGGGTGAGCCGAAGGGCGCGACGCTCACGCACCGCAACGTAGCGTTCGCGTCCTGGAGCGTCACCACGCTGCTCGAAAACACTGCCGACGAGGTGATTCTCGGGGTGGTCCCGATGGCCTTCAACTACGGGCTGTACCAGTGGTTGATGACCGTACGGCTCGGCGCGACGCTGGTGCTCGAACGATCGTTCGCGTTTCCGGTGGCGATACTGCAGCGGGTGGCCGCGACCGGGGTGACGGGCTTCCCGGGGGTGCCGACGATGTTCGCGCTGCTCGGTGAATTAACGAACATTCCGGTGCCGCCGCTCACGAACGTTCGCTACGTGACCAACACCGCTGCGGCGCTGCTGCCAAAGCACTTCGAGGCCATCGCGCGGTGGTTTCCCAACGCGCAGGTCTATTCGATGTACGGGCTGACGGAGTGCAAGCGCGTCTCGTGGCTCCCGCCCGCCGACCTTGCGCGCAAGCCGGGCAGCGTGGGCATCGCGATTCCCGGGACGGAGTTCTGGGTGGTCGACGCCGAAGGCCAGCGCCACGACCGCTCGGCCGAAGGCGAACTGGTGGTGCGCGGCTCGCACATCATGGCGGGCTACTGGCGCAAGCCCGAGGTGACCGCGCGCTTTCTCCGCCCGGGACCGCTGCCGGGCGAGGTGCTCTTCTACACGGGCGACTACACCCGACTCGATGACGACGGGTACCTGTACTTCATCGCGCGCATGGACGAGGTCATCAAGACCCGCGGGGAGAAGGTCGCGCCGCGGGAGGTCGAGGCCGCCCTCGAGCGCATCGAAGGGGTGCGCGAGTGCGCGGTGGTCGGCGTGCCCGATGCCATCCTCGGATCGGCGATCAAGGCCTTTGTGGTGCTCGCGGACGAATACCAGGGAAGGTATTCCGAGAAGGACGTGATGCTGCGCCTGGGGCAGATGTTGGAGGCCTACATGGTGCCCAAACAGGTGGAGTTTCGGGCGTCGCTCCCGAAGACCGCGATGGGCAAGATCGTGAAGAAGGGTCTGGCTTGAAAGCTTCGTGACCAGGGGCGGCGGGTTCTGGTATCACGCGTCGGGTTCTCAGAAAGGGGTCTCTACGGATGTCATCGTCGGACGAGCTGATCACGAAGGTTCGGGCGTATGTTTTGTCGAACTTCCCGGTGGCCGACCCCGGCGCGGTGACCAACAGCGCGTCGCTGATGGACCTGGGCATCGTCGATTCGACGGGCCTCCTCGAGGTGTTCGAGTGGCTGCGCGACGAGTTCTCCATCGAGGTGGCCGACGCTGAGATGGTTCCGGACAACTTCGACTCCATTACAAATATCTCGGCGTACATAGGCCGAAAGATGTCCCCGGGCTGAGCGGAGCAGCGTAGTGGGCGACCGCGGCGAGTTCTTCCCGAGTGGATCGCGACGGCTCTACGGATTCCTTCACGAGCCGCGCGCCTCCGAGGTTCCCCTCGTCATCGGCCCCGCGGCGATGGTCTTCGTTCACCCCTTCATGGAAGAGCGCCAGGACGCGCACCCCTTCCTTCGGTCGCTCGCGGGGCGGGTGAGCGCGCGTGGCCTCTGGGCGCTGCGCTTCGACCTGCACGGCTGCGGCGACAGCGAGGGAGAGTGGGAAGACGCCACCGTCGCATCGTGGCTCGAAGACCTCCGCGCGGCGTGTGATTTCATCCGAGCGCAGTCCGGCGTTCAGCGGGTGATTCTCTGCGGGATGCGCTTCGGAGCGACGCTCGCCGCGCTCGCCACCCTTGACGATGAGAAGCCCGCGCTCGCGCTGATTCAGCCCGTGGTGAAGGGCGTCGCGTACTCGATGGACATGCTGCGCGCATACGTTGCGGCGGAGATGGTGCTCACGAAGAAGGCCGGCGTGACCCGCGACTCGTTGGTCGAGCGGCTACGCCTCGGGCAAACGGTCAACGTGTTTGGCTACCACCTGACGGCAGCGCAGTTCGACGGCCTGCGCGACATCGACCTGATGCAATCGCTGGCCTCGTACCCGGCGCCCGCGCTGATCGTGGACGTGGTGAAGACCGCGACGGGGCGCGCGAGCAACGATCTGGCCTCGCTGGTGACCGCGATGGGTCCTGCGGCGGCGCTGGCCCGCGCGGTAGAGCCGCAGCCGCTTTACGCCGAGGGCAAGGTGCACCTCACGCGCGCCGAGCAGGTCGAACTCACGCTCCTTGGGTGGCTCGAGACGCTCGGTCAGCCGTAGGTTTTGACCGTTCGCCGGGATGGGGCCGTGCCGCGCTGCGCGGAGACGTGCTAGGTGACGCGACGTCGACGGGCGTACGAGCGTCAAAACTGCGGTTTTTGGAGGCTTTCCAGGTGAGTGTCATGTTCACGAAGGCGATCGTCGTTGGCGCGTCGTCGGGCATCGGGGAGGCGATCGCGAAGCAGCTTGCGGCGTCTGGGGTGACCGTCGCGGTGCTCGGTCGTCGCACTGCAGAGCTTGAGCGCGTCTGCGCGGGATCAGACAAGTTGAAGCCCTACACGCACGACGTAGAGGCCTTCGACGAGGTGCCCGACCTCTTTGCGAAGATCGTGGCCGACCTCGGCGGACTCGACCTGCTGGTGTACGCCGCGGGCGTGATGCCGAAGGTCGCGGAGGGCGAGTACGACTTCGACAAAGATCGGCAGATGATGGCTGTCAATGTGGTCGGAGCGATGGCGTGGATGAACCCCGCAGCGGCCCGCTTCGAGGCCGCGCGGGCAGGGACGATCCTCGGGATCTCGAGCATCGCGGGCGAGCGCGGACGCCGGGGAAACCCGGGGTACACCACGTCGAAGGCGGCGCTGACGGCGTACCTGGAGGCGCTGCGCAACCGGTGCTCGCGCTACGGGGTCAACGTGGTGACGGCGAAGCCGGGGTTCGTCTCGACGGCGATGACCCAGGGCATGGGGAAACTGTTGTGGTTGATCCCCGCGGACGAAGCGGCGCGGCAGAGCCTCGCGCTGGCGCGGCGGGGAACGAGCGCGATCGGGTTTGTCCCGGCGCGCTGGTCGCTGGTGGCGTGGGTGGTGCGGTCGATTCCGTCGTGGCTCTTTCGAAGGACCAACGTGTGATGCGCCGCCCGACACTTACGACGCTACGCGCGCGGTCCCCCTGGCGGGTGCTCGGTGGCTTCGGACAGGCGATCAACGGCGCTTGCCGGTACGTCGCGCCGGCGAGCGTCGAAGAACTCTCGGCGACGCTGGCGAGAGCGCACGAGGAGGGCCTCACGGTGGCCTTCCGCGGCGCGGGACGAAGCTACGGCGACGCCTCCATCAACACGCGCGGGCTCGTCGTCGATACGCAGCGCCTGACGCGGGTGCACCGGTGGGATCCGGGCTCAGGAGAGTTCGAGTGCGAGCCGGGCGTGACGGTGGAGGGCCTGTGGCGTCGCACCATCGAGGACGGATACTGGCCCGCGGTGGTGCCCGGCACGATGCGCCCGACCATGGGCGGCTGCCTCGCGATGAACATCCACGGCAAGAACAACTTCCGCGCGGGTCCGTTCGGCGAGCACGTACAGGAAATCGACCTTGTGACCCCGAGCGGCGAGGTGCTGACGTGCAACCGGGAGCAGAACCCCGACGTCTTCCACGCCGCCATCGGGGGCCTCGGGATGCTCGGCGCGATCACCCGCGTGAAGTTGAAGTTGAAGAAGATCGAGAGCGGCCTGCTGCGCGTCGATGCGAGGGTGGGCCGCAACCTCGACGAGATCTTCGAGTGCTTCGAGGAGCTCATCCCGAAGTCCGACTACGTGGTCGGGTGGATCGACTGCTTCGCGCGCAACGGCTCCCTCGGGCGCGGCCAACTCCACGCGGCGCACTACCTCCACGGCGACGAAGACCCCGACCCGCAGGGGTCGTTGCACGTCGAGCGGCAGGGCCTTCCCTCGACGATCCTGGGCTTCCCCCGCGGCAAGCTCTGGATCCCGATGCAGTTCTTCGTAAACGACCTCGGCGTGGCGATGGTCAACCGCGCGAAATACTGGTCTTCGTATTTCGGCGATGGGGCGAGCTACCTGCAGTCGCACGTGGGGTTCGCGTTTTTGCTCGACTACGTGCCCGATTGGCGGCTCGCGTACGGCGACGGCGGCTTCGTGCAGTACCAGGTGTTCATCCCGAAGGAGACCGCGAAGGCCACCCTCAAGACGCTGCTCGATCTCGGTCAGCGCCGCGGATTTCCGTCGTACCTCGGGGTGCTCAAGCGGCATCGGCCCGACGCATTTCTGCTCTCGCACGCGGTCGATGGTTGGTCTCTCGCGATGGACTTCAAGGTCACGCGCGGCAACCGCGAGGCGCTCTGGAAGCACTTCGCGGAGATGACCGCGATCGTCCTCGACGCAGGCGGTCGCTTCTACTTCGCCAAGGATGGGGTGCTCACCTCCGCGGATGTCGCCCGCGCCTACGGGCAAGAGCGGATCGACCGCTTCGCGGCGATCAAGCAGCGCCTTGATCCCGATGGCACGCTCAACAGCGACCTTTCGAGGCGCGCCCTCGGACTTTAGGGATGGTTTCTGTCGTACCGTGCGGAGGGGCCGCCGGGCGGCGGTAACCTTCGGAGACTCCGATGGAAAAAGCGGTCTGCTTCACCAACGAGAACGGCCAGGTACTGCACGGTATCCTGCACCTGCCGGATGATCCGGCGACGATGCGGGGCGCGGGACTTCTCTGGCTCTCCGCCGGGCAGAAGGTGCGCCAGGGTGCGTGGCGGATGAACGTCGCGATCGCGCGGCGTCTCGCAGCGAAGGGCGTTCCGACGCTGCGCTTTGACTACCGCGGCATCGGCGACTCCGAGGGCGAACCCCGGCACGGCGAGATGGTGATGGATCTCTACGGGTTCATCCAAAACGGTGGATTTCGCGGGGATGCGATCGCGGCGGCGCAATTCCTGACGGCGCAGACCGGCATAAAATCGCTGGTGCTGGGCGGCCTTTGCGGCGGCGCGATCACCGGGCTCTTTGCGGCGGCGACGCTGCCCAACGTGTTCGGGCACGTGGTGGTCGATTTGCCGGTGACCATCTCCTCGTCGTCGCGGCAGCGCTACCTCGAAGACCACGCCGCGGAGCTTCTCCACTCTCGCCCCGGCGAGACCGACACGGTCATCGCGCTTTACCTGAAGAAGCTCACCGACCTTACCGCGTGGCGTCGACTTCTCTCCGGCGAGAGCGACTACTCGCTGCTACTGGAAGCGGCCCGTATCAAGTCCCGCACGCAGGTCGATCGCCTGCTGCCGCGGCTCCCGCCCAGGGCGCGCGCCGGGGTCGAGCGACTGCTGCGGGGAGTGCTCCCGCCGGTCGAGCCAGAGAGCCCGCCGATACCGGTAGACGCAGCGCTCGCGGCGCAGATGAAGGTCAGCGGCGAGGTGAAAAACGACCTCGTCGAGGAGGTCTTTCAGCAAGCGCTCGCGCGCGGCCAGCGGGTGCGCTTCGTCAACAGCTCTTCGTACCACCCGACCTTCATGGGGTACTTCGGCAACACCGCGCTGCGCGGTGACGAGGCGAGTTTGAACGCGCGCGGAATCGAGCTGACGCTGGTGCCCGACACCAACCACATCTTCTCGCTCGAGCACTCTCAGCGCGCGCTCTTCGAGGCCATCGAGGCGATGGTCGCGATGGCTACGTAGGCGTCGGCCGCGCCTATTCGCAGCCCAGTCGCGCGACCCGAAGCTCTTCCCGCCTCCCACGCGCGGCGGCGATCTCCTGCCACACCACGTAAACGTGGTGCCCATCCGTAGCTAGCTCACTCTCGCCTGCCTCCATGCCTGCGCGCGACACCTGCGCGACGGTCGCCGGATCGAGCACTCCACGGCACACCCGCCCGGCGCGCACGAGCGTGCGGTGGCCGGTCCCCTCGGTCCATGAGAGCACCGCGCAGCCCGGCGTTTGCGTTGCGACGATCGATGGCGCCACCGCGGGCGCGCGCCCGGTCCGCAGCGCCGCTACGGCATGCCGATGCCCCGGCGTCCACGTCGCGAGCGCGAGCTGCCACGGCGACCGCACCGCCGCCGAACGGGCGTACGCCACGACGGCCGCGCCATCGACCCACGCGACCGCGGGCACCCCGACGAACCCGGGCGCCGCAGTGAAGACCACGGGTTGCGAGCTCGGACGCGCGTCCGTGTCGAGGATCATCGCGCTCACCTCCGCGTGACCGGGCGTGCCGTCGCCCGAGCGCCACACGAGCACCGCGCGATCGGCGTCGGCCCGTGCGATGGCCATGCGATCTGCCGTGAGATCGTCCGACGTGGTGTGTTCTCGCCCGGTGCGGCTACCGACGAAGCGAAGCGCCGCGGCGTTGGTAAACGCCAACACTGAATCGTCGCCGGCGGTGCCGAGCGCGACGCCGCCACTGCAGCCGCCCCGATCGGACGCGGCGTGCAGCGAGGGAAACGCTCCGAAACCGTGGCTGCTGCATCGGATGCTGCCCATTCCGCCGGAGCATTGGCATTCCGCGATCGCCGCGCCGTCTCCCGTCGGGGAGGCGCTCGCCGCGAGCCCCGTCATGTGTTCGAAGAAAACGGACTCACGGGCGATGTCGCGCGCCGCCGCACGCGGCGAGAGCGTGCTCGGATCAACCTCCCGGGCGTACGCGACGTGTGGACGCCATTCGGGCGGACCGCCCTCGTCCGCCGTGGGCCTCGGCCCGGTCTCCTGCCAGCCCACGACCACGCTGCCGTTGTACGCCGCGATCACCGCGCCGTAGCCCCCGCGGCCCTCTGTGACGACCACCCCCTCCGGCGGAATCGCCCCACACAACTGCGCAAAAACCAGCGCTGCGATCATGCGCGCGAGCCTATCGTCTCTCGTGCGCGCTCACACCCTCGGCGCCGCCGCCCGCTTGAGCCAGTGAATCATCGGCTCGCTCCCATTGGCCACCTGCAACGGAACCCCCGCGCTTGCCAGCCACGCCCGGTGCTTCGCCAGCCGCGCGCGCTCCTCCTCCAGGAACACTCCCTCCACCGCCGCCCGTGCGCTCGCCGCATCCTGCGTGAGCCCTGCGGGCGCCGCCCCGATGAAGCGCTCGCCCGCCAGGGCCACCACGGTCACGCGGTGCCGCGCCTTGCGCAGCGCACCCACGGTCAACCGGAGTTCGTCCGTCGTCGCGATCGCGTCGAGGTCTGTCAGCACGAGCACCGTGCGCGCCTCTCGCGCCCCCTGTCCCACGCACCGCAGCGCGTGCATCAGCCCGATGCTCTTCGCCGCCCCGCTCGGATCGTGGCGCATCGGCAGCGGAATCGCCCGCGCCCGACAAAATGCCCGCAGCGCCCTCCCCACCGGATCCGCCGCCCGCACCGGCAGCCGCATCGCCGCGTCGCCCTCCGTGGCCCGCTCGATCCATCGCAGCATGGTCACTCGCGCCTCGTACGCGGTGTTGCCGCGCATCGCATCGATGCCTTCCTGCTCGCGGAAATACCGCGCCACCGTCTCGATGAGTGCCTCCTCATCGACATCCGTGAGGTCGTCATCGACCACCGATCGCAGCTCCACCGCCGAGGCCACCAGCGAGCGCAGATGCGCGGCCCCGTCGCCCGGATCGACCCTCGTCACTACTCGCCGGTCGAACGCCACGAGGCCCAGCCGATCGCCCGTGCTCGCGCTCGCCCGCGCCGCCTGCGCCACCAATTCGATTGCGTGATCGAGCCGCGCTCGCCCGCTCTCGTCGCCGCGCATCGTCGCCGACGCATCCACCACGAGCACGCGCGTCGCCTGCGATTCGTCTTCGGTCTCGCGCACCAGCAGTCGTCCCCGCCGCGCGCTCGCCGACCACGCGATGCGCCGAAACGGGTCCCCTGGCCGATGCTCCCGCAGCTCTCGCAGCTCAGGCCCCTCACCCGCCCGCCGCACGCTGCGACCGGCCCGCGCGCTCGCCGCCGTCGCCCTCAGCGTCGTCGTCATCGGCCGCGTCGAGAAGCCCCGTGGCGCTACTTCCAGCACCAGCGGATTGGGAAAATAAAGCGGCACCCACGCGAGACCAAGCGGGCCTGCGAGCGTCATCCAGGCGCCATGCAGTACGTGCCGGCCCGCGTAGGAAGGCCGCACCTGAAGGTCGAAGCTCACCGCCGAGTGCGCCCCCACATCGACGCGCACGCCCTTTTTCCGAGTGTAGCGAACGCCCGCAGACAGCGCGAGCCGCGGCGTAGACAACGTCAGCGCCTCCCCCGTCGGGTTGCGCACCACCACCCGCACCACGACGGGCTCGTCGGGCCGTCGCGGACCATCCTCGCGCGCCAGCACCCACCACGAGAACTCGAGCCGCGTGCGACGCATCCGGCGCGGCATCGGCGAGGCGATCACCCACGCGAGGCCGACGCCGGTCACCAGCGCGCTCCCGGCCAGCGCCAGGGGTGCGACGCCCCCCAGCATCCCGGCCAGCGTGAGCGCCGAAGCACCCGCGAGGATCACCCGTCCGCTGTAGCTCAGCGACGGCATCGCCCGCTCAGCGTCCGCTTACCGCGCGGCCGTGCTGCGCCGCTCCGTCGCGCGCGTCGAGGCGTCGGTACGGCACCCGCGCAAGCGCCTCGTCTACCAGCGCCGCGGGCGACGCCCCCTCGGACTCCGCCTCGGCCCCGAGCAGGATACGGTGCGCCATCACCGGCTGTGCAACACGTTTTACATCATCGGGTAAAACGAACGCGCGGCCATCGATGAGCGCGACCGCGCGCGCGGCCAGCACGAGGCCGAGCGAGGCCCGCGGCGAGGCCCCGAGCGCCACCTTCGGGTGCGTGCGCGTGTAGCCCGCAAGGGCGACGGCATACGAGTAGATCTCGTCGTCAACGTGCACCGTGTCCGTGACGGACTGCAGCCAGAGGATGTTCTCCAGCGAGATCACCCCACGGGTGACGGGCGGCTTGGCGGAGTAGGCGCGCAGCACCCGCACTTCGTCCTCGGCGGAGGGGTACGGAACCACCACGCGCAGCAGGAAGCGATCAACCTGCGCCTCCGGGAGAGGATAAGTTCCTTCCTGCTCCAAGGGGTTTTGCGTGGCGAGGACGAAGAACGGCTCGACCAGTGGGTGCGTCTCGCCATCGATGGTGACCTGTCGCTCCTGCATGGCCTCGAGCAGCGCGCTCTGGGTCTTGGCTGGAGCGCGGTTGATCTCGTCGCCCAGCACGACGTGCGCGAAGATGGGCCCGCGGCGGAGCGAGAAGGTCCCATCGCGGGGCGAGAGCACGTAGGTGCCGGTGATGTCACTGGGCAGCAGATCGGGCGTGAACTGAATGCGCTTGAACGACCCACCCATCGCCGCGGCGAAGGCCTTGATGAGGGTGGTCTTCGCGACCCCCGGCACGCCCTCGAGTAGGCAATGCCCTCGCGCCAGCATCGCCACGAGAATGCGTTCGGGGATGTCCGGGTTGCCCACGTAAGCGTGCCCGACCTCGTCGAGCACCGACCGGGTCAACGCCAGCGCCTGGGACAACACCTCGGGTCGAAGGCCGGGGGCGACAGGGTTGTTCATCGTGGCTTCAAGATCCTCTGGTTGGGGGGCGGCGGAGAGTCGCACCATCTCCCGCGCGCCGTCATGAGTGGTTTCAGCGCGGTTCGTCGATGCCGCGCAGCACGCCCGAGATGCGCCGCCAGATCGCCACGAAGGTCTTCGGCGCCACCCGCGCGCGCTCGCCTTCTTCCACACCTCGCGCGACAAGATCGAGTTCTGTGAGCACCGCGCGGATGTCATCTCGCTGCGCTGCCCCGAGGCGCGTCGCCAGCCGGTCGAGCACGGCGCGCACATCCGTCGGCGGCTTCACGCCCACCGCGCGAAGCAGCGCCCCTTCGAGCAGCGCACGCGCCACCAGAGCGGGCAGCAGCAGGTTGGCCCCGGTGGCCGAAAAGATCGCCACGCGCTCGGTCACGCCTGCGGTCGCCCCCACCGGACCGCGCGGTCCGTAGCGCTCGCTCGGCCGGCGGCCCCAGGTGAGGGCGGCCACGATGCAGAGTATCGCCAGCGCCAGCAGGGCCGCGAAGGGCCGTAATACAGCGGTCGAGGCGAGCGCATCCGAGAGCGAACGAAACGCTGTGTTGAGAGTATTGACTGCCTCGCGTCGACGGGTACGCGCGCGGGTCCGTCCCTGCCACTGTCCCCGCACGCGAACATCGCCCCACACCATGGTCACCCGCCCGCCCGGCCGCGCCGCGAGGAAGGCCAACAGGTTGTGCGCAAACTGCCGGTTGCCGGGAAAACGCATCATCGTGTTGATGAGCAGGCTCGGGTCGCCCGCGACGATGAGCTTCCCCGCATGAATCTGCCCGACGAGCAGCAGTCCCTGACCCTGCCCGACGAACTCGAAGACCGGCCGCAGCCGCGGGTGCGCGAGGGCGACCGGGAGGTTGGTCACCAGGGCATCGACGTCGAGTGTGAGCGGATGCACCAGACGCGGGCGCGCCATCAGCAGTTCGGGTAGCTCAGGGGTCCGCGGGATTCCCCCCAGCACCGGCTCGACGCGAAACTGGAACCAACGCCAGAACTCCTCCGAGGCCCCAAAGTCATCGAGCCAGGCGACGCGACCGCCATCGTCGAGGAAGGCCGAGACATCCGCGAGCCCGAGGCTGTTGCGAGGATGCAGCACCAGGAGCGATCCGCCGCGCGGCAGTTGCGCCCAGTCGAGAGTGCTGGTCGGAAGCAACTCCACCTCAGCCTCCGCGGCGATGCGCAGCAGTTCGGAGGTTCCGCTCCAAGTGTGCGACTGCGGATCATAGTCGGGAATCGCCCAGGCGAGAGAAGGTATGAACCCAACGGCGAGCGCGGTCATCCAAAGGATGAATCTGTGACGGAACCCGGCTGGACTGCGCACGTTTGACTGCTCTCTTGATCACCCTAGCTTGATTGCTATAGTCCTTGCTGAGATCTTGCAGTCGGTAGAGCGTTCCTCAACTTGTCTCCGAACTGGTGCGTCCCAAAGCGCACCTGGGAGGTGCTTCTGATGCTGCCTCCGTTCATCATCGAAGAGATCCGGCGACGCGAAAACCAACACCGTCGCCGCTATGAGCAGCCACAACTCGAACTCCCGCTCCCTGTGGTGACGCCCAGTTACAACCCACCCTCGCGGCGTGACGACGACGACCGCGGGGTGCTGATCATCGACCTCTGACGGTTCACGCCTCGCTCCAAGGCCTCCCAAAACTCATCCCCACCGCGCAAACGCAGCCCAACGCGCGGACAGCTCGTCAATGGTCCACGGCCGACGCGGATCGTCTGCGACTGCGCCGACGCTCTCCTGCACCCGGTAGCGAGAGACCTTCGTGCCTGCGACGCTCATCACCTCGCCGCTCATCTCACCGCTCGCACCGCTCGCGAGAAACACCACCGCCGGGGCGACAAACGCTGGCCCGTAGGTCTCCTCCGACAGCCCGCCGCTCGCGAACATCGGCAGGTCGTCGGTCATCCGCGTGCGCGCCACCGGGGCGATCGCGTTCACTCGAATCGCATGTTTCTTCAACTCGATCGCCATCACGCGGGTGAGTCCGTACACCGCCGCAGCGTTGGCCGCGCCCGGCCCCTGCCCAAGCACGCCGTAGAGACCCGCCGTGGATGTCACGGTGACGATCCGGCCACCACGCTTCTGCGCCACCATCCGCCGTGCGGCCGCCTGCGCGATCACAAACAACCCGCGCGCGCCGACCTTCCACACCGCGTCCAGGTCTTCCGCCGTGGCCTTCAAGAATGTCCGGTCGCGCATCACCCCGGCGCACGCCACCAGCACATCGACCCCGCCCCAGTTCGCCACGGCGAGATCGACCACCGCCTGGGCTCCCATGGGCGCACTCACATCCGTGCTCGTCGCGATGGCCTGACCTCCCGCCGCGCGCACCGCTGCCGCTGCCGCCTCAGCCACGGCGGCGTCGTCCCCTTCGCCCTCCCGCGAGCACCCGGTGTCTGCGATCACCACTCGCGCGCCCGCTGCCGCCAACGCCAGCGCCGCTGCGCGACCGATGCCGCGCCCGCCACCGGTCACCAGGGCCACCTGCCCTGCGAGCCGTCCTCCCGCGATCATCGGCGGTACCGCACGCTGCCGACGCCCACGTTGCCCGCTTCGTCCGCCGCACGCACCGACAGAACATGCTCGCCCGCCCTCCCCCCGAGGCCCGGCAGCGCTCCCCTGAAGGCCTCTCGCCGCTCGTCAAACAACCCGTCATCTGCTCGGAGCGCGCGCCACTCGCCACCGTCTACGCTCGCCTCGACCCGAAGAACCACGCTCGCGCCGTCTTCCGCCTCGCCCTGAACGCGCTCCCCGTCTACCCGCGCCGACACCATCGGGGCAGTGTTGTCCACCAATACGGGCTCGCTCACCCGCACATCGCGCGTCACGCTGTCCTCGGGATTGGCCGCCTCATCCGAGGCATCGACCTCAACCCGGTACCAGCCCTCCGCGAGCCCATCCGTCGCCCAATCGAAGGTTGTCCCCGTGAGCCACTCCTGATTGCGCAGGAGACCGCGCCAGGTCTGGTCGCCGTCGCCGCGAAAGTAGAGTCGGTAGCGCAGCCCATCGTTGTCTGGGTTCTCCACCTTCCAGGCGAGCTTCAGCACCGACGCACGCGCCTCGCCGACCTTCGTCTCAGGCGGCATGGCGCTCAACTCGGTCAGCACCGCCCGTTGGTTCTCCGGCAGGAAAAAAACCGTCACCGCGCGCAAAACCGCGTCGGTACCTGCCGGGAAGCGCGAACGCACCTGAAGAAAACGCGATGAAGGGGAGCGCACCGTGATCCCCTCATCGAGCGCCTCCCACACGCTCCATGTGGCGTCGGGGAGTTCCGCGTTGCCCGACCGGCTCTCCCAGGCAAACGCCCCCACGCCACGCGCCCGCACGGCGCCCCAGCGCGCCGGAGAGCCGGCGTCGAGGACCTTGCTGTTCCATGTGGCGCCATTGGGGGCCCGGTCGTGCACCTGGTAGAAGACACCCGTGTCCGCGGTCGCGAACATTCGCGTGCGACCGGTGAGCGCCAACGCCGTCACCCCCGCCTCATCGACATCGTGCACCACGCGAACAGTGCGATCGCCTGCGACCGCGAGCACTCGCCCCCCAACACCGAGTCCCAGCCAGATCTCGCGACGGCGCGGGTCCCACTGCACCGAGTTCAGGTGTGAGTCCGCGTTCGCATACACCCGCTCCGCCAGGCCCGACGGACGAATGCGGTAGAGCGTCCCTCGCCCCGGTCGCGCTCGCGGCACGGCAGGCCCACCCGCCGCCGGCGCGCGCGACTGCGCCACCGTGCGACGCGGCGCATCCGGTGCCTCGGAGAACTCATTGGCAATCGCCACGATCTCGTCTCCAGCCACCGCGAGACCCTTCACTTCATCGCCACTGAGCCGCGCAATCACCCGGGGTCGCCCTGTCACGGGCAGCCCGTAGACCACCGCGTGGCCGCCGCCAGCGCCAACGATCACCTCGCCGTCATCACGCAACGCCATCGCGTAGAGGTGCGCCTCTTCGCTGTCGAAGAGCACCGTCGCGGCCTCGCTCGCCGCCCGCCGGGTATCGACAGAGAAGAGCTTCCCTTCTGGCCCGGTGGCACACAGCAGGACATGCCGCCGCGCGTCCCAGGCGACGCCCCAAACGTGTTGCACACCGGGCAATTCCGCGACCAGCACCGGTGCCTGCAGCAACTCTCCCTGCGGCGGAACAAGCCGATACACCCGCCCATCGGGCAACGTACCTGCGTAGATCGCGCCGTCCTCCGCGCGCGTGAGCGATGTCACCACCACGGCGCCAGTATCTGCCCAGCGGGTCGCGTGCCCGTTCTCGATGCGATAGACGCGTCCCTCGACCCCGGTGCCCGCGAGCACCGCGCCGTCGCCGAGATCGAGCAGCGACCACACGCTGCCCACCGGCTCGGGCGGTGAGATGCGAGCGATCTCCTCGCCGAGCACCACCGTTCCGTCGCTCGTCACCGCGACACGATCGAGCACCCCGGCGGACAGTTCGATCGCGGAATCGAGCGTCGTAGAGCGTGTCGAGACGCTCTCGCCCTCGATCGCGAACGCCATCACCATCCCCGCTGCGAGCCCCGCGAAAGCGAGCCACACCCTCCTCGTCACAGCCTCACCTCGCGCACGCGCAGCCTCACCCGATCACGCCCCAACACCACCCGCCCGACCGGCACCACTGTCCGTCGGTAGTTCATAAACGGCTCGCCGCTCTCCGTGCCCACGGACGGCCGCAGCGTGTCCAGGGCCGACGCCGGCAGGTTGGGGATCACCCGCCCACGCAGGGTCACACCCTGCCCCGGCATTCGCATGCTCACCACCAGCGCATCATCGGGGAAGCGCGTCGCCACGTTACGAATCAGGTCATCGAGGGACTCGGGCTCCGCCAAATCTGGCACCACCTCGTTGCCTCCCGCGATCTCCAGGTCGAGTTCGCGCCCCGCCAATTCGCGCGGAACTTCCAGCCGCACCGTGTGCATCTCCGGCCCTGCGCCGTAGCGCCCGAGGAGCACCCGTAGTTCAACGGTGCTCCCCGGATCGACCTCTGCAGAACTCACTGACACCGAGCGCACGTAGGAGAAGTCCCGCTGCCAACGCAGGGTCAGATCGACCTCGATGCGATCCACCGGGACGACGCCGAAGGCGTTATCCACGACTCGCGTGAGAAGCTCGAAGCCACCCGGCGCCGGCAGCGAGCGCACGCCTTCCGCGCCTGCTCCGTGCTCGGTGAACTCCACCGGCTCGCGCCCCCGTAGGAACACCCGCGACCGCACCGTCCACGCCGCATCGGCCATGTCACTGACGGTATCCTCGAGGGCTGACTCCACCACGCTCGCCGCGAGCCGTGCGGCCATCGGACGCTGGCCCGCGAGGGTGACGTTCCAGTCTGTGTGTGGCGCGCCCTCGACGCCGTGAATGCTCACGCGCATCGGGATGGTCGGCGCAACCGCGTGCGCATCGACCACCACCGCGGCCCCGCGATCGTTCACCAGCGCCCCGAGCGCCCGCACGGGCTCGGAGATCTTGAACGAGCGACGCTCGCTTGCGAGAATCCACATCACCCGCGCAATGGCCGCCGGAAACGCCGTTTCTCCGAGGCCCATCATCGGGTGTCCGAAGGCCAGGATACCGTCCGGAGTGACCAGCGTGACGGTCCCGGTGACGTTACCCGAGATGTCTCCCTGGACCATCCGGACACCGATGGCGCCGCCGTTTTCGTAGCGGGTCGGCGCATCGTCCGGGGGTTGCGCGGCCCCACCGCCGCCGGCGCCTTGCAGCGGCACGATACCAAAAGGCGCGAGCGCCTCGGCAAGGTGCAACGTGGCCCGGGTCCCCATCCCTGTGACAGCCATCGGGGTCATCGCCGGGACGAGCGAACCGTACGCAGTAGCGACCGGCGAACGGTGCGCAAGGGCGCTTTGCGAGAGCGACTCCCATCGGGCGTGCGGTACCGTGATCGGGGTGGGGCCGATGTCGAACGGAATGCCGCTACCCGGAATGATCCCCGACGGGGTCCGACGAGGGCGGCGCAGCTCGGCGAGCATCGAGGCGATGGGGGTCACTCCCGCGACCGGATCACGCCCGAATTCCCATCCGTACGCGTAAGCCCCGATGAGTTTACCCTCGATGAATACGGGCGAGCCTGACATGCCACCGACGGTGCCCGCGTGCTCCAGCGTCGGGTGCGTCGGGCGGATCAACACCAGGTCCATGTGCGGCCGAAAGTGATGGATCGTGTCGAGCACCTCGACGTCGAAGCGCTCCGGGCGCGTTCCACGAAATACCGTCAGCCCATAGCCCCGCATGCCGGGCCGGAGGTCTTCCACCGCCATCGTCTCGACCCCGGGAATCGTCAGCCGCGGAACCTGTGCGAGCAGCGCCCCCGCGGCGACCACGATACTCGCAACACAGGCCGCCGCCGCCGAGAGGTAACGCACGCGCTGCTCCTATGGACCGATGCCATATCCGATGTCGAGTCCGAGAAAACCACCGATCGCGGAGGCATCACCGGTGAGGTGCCCACAGGGCGAATCGCCAAAAATCGAGCCCGTCGTCGAGGCGCAGGTCACCGCCTGTCCGCCCGTGGCGGCGCGCAGATCTGAGCGGTTGACAAGCCATCGAAGGCCCGCGGTCAGCCGCAGAGAGAAGTGATCACCGAGACGCCACTCGTGACTCGTGCCGACATCGAGCGACACCGTGGTGACATGCGCGACGTGTGTCTCCCCTGCAGGGCCGCAGTCGGTGATGCAACCGATTTCCAGGCCTGTCAGGTTCAGCCCCGGCCCAACGAAGAGCCCTATCGCGTAGATCGAGGGCGCAGCCAGCGGCACCCGCGCGTGGGCGTGCAGGACAAACCCCTCACCGTACGCACTCGGCCCACCGGCCGCGAGCTCGAGTCCAAACCAGCGTTGCGGAAAGTAGCGCATCGAGACCGACAGGATTCCAACAGGCGACCCGCCGCCGACTCCAAGCGCGAGGGTGAACGGACGTCGCTCCCACACCGACGGCGGCGCCGCGATACCCTGCGCGGCCCAATCGACCCAACGCCCACCCGGTCCAGGACGGGCAACCCAGTGACCGAAGGATTGCGCGCGCGAGGGCGCGGTGGTTCGCACCGGTGCCGCCACGGGATCAGGGGTGGTCGGGGTCAGCGCGATGTCCACACGGATGCGCTCGCCCTCATAGAAGGCGCCCTCCCGGCGCTGCGAATCGCCCGCGCGGCCTCGGATATCGACCACATGGTTGCCGGGATTGACGACGATCTCCTGACCGAGCAACGCGAGGCTCTGCGGATGACCATCGAGCATGAAGCCCTGCGGATCGTCGCCGGAGACAACGATCTGAAGGCGTGCAAGTCGCTGCGAGATCGCGGCGATTTCGTCGGTGGCCGCGGCCAGGCGGGCCCGGTCCGCCGCCACCGAAGGATCGCGCGCGAACTGCCGGAAGTGCTCGACGGCCTCCACAAGGTGTCCGTCGCTACGGCAGGCGAGCGCGAGATTGAAGCGAACAAGCGGTGCAGGACGTATCGAGAGCACCCGCGTGAAGCGGATACGCGCCTCTTCCCAGCGTCCGGCCTCTGCGGCCTCTACGCCTTCGCGAAAGAGTCGGCGCGCCAGTTCTACCGCCTCTGGACTCGGCGCCTCCTGAACCTGCCCGAAGGCCCTTGAGGTGCCGACGACACCGACCAACTGGAGAGAAGCAGCGACAACGATCGCGCGAGCGCGGAGCATAGGCCGACGACGCTACACCAGCGGCCGAACTACCGCCCGTAGCGATTGGTGTACGTTGCGCGACCATGCGCCGCTTCCTCGCGCTTTCCATCGCCCTTGGTCTCCTCGGATCATTCATCGTGTGCCCTTCGAAGGCACTGGCGCAGCCCGGTCCCACGCCGGGCCGTCGCGTACGTCCGCCGCGCCCGGTGTCCTCGCCATCGGTGCTAGACGACGGGATCACGGTCGCGCACGCGGTCCCGCTCTCGTCGTCGATGCCGACTCTTCTTCTCGAGGTTCCGTTGCCACGCGTGGACGATCGGGCGTCGCCTGAATGGCGCTACCCCGGCATCGACATCTCCGTAGGCACGCGGGTTTTCACGCGCTCGTTGAGTTGGAGCGGTGACACCACCCAGGCGATGCGCCCGTACGATTCGTCCGCCGCGCCCACGCTTCGTCTCGGGGTCGAACTCTTCCCGGGCGCGATCACCGACTCACGCGTCGCTCGACTGTTCGGTGTGGTGCTTCAATACGATAGGGCCATCGCTTTGATCACGGTCGATATGCGTGGGCGCAACTACGAAACCTCCAGTTCGTCGTTCTTGGCGGGCGTCAAGGTGCGGGCGCCGTTCGACACCGAACGCCACGAAATTGCCGTGATTCTGTC
Organism: Deltaproteobacteria bacterium; assembly: GCA_947477565.1. Taxonomy (GTDB): domain Bacteria; phylum Myxococcota_A; class Polyangia; order Polyangiales; genus SCUS01. The sequence continues at coordinate 35,369 of CANJUR010000029.1, forward strand.
CTTCCGTCGGCAAGATTTCACGGTTCGGGCGGAAGGAGATATGCCGGTCAATGGCGCCCCGGATCTGGGCTACGCATCATTGCAGTTGGGCATCGCATCGCGCTGGCAGCTATCGCATCGAGTCGCACTCTCGCTCGACGCGGCATACCTCGCAGTGCTGGATACCGGACAGCTCGCGGCGGTCTTCCCGCACACCAGCAGCTTCGGCGTAGACATCGTAGCGGGTGTCGCCGTAGCCATCGCATTGGGCATCGAGGTGCGGGCCGGTTTAGACTTCCGATCGTATTTCCACGCCCTCAACCCTGAGCCGGGTGACCGCTATTCTCTCACCGGCGCGACCGACCAGCAGCTGGCCGGTTGGCTCGCCATCGGAGTGCGCCGATGATCGCTCCACGCACCATCAAGGTCCTCACGCTCAACATCTGGAACCGCGGCGACCCCTGGGACGATCGCCTGCAGGTGATCCGTGCAGGTCTCGCAGAGATGCAGCCCGACGTGGTCTGCCTCCAGGAGGTTCTGTGCCTACCGGATTTCGACCAGCTAGAGTTGATCGCCGAAGGCACCGGCTATCACCTCGCCTTTGGCCGGGACGGAGAGGATCACTACCCTTTCGGCAACGGGATCCTTTCCCGCTGGCCGGTCACTCGGACAGCCGTGCGAGCACTCCCACGTGGCGGCACGGACGAGAATCGCTCGGTCACCTTCGCGGCACTCGCTACTCCATTCGGGTCGTTGCCGGTCTTCAGCACGCATCTCAACTGGAAACTCCACCACGGTCACATCCGTGTGCAGCAGGTGCGTGCGCTCGTGGACTTCGTCGACCATGAAGCGGCCGACGGAGATCTCCCCGCGGTGCTGGCTGGCGACTTTAACGCGGAGCCCGACTCGGACGAGATCCGCTACTTGCGTGGCCTCACGGGGCTTGGCGGGGAGTGCGTGTATTTCTGCGACTGCTGGGCGGCAGCGGGCGATGGCACCCCTGGAGCGACCTTCGTACGCCGTAACCCATACGCGTTCGCGGGCAGCGGCAATGAGCCAGACCGACGCATCGACTACGTGTTCGTGAGAGGCCCCAACGACCGCCAGGAAGGGGTGGCGCTTGAGTGCGAACTTCTGTTCACCAACGCTGTAGACAACGTCTGGGCGAGCGACCACCTGGGCGTGATGGCCATCATTGGAGTCTAGCGAGAATAAACCCCTGCCCACGAATCCCTGCTCAGAGAGCAGAGAACCGTGAGGAGGTGTTGTATCGCTTGTGATCTTGGAAGAATGGAGTGAAGGGACGAGATCAGACTTCGCTCAGGGAGCGACGCCTTCGGTGCGGGTGCGCTTCCGGCGACGGCGCGCGGCCTCGGAGGCCTTCTTCCGCTTCTTGATCGAGGGCTTCATGTAGTGGCGGCGGCGCTTCAGCTCACGCAGCACGCCCTCCGCAGCCATCTTGCGCTTGAGGTTCTTGATCGCGCGCTCGATGCCCTTGTCGCCAACGGACACTTCCAGCGGCTTGCACACCACGGCATCGCCGGGGTTGATCGCGGAACTGGTCGGAGTCGAGGTCACCGAGGGGGTGATCGGATTGGATGTAGTCATGTCCGTTCAGCTCCCTTTACTTCTTCCCGGTTCCCTTGCCAGCGGGAGCCTTGCCCTTGCGATCGCCCGAGTGCCCGTGAAACGTGCGCGTCGGAGCGAATTCGCCGAACTTATGACCCACCATATTCTCGGTGACGAACACCGGCACGAACTTGCGTCCATTGTGCACAGAGATGGTCAGTCCGACAGCCTCGGGGAGAATGGTGCTCCGCCGCGACCAGGTCTTGATGACCCGCTTCGACTTCTCTTCCGCCGCCTTGAGCACCTTATCGAGCAGGTGCACATCGATGAACGGACCCTTCTTCAGTGAACGAGGCATCGCTCTCAGCCCTTCGCGCCGCGGCGCTTGATGATCATCGAATCCGTGCGCTTGTTATGGCGGGTCTTGAGGCCCTTCGACAGCTGCCCCCAGGGGGAGCACGGCTGCCGCCCACCCGAGGTACGGCCTTCGCCACCACCCATGGGGTGATCGACGGGGTTCATGGAGACGCCACGGTTGTGCGGGCGCTTGCCGAGCCAGCGGGTCCGACCAGCCTTACCGATCGTGATATTCGCGTGGTCGGGATTACTGACCTGTCCGATCGTTGCGCGGCAGTCCATGTGCACCTTCCGGATTTCACCGGAGGGCAGTCGAACCTGTGCCCACTCGCTATCCTTGGCGATCAGCTGCGCCGCGACGCCCGCGGAGCGGACAAGCTGCGCACCCTTTCCGACCTTGAGTTCCACGTTGTGGATCACTGTGCCGAGCGGGATAAAGCGCAAAGGTAGCGCGTTACCCGGCTTAATGTCGGCATTGCGAGAGGAAATCACGGAGTCGCCGGCCTTGAGGCCATCGGCTGCGAGAATGTAAGCCTTCACTCCGTCCACATAGTGAAGAAGTGCGATGCGTGCGGTGCGGTTGGGATCATACTCGATAGCGCTAACCGTCGCGGGAATCCCGATACGGTTACGCTTCCAATCGATGATCCGGTAACGCTGCTTGTGGCCACCTCCGCGAAAGCGCGAAGTGATACGGCCGGCGTTGTTACGTCCACCCGTCGATGTTTGGTGCTCCGTCAGCGACTTCTCCGGCTTCTTCTTCGAGATTCCCTCGAAGGTAGAAACCGTCATGTATCGCATGGACGGCGTGTTGGGCTTGAATGACTTGATCGCCATGGCTCTGTACCTACTTCACGCCTGGTTCTCGAAGACGTCGATCTTGTCGCCCTCACGGAGCGTAACAATCGCCTTCTTCCAGTTTTGGGTCTTCGCGTAACCGCGGCCCATCCGCTTCATCTTGCCGCGGACGATCATCGTCCGCACATCGACAACCTTCACGGAAAAGGCTCCTTCGACGGCGGCGCGGATCTGGGTCTTACTCGCGTCCCGAGCGACCTCGAACATGACCTTGTTAAGGGTCTCCTTGAGCGTCGCACCCTTCTCGGTCAGGGTCAGCGGGCGCCGCAGGATCTGGGGAATATTAGTATTCATCGATCGGGCCCTTTACGCGCTCAGGCGCTTCTCGAGGGCGCGCGCGGCGTCCTGGGTCAGGATCAGCGTGTCGTGCCGCAGCAGGTCGTACACGTTGACTCCCTCTGGCGGGAGGAAGGTAGCGCGCTCGAGGTTGCGCGTGGAGAGGCGGAGGTTCTCGTTGGTGGCTGCATCTACCACAACCGAAGCGCCCTGGGCCTTCAGGGCGGTGAGCGCCTGGTCCACAGATTTGGTCTTCACGGCGTCGACGGTAAAACCATCGAGGACCATAATGCGCCCCTCCTTCACGAAGAGGGAGAGCGCGTGGCGAAGGGCGCCCGCACGCATCTGCCGCGGCGGCCGATAAGCATAGTTGCGCGGCTTCGGAGTGTGAACTTTGCCACCCTTCGCAAAGATCGGCGCGCGGATATTGCCGTGTCGCGCGTTGCCGGTGCCCTTCTGCTTGTAGAGCTTCTTCCCCGACCCGGCCACCTCGGCACGGCCCTTGGTCGAGTGAGTACCAGCCCGCCGCGAGGCGAGCTGTGCCTTCACGATCTCATAGAAGAGATCCTGATTGATTTCGGTGATGCCAAAGACCTCGTCCGAGAGGTCGATCTCACCCGTCTGTTCACCTTTGATATTAACTACCGTGAGCTTAGCCATGACGGTTCCTTCAGCTCTTGATCTCAACGTCCACGCCAGCAGAAAGGTCGAGCTTCATGAGCGCGTCCAGGGTCTGCTGAGTGGGCTCCAGGATATCGAGCAACCGCTTGTGCGTGCGGATCTCGAACTGCTCCCGGGACTTCTTATCGACGTGCGGCCCGCGCAGCACGGTGTAGCGATTGATCTTCGTGGGTAGCGGGATCGGGCCCGCCACGCGGGCGCCGGTGCCCCGCGCGGTCTCCACGATCTCGCTCGCCGCTTGGTCGAGGAGCTTGTGGTCGAACGCCTTGAGGCGGATACGGATCTTGGTGGTCGCCATGTCAGATTTCCTTAAAGGGATCTCATTGACTGGAGAGACCCGCCGCCCACCCGACTCGCTTCTTTATGAGAAGAGAACCGAACGGGAAGCGACGGATCACCCGGTCATCTCACTCGGTGATCTTGGTGACGACGCCAGCGCCGACGGTCTTGCCGCCTTCGCGGATCGCGAAGCGCATCTGCTCCTCGAGCGCCACCGGCATGATGAGTTCAATGTCCATGTCGATGTTATCGCCAGGCATCACCATCTTGACGTCCTCCGGAAGCTTACAGACACCGGTAACATCGGTCGTCCGGAAGAAGAACTGCGGGCGATAGTTGGTAAAGAACGGCGTGTGACGGCCACCCTCTTCCTTCTTCAGAATGTAGATCTGCCCGACAAACTTCTTGTGGGGCGTGATCGAACCAGGCTTCGCAAGCACCTGCCCACGCTCAAGATCGTCCTTCTCGATACCGCGCAGGAGCACACCGACGTTGTCGCCGGCCTGTCCCTGATCGAGCAGCTTGCGGAACATCTCGACGCCCGTGACCACGCTCTTACGGGTCGGAACGAAGCCGATGATCTCGACCTCCTCGTTGACCTTGATGATTCCGCGCTCGATGCGGCCCGTAGCGACCGTCCCACGGCCCTTGATCGAGAACACGTCCTCAATCGCGAGCAGGAAGGGCTTGTCGATGTCGCGAACGGGCTCCGGAATGAAGGAGTCGAGCGCGACGGCGAGCTCGTGGATCTTCGCTTCCCAGGTGGCATCGCCGTTGAGCGCCGGCAGCGCTGCGCCGCGGACCACGGGGGTGTCATCTCCCGGAAACTGGTACTTGCTGAGGAGCTCACGCACCTCCATCTCGACCAGGTCCAGAATCTCAGCATCGTCAACGGCGTCGCACTTGTTGAGAAAGACGACGATCTTTGGCACGCCGACCTGCCGGGCCAGAAGCACGTGCTCACGCGTCTGCGGCATGACCGAGTCGAGCGCCGAAACCACCAGGATCGCGCCGTCCATCTGGGCGGCGCCGGTGATCATGTTCTTGATGTAGTCAGCGTGTCCGGGGCAATCGACGTGAGCATAGTGCCGATTGGCAGTCTCGTACTCCACATGCGCAGCGGCGATGGTCACCGTCTTCGTGGCGTCACGGTCGATGCCTCCCTTGGCGATATCCTTGTAGGAAATCGCCTTGAACTTCGCGCCCTTCACCCTCGACAACACCGCGCTAATCGCCGCCGTGAGGGTCGTCTTTCCGTGGTCGATGTGACCAATCGTGCCGACGTTCACGTGAGGCTTGCTGCGACTGAACTTCTCCTTGGCCATGACTCTTCTCTACTCCGTTTCGTTGTTTGTTGTGATTGTGGGTTGAAGCGCTTGCTACTTGCCGCGACTCTTCGCGACGATCTCTTCCTGCACCACGTTCGGCACCGGATCGTAGTGCGAGAACTGCATCGTGGAGACCGCGCGCCCCTGCGTCTTGCTGCGGAGGTCGGTCACGTAGCCAAACATGTTGGCCAGCGGCACGGTACCCTCGATCGCTTGCGCGTTCTTGCCACGTGCGGTCATGCCTTTGATCTGGCCGCGGCGAGAGTTGAGGTCGCCGATGACCTCACCCATGAACTGATCCGGTGTCACGATCTCGACGGCCATGATCGGCTCGAGAATCGCGATACCGGCCTTCTTCGCTGCGTCCTGCACCGCCATCGAACCGGCAATCTCGAAGGCCTGCGCGCTCGAATCGACGTCGTGGTAGCTGCCATAGAAAAGGCGAACCTTGCAGTCGATCACTGGGTAGCCCGCCAGCACGCCGCGCTGCAGGGCCTCTCGGGCACCCTTCTCGACGGCGGGAATGAACTCACGGGGGATGATGCCACCCTTGATGTCATCATCGAACACGAATCCGGTGCCGCGCTCGCCCGGCTCAAGATCGAGAATCACGTGCCCGTACTGGCCTCGTCCGCCCGACTGCTTAGCGTACTTGCACTCGCCTTCGGCCTTCTTTTTCACGGCTTCGCGATAGGCTACTTCGGGCTTCCCCGTGTTTGCCTCGACCTTGTACTCGCGCTTCAGTCGATCAACGATGATCTCAAGGTGAAGTTCGCCCATCCCATGGATAAGCGTCTGCCCGCTCTCTTCGTCCGTATTCATCCGAAACGACGGGTCCTCGAAGGCGAGCTTCTGGAGGCCGACGCCCATCTTGTCCTGGTCGCCCTTGGTCTTCGGCTCGATTGCGATCGAGATCACAGGCTCCGGAAATGTCATGCGCTCAAGAACCACAGGATTCTTCTCGTCGCAGAGGGTATCCCCGGTACGTGTGTCGCGGAAGCCTACCGCCGCGGCGATTACCCCAGCGAATGCGTCCTTGATGTCCTCTCTCTCGTTCGCATGCATGAGTAGCAGGCGACCGATGCGCTCGGTCTTTCCGCGAGTCGAGTTGAGCACGCTGGTGCCCGACTCGACCGAGCCTGAGTACACGCGGATGAAGGTCAGGTTGCCCACGAACTTGTCATTCATGAGCTTAAAGGCCAGAGCGCTGAAGGGCGCTGAGTCGCTCGCCGGACGCTCAAGTTCGACGTCGGGCTTGTCCGGGTGCTTGCCAATCCTGGTCGGAACATCGACCGGCGACGGAAGGTAGGTCACCACCGCGTCGAGGAGTTGCTGAACACCCTTGTTTTTGAACGCAGAGCCGCAGACCACTGGGACCAGCTTGAACGCACAGGTCCCCTTGCGGAGGGCTTCGTGGATCTCGTCTTGCGTGATGGAGGCGATATCGTCCGCAAGGAACTTCTCTCCGACCACATCATCCACATCCGCAATAGACTCAATGAGTTGCTGCCGGGCTGTGTCAGCCGCGTCCTTGAAGTCCTCTGGGATTTCTTCGATGCTGAACTTCGCACCCTTGGAGGCTTCGTCGAAAACGATCGCCTTCATCCGGATGAGATCGATGATCCCGCGGTGCTTCTCTTCCTCGCCTAGCGGGATCTGGATCGGTACGGGATTGGTACCAAGTCGGTCGCGCATCGAATCGACGCACATCTGGAAGTCGGCGCCGATCTTGTCCATCTTGTTCATGAACGCGATGCGCGGAACCTTGTACCGATCGGCCTGACGCCAGACCGTCTCGGACTGAGGCTCTACGCCGTTGCCGCCGTCAAACACCGCAACCGCACCGTCAAGTACGCGGAGCGAGCGCTCGACCTCGATGGTGAAGTCTACGTGTCCAGGGGTGTCGATGATGTTGACACGGTGCTTGATGTCCTTGCCGGGACCGATGCTGGGAATCCAGAAGGCTGTGGTCGCAGCCGACGTGATCGTGATGCCACGCTCCTGCTCCTGCTCCATCCAGTCCATCGTTGCGGCGCCCTCGTGCACCTCGCCGGTGCGATGGATGCGGCCCGTGTAGAACAGGATGCGCTCGGTGCAGGTCGTCTTGCCCGCGTCGATGTGCGCCATAATGCCGATGTTGCGGTAGCGTTCGATCGGGAGGTCGCGAGGCACGTGGTCTTCTCCGTCGGTTCGTCGCCCAGGGTGGGCGGCGTGGGTCTATTTGAAACGAAACCGGAATGCAGTGGCGGGAGATAGTTAAGACGCAACACAAACGAAACCCCCCCGGGGTTCCTTTCCTTCTCGCCCTCGGAGAAGTACTTCATGGCCCGGGAGGGTAACAACCAGCGCTACACACGCTCACTGAAGACATCCTATTAAGGATTTCCCCAGCTCTTTACCCACCCTCACGATCACATGGATCTGTGGGGTGGCGCGGCGATGGTCGTCTTATGTTTTCGTCGGCATTGCGCTCTAACTACCTCACCAGCGGTAATGGGCGAACGCCTTGTTGGCGTCGGCCATCTTGTGGGTGTCTTCTTTCTTCTTCACCGCGTTACCGCGGCCCTGGCTGGCTTCGGACAGCTCATTCGCCAGCCGTTCCGCCATGGTCTTTTCGCCACGGGATCGCGAGTACATCACCATCCAACGCATGGCAAGGGAGACCCGACGATCGGGGCGAACTTCGACCGGAACTTGGTAAGTCGCACCACCCACCCGACGCGACTTGACTTCAACCTTCGGCTTGATGTTGTCCAGAGCCTTGCGGAAGACCTCCAACGGATCCTCCTTCTGGCGAGCCTGGATGAGATCAAAGGCTCCGTAAACGATCCCCTCAGCGATCGACTTCTCTCCGCTAAGCATCACGGTGTTCGTGAGCTTGGCTACGAGGCGATCCTTGTACTTGGGATCCGGCACGTTCTTGCGCTTCGAGACTTCTCCGCGACGAGGCATCGATCAACCCTTCTTCCGCTTGACGCCGTACTTGGAACGCCCCTGCGAGCGCTCCTTCTTGTTCGTGTTGCTCGGACCGATCGCCCCGACCGCGTCGAGCGTGCCGCGGACGATGTGATACCGAACGCCCGGAAGATCCTTCACGCGGCCGCCGCGGATCAGGACGACCGAGTGCTCTTGCAGGTTGTGCCCCTCGCCCGGGATGTACGCGGTCACTTCCATGCCGTTGGTGAGGCGCACGCGTGCAACCTTGCGGAGCGCCGAGTTCGGCTTCTTCGGGGTCGTCGTGTAGACGCGGACGCAAACGCCACGCTTCTGCGGACAATCCCGCAGCGCCGGGGACGCCGTCTTCCACTGGTTGGGATTGCGGCCCTTCCGCACGAGCTGATTAATCGTAGGCATTGTCGGTGACTCTTCGCTTCGCTGGAGTTCTGAGGGTCTCCACCGTCCATGCACGGCGGACCTGTCGCGAGGGGCGGCGTTATGACCGACATTACCGAGGAGTGTCAAGGGCCTCCCTGCTCGCAAGCACCACCGGGAGCCTCCGCCGGGAGCTCTCGGATCGCCTCCAGGACTCAAGCAAGTCAAAGCTCATGCTTACGCATGAGTCGGTAGACATAGCTGCGGTCGAGTCCGGAGGCCTGGGCGATCGCGCTCGTGTCGCGCTTGTGGCGCTCGATCATCGTGCGGAGATACGTCAGTTCAAGGTGGTCGAGCCACCGGTCGCGGATCAACTTGAAGGGCTCGTCGGCGTTGACCCCAGGGAGGGCAGCCTCAGGCGCTGGGTCGAGAGGTCCGCCCTTTTCTTCCCGACGAGCACCCGCGAGATGCAGCGCTCCGCGCACTCCGAGCGCTAACGCGCGCTCGACGAAGTTGCGCAGTTCGCGGACATTACCGGTCCACGGCCTCTGCCGCAGTTCGCGAAACAGGTCGGGGGTCACGACATCCTGTGCGCCGGGGGGAAGGAGCTTTTCGACCAGCAGCGGAATGTCGTCGAGGCGGTCACGCAACGGCGGAACCGTGAGCGGCACTACCGAGAGACGAAAATAGAGATCCTCACGAAATGTCCCGAGATTCACCATGCTCGCGAGGTCGCGATGCGTTGCTGCGATGAACCGCACATTCACCGACCGGTATTGCGTCTCGCCGACCCGGCGCACCATCCTCCCCTCAAGTGCGCGTAGGAGCTTGGGCTGCATCGACAATGGCATCTCGCCGATCTCGTCGAGGAAGACTGTCCCCCCGTCCGCAGACTCGATTGCCCCCGCACGGGCGCCCATCGCGCCTGTGTACGCCCCCTTCGCATTGCCGAAGAGTTCAACCTCCAGCAGGCTCTCCGCCAGCGCCCCACAGTCTACGACCACGAACGGCTTATCGACCCGCGGCGAGGCTTCGTGAATCGCCCGCGCCACGAGCTCTTTACCGGTGCCAGTCTCCCCGAGCACGAGCACCGTGGGGTCGAGCAGAGCGACGCGATAGAGTTGCGCGAAGAGTTCCCGCATTCGCGCACTGCGGCCCCACAAAGGGCCAAATCGCTCGAATGGCCACAGTTCGAGTTCCGCTGCATTCTGGTTGTAAAAGAGCCAAAGGTCGCACGAGCCGAGGTGAACGCAGCCGCCGTCGGGCACCTGCGCTTCGCGAACACGAACGCCATTGACGAAAGTACCGTTGCGACTCCCCAGGTCGCGGATCCAGGCACCGTCGCTGGTCACCTCCAGCGAAGCGTGCAGACGAGACACCTCGCCGTCGCGCACGATGATGTCGCAGTCATCCGCCGAACCGATCATCCGACGGCCCTGCACCAGATAGCTGTGCGATCCAACCGAATCGACCCAACGTAGCTGCGGCTGATGCAGCAACATGCTTCGCGCGAATCCGAAGTCGCCCACGTTCACCAAGGTCGGCTCGTCGTTCATGAAGGGGCGTACTGTAGCTCCGAAACTACCCGAGGGGCGTTTTCGACGATCGTCCAATCGATGGGATTAGAGTCCGAACCCTTCTTATTTATGGAGAAATCAGGAATCAGACGCTGATCGGCCGACGGTTGAAGTTGAATCCCGGGACCCGTGTCCACGGGCGATGCTGCCCCGGCAGTCACAAGCTCGATCGATTCCGGCGACGTTCGGCGCGAGGCTCATCGGTCGGTGCCGCGAGGTGTCACGACTGGCGCTGAAGGCGTGCGTGTCGAAGTCGGCCTCGGCGGGCGAGGCGCCTTTCGATATCACCCTTCCACAGCCCCCAATCGAGAATCTGCATGGCCGAAACCGTACATCTCTATCTCAAAACAAACGGCGCCGACATCAAGGGCGAGAGCAGCCAGCACAGCGAGGGTCGTAAGGATTCGATCGAGTGCGTGTACTACGCTCATATAGTGAAGACCGCCCGCGAGGCGCGGCTCGGGCATGGCGTCGGGTCGTCGTCAGTACGAGCCGCTCCGCAAGCGCATCGACGAGTCCTCGCCGCTCCTCGCCAAGGCGCTCGTCGAGAACCAGGTCATCGAAGCGACCTTCAAGTCTTTCGCCCAAACCCCCGGGCGACGGCAAGGCCGAGCAGTTCTACACCGTGTACATTAAGCAGGGACTCTTCGCAGAAGTAGGCCATCCCCGATACCATCATCCCGGCGACCTCGACCGAGCCCCCCCCCTTGGAGGAGGTTACCTTCGTGTTCCACACGATCTCGTTGACGTACACCAACGGCGGCGTCGCCCACGAAGACACCTTGGATCAAAACCTGTAATCGCTGACTGAAACTCTCGTCCGCTCCCCTCATCGGCCCCGCGTCCACACGCTCCCTCCCCGCGGAGGGCGTGCCGACAACGGGGCCGTCGACTTTTTTACCTCGCCCCATAAATTCCTCCCGCCCAAGGATCGATTGCCCGCGCCGATCGCACCATGTGACCCCCCCCAACGCGCGGCGCTGGCCGCGCGGGAGGAGCGACCCGTGGCGGTCTCTTGCGATCGCTGCATTAACCACGCTCAAGTCTTCGCAGGTCGGGCACGCGTCACACGCCGTGTGGTGCCCAATGAGTCGGTACCCGATGGGGAGGTCACGTTCGTACTGGTAGACTGCCGACGCTCGCAGCTCCAGGGTCGTTTCGGGTGAGCCTGGGACAGGAATCCGCAGGCCGCACCCTGGTGCTCGTGCGCTCGTCCCTCGGGGTCCCGATGAAGGGGGCTGCGCTCGGCCTTCCGCTCGAGGCCGTGCGCGATCTGGAGCGGCGGATCCGACGGATCGATCGGCGTGCGGCTCTCGCGCAACAGCGGCTCGACCCGGCTACCCAGGCCCGACGGACATCAGCGAAGCCTTCGTCGCGCAACGCTCCGGTGAGGACTGGAATGACGCCCGGCTCGAACTCTCCACGCCCGACATGCTCTTCGGATACGTGGCTCGACTACGATGGGCTCGCGATGGGGGCGCCGGAAAATATCCGGCATCGCGCTCGGCAGGGGCGAAACGGCAACGAGCATTGCTGCGCGCGAGGAACTTCGCAGTGAACGTGCTGGAGGCGCAGACTCCCACCGGGACCCAGGATCCAAGGATTTCGCGCGGAATGTTCGACCACCGATTTCGAGCGGAAGGGCTGGTGAAGGTGCTGTCGGACGGGCTCACGCACCGGGTGTCGCTCGGCAGCGAGGACGCTACGCCGACGGTGCGATGGCGCGTGATCTCCTGCGAGAGGACGGACGTGTTTCGCGAACTGGACCTGCGAAACCCCTTCGATGCGCCGCTGCTCGCAGGGCCCGTAGACGTCTGCGTCGATGGGAGCCTCCTCGTGGTCGCGTCGATCGACCACATCGACCGTGGCGGGTCGCTGTGCGTCGGAATGGGCGTCGATGAGCGACTGCGCGCCGCTGCTGGCAGGGCCGGTGGTGCTCGCGCGAGGCGGCGAACTCGTGGGGCGCGGGCGCGTGATCTTCGTCGGACGCGGCGAACCCTTCGAACTGGGCTTCGACGTAGACGATGGCCTGCGGGTGCGACGAGACGCTCGGTCGAAGCGAAGCGCGACACGACGCCAGTCATCGGGACGCAGAGGGTCGCGCGCGCCGTGAGAGTGTTTCTGAGCAGTCTGTCGGACGAGCCGAAGAGGCTGACCGTGATCGAACGCTTCCCGGTGAGCGAGGTCGAAGAGGGGAAGGTCTGGGTGGGGGCCCACGAAGGAGCAACGCTCGATGCGCGCGACGGGTTCGCAACGTGGGCGATCACGCTCGAGGCCGGGAGCACGCGCACCCTGACCCTGACGTACCGGATCGAGGCGGCCGCAAAGGTGGTGCTGCCCGCCGGGTAATTGCTCCACTCGCCCGTGCTTCCCGCCCCCGCCGCAACGAGGGCCCGTCGTCCATTTCGCCCGGCGCGGCCCGCTCAACGGTTACCCGCTGGGGGCGTGGGCGACAGTCTCCACGGCTACGCACACCCGAATGCGCGCCCGTGCCGGGTCCATCGCGGCGAGAGCGAAGGCCGCCAACTGTCCTCAACGGAGAAGCCACCGCGCGCGAGAGGACCGATCCTTCAGGAGTGCCTCAACGCGATGAACGCGAGGCCCGTGGAGATGCTCCCAGCGGGCGGGCGGTCCTGGTCCAGGTAGACGAGGAATTCACAAGCAGGGTCGCGAAGCCGACTGCAAGCAGTGCAAAGATACTGCCTTACGTGCGCCTGGACAGCAGCGCCGCGAGCCCCGTCGAATTGGCGTGCGTGATTGCCACTGCGAGAGCGTCTGCCGCGTCCTCCTGGACCGGCTCCGGCAGCCCGAGCATGCGCTGGATCATCGCCCCCACCTGGGACTTCTCCGCGCGGCCATTGCCCGTCACCGAGCGCTTCACTACCGCGGGCGGGTACTCCACCACGGTGAGCCCAGCACGCGCCGCCAGCAGCATCGCCACCCCACGCGCGTGGCCGATCACCAGCGCCGCGTGCGGGTCGCGGCTCACGAACGCCTGCTCGATAGCCATCACCGCCGGCTGGTGTGCCGCGAGCACCGCCTCAAGCCCGTCGGCGATCACCCGCAGCCGCTCAGGCAGCAGCGCCGTCGATGGCGCCTTCACCATCCCGTGCGCGACGTGCAGGTACTTGTTTCCCTGGCGGATCACCAGCCCGTAGCCGAGTCGGTGCGACCCCGGATCGATTCCCAACACCAGGGTGTCTGCCATGCGCGGAGGCTCTACGCCGTCCGTGCGCGGCTCACAACCCGAGCCACGGAACCGGATCCACAGTCTCGCCCGCGTGCCGCACCTCGAAGTACACCATCGGCCCGCGACCATCGTCGCCGGCGGATCCGACGAGGTCGCCGGTGGAGAGTTCCTGACCCACCCGAACGTCGATGCGCGCGAGGTTGGCGCACACCGAGTAGTAGTGGTCGCCGTGATCGACGATCACGATCATGCCGTATGCGCCGTAGCGATCGGCGAAGGCAACGCGACCGGGGAAGACCGCGCGGGCGGGCGTTCCGAGCGCGACGCTGATCTCGATGCCGGGACCCTCAGCGCCCTCGCGAAATGCGCGGCGCACCTCCGCACGACCCGCCACCGGAAACAGCAGCCGACCGGCACTCTCGGCGAAGCGCTCGACGCCCGGCGTGAACGACGCCGCGCCGCCGTAGACTGTGATCGAAGGAGGCGGCGTCCCGGGCGGGAGCGCGCCATAGACGCCGAGCGCTGCCTGCGCGCGCTGTTCGGACTCGGCGCGGGTGCGCTGCTCCTGCGCGACCTCGAGCAGCCGCGTAATGCGCCCCCGGTCGAGTTCGAGGTCGGCCGCGCGCTGGTCGGTGCGCTCCATCGCCTTGAGAGTGGCGTGGAACACCCGGCGCACCCTCCCCGCGCGAGCCACGTGGTCGAGCAACATCTCCGGACCGCCGCGCACCGCGAGCGCGTCGCCTTGCGCGAGGTGGTAGAGCCAGCGGGCCTGCTGTCGCGCCCGGGCGCGGAGGGCGGCGCGCTCGGGGGTGAGCATGGAGGCGTCGGTGTCGATGCGGGTGAGTTCGTTGGAGAGACGGACGACTTCGGACTCCGACGACGAGAGCGCCGCGACGGGCGAGCCCGGCATCCCTGGGACCCCGAGGATCTGCGCGATGGGCCGCGACGGGAGCGCGGAGAGCCCGACAAGCATCGTGACGATTATAAACGTGCGCTTCACGATTGCCATCTCATCATGAATGAAGGCCGCGACGGAGCGCCGCAGCGCTGCCCAGCGCGCCGAGGATGCAGCCGCCCATCACCAGCGATGCGACCACGGACCACGGGAGGAAGACCGGGTGCAGCCCGAGCAGCGTGCCGAGGGACACCTCGAACTGCCCGCGAACCGTCAGGTAGACCACCCCGAGCAGCAGCACCGCGACGAGCGCGCCGACGCCGCCGAGCATCGCGCCCTCGATGAGGAATGGCCCGCGAATGTACGACCGCGTGGCGCCGACCAGGCGGAGCACCTCGATCTCGCGCAGGCGAGCCGCCAGGGACATGCGCACGGTGTTGCTGACGACGGCGAATACGCAGAGCAGTACGCCGAGCGCGATGACGCCCGCGGCCGCGCGTCCGCCCGCGAGGAGCGAGCGGAGGCGCTCGGTGAAACCACGGTAGGTCTCTACCTCGGAGACCATAGGAATGCGACGAACGCGCAGTGCGACAGACGCCACCCGCGCGGCGCTCACGGCGGAGGGCACCAGGCGCAGCTCGATGGTGGCGGGGAACAACTCCACCGGCGCATTGGCCACGGCCTGATCGCCGCCGGCGCTGAGCGACAGCCGCGCCTCCGCCGCGGAGACATAGCGGGCTTCTTCCACTTCGGGCAGCCCCGCGAGCGCGCGACGCAGGCTGTCCACCTGCTCGAGGCTCGCGCCCTCCGCGAGGAACACGGTGACCTTCACCGGTGCCCCCCAGCGGCGCACCATCGCCCCGGCGTTTTCGAGCACCAACAGTGCAGCGGCCATGCAGAACAGGGCGAGCGCCACCGTGGCGACGGACATCATCTGCGTGCCGAGCTGCTGGCGGAGTCCCTTGAGAGCGCGTTCGAACATCGGGTTCCTCCGTTGTGATCAGTTGATGCTGATGCCGTGGTCGAGGACGCCGCCGAGGCCGACGAGCCCGGCGCGGGCCTCGATGCAGCGGCCGTCGTCGATGACCACAAGACGCCGGGGGGAGACCTCCAGCAGCGTTCGGTCGTGCGTGGCAAACAACACCGTGGTGCCGCCCTCGTTGATCTCCTCGAAGAGCCCGAGAATATCGAGTGCCAGCACCGGATCGAGGTTGCCCGTGGGCTCGTCGGCGAGCACCACCGCGGGCTCGGGCACGATGGCGCGCGCGATGGTCACTCTCTGCTGCTCGCCACCTGAGAGCACGGCGACCTTCTCCTCGCCGCGACCGTCGAGCCCGACGCGCTCAAGAGCCAGAGCCACGCGCGAACGAATCACCCGCGGCGACAATCCCATCACCTGAAGGGCGACGGCGACGTTTTCAAAGACGGTCCAGTAGGGGACGAGGCGGAAGTCCTGGAAGACCACGCCGATGTTGCGCCGGAGGTGGGGGATGCTGTCCTCAGTGAGGCGCGCGATGTCCCGGCCGCAAAAGAGAATGCGCCCCTCATCGACGGTCTCGGCCTTGTAGATCAGCTTGAGCAGGGTGCTCTTGCCCGCACCCGACGGGCCCGTCACAAAGACGAACTCGCCGCGCTCGATGGTGAGGTCAACGCCGCGCAGCACGGGTGCATCAGCCCGGAAGACTTTCATCACTTTCTCCAGCACCAGGATGGGCTTGTGGGCCGCGGTGCGGTCGAAGTGACCTTCAGGGCGAAAGTGCGGGCGAAAAGTATTCGAGACGCGAGAGCGACCCATAGATTCGCCCCTACAGCGCATCGATCAAGAGCTCCAAAAAGATGTCAGGGATTGCCGCGACCCTGATGCGGACACTACCAGCCGGGCGGGCGCGCCGTGTCGCTGCCCCAGGGGAGGGCTGGGTCGTAGAGTTCGCGCAGCACCTGCTCGCCCTCGCGGCCGCGCGGCGAGAAGCCCCACTCCGCCTCCTGTGAGGAGTCCATCGGATTGGCGTAGTAGCGCCACACGAAGGCCCCAGCGAACCAACGTCGGCCGATAAAAGCCTCCATCAGTGCGCGGTAGCCCATCGCTTGCGCGTGCGCATCGACGTGCACGTCGGTCATCCCGTCGGGCCACTCCCACGGGCGCAGCGTCGGGTCGGTGCGCGCGGTGTACCCGAACTCCGTGAACATCACCGGGCGACCCTCGCGGCGAGTCCAGGTCTCCAGCCGGTCGGCCCGCATCACAGCCGCGCTGCGGAGTTCTGCGAGCGTCGCGCCGGGCCTCTCTGCGAGCGGATAGAACGCCTGGATGCCCACCACGTCGAGCCGGTCCCAGAAGATCACCCGCGGCTCTTCGTCCCAGTTGGCCGAGTACGTGAGCATCCCCCGGTATGCGCGCCGGATCGACGCGATGACGTCGAACCACTCACCCCTCGTGCCCGACGAGGACTGCATCTCCACTCCGACGGAGAGCATCTCCGCGCCGCTCTCCTCGGCCACCCTCGCCCACGCCGTCACGAAGCGCGTGTAACTCGCGAACCATCGTCGCCACGCGTCTCCGTCCGCGTGCTCGATCTCGCCGCGCCAGCCTCCCTGATCGACCCATAGGTGAGGGATGAGCAGCACCCGCAAGCCACGCGCGTGGGCCTGCGCGATGACCCGCTTCACGCTCTCCCGGTTGACCGCGAAGGGCGCCTCGAAATCGAGGCGGACATCGGTCTCGTCGAGGTCCCACTGGCGACCAAAAGGGGTGATGGAGACCCAGTTGCAGCCGAGCGCCACGAGTTCGTCTAGGGCCGCCGCGCTGGCCGGGGTGCCGTACCCGACGCCCGGGTGTTGCGTGCTCTCGATCGGACCCAGCGTGGCACCGCGAACGGCCCCGAAATTGAGGTCAGCCCAGGCAGTCGAAGTGTAGCCGACCACGGGGCGGGGCTGCGCAACGGCGCGGTGCGAGAGGAGCGTCAGGACAACGGCGAAGAGCGCCCCAGTAAGAGGTCGAGTTGGCCCGCGCGATCGAGCGCGTGAAGGTCGTCGCAGCCCCCAACCCCACGGCCGTCGATGAAGATCTGCGGCACCGTGTGCTGGCCCGTCTGCTCCCGTAGCCAAGTCCGCGTCGCTGCATCGTTGTCCACGTTGATCTCCCGAA
This sequence comes from Deltaproteobacteria bacterium, assembly GCA_947477565.1. Classification (GTDB taxonomy): domain Bacteria; phylum Myxococcota_A; class Polyangia; order Polyangiales; genus SCUS01. The sequence continues at coordinate 52,812 of CANJUR010000029.1, forward strand.
ACGGGACACCCTTGCGCTGCAACAACGCCTTCGCCCGTGTGCAATAGGGGCAATGGTTCGTCAGGTAGATCTGCACTTCCGCCATCGAATCCTCCGGTCATGGTCACAAGAACCTGTGCGCGAGTCTAAGCCCGAAGGTGATCATCCCCGCTGCGAGTGTCACGGCGAGGTAGACGGTGAGCCACGGCCACGCGAGCGCGCGCATCACCGACCAGCCCCGACGCACGCCGACCGGCGACACCACCGCTACCACTAGCGTAAGCGCGAAGAGCAGCGGCCCCATCAAGTGCGCCCGAAACGCTTCGATGACGTGCATGTGGGCCATCTGGGCGAAGCTCGTGGTGAGGCCGCATCCGGGGCACGGCACGCGGGTCACGGCCTCGAACGAGCAGGGCGGGAGGCCGAGTTGCTGGTGGGTGCCAAAGCCGCGCGCGTCGGGATGCATCCACGTCGAGAGCAG
>CANJUR010000030.1 GCA_947477565.1 Deltaproteobacteria bacterium
ACGGCTACCGCTCGGAGCAGCCCGACTTCTACGGCTCGATTCATCCCCAACATCTCCGCACAAGGCGTCCCATGATCCTCCACCTGACGATCCTCAATGGAACCCACGCGGGCCACTCGGTGCAGATCACCCCGGGGCCGCCCCGCACCTTCGGCCGCGCCGCGCAGGCCGACGTGGTGCTCCTGGACGTGTATCTGTCCGACGTGCACTTCGCCCTGTACTGCGACGAGCAGAGCGCGCGACTGCGGGATCTGCAGTCCCACAACGGCACCTTCGTAAACAACGTGGCGGTCACCGACGCGGCGCTCGCATCCGGTGACCGCATCACCGCGGGACAGACCGTCTTCGAGGTCGCGATCACGGACCATGCGCTCGAGGCCCCCACGAGCGCCGCGAGCACCACCGGCGAGATGACCATCGATGCGTTGATGAGTGGGATGCAGAGCGCTCCGCACGAGTGCGCGCGTTGGGCCCTGCACAGCGAGGAGGGCAACTACTACGCGGTGGTCGATTGCGCGCGAGACCCCGCGCTCATCGCACTGATCAACGGAATTGATGAGGAGTTCTGCGCTGTTGACGAGACCCGTGAGCCGGATGACCTCGGCGAGACGGCGCCATTTCTGGTGTCCCTGACGCCCGCGACGCATGGCCTCGCGGACGTGTTCGAGGAGACCTGGGGCCGCGGTCACGCAATCTTCCTCGTGAGCCCTCGGCCCTTCATCGAGGTCTACCAACACCTCATCTCGCTCGTGACCTGGGACGATCATGGCAAGCTCAACTCTGAGCGCTTCTGGAATCCGCTGAAGCTCGCCGAACACCTCTCGCGCCTCCCTTCGGAGGAGAGCGAAGGGTTCTTCGGCCCTACCACGTGCATCCTCGCGGAGTCTGCCGATGCGCGGGTGATGGTTCGCTACGCACGCGCCGCGGATGGCGCCATCAGCGCAACTCCGCAGTCCTTGAGCCTCCAGGGAATCTAACGCGGCGGGCGATGGCGGAGCGGGTAGCGTGCGTCGTTGCGCGGCGCATCAGCACCGCGCGGACGTGGGAGTTCAGTGCGGAAGGAAGAGCCGGTCGATCTCCTTCGAGATCACCACGTTCAACTGCGTCATGCCCTGTGTCGCGAGCTTCGCGGCCTGCGGGGGGAGCCCGCGCCGATCGATCCACGCTTGCAGCACTTCCTTGCCCGCGTCGAGGGCAGGCCCCTTCAGGAAGGTCGTCACGTCCGCGCCGTTGCGCTTCTGCAGCACCGTCCAGAACGGATCGCGAGCCATGCCCTCGTTGAGGTTCACCGCCCGCAGAACGCCCCAGGTCGCCGCGGTGGTCGTGACGCCCTTCATCTCCTTCACCAACCCGGTGAGCAACGCGCTGTTCTTCACCCGCGGGTTGTTCTCCAGGCCCTTGAAGACCTCACCGACGAGGCCCTCGACGCCCTTTGTGATGGCCTCCTCGCCGAACTTCGCGAAGTCGGGTTTGCGCCCTTCCTTCAGCGCCGTCACAAGCTCCGTCACGGTGGTCCTGGCGATGCCCTGCAAGCGCTCGGCGATGCGATCCGGGACGCCCGCCCTGGCCAGCAGCGTCTTCAGGCCCTTGTCCACCGCCTCGGCGATCTGCGCGGGATTGATGGCATTTTTCAGCTTTTCGAGCAGGCCCCCGGCGGTGCCCTGAAGGCTCACGGCCTTCGCCGCGGTGGTCTCCTGGCCTGCGATGGAGTTGCTCGCGCTCTCGCCGCAGTTGATCTTCACCAGCGCGCCGTTGATGTTCACCAGCGAGCCGCCAATGATGTGAATCGTCGGAGAACTCAGGGTGATCTTGTCGGGCAGCAGCATGATGCTGGACTCGCCAACCTTGAAGCCCAGACTCGACTCCGCGGTGATCGCGTAGTGCGTATCGACCCGCAGCGAAGCGCCGGCGCCACCGTGCACCGCAATGGAACTGTTGCCCTCCACGTCGAGCGAGTCGTTCTGCACGATGCTGGTGATGCGGTCTTTCTGCACCGACACGAGCTCCATCCCCTGGATGGTCTTCGTGCGGTCGTGGCCCACCACGAGCGTCTGGTCGTGGCGCACCACGGAGTCCATGTCGCGCTGCGCATGCACGAATATCTGCTCGTTGTCCTTGAGGTCCTCGAAGCGCAGTTCGTTGAACCCCTGGCCGCCCCTGGACGAGCTCGTCTTGATGGTGCTCTTGGTCTTCTCCGCGGGCAGCGGATACGGCGTGTTGTTCTCGCCGTTGTAGACGCAGCCCGTGACGAGCGGCCGGTCTGGGTCGCCCTCGAGGAAGGTCACCACGACCTCCATCCCGATGCGCGGGATGAACATCGATCCCCACGCTGCTCCCGCCCAGCTCTGTGCGACGCGCATCCAACACGACGACTTCGAGCCGCTCTGCGACGAGCCCCGCAGCTCCGGGCGATCCCAGTGAAAGCGCACCAGGATGCGTCCGTGGAAGTCCGTCGAGATCTCCTCGTCGTCCTCGCCCGGCGCCGCGATCACCAGCGCCGTCTGCGGCCCGTGAACGAGCGGCCGCGGGGTGTCGCGCTCGGGCCGGATGGGCGTGTCTGAGGCCACGCACTCGAAGCTGTTCCAGTAGCGGGTCGCGACCGCGCCGCCGCCCGACGGCGAGCTATCCATTTCCGGATCAACACTGCGCAACAGTGCCTTCACGTGCTCGCTCTCGCGAATGTCATCAGGAATGTCGCCCCACGCCACGACGTGGTGCTGCACCCCGAGGAGCACGTAGTTGCGATCGAGTTCGGCCCGCTGATGGCCGGTCATGGTGAGGCCGCGGCCGGGCCAGAAGCCCGTGACCGTGCTGCGCCCGTGGCCGACCTTGTTCTCGACCTGTGTCTCGTCGGAGCGCAACCGCGCGCGACGCTGACCGTGGTGCGGACGGTAGACGTGCGCGTCGTCGTCGTACGCGCCGAGGGTGAAGCGCGCGGGGTAGTCGTAGACCGGCCGCATCCCGCCGTCCCCGGGGCTGCGCGGGCTCATGTCGAGCACGGCGCGAGGATGAGTAAAGTCGAAATCGCGCAGGAGCACGCCGGTGGTGCCCGTGCGACGGTGCCAGTCGAACCACATCACGCTCTCGGTGCCGGAAGTCGCCGCGCCCGCCGCGTCGATGACGCTCACCGCTGCGCCGTCCATGGTGGGCACCGCCTCCCAGGTGTGGCCGTCTTCCACGAGCTGCCACGTCTCCGCGTCGCCGTCGTGCTTGAAGTAGAACGCAACCCCTTCCTCCTCGAGCAGGCGCTGCACGAAATCGAGGTCGGTCTCGCGGTACTGAACGCAGTTTTCGCGCGGGGGCAGCTGATTGAGCGCGCCCTCGAAGGCCATGGTGCAAGTGCCCTGATAGACCCCGGCGTCCTTGAGCACTTCCTGGATGATCGTGATGACGTTGACGTCCTGCCAGATGCGCGAGTTGACGCGCCTGGAGAGCGTCCAGAGAGACGGCACCACCACGATGCGCGCGAATCGATACATCCCCGTGGAGCCGAGGTCTTCGACCCGCCGAACGATGCCCTTGAGCGGACGACTCACCGAGCCGCGCTGTATCTCCAGGCTGACGTTTCGCTCGAAGAGATCCTCGATGTTGGCCCCGACGTTTCGGTTGGCCAGGATCAGCGAGGCCTCGTAAAGGCGCGACATCCCCTCGTCGATGACCACGTGCACGGGGCGCCATCCCCCGCCAGGTCCCTCGAAAACAAGCTCCACCTCGGCGCGCGGCGCTTCGCTCATGCTCGAACTCCGTTCAGGGGTCTATCGCTCACCCGAAGCGCGACCGCGCCCCCGACACATCCGGGAGCGACGCTGCGCGCCGGTCGGCGGGCACGGTACACCTCCCCCGACGCAGGCCCATAGCCCCGAAACCGTCACGTCAATCCACGGCGAGAAGCGACCTCAATTCGCTCACCGGAAAGCGGTACTCGACGTGGCAGTAGTCACACTCGATCTCGAGGTCCTTGCCCTCGGCGATGAGCGACTTCAACTCGTCTGGGGGAAGCGTCCCGAGCGTCGCTCGCAGGCGCTCCGAATCGCATCGGCACTTGTAGCGCACCGCACCGGTCCCAACGATCGCATACGGCATCAGGTAAAGAATCTCCGCCAGCAGCGTCTGCGGCGTCGTCGCGTCGTCCCGAAGCAGCGCCGCCATCGGCGGGAAGTCCTCCAGCCGAGCGGTCATTACCGCCAACTGCCCCTCCCCGAGTTCGGGAAGCAACTGCACCAAATATCCGCCCGCAGCCAGAACCACGTCGCCGTCCATCGCCGTGCACACCGCGATCGCCGAGGCGACCTGCTCAGACTCCTGCAAGTAAACCATCAGCGACGCCGAGACCCCGCCATCGCCGATGATGCGCACGACGCCCTTGTGGCCGTTTCCGCCCGGGAGCGTCCGCGTCACCTGGAGCACGGCGCCGTCGCCCAGCACCAGCGCACCACCGCGGGTACGCTGCACCAGCCCGCGCGCGCCGCCATCCGGGTGCGAGTCCGCGATGAGCGCGTCGCGACCCGTGGCCGACTGCAGCACTCCCTGCACCCGTAAATCGGGCGCCATGGTTTCGCGCACCAGGATCGTCCCGGTCACCAGTTCGCCGAGCCAACGCGCCTCCTCGCCCTTCAGCCGCTGCGCCGCCACGACCGATCGCACCGTGTCCGTCGTGCGCAGCGCCAGTACGCGGAACGACCCGTCTTCGGTGATGGCGCGCACGACCTGATCCACTCGCTCATTCTCCATAGGAGGCTGTTCATAGCATTGCCCGTGACGTGATCGTCAGCGGCTCAGCGACGAGTGCGTCGTGCACAACACCCGCGCCGTCAGCAGCGTCGGCCGAGCTGACGGGCCACCCGTATCGACCCACGAGGGCGACGGCGTTCGGGGCGCGGTCCGCACCGGACGCCCGTGGGCAGTGCTAAGCCTGCGCTCGCCCAAACGACGGCCCCACAGGAGCGAAACCGATGCGACGTCCCGATTCCCTCATTGGCCTCACCGTCTACCTCGCCCGCCAGCGCTTCGGCGCTCGGTCCGTCCAGCGCGCCGCCCTCCTCGCATGCGCTCTCGGGACCGGAACCGTCGTCTTCGCAGCGATCCATCAAAGCGCTTCGCCGCCGGTGGTTCGCGCGTCGGTGGGCGCCGCCCATTGGTCGCTCGGCCACTGCGCGCAGACCCGGATCACCTGCGTCTCCGACGCGATGTGCGGCGCGGTTGATCGCTGCGTCGATCCGCTCCGTTTTGGCGCGCGCGTACGGTCTGTCACCCCGCGCGGCGAAACCGTCAGCGTGTACCCCCACCTTGCAGTCGATGGCGACGGCTACGGCGTGGTCTGGAGCGCGATCGGCGAAGACACCGCAGACATCTGGTTTGCGCGCCTCGACGGCGAGGGCAAGCGCCGCGGCGCACCGGTGCAACTCACTCGCGGCGGCTCGCTTCGACTGCGACCGCGCCTCGCGCGTGGCGTCCATGGTTGGGCCGTCGGCTGGCTCGACGTGAGCGAAGAAGGCATCGCCAGCCATGTACTCCGCCTCGACGCCACCGGCGCACCGCAGGGCGCTCCGGCGCTCGTCGGCGCAGGTGATCTCACGGTGCTGTCGGACGTTGTCGCCGGCGGCGGCGGTCAGTACGGAGTGGCGTATCTCTCCGCCACACCAGCGCGGCAGATCAGCGTGCACCTCGCGCGCTTCACCCAGGACGGCGCGGTCGGCGCGCCGATCACCGTCGCAGGCAACCAACTGGTACTCGGGATGGTCGGCCTCGCCGCCGTCAACGACACCTTCGCCCTCGGATGGAACCACTTCGTCCCGCGGGACGACCGCGCGGAGACCTTCGTCGCCCGGGTCGCGGCGGACGGATCGGTCTCGACCCCGGTGCGCCTCGACGCACACGCCGGACGCAACGGATCGATCGCCCTCGACGCCCTCAACGACCAGGTCGGCGCAGCGTGGGAAGACCAGTTCGAGGACCGCGACGACACCTTCCATAACGCACTCGCTTTCGGTGGCGTCTCGGCAGCAGGCGCCGCGCTTCCGCGGAAGGCAGTGACCGATCGCCGCGCGCTCAACGTCGATCCCAACCTCGTCGCCGCGGGATCACAGCACGGCCTCGTCTTCACCCGCCTCGAGGACGACACGCCGACGGTGCATTTCGCTCGGCTCAACACCGATGGAGCCCTCGTCGGAGCGGTCACTCAACTCAACGGCCGAGCCTCCCTCGGAGCCCTCGGAAGCGTCGTATGGAACGGCCGCTCCTTCGCCGCCGCCTGGACGCAACTCGACACGGGCGGCGTCAGTGTCCGCTTCGCCCGCCTCGACGCCAACGGGCGACGGGTCGGCGCGGAGGTTCCGATCAGCGCGCGCTGAGACTCCCAGAAACACGGTCCCTACGTGGGTGGTTCTCCCCGCGGGGTGACCCGTAGTAGCGTGTCTCGCATCTTCGTCGCGGTTTTCGCCGCACGGCGCCCACGTTCATCCCTCGCCAACGTCCCCTTTGAAGGAGCGTACTTCTCCCCATGGCCCGTACTCCGGTACTTCGCACACCCTGGCGCTCGCTCGCCGTGCTCTGCCTCACGGCCCTCTCGGTCGGCGGCATGGACTGCGCGCAGGAGCGCGACCCCATCAACCGTGTCCGGGAGAACGCGCTGCCGAAGTCGTTCTTCGTAGGCGCCCGCTACACCGACCAGAACGACGACCCGGAGTTCTACGCGAACAACTTCGTCGTCGATGGCACGGCGGACAATTCGATGATGCCCGTCGGCACCTACGACGACGTCGATCGCATCCGATGGGAAATCCAGGAGGACTTCCTGATCGCGCGAAAGTCGTATGAGTACGTCGAGGGAAGCGAAGGCCGGGCGGCCAACGCGCAGCGCACCCCGCACGGCGTCATCGTCGCCGCGTACCGCATCGAGAGCCAGTTCGATCAGCGGCGGGCGTACAACCCGAGCACCGGCGAGGAGATCAACGTCGTCGAGGAGAACACCTCCGATCGCCGCTGGCCCGACCGGGATTTCATCCGCGTCGATTGGTCGCGCAACCTCGTGAACAACCCCGACTGGTCGTGGGTCTGGTACGGCTCGGTCTTCGGCGAGTTGTCCTTCTCGCCGGTCGCCTGGAACGAGACAAACCCCGCCGCGCCAGACGCCAACAACTTCTGCGAGATGAACCCCGGGATGGTGCGCAACACCACCACCGGCGCATGCGTCGCCGCGACCAACCCGCGCAATCACCCTGGCGGCTACCTCGACGTCACCTCGAAATGGCTTGTCAACCCGGAGAATTCATCACTCTTCGAGCAGCCCATCCCGACCTGCCTCATCGCCAACTTCTTCGCCAACGGACCGGTCTACTCCTGCGCGCAGCAGGAGACCGTGATCCGCACTTCGTTTCGCCGCGTGGAAGATCACGACTTCGAGCCGCTCGAACTCACCCGTCAGCCGTACGATCTGGTCGGCGGGCCGCGCGCCGAACGCAACGGCTACGACCCCGGCTACGGCCTCGTAGACCACAATTTCCACCGCTTCGCGATGATCCATAACCTGTGGCAGAAGTCGCACCTCTCGCCCGCGGTGGAGTGCAGCGTCAACGCCGACGCCGACAACGACGGCACCGCCGACGCGTGTGGCACCTCGACCAACGCCGAGCGCGCGGGCTCCCAGTGCGACGTGATCATGCACCGCTGCACGGTGCCGTACCGCCGCCGCGACGTGCGCCCGATCGCCTACTACACCAACACCGACATGCCCCCGGAGATGCAAGACCACGTGGTGGTTCCGGGCGCCGAGGGCAACGACACGTACCGCTTCCCGACCGCCGCTGAAGTGGCCGCTCGCGGCTACGTCCGCGGCGCCTCGGAAGACATCATCGACTCCTGGAACCGCGCGATCATGTCCGCGATCGCGAACTCCCGCGAGGTCGAGTGCCGCCGCACCGGCGGTGAGCGCGCGGCCTGCCATCTGCAGTTCTTCGACAACGCCACGGAGCCCCAGGGCGACGGCGCCTGGCTGGCCGAGCGGCCGAAGCCCAGCAACGGTCCCGCGGTCGTGATCTGCCATAACCCCGTTCGCACGGACGACTCCACGGCCTGCCGCGAGCCCGGCTACTCCTCGCGCCTCGGCGACGTGCGCTTCAACCACATCACGTACATCCCTGGCCGCACTCGCGCGCCCTTCGGCGGCATCGCCCACTGGGGCTACGATCCGCTCACGGGTGAGGTGGTCTCCAACGGCGGAACCAACATCGGCCGCTCGGCCGAGTACGCAGCCGCGCAGCAGCGGGACTTCATCCTGCTTGCGCTCGGCGAGCTTGACCTCTCGGACTACGTCAATGGCGCAGCCGCGCAGCGCTTCGCCAACGTGGTGCGCAACCCCGCGAGCCAGCCCCGGCGGCGATTCAGCGACCAGGACATCGCTCAGCGCGTGCTGGCCGTAAACGGCACCAACGCCGCACGCGACCTTGGGATGCGCGCCGCCGTGCAGGACACCGCCGCGCGCGGCCTCGCGCAACACGAGCGCACCTTCCAGAACACCTCGCCGGTCTCCGGAGATGTGACCCGAACCGCGGCGCGCGTCGAGGCCTCCCAGGCCACCCTGCGCAACACCACCCTCGAAGCCGACATGGTGGACGAGCACTGGCTCGCCAACCTCGGCATCGACCCGCGCTCGCCCCGCACGCAGGGCCTCCTCGACCAGGCATCGCCGCTGCGCCGCATGGATCCAGAGGTCGCCGAGACAGCCTGGCACTCACTGCTCCAGCGCCTCGAGCGCCGGGGTTTCTGCTTCCAGGACATGGGCGCGCCCGCGATGATCGGCAGCGTGGATCTGCAAGGCGTCGCGCGCTTCTTCGCGCGAAAGTACGCCTCGGTCACCCCGGCCGAGCGCTCGCGACGCATCTACAACGACCTCCGCGTCGAGGCCTACAAGGGCATCGCGCTGCACGAGATCGGGCACTCGCTCGGGCTCTACCACCTGCCGGTCTCGAGCTACGACTCGATGAACTACAACCCGCAGTACTGGCAGCTCCGCACGCGCTCGGGTGCGGCGACGCAGACCTGCACCCCGGTGTGTACAGTGAACAACTGCGCCAACACCCGCAACGCGGACGCCAACCAGGACAACTGCATGGGGCCGCGCTACCTCGATCCCGCCTCGGACGAGGAACTCGGCCTCGCAGCGGGCTCGGAGCCGCACGCGGGCATCGACTACTTCGGCAACACCTCCGTCATGGAGTACCAGTGGGAGCGCTTCGACGAGACCGTCGGGATCGGCTCCTATGACCACTACGCGATGGGCATCCTCTACGGTCGGGTGCTCGAGACGATGGAGTCCGACCCAGCCCGCGGCGGCATCTCCACCGAGCAGCAGGACCGCTTCTCCCCGCGCCTGCGCTCGCAGCTGAGCGACCTCGACCAGATCACCTGGACCGACCCCGTGCTCGCGGAAACCGGCGTCCTGCCGATCCACTACACGGAGCTAGCGCGACAGATGGCGATCTTCGATCCGGCGCAGTGCCGCGACGCCACTCCCGAGGAGCGCACCCGCTACGCATGGCGTCTCGTGGACGGCAAGATCTGCAAGCTGCACCCGCGCGACCACGCCGCAATGCAGGACTTCGAGAGCGGACCGACCTCCGCAAGCTCGGACCGCGAGGCTACGAGGTGGCGCACGCTGCCGACGGCCCGCACCGGCGCCAGCCACCTCCGCTACGGATACCGCGTCGCGTGGGACATCGGCACCGGCTACCCCCACATCAACTATTTCGACCAGGGCGCGGACATCTACGAGGTCACCCAGTCGAACATCCGCAAGTACGAGCTGACCTACCCCTCACTCTACTTCCGCCGCAACAACCGCGAATACTCGCAGTGGGGCATCCCGGCGTTTCTCTCGCGCAACATCTTCCGCCGCCTGCGCGGGTACCACTGGAGCGTCGCGCGCGACACGGCCTACTACAGCTCCGCCCTCTCGCCGGCGACCTACGATCGCATCACGCGCGACGACAACTGGCTGCGACCACTGCTCGTCTCCGGCACGGAAATCTTCGACTTCTTCGCGAAGGTCATCCTTCGCCCGGAGGTCGGAAACTATGAGCCGATGGCCGACCAACTACGCGGACGTCGCACCATCTTCGACGCAGCGGAGAGAGGCAGCGACCTCACGCCGGACTTCGAGATCGGCCTCGTGGACGGCCGCTTCATCGGCGAGGAATACGACAGCAACACAGGCGGGTCGTGGGACTACCACTCGTACCTGATCCACGCGGGCGCCTACCCCGAGAAGCCCATCGCGGCGATCATGCTCACGGACACCCGCCCGACGTTCGGGTCGATTTCGCGCGGTCTCTATCTGGACGGCCGCGAGTTCCAAGTGAACTTCCGCACCGACATGCCGCAAGCCTTCGACCGCCTCCTCGGCGGCGTGCTCGCGGAGGACTGGGACACCGTCGCGATGCACGTTCCGACCGTGGCGAGCGGCGGCACCTCCGGGCTCCCCGCCCTCGAACCCGCAGTGCTCCCGCTGTGGACCGTCGGCAGCCGCACCGCCCCGCAGGAGCCCCGCCGCCCCGCCGGCTCGCGTCTGCTCTTCCCCAACATCGGGTACCGCCAGCAGCTCCCGATGGTCGTCTGGTCGATGCTGTTTTCGTCCCTCAACAGCAACCTCGACACCATCCACCGCACCCGCATCTGGACCGATGGCGGCCCCGAAGCCGTGGACATCGCCGAGAACGAGCTCACCCGCTTCCGCAACCCGGAGTCGGGCATCACCTACATCGCTCGCCGTTACGGCGCGGACTCCGTGGACGGCGAGACCATCGACCGAGGCATCGCGTCGCGGATGATCGCCCACGCCAACGAGCTCCTCGTAGACACCTACCAGGTGCGCGTCGATGACCGCGACCAGCCCGTCTACAACCCCGATGGCTCCGTCGAACCGGTGCTGCTGCGCGGAGAGATCGTGCCTGCCAACGCCGACAACCAGCGGCAGACCACCGCGGTGACCCGCTTCCGCAACTACGTCGGCCTCATCGACGCCACGCGGTACGCCTCGCGGCTCCTCGGGTACGGCACCTTGCGCTGAGCGCTGCTGCCACCGACGCATCGCCGCGATAGAGTGTCGCGGCGATGATCCTCCCTGGCGCACGCCGCCGCCCCGCCCTCTTCCTCCTCGCCACAGTCCTCAGCCTCGGTTGCATCTTCAGCGCACGCCGTGCCGCCACGGACGCCGCCGACAATGCGCCCCGCTGGATCGCCGTTCGCGACCGCACCGCCGACGGTGGCGCGGCGAGCGCGGCGACCACCCCCGCTGCGGTCGATCGGGCGACCCTCCCCCGCTGTCCCGACGGGTCGGTCTACGTCCCCGGCGGCCGCTTTGCGATGGGCAGCCCCGAGGGCAACGGATCGCCCGATGAGCATCCGCAGCACACCGTTCTCCTGCACGGGTACTGCCTCGATCGCACGGAGGTCACCGTCGATGCGTACACCCGCTGCGTGCGGGCGGGCGCATGCACGCGGCCGGTGGCGACGCTGCAGGATGGCGCACAGCCCGTGTCGGGCATCGACTGGCCCCAGGCCGAGACCTTCTGCCGATACGTCGGCGGAAGGCTCCCGACCGAGGCCGAGTGGGAGTTCGCCGCGCGGGGCACCGACGGGCGACGCTACCCATGGGGCAACGATGATCCCGTCGGGTGCGGAAAGCTCGACTGGACCTCCGGCACCGAGAGCTGCGGCGGAGTCGGTCCGAGCGCCGTGGGCTCACACCCAGACGGCGCATCGCCCTTCGGCGTGCTCGACCTCACGGGCAACGTCTGGGAGTGGACCGCGGATTGGTACGCCCGCCAGTACGAAGAGGCCATGCAAGAGAACCCCACCGGGCCGAGCGAGGGATCCGCGCGCGTCACGCGTGGCGGCGGCTTCAACAACGACCAGGTCGAGCGGCAGCGCGCCACCTTTCGGGAGGGTCAGCATCCCAACTTCCACGACTACGACCTCGGGGCCCGCTGCGCCTACGACCCGAACTCGTAGCGACCCGACGAGGCCACCACAACGCCGATGCCACGCCCCGTCAGCAACCCGCCAAACCCCTGGAGCAGCACCGCGGTCGAGTACCTCGAAGAGGCTCCGCCCGCGCGGCTCGAACTCTTCGAGGAGCGGGCGCGCTCGATCGTGTCGAGCAACGACAGCCCGGACATTCCCTTCCGATGGAGCGTCAATCCCTACCGCGGGTGCATTCACGGCTGCGCCTACTGCTACGCGCGCACCTCGCACCAGTACCTGGGCTTCGGCGCGGGCACCGACTTCGACCGCAAGATCGTCGTGAAGACCAACGCACCGGCTCTCCTCAAGGAGGCCTTCGACCGGAAATCGTGGATCGGCGAGACGATCAACTTCTCGGGCAACACCGACTGCTACCAGCCCATCGAGGCGAACTATCAGCTCACCTTGCGCTGCCTCGAACTCTGCCTGGAGTACCGCAACCCCGTCGCGATCATTACCAAGAGCGCCCTCGTCCAGCGTGACGCGGCGCTGCTCGGCGCGCTCGCGAAGGTGACTACCGTTCGCGTATTCGTGAGCCTCGCCTTCGCCGACGAAGCCCAGGCCCGCGCCGTGGAGCCGTGGGCCTCGTCCGTCGCGCGACGACTGGAGTCCCTGCGTGTGCTCACCGACGCCGGCGTGACGTGCGGCGTCGCGGTGGCGCCGATCATCCCCGGGCTCAACGACGATCAGGTCGCGCGGGTGCTCACGCAGGCACACGCCCATGGCGCTCGCCGGACGTTCATGCAGATGCTGCGTTTACCAGCAGAGGTAAGACCCGTGTTCGATGAGCGCATCGCGGAGGCCTTCCCGAACCGCGCGCAGCGCATCGACCACGCCATCGTGGAGTTGCGCAACGGGCGCAAAAACGACCCGCGCTTCGGAAGCCGTATGCGCGGCAACGGCCCACGGTGGGATGCCATCGTTGGGTTGTTCGAGGCGCAGTGCCGTCGTCTCGGGATGAAGCAGGCCGAGGCGGGCGAGGACGAAGGAGCACGAACGTTTCGCCGACCGACCCGCCAGGGAAGCCTGTTCGAAGATTGATCGCGACCTGCTAGCGGCCCCGTCGGCCACCACCACCGCCGCCCCAGTGACCGCCACCGCCACCACCGCCCCATTGGCCACCACCACCGCCGCCCCAACGCGGAGGCTGATAGAAAGGCTGCGCCGGGCGAACCGTCGGCTGCCCGTAGTTCGGCTGCGTATACCTGGGCTGCCGATAGGTCGGTTGCCCGTAGTTCGGCTGCCCGTAGTTCGGCTGCGTATACGTGGGCTGCCCGTAGTTCGGCTGCGTATACGTGGGCTGCCCGTAGTTCGGCTGCGTATACGTGGGCTGCCCGTAGTTCGGCTGCGTATACGTGGGCTGCCCGTAGTTCGGCTGCGCATATGTGGGCGGGCGAACCGTCGGCTGTGCGTAGTTCGGCTGCGTATAGGTGGGCGGGGAATTGAAGTGCCCGCTCAACCACGGACGCCCCCCGAGCGGCATGCCCACGCACGGAGCGATGTTCGCACGCGGAAACGCGTTGCGGGGCAGCGCTCCGCGGGCATTCCCCGTAGGCCGACCGAAGCCCATCGGGCCGGGGTTGTAGCGCACCACACGCTGGTTGAAGGTCATCGTGCGGGCGGGATTGAAGTACGACGTGCGGGGGTAGAGCGTCGCGACGGTCGAGATCGGGAGGTAGCTGAGACGGCGTGATCCAAGCTGCTGCATCGGGACAAAACGCCACCAGGAGGTCGCGTACGTCGGGGCCGCGATCGCGAGGCCCGAAGGAGGCAGCGGGGCCCACCCGGCGTAGCCGTCGCCCATGCGCCAGCTCACCCAGGCAGGGCCCCAGATCGTTCCGGGCACCCACGCCCAGCCGCGCGAGGCGACCGTCGCCCAGCGCCCGTAGTGAAATGGCGCCCAGCCCCACGAGTAGTCGGAGAGCCAGGTCCATCCGTACTGCGTCAGAGACCACTGGCCGCCCGTGGCGTAGGGAGAGAAATCCGACCCAACCACCGTGGCCGATGGTGACCACACCCGCCCGTATTGCGGGTCGTCATACCAGTCCCCGTAAGGCGCCAGTTCGGCCTCGAACTGCGTGTACGCCGTCGGATCGTAGCCGTCGTCGTAGTTCGCGCTCTCGTCCACCGCTCGATTGGGCGTCGGCACCACGGACAGCCCGCCCATCGTGTCGGGATCCTCGAGATCCTGCGCGCGCGATGGGCTCGCGAGGACTGTGCACAACGCCGCCGCAATCAACGAGGCAGTGAGCTTCTTCACGGGACGATCCTCCTGCCGCGATCGTGGAGGGACGGGACACGGTCATGGCTGATGTTTGGGCGAGGCAACTTCCAGCGTGCGCCAGCATCGTGCGTGCCGCCACCGCACTGTGATGCGACGGGGGGACTACTTCGGCGCGACGGGCGCACGCGAGAGCCGCATCAATCCGCTCAAGCGAGCTTCGTCTTCTCGCTCGCGTTCGGCGTCGCGCCAGCTCTCGCGGATCTTCGCCGCGACGTACAGGCTCGGAAACGACAGAAACAACCCGACGAGACCGAAGAGGTGCTCGAAGAGGATGAGCGACGTGATGATCACGAAGCCCGGGAGCTTCACGTGCTGCGCGGTCAGCCTCGGCGAGAGGTAGTAACTCTCGATTTTGTGCAGGATGAAGGTGCTCGCGAAGAACACCCCGACGCCCATCATCCCTTTGTGCGTGTACGCGAGTATCGCCATGACCGCGCCGGACACGATGCCGCCCACCACCGGGATGAGCCCCATCACGAAGAGAAACACCATCAGCGCCGGGATGCTCGGAAACCCCATGAGCAGCAGCACCGGCAGCGTGAGCAGGGTGTTCACCAGCGCGACGATGACCTGGAGCTTCGCGGTGATGGCGATCGCGTCGCAGAGGTAGCTGAAGTACCGCACCAGGATGCGCGCGGGAGAGTCTTCGCCGAGGGACTCGCGCCAGCGCTCGAGCTCGGGATTTTCGATGAGGAAGACCACCGAAAGGATGAGCCCGATGACCACGTACACGGCGCTCTTGCCGATGGAGCCGAGGAAGCCAACGACGTTGCCGGCGTAGTGCTGCGCGCGCTCGAGGCCCTGCGTGGCGTGCTCGTTGACGGTCGCGTCCCAGCCGCGCGCGTGCAGCCAGTCGCGGAGGTGATGAAACTGCCCCTCGAGCTCGCCCCGTAACTGCGGCACCGCGGGGACGACCCGCGTGTACCCGAGGAAGACCAGCAGCACGATCACCCCGAGCGCGGCCACGATCTGCCCGAGTACCGCCGCGGCGATGGGCACGTGAAAACGCGAGTGGAGCCACTTCGCGCCGACGCCGAGCGCACGCTCGAACAGCACGAAGAACACCAGCAGCACCGCGAGGTGCCGAAACAAGAACAGCAGCGTCAGGAAGAGCGCCAGAACCAGGATCCGCCGCACGTTGCGGTCGGTGAAAACCATTCGCATCACGGCTGCGGAGGCTACACCCCCGCCGCTGAAATGCGTCTCATCGCTGCGCGGTCTGCGTCTCGTCCGACTCGATGTTTCCGTCGCGCATCTTGATCACCCGCGGCAGGCTGCGCGCGAGCTCGGGGTTGTGCGTGACCAGCACCATCGTCGTGCCGTGCCGCTCGTTGAGTTCGTGAAAAAGCTCGTGGATCTGCGCGCTGTTATCTGTGTCGAGATTGCCCGTAGGCTCGTCCGCGAGGAGCAGCTTCGGCCTGAGCGTGAGCGCCCGTGCCAGCGCCACCCGCTGCTGCTCGCCGCCGGAAAGCTCGCTCGGCCGATGCGACGCCCGGTGCGAGAGCTTCACCTCCGCGAGCAGCTCTTCCGCCCGCTCTCGCAGCGCTCCCTTCGGCATCGAGCCCTGGATCATCCCCGGCATCATCACGTTCTCCAGCGCGGAGAACTCCGGCAGCAGATGATGAAACTGAAACACGAATCCGATCACCCGGTTGCGCAGCGCGGCGACGCGCGCCGAACTCAGGGCGGTCACCAGGTTGCCATCGAGATGCACCGAGCCCGCGGTCGGCATGTCGAGCGATCCGATGAGGTGCAGCAGCGTGCTCTTGCCCGCGCCGGAGGGCCCCCACAGGCAAACCATTTCTCCGGCGTGGATGGTCAGGTCGATGCCGCGCAAGACCTCCAGGGTCTTGCCCTCGTGCTCGTAGTGCTTGCGGACATTCTTCAGCTCGACGATCACCGATCGCCCCGAGCCGCCGTGGTTGCTCTGCTCGACTGTCACGAGAACCGAAGCCCCTCCACGGGTCGGAGCCGACCCGCGAGCACCGCCGGAAAGGTCGCCGCCAACAGGCAGATTCCCACCGAAGTCACGAACACCAGACTGTAATCCGCCGGGGCGATGAGCACCGGGAGGCGGTCGATGTAATAGACCTCCGGGTCGAGCGGAATCCCCACGTGCTTCATCACCATCGCGGAGAGCACCGCGGCGCTCGTACCAAGCAGCGCGCCCACCACCCCGATGAGCCCGCCGACGGAGAGAAATACCCGCGTGATGAACCCGTCGCTCGCCCCCATCGCCTTCAGCACAGCGATCTCCCGCCCCTTCTCCGTCACCAACAACAAGAGCGTCGCGACGATGCTGAAGCTCGCCACGATGATCGCCACCGTCAGCAACAACCAGATGAGCAACTTCTCCAGCTTGAGCGCGCGGAAGAGGTTCTGGTTGAGCTGCTTCCAGTCGCGAACCCGCAGGCTGCGAGCGCGCGCCGGAGCCTCCACCGCTGCTACGACCCGGTCGCTCAGATCGACGTCGCTCAGCCGCACCTCGATCGCCGTGATGGCACCGTCGCGGTAGTTAAAGAACCGCTGCGCCACCGGGATGAGCACGTACGCATACTTGGTGTCGTATTCGTACATGCCTGAATAGAAGATTCCAGCGACGCGGAAGAGCTTCGTCTTGGGCATCGGACCGAGCGGCCCGATGGAGCCGAACGGCGAGACCGCACGCACCTCGTCGCCCACCGCGAGGTGGAGGTTGGTGGCCAGTTCGCGCCCCACCACGATGCCCGGAAGCGGATCGGTGGGCGCGCCCGGCGGCCGCAACGCAGCCGGATCGTTGAAACCCGAGAGACCGTCGAGGCGCGTGGTCGGCAGCTCAAGCTCGCCGCGGCCCACCACCGGACGCCGGTCGCTCGGACGCAGATGGTTGAGCCGCGCAGGGTCTTCCAGGTACTCGATGCTGCCGCGGATAAGCTCGCGCCGCAGCCCGATGGCCGCCCCGCCCTGCGCCGGATCGATGCCCCGTAGAATCACTCCGGACAGGTTGGTCTGCGAGGTGATCATCACCTCGCCCTGCACCAGAGGCGTCGCGGCGCTCACCTCGGGCAGCCCGCGGATGGTGCGCAGCAGCGGCTGCCAGTCGGTGAAACCACCGCGCTCGCGATCGACCACGACGTGTGGATTGTTGCCCAGAATCTTGTGCTTCAGGTCGTTGCCGAATCCGCCCATGATCGAGATGGTCATGCAGAGGGCGAACGACCCGAGACCCACGCCGAGAAACGCCAGAAACGAGATGACCGTAAGAAAGCCGCTCTTGCGCGACCGCAACTGACGCACCGCGATGGTGAGCTCCGCGGCGACGGCCTCTAGCCGGTCGAAGAGCTTCGGCATCCAGAGCAACGTCGAGAGGAAATATGCCTCCAGCGCCGACACCAGCACCCCGACGCGCAGCACCACCAGCGCGAGCGACGGGGTCGGATCAAACCCGCGCGGCTCCATCCGTGCGGCCAGCTTCAGGAAAACAAACGACAGCGCGAGAGCGCCGATCATCCAGCCCGCGTAGAGCCACCGTCGGCGAGCCTGGGAGACCACCGCGCGGGAAACGATCCAGAGAATGATCAGATCAACGGCCATCCGACTCGGGGCGCAGGAGCGGGAAGAGCACCACGTCGCGGATGCTCTTCTGCCCGGTGAGCAGCATCACCAGGCGATCGACACCGAGGCCGAAGCCGGCCGTCGGGGGCATGCCGTGCGAGAGCGCGCGGATGTAGTCCTCGTCGAAGTCCATCGCCTCTTCGTCGCCGCGCTCGCGGTTGCCGAGCTGCGCGCGGAATCGCTCCGCCTGGTCGTCCGGGTCGTTGAGTTCGCTGAACGCGTTGGCGAGTTCACGGCCCTCCACGAAGAGCTCGAAGCGGTCGGTGAAGGTCACCGGGAAGCCTTCACCGTACTGCGCGGTCTGCTTGTCGGTGTCCTTCTTGCGCGCCAGCGGCGACACGTCGAAGGGGTAGTCCACGATGAAGACCGGCACGCTCTGCCCGTCGTCCGCCGTGCGGTAGTCGTCCACCAGGAAAGACTCCGCGAAGAGTTCAAACAACGCGAAGAGGGTCTCCCCGGCGGTGGTGCACTTGTTGAGATAGTCCCTGTGCTCACGCTGGAGGGACGGCGTCGTGAGCACTGCGGCCCGCACGCGCCCCCATCCCGCGAGCCCCATGCCGTTGGCCCAGATGCCCAGAAGATCAGGGTGCCGCTTCTGCAGCGCGTGCGTGACCGCGTCGAGCATCCGCACCCGCCGCCACGGACGCGCCAGCGAGAAGCTGCGACCGTGGGCGAAGCGCGGAAACCGAGCCACGAGGCGCGCATCGACGTGCGTGACGAGCTCTTCGGTCTCGTCCATCAGCTCGCGATAGGTCGCATACGCCTGGTAGAACTCCAGAATCGTGAACTCCGGGTTGTGCCGCGTGGAGAGGCCCTCGTTGCGCCACACGCGGCCGATCTCGTAGACGCGGTCGAGGCCGCCGACGATGAGGCGCTTCAGGTACAGCTCCGGCGCGACGCGGAGGTACAGGTCGAGGTCGAGCGCGTTGTGGTGAGTGGTGAAGGGCTTGGCCGTGGCGCCCCCGCGAACGGAGTTGAGCGTCGGAGTCTCGACCTCCATGAAGTCGCGGTCGTCGAGCCACTCGCGCAACGCCCGCACGATGATCGACCGGGCGCGAAACACCTCGTTGACCTCGGGGTAGTTGGCGATGAGGTCGGTGTACCGCTGCCGGTAGCGCGTCTCGACCTCGCTGATGCCAAACCACTCGCTCGGAATGGGCGTGTAGCTCTTGGACAACGGCCGCAGGCTCTTCGCGAGCACTGAAAGCTCACCCGCGCGGGTGCGCATCGGGCGACCCTCCACGAGCACGATGTCGCCGAGGTCGATCTCCTTGAGCAGCGAGAAGTCCTCGCCGAGGTCGCGCGCGGAGCAGAACAACTGGATCTCGCCGCTCCCATCGCGCAGCTTCGCGAAGACCAGCTTGCCGGTGTCGCGCATCGCCACCACGCGGCCCGCCACGCGGTAGCGGGTGTCGGCGTGCGCGGCGTCGAGGGCGGCGCTGTCGTGGCCGTCGTGCGTCGCGCGAATACTCGCAATGGTATTCAGGGGCCCCGGATCGTTGCCGAACGGGAGATGTCCGCGCGCCCGCCAGGCATCGGCCTTGGCGCGGCGCACCGATTCGAGGGTGCTGGTCGTGTCGCTCATCGGATGGTCGCGCGTTATACCGACCCGGGCCCCAACGGTCACGCGTTCGCGCCCGCGCTGCGCCGGTGCAATCCACTCACCGGCAGACTACCGTGGGCCTCCTCCACGCCTCCCTCTACGGGCGCTCCGATGAAGG
This sequence comes from Deltaproteobacteria bacterium, assembly GCA_947477565.1. Lineage (GTDB taxonomy): Bacteria > Myxococcota_A > Polyangia > Polyangiales > SCUS01. The sequence continues at coordinate 19,618 of CANJUR010000030.1, forward strand.
CACTGCTCTCCTTACTCCCCGCATGCAGATGATGATGGTCACGGCGCTCTCGCGACCGTGGATGCTCCCCGGCGTCCTGCCCGCGCGCTGCGATCTCCCGGCGTCGCATCGTTGCTAGCGCCTGGATCGCTCGACCCTCGCTTAGACGTGGATCTTCCGGCCCGCCCACAGGCCCCGCCGCCGCCTCCCACGGTGCTGACGTGGTGGTTGAGCCTCGCGGCGCTGGTAGCGCTCAGCCTCGCGCTGCGCCTACCGTACCTCGGAGCGTTGCCCAATCCGAGCGGCGACGAGGGCAACTGGACCCTCTTCGGCCTCGACGTACTCGCCGACCGCGCCCCGCAGATGTCGCCCGACGCCCGCTTCGTCAGCACCCTCTTCGCGCACCTCATCGGCCTGTCATTTCGCCTCTTCGGGGTCTCCTTCGCGAGCGCCCGTGCGGTGCTCGTCGCGGGCCTCACTGCCACCCTCCTCGGCTCGGCGATCACTGCCCGACGCCTCGGTCTACCGCGCGCGGGCCTCGCCATCGCCGCGCTCCTCGCGGTGCACCCGTGGTCGGTGCTCTGGAGCCGCACGGTGACGGTCCCCTACGCACTCGCGCTGGGCCTCGCCGTGCTCGGTCCGCTGCTTCTCCTGCTCGCAGCGCGCAGCGGCGCGGCGCTCACGCTGGTGCTCGCCGGACAGTGCCTCGCGATCGGCATTCACTTCACCCCGTTCGCGCTGCTCCCCGTCGTCGCGGCGCTGCTCTGGGTGCTCACGCCGCTGCATCGCACGATGCTCCGTCGGCCAGCGCTGGGCGTTTCGCTCGGGCTCGCGGCGCTGCACCTCGTGCCCGTCCTCTACGGCGCGGTGACGGTGGTCCGGCAGCGACACCTTGAGCCCGCGCGATGGTTCATTCACCTCGGGGCACGCTTGTATGTGTACGCACTCACCGTTGTCGGCGGCTGGACCGGCGAGGCCACCCTCCGGCACTTCACCGGCGAGGCCGTCACTCGCCCGCTCGAATGGGCCCTCGGAATCATCGCGTTGCTGGTCGTCGTCGCGGCGCTGCGCCCCTGCCCCCGCACGCACGCCGCGGACGCCCTCGCCCGCTTCACCCGTGGGCATCTCGTCGTAGCGCTGGTCGGTCTCCCGCTCCTCCTTGCCAGCGCTCGACCGTGGAACCTCCCCGCCATCGACGCCGAGCGCTACCTCTTTGTCACCCTCGCGCCCGCCGTCCTCGCGATGGGCGTCCTTGCCGAAGACCGCTCCGCACGCATCCGGCTCGTCCCGGCCTTCCTGGTGCTCTATCTCCTGGTCTGCCCCACCCTGCGCGCGGCGCAATTCTTCCTTCGCGGCGGAGCGCCCGACCGCGGGTACTTCACCCTCGCCGGCGGCGGCGGTTACCGCGGCTGGAAGGGCGCCCGGGAGCGCGTCGCGGTGCCCGATCTCGTGCGCCACGAGGTCGATCGTTTGCGCGGCCAACGACGCGCGCTGGTGGTGGTCTCCGACTACGCGCTGCACCCGTTACAGTTCGCCAACCAGCGGGGCGGGTCGTGGTGCCACGACATCTCGAAGTCACCGCTGCCCGACCGCCAGGACGACCTGCACGTCTTTGTCACCTGGAGCGACGGCCTCCTCGCGCCGGGCTTCGGCCCCCCGGAGGAGCGCGCCCACCACGAACAACTCCGCGCGTTGATGCACTCGCCGCGCTTCCGGTTTCTACGCCGTGCGCGGGTCTTCTTGCAGCCCGACGGATCGCCGCTGATCGAACTCTGGTCCGCCGAGCGAACGCCCGCTACGGCTCCTCTCGCGCCATGATTTCCACCGGCGCGATCTCCAGCCTCGCGTCCGGCGAGTTCACGCGCTCTGGGGCGATGCGTTGCCCGTCGCCCTCGATCTCCAGCGACACGAAACTGCGCAGCCGCACGGGACGCATTTCCGCATCGACACGCAGCGCCACCTCGTCGCGGAGAATCTCCCCCGGCCGCCACTCCGTCGTCGGGTAGCGCCCGTAGATGGGCGCGTGCCGCGCGACGAAGAGCGGCCAGATCGGCTGGGAATCCACCGGATCAAAGGACACCACGATGTACACCGGGCGACGCGTGCGACGCAGTACGCGCCAGTAGAGCACCGCGCGATAGGTACCCTCGATCGGTACGTGGTCTGCCGCGAGGTCGTAGCCGAGGAGTTCTGCGATGTCGCCAAAACGGACGTGCAGCGGGTGCTGCATCGCGGGCTCCGCGGGCAGGCGCGCAGCGGCGATCTGCTCGTTGGAGCGATTGGCCGAGAGGGCGCCGTGATCGGTCCAGGTGACGAGGCGCTCGCGCAAATCGGACGCAAGCTCAGGTCGGTCGTCGTAGAGGTTGTGAATCTCGCCGCGGTCGCGCGCGATGTCGAAGAGTTCCCAGGTGCCGCGCCGGAGGTCATGGATCAACTTGAACGGCGGCGCGTAGATGGACTTCTGCTCGGAGGGAAAGAGCCCGTCGGGCGTGACCTCGGCGAAGAGCGAGCGACGCCAGGCAGCGGGCAGCAACGGGCCCGGTGTGGGGTCGTAGAGCACCGGCAGAAGCGAGCGCCCGGACACCGGCGCGAGGGGCTGCCGGCCGGCAAAGTTGAGCATCGTCGGGTTGAGGTCGAACAGGTTGACGAGGGCCTGACGAGGGCCTGGCGTGACGCCCGGCGCGCGCACGAGAATAGGCACGCGCAGCGCCTCGTCGTGGAGGTCAAACGAGTGATGATAGACGCCGTGTTCGCCGAAGGCCTCGCCGTGGTCGCCGAAGAGGATCACCACCAGCGGACGCCGCGCAGCGAGGGCCTCGAGTTGAGCGAGTACCGGGCCGATGGCCTCGTCGGCTCCCGCGAGTTCTTCGTCGTACTGATCGAGTTGCGAGTGGCCAAACTCCCGCGGTGCACTGCGATCGCGGTACGGGTCGTGGGTCTCCATGATGTGGGACCACACGAAAAACGGCCGCGGGTCGCTCTCGCGCTCCTGCAGGAAGCTCTGGATGCGCGCGATGCTCGGAGCAACATCGGGCTTGAATCCCGCCTCCTCGACGACCCGCTGGAAGCCCTGAAAAAAGCCCGCGGTGTGAGAGAAATATGCCGTCGCAGGGAAGGCCGCGGTGACGTACCCGGCGGACTCAAGTTGTTCGGCGAGAGTGAGGTTGGAGAGTTCCAGGGGCGGAAACTGAACGTCGTTGCCCCAGGCGACGAGCGAGGCGTAGCGGCCGACCCAGATGCTCCCGAAGGAGCGCAGCGAGCGAGGCGAGGCGCAGTACGCGTTGGTGAAGCGCGCCGCTCCGCGGGCGAAGCGATCGATGTTGGGCGTCGTCGGACGCCGATAGCCGTAGCAGCCAAGGTGGTCGGGACGCATCGCGTCGATGGAGAGCAGAACGAAGCTCGGCGGCTCCTGAGCGGCCTCCGGGGGCAGCGGCACGAGGTGCCCGGTGCTCTCGTCGGTCTCGAGGCGCGCGTCGCGGCCGGAGCAATTCTCGTCGCGGCCGTTGCCGGGAATGTCGTGTACTCGCGGGGAGATACGCGCATCGCGGTCGTTGCAGTCGCCGCCGTTGAACACCGCCGAGTAGCCGTCGCCGTCGAAGTCGAGGCTCAGTTGCAGTGTGCGCGCCACGCGCTGCGCGAGCAGGCTGCGGTTGAAGAGCGTCGCGGCCACGGTCTGCCTCGCCCCGAGGGTAAACGCCGACGTCACGAAGGCCCCGATGGCGAGCAGCGACCAGGCGAGCGGCACCCACCACCGCAGCGGCGCGCCACGGCGGACGGTGCGCCGGCCGAGGAGCAGCAGCGCGAGTCCGTTGGCAAGCACGAGGGCGCCGAGGAGGGCGACGGCGCCGAACTCGAGGTTGCGAAACGCAGCCCAGTTGAGGCCGAAGAAGCGCACCGTCTGGGTGACGACCGCGACCACGGTGACGGACAGCACAACGCCGGGCGAAGCCAGTGGCCCGATGCGATGGAAGAACCACCGAAGAGGCCCGGAGAAGAGGAGCAGAAGGACGATCGCGAGGGCGGCGAAGCCGAAGGGAGAGAGGAAGACCGCGAGCGCGGCGAGGGACTGCGAGTGGAAGGTGCGATGCACCGTGTACGTGAGGGGATAGAGCGGGCCAACGGAGACGGCGATGCCGATCGCGAGCGCGGAGACCGCCACGGCGGCGTCGGGGTCTCGCGCAAACCAGCGGCGCGGGCCTCCGAGCGCCCAATCGGCGAACCGACAGAGCCACGGGACCGTGCGCGCAGAGGCGAGGATGATCTCTTCGAGAAGGCCAAGGCCGATGCCCAGGCTGAGCAGCGTGGCCGCGCACTGGAGCACCACGAGTACCCCGAGCGCTGGAGGCAGCGATCCGCGCGGGGCTCGCGACCAGGCGAGGAGCCCGTCCGCCACGCCGACGCCCCCGAGCGCTACGAGACCCGCGGTGAGACCGAGGCCGCGGGTCAGCCGAGGGGTCACGCGCTCGCGGTCTTCTTCTTCATCGCCCCGAGGAGCGACGACTCGATGAACGGATCGAGGTCGCCGTCGAGCACGCCGGAGATGTTGCCAGTCTCGTGGTCGGTACGGAGGTCTTTGACAAGCTGGTACGGCGCCATCACGTAGTTGCGAACCTGGTGCCCAAACGCGATGTCCGACTTGTTCGCTTCGAACTTCCCCTTGAAGGCATCTTCACGCTTCTGCTTCTCCAGCGCGTAGAGCTTGCCCTTCAGGGTCTTCAGGGCGATGCGCCGGTTCTCGTGCTGTGATCGCTCGCTCTGGCACTTCACCACGATGCCCGTGACCCTGTGCGTGAGTCGCACCGCGGTCTCAACCTTGTTGACGTTTTGCCCGCCTTTACCGCCCGAGCGAAACGTATCCGTGTCGTAGTCGCCGTCCTTCAAATCGATCTCAAAGTCCTCGTCGAGATCGGGCGTCACGGCCACCGCCGCGAAGGCCGTCTGCCGTCGCGCATTGGCGTCAAACGGGCTGATGCGCACCAGCCGGTGCACCCCGTTTTCATGCTTCAGGTACCCAAACGCGTTGACCCCCGCGATCTGGATCGAAACGCTCTTTAGCCCGGCCTCCTCGCCTTCGGTCTCATCGAGGAGCTTCACCGTGAACCCGCGCTTCTCAGCCCAGCGGCCGTACATACGCAGGAGCATTTGGGTCCAGTCCATCGCATCGACGCCGCCCGCGCCGGCGTTGATCTCCACGATGGCATCGACCTGATCTTCGGGCTCCGACAACATCTGGTCGAGCTCCATCTTGCGCGTGCGCACTTCGATCTTCGCGGCGGCGACGGCCACCTCCGCGCCGACGGTCTCGTCGTTCTCCTCGGCGGCCATCACGAGCAGCTCCGCGGCGTCGCGCACATCCCTCTGGAGTGCCTCCACGGTCTGGATCATCGTGTCCTTGTCGGCCCGCTCTTTCAGGAGCTTCTGGCTGGTCGGACGGTTCCAGAAATCCGGATCGCCGCTCTCGGCATCAATCTCCTCCACGCGCTGTTTCAGCCTCGGGAGGTCAAAGATGCCTCCCGAGGTTCTCCGCCCGTCGGGCGAGATCCTCTAACTGGTTTCGGGTGTCGCTGATCATCGTGGCGCACGGATTACCTCCCCCTCCGCACCGGGTCAACGGCTCGGCGCAGCGGTCTCCGGGTTATCGTCGAACTCCCCAATTCGCAGCCTCGACCGCGCCGTCTACAGCACCAGGTCGAGGCGATCGCTGATCGACTCATGCAGCAACTTCACCGCGACGTGCCGACCGAGAAGCCGGCCGAGCCCGTGCCGCACCGGCGCCCATGCCCCCGTGCGCCACCAGCCCGAGGTCGGTGTACAAATCACAAAGCCCACGCGACCGCGCGCCCTCCACTCCGCGGATTGAGAGCGGAGACCCCGAATTCATCGTGGTCAGCGACTCGGTGCAGCTGCCCTCGCGCAGTGTAGACATTTCTCGGGGACGTTAAAACGGCCGACAAAAGGCGGTGCAGAGTGGCGGCTCAGGCCTCCGCGCGGGTGGTCGCGCCGCCGCGAAGCGTGATGAGCAACGCCTCGGCATCGGCCCGGTCTTCCGCCGACGGCCGACCTTTCAAGAAGCGTTCGAGGTACCCCATCGCCAGCGTCTTCCGCCCGGTCTCTGCGTTCGCGAGGCCCAACAGGTGCAGCGCCTCGTCGTCGTCGGCCTTGATCTCCAGCGCCCGCTCGCCCGTATCGATGGCCTCCTCGAAGCGCCCCAATTCGTACATGCACCAGCCCCGGTAGACCTGCGCGCCGAGGTGCGCCGGATCGCGGTGCGTCGCCTCGGAAAACGCTGCCAGCGCCGCGCCCGCCTTCTCCCGCCGCATAAACGCAAGGCCCAGGTAGTAGTGCGCGTGCACGTTGTCGGCGTCCGCGAGGAGCACCTCCCGAAGCGTCCGCACCGCCCCGTCCACATCCTCCTCGTGGAGTAGTTCGATCGACTCTTCCACCGCCGCCCAGCGTTCCTCGTCCGTGCGTTCGCTCATCGCTTCTCAGGTTCCCTTGCGGTCATCGTCGTCGTCCGCGCTCTGCGTTTCACCAAGCCATCGCTGAATCGTCCGTCGATCGACCCCGAGCAGCCGCGCGGTGCGCTTCTTGTTGTTGCCCGTGCGCTCCAGCACCCGGCGCACATACGCCATCGTGAGCTCGTCGAGCGTCATTTCCCGCTCCGCCGCCGCCGCCAGAATATCCGTCGGCGCTGGGTGCTCGAGCGACGCCGGGAAATCCTCCGGGGAGATCCACTCCTCGCGTGCCAGGGCCACCGCACGCTCCACGGCGTTCTCCAGTTCGCGCACGTTTCCCGGCCAGTGGTAGGCCTCCAACTTCTGCAGCGCAGCGCCAGAGAAGCCCTTCACCCCGCTGCCCGAGCGCGCCGCCACCCGCTTGAGGAAATGCTCCGCGAGCGGCACCACGTCCTCTGGGCGATCGTGCAGCGGCGGCACCCCGACCTCGATCACTGCCAACCGGTAGAACAAGTCTTCTCGGAAGCGCCCCTCCTGCACCGCCTTACGCAGGTCAGAGTGCGTCGCAGCCACCACGCGCGCGTCGAAGGGCTCCGATTTCGTGGCCCCGAGCGGCCGCACCTCGCGCTCTTGAATCACCCGCAGCAGCTTCGCCTGGAGCGCCATCGGCAGGTCGCCGATCTCATCGAGGAAGAGGGTCCCGCCGTGCGCCGCGCGAAACAGCCCCGGGCGATCGACCTTCGCGTCCGTAAACGCGCCCTTGCGCACCCCGAAGAGCTCGCTCTCCAGAAGCGCGTCAGGAATCGCCGCGCAATTGATCGGCACAAACGGCCCCGCAGACCGCTTGCTCTCGGCGTGCAGCGCCCTCGCGATGACCTCCTTGCCGCTGCCGCTCGGCCCCGTGACGAGCACCGTCGCGCCGCTGTCGGCCACGCGCTTCACCAGGTCTGAAATCTCCGCCAACGCGCGGCTCCGGCCGACGAGCTCGCCGACAAGGAAGCGCCCGCCGAGTTCACTCCGCAGTCGCCGCACCTCGGAGCGCAGGGCCGTCGCCTCGAGCGCACGATTAACCGCCACGCGCAGCGTCTGTGGCTCAAATGGCTTCGTCACGAAATCGTACGCGCCGAGCCGTAGCGCGCGCACCGCCGTCTCGATGCTCCCGAAGGCCGTGATCGCGATGACCGCCACGCGCGGGTCAAACGCCCGCACCTGCTCGATGAGCTCGAAGCCGTCCATCCCCGCCATATTCATGTCGGTGATCACTACATCCGGGGCGCGCTCCTCCACCGCCGCCAGCGCCGATGCAGCATCGGAAAACGTTGTCACTTGATGGCCCGACGCCGTGAGCAACTCGTGGAGAAACGCCCCGAGATCGGCGTCGTCATCGACCACGAAGAGCCGACCCCGACCGGGCTTCACCATCACTCCCGGCATCGCCCGTACACCGCCCTCCTGAGGGAATCGCGCGTCGCTTTGGTTCATGGTGCCGCCGGCAACCATACCGTGAACGCCGCCCCGGACAGCTCGCTCCCGGCCTCCCCCTGAGCAACGACCACGCGACCGCCGAGCTCTTTCACCAGGCCCGCGACGACCGCGAGCCCGAGCCCTGTCCCCCCAGTGCCGAGGCGCGTCGAAAAGAAGGGGTCAAATACCTTACCTTGTATTCCATCGCCCACCCCGGGGCCGCCGTCGCGCACCGTCGCACACACCATCGGGCGTCCGCCCTCATCGATCCGATGGACGTACACCTCCAGACGCCCTCCCCCCGGCTGCGCCTGCACCCCGTTGAGGCAGAGATTAAACAGTACCTGGAACATCCGGTCGTGAGGCGCCTCCACGGTCAGCTCCTCGCCCGCCGCGACGACCAGCGTGGCGCGTACGTTCGCCCGTCGGCACTCCTGCCCGAGAAACCCGATGACCTCCCGCGCCACCGCGCCGAGGTCGCTCCGGTCGGCCCCTCCGCGCGGGGACGGCCGCGCCAGGGAGAGAAACTGCGACATCACCTTGATGATCCGCTCGCACTGCGTGGCGATGCTCTGCAAGCTGGCCCGCAGGTCGTCCGGAACATCCTCCCGCTCCGCCGCCACCCTCGCCCGCCCGAGGATCACGTTGAGCGGCGACCCGATCTCGTGCCCGAGCGTCGCCGCGACCTGCCCCGCCACCGCGAGCATCTGCGCGTGGTGCAGTTCAGCCTCGAGCGTGGCGCGCGCGATCTCCTCGTCCGACAGCCGCTCGCGAGCTCCCTTCAGCGAGCGGGTGAGCGCGTTGAAGGCATCGCCCAACCGACGCATCTCATCGCCCCCGGTGGAGACCACCGTCTCCAGATCGCCCGCCGCCACGCGGGTCACCCCATCGATCAACTGCTCCACCGGTTCGGTCATTGCACGCGCGAGCCGCGCCGCGAGCAGCGCCATCACCAACGTCAACACACCGGAGACCGCCGCCAACTGGCTGACCCACGCCCGCAGTGCGTCGCGCACGTACTGCAGGTCGCGAATGACCACGACCGCTCCCACCAGCGTCGCCTGCGAGGGGCGGACAAGCTCGACGCGCATGAGCGCCTCGCGGCCTCCGAAGGCGAGCATCTCGCGCCGGTCGAGGCGCGCCCGGAAGGCGTCGCGCACGATGCGATCGAGCGACGCGCGGTGTGAGCGAGCGACGCGCGAACCGCCGACCCAACGGCCGTCGGAATCGTAGATGCCGATGCCGAGCACGCGGGTGTCGTGGGTGAGGCGCTCGGCGAGCGCGTGAAGTTCATCGATCTCGACGTCCGCGGGCAGCGTGGTGACGGCCTCGCCGAGCAGCGTCGCAGTCTCGCGGACCTCCGTCTCGGCTTCGGCGAGCAGCTCTTGCCGGTGGAAGCTCGCTCCCAGGACGCCGTAGACGCCGAGGCACACCACCAACGGAGCAGTGAACATCAACCAGTAGCGATCGACGAGACGCATAAGGAGATCGAGGTCTTAGCAGGGTTCCGGGAAACGATCGTAACTCCGCGAAAACACAGCGCCGGAAACCGTCGCGAGTCCGCGGGTCGAGGAAACACTCTGCCGCTGGGAGATCGCGGGATCGCAGTCGGAGGCTCCGTCGCATGAGGAAACCATCGCCATGGCTCCAGTCATTGGCGCGGGAGGGGTTCCTGGTTCCCGGTCGGGGCCAGTCGCGCGAAACGTGACGGTATTTCCAGCATGTTTTCCAGCGTTCTGACGATAGAAGGGCCTTTTCCCGGATCCCTGCTTAGAACTTGTTGCTGTTCGCCCAGATGTTGGTCCGTTTGAGCATGCAGTCGAAGTCCTCGTGGACCTTCGCCGTGCTCTTGAGCGGGCAGTTGTCGTCTACGGGGATGTTCATGGCGCCCACCGTCGCCGTCGCTTCGGCAGCCGTCACCTTCGCCGTGCCCTCGCCGTTCCTGCTGCGCGACCCGTCCGTCGCGGGGCGTCGGTTGAACCCCGCCGCGAACCACCGCGAAACTCACTACGAGCGACGTGACTTCGCCCAGAGACGCCACGCCGCCATGCCCAACGCCACGACCAACGCACCCACCACCCACCACCCCGGCGCGCGGGATTTTCCCGATGCCCGATCTGCCGCCGAAGTGGGAGTGCCCGTCGTCACCGGGACCACCCCTGTCGCCCCGGCATCCTCTTCGATCGATGCGATCGCACCCAATGGCACCGACGGAGCAACGGGCGTCGCGCCAGCGGTCAGATCCACCCCTTCGCACGTCTGTGCACACGGCCCGACTCCGCGGTCATCGGTCGCCACGCCGCAGCGGTCGTCCGCCGATCCCCAGCGCCCGAACGGGCCGGCCACGGTCAAGTCGCCCCGGGCATTACCGCACATGGTATTCGACCGGAGCGCCGCGGTGACGCACCGCCCGCCACGCCCGTATCCCTGGCGCCCCGCCGCGCGGCATGCCCCGGAGAAGGTCACCACGTCCGCAGGCGACCCGACCGTGCGATCGATGACCAACTCGCGGTCGCCCCCGCGCCGCTTCCACACCTCTCCGCTCGCCGGGCACACGTAATTCGGAACGCAGCCCGGCACCCCCAGCGCGTCGATCACCTCCGCCCCACAGTGCCGGATGTACGCGTCGAATCGTGCCTGCTCGACGCCGCCGTCCGCCCCACCCGCGCGGGCCCGGATCACCGCACCGTGCGCCCGCTCTTCCGGTAGCCAGCTCTCGTGCACGGTGCATCCGCCGCAGCCCGATGAGTACAGCAGCAACGTCCCAGGGGTGGTGCCCGTCGGGGCCGACGCGCACGAGCACTCGTCCCAGGGCCCCCCCCGTGCTCCGGTGCCCTGCGCGCGCACCTCGCCAAGCAGCACTCCCAGCTCATTGCCGGTCACGGTGTTGCCCATCAACACGGGCATCGCATCACAGGCCGCCACCCCGACGACGCCGCCTTCTACCCGCGACCGCACGAGCACCACCCCAGCGCTCGCGAGCGGCATCGGGCGCGCGCACTGCCCGGCATCGTCGGCCCCCATGGATACGCCCACACGATTGCGCGTCAGCATCGCGCGCACGACGCGAACATTCTGCGACCCCTCGATACGCACCCCGACCCGCGCATCGCGGACGACAACATTGAGAAGGGTCACCGTGTGCCCGCCCGCCACGCGAAATCCGACACCTCCTTCCTGTGCCTGAACGTTGCGAATCACCACGTTATCCGAGGCGATCTCGACACCGACGGCCGCGCCTCGCACGACGTGCCGATGCCCGTCGAAGGTCGCCCCGCTCCCGGCAATGCGCACGCAAACGGCCGCCTGCGATCCATCGATGTCACCGCGCAACTCGGCGAAGGCGTTGGCCCGCGCGAGCGCTGCCGTGCACGTCGCGCAGGAGTCGCAAGCACCCCCAGCGGGCTGCGCCCAGGCCACCGTGGGCAACGCCACCGCCACGGCCAACACCCATCCCGACCACCAGGGCGCCGTCACGGCAGCACCACGGTTCCGACGTCGCTGCGGTACTGCGCGCCGGGCCAATCGATCGTATCGGCGACGGCGTACGCCCGCTCCGCCGCCGCGGCCAGTGAAGCACCTTGCGCCACCACGTTGAGCACCCGCCCGCCCGCCGTCCGCAGCACTCCGTCGGCGTCTCGCCGCGTCCCTGCGTGAAAGATCCACGTCCCTTCTTTAAGGGAACCGCCGAGGCCGTTGATCACTCCACCGGTCGCGGGGTTGTCTGGATAGCCCGGAGTCGCCAGCACCACGCAGACCACCGCACCCGGCTGCCAGCGCGGCAATCGAACCATCGGGCGCTCCTCCTCCCGGGCCGCCTCGCGCAGGATCTCGCCGAGGTCGTCATCCAGCATCACCATCAACGCCTGACACTCAGGATCTCCAAATCGGACGTTGTATTCGAGCAGCATCGGCCCACGCGCGGTGAGCATCAGCCCCGCGTAGAGCACTCCCCGGAAGGGCGTCCCCTCTTCGCGCATGGCGTCCACGGTCGGCCTGATGATCGTCGCCATCACCTCCTCGATAAGCGCGGGAGACTGCTGCGGGTGCGGAGTGATGGCTCCCATTCCGCCGGTGTTGGGTCCGACGCTGCCATCGCCGAGGCGCTTGTAGTCCATCGCGGTGGCGAAGAAGGTCGCCGCGCTGCCATCGGACAGTGCGAAGAAGCTCATCTCCGGGCCGACGAGAAAATCCTCTACGACGACGCTGCGCCCCGCGTCGCCGAAGCGCCCGCGTCGCAGGGCCTCATCGATGGCCGCGATCGCCTCATCGACGCTCGCCGCGACGACGACGCCCTTGCCTGCGGCCAGGCCATCGACCTTCACGACCACCGGGGCACCGTGCTCGCGAACGTACGCCGTGGCCTCGTCCGCGTCGGTGAAGCGCCGGTACGCCGCCGTCGGAATGCCATGCCGCGCGCAGAGGTCCTTCAGAAACCCTTTGGAGCCCTCGAGCCGAGCTGCCGCAGCGCTCGGCCCGAAGACCGGAATTCGCAGCGCACGCAGCCGATCGGCGAGCCCCGCGACGAGCGGCCCTTCGGGCCCTATCACCACCAGATCGGCCGCCATCGCGACCGCCGTCCCGACGAGGCCGTCGATGTCCCCTAGGCCCACCGCAACGCACCGCGCGATCTCCGCGATGCCCGGGTTTCCCGGCGCGACCACGAGTTCATCGACCGAACCAGCCTTTGCGAGAGCCCACGCCAGCGCGTGCTCCCGACCGCCTCCTCCGACCAGCAGTACCTTCACGGCTCCCTCGTTACCACCGTGTCGGCTCCTGACGAAAACCCCACCGGTAAACAGCGATCCCTGCCCCGTCGTGGATCGCGCTCCGTTCGCGCGCAGGATGCGGACGATGAAGATGCCGGATCGGACGCCGACGTACTTGAGCATCGCGTCGTCGCATCCGATCCTCGGCGCTCCGTGGGGTACTGCGGATGCAGCGTGGTGCGGCTCCCCCTCTGCTCCCTCGATCATCCGATCCGCTCCGAGTGCTACCGCGCCATGTCCCCGTAATCTTGAACGGTCTGCCCCGCTCGCCCGTCCTTGCGACGGCTCTCCGATGCGCGCCATGATGTCGTCCTTCGTGCGCCAACGCCCCTCGCTCTTCGCATTGTGGATTCTCGCGCTCCTCGCGCTCGTACTCGCGGAGCCTGCGGCGATCGCGTCACCGCGCGCGAGCATGGTGGTCGAGTCGATGGCCCAGCAGACCGGCGGGAGCTTCGGCGGATCCCGCTGGGGCAGCGGCTCGTCCTCGTCGAGCGGCAGCTCTTCTTCGAGCAGCGGGTCGTACTCCTCGGGCGGTGGCGAAAGCTCGGGCCACAGCGGCGGCAGTGACTCTAGCGGCCTCTTCTGGATCGTCATCCAGATCGTGATCTGGTGCTTCTCGGTCAGCCCGGTGCTCGGCTTGGGAGTGCTCGGCGTCGGGCTCGCATTCCTCTTCTTTGTTTGGGCCTTCAAGGACAGATGACCCCTCATGGTTGACGCCGTTTCACACGAGTTCAACGCAACCGACGACGCCGTCTTCCTGGCTCTCGCAGGATCCGCCGCCCGAGTGGGCATCGCGGGCTACTGCTTCGGCTTCACCCTCGCCGCCACCGGGCTCCTCGGACTATTTCATCCGCCGTTTCACCTCCCTGCGCATGCCGCCCCGGTCATCGCGGGTATCTGCATGCTCGGCGCCATCCCGCCGGTCCTGGCCGGTCGGCAGCTCCGCGCCGGGGCGCTCTGTCTGCGCGCGGTCGCGACCACCACGGGCGACGACATCACGCATCTCATGGCCGCCGTCGACGGGCTCCAACGGGCCTTCACGACCCTGGTCGCGATGCTCGCGGTCCATGGGGTCGGCCTCGCGGTCGTGGTGGCATTGATGTTTCCGAGGGGGGCGTAACCGATGCCGACCCATGAGTTCAGCGCTGCCGAAAACCTACGCTTTGCCGCGCTGGCCCATCGCCTCCGGCTAACCTCGGTGCTTCTCGGGGTTCTCGCGGTGCTGGTCGTGACGCTCGCCGGCGAGGCCCTGCACTCGCTCTGGAGGGCCGGACCCGCTGGGGCGCGATTCGGCATCCTCGGCCTCGCAGGCCTCGTCCTTGCGATGGTGCTCGGCGTGCTTGCACGCTGGATCTACCGTGCTGCGACATCATTCCGCGCGGTCGTGGACACCGCCGGTGCGGACATCAACCACGCGATGACGGCGGTGCGTGCACTGCGGCAGTCGCTCCGGGTGCTCGAAGCCGCCGCGGTCGCAAGCCTCGCGCTCACCGTCCTCGCGGTCATCGCACACCTGCGCTGACCGTCGAATGTCCTCGCCCGGGTCCGCGTACACTCGCCCCGTGAGGATCCCCCCTGCCGTATTCGCGCTCCCGTTCTTCCTCGGCTGCGCCCACACCCTCCAGATTCCGCAGCCACCGAGGGGTGGCCCTGGCGCCGTCCTCCCGCCGCTACCTTCCGCGTCCATCCAACTGCCCCTGCGCGCCGACATCCACGAGACCCTCCGCTCTCTGGAGCAACTCGTCCCCGCGGTCTTCGACACCGATGGCCGCTTTCAGATGATCGGCCCGACACCGGTGGGTGTGCGATATCGGGTTCAGCGCGCGCCGTTTCGCTTCGAGCCGCGAGCGGGTGCGGTGCACGTCGAGACGACACTCGCCATCACCGCGGAGGCCTGTCTGGGTGCCCCGCTGGGTCTGCCCATTCCGTTCATGCCTAGTTGCCAGGTGGTCGCTTCGTGCGGCGTCAACGAGGCGCCGCGCCAGGTGATCGTGAGTGCCGACACGACGATTCGCCTCGACTCTTCGTGGCACATCGTCTCGCAGACCGTGCCCAATACTCCGGTGTTTCGCGACCGCTGCGAACTCACGATGTTTCACGTCGATGTGACGGATTTCGCTGCCGATTTCGTCGCTCAGCAGGTCGCCGCGGCCACCAGTCGCATGGACGCCACGGTGAACGAACACGGCGACCTCACTGCCCGCGCACAAGAACTCTGGTCTACCCTCAACACCCCGATGGACCTCGGCGACGGCTTCTGGCTGACGCTCTCTCCGCAGCGCGTCTTCGCGGCCCCGTTCGCGCTTACGACGGAGACGGCGAGCACCCGCGTCGGCATCGTTGCGCAGCCCGCAGTCACCTCCGGACCACGTCCGACTCCATCGACTTCAGCGCTGCCGCCGCTCGACCCGGCGCCGGCGTCCGCAGAGGGCGATCACTTCGCGCTGACCCTGGACGCGCGGGTGACCTTCGCCGAGACCACAGCCCTGGTCGCCCAGGAATTCCGCGGTCGCGTGATGGAACTCGAGGGCCGCCACGCCCTTGTCCGCGAGGTGCGGGTGCGGGGCAACGGCGGCGCCCTGATCTTCGAACTCGACATCACCTTCCAGGACGGCGTCTTCGCAGGCACCCCCGCGACTCTCTACCTCGCCGGACTTCCCGACTACGACACTGCGCGCGAAGCGCTGGTCGTCCGCGATCTCGACTACACTCTGGACACTCGAAACACCCTCCTCCAGGCGGGCGACTGGCTGCTCCGGGGATCACTCCGTGAAGGCCTCAGCCGCCGCGCCGTCTTCCCGCTGGGTGACCGCATCCGCCGGCTCCGCGACAGCGCCCAGCGCGCGCTGACTCGCTCCCTTGGCGGAGGTTCCACGATGCGCGGCGAGCTTACTACCCTGCAACCGGTGGGGGCCTTCGTCGTCGATGATGGCATCGTCGTACGGGTGCAGACCGCGGGCCGTGCGGAGATCACCCAGGACCTCTCCAACCTCGACCTCGCAGGTCAGCGTTCGACGCCCTGACGCGCGGCTCCCCACGCTGCGGCGCACGCGCACGTCAGCGCAACGAACACCGCCCGTGCGGGAGCGACCCTCGGCTCCATGGCGCTCCACACGATCACCATGGCCGACCCGATCGCTGCCGGGGCCAACGGCCAGCGCTGCGCCCCCCGTTGCCCTGCATCCTGCATCGCGACCATCATTGCGACCGCGACCCAGACTTCCCGCCCGTCGGCCATCCAACCGAGTGTGAGCGCCAATGGAATCGCGAGGCGCACCCCCGCGAGGAGGGCGAGCCCGACGGTCTCCGCTCGCTCCCAACTTACCGGGCGCAACGCGAGCGCAAGCGAGAGAACCCCGAGCGCGAGGCACATCCCCGGGAGCCACGGCCCGCCGAGAACAAACGCCGCTCCAAGCGGCCGAACCAGCCAGGCAGCGGCGGCGGCGCCGAGCGCGCCCAGTAGGTACCCGATTCGGTCAGCGGTAGTCACGGCGCGAACGGTTGATACACCGGATCGTGCCGCGGTCGCGCCTTGACCGTGTGCGCGGCCGACCCGTAACGTCTCTGCCCAACGTGGTGGCCGCGATTGTTTCGGTTGGGTCGGAGATCACTCGCGGCGAGGTGGCGGACAGCAACGCCGACTGGCTCGCAGCGCGGATGACCTCCCTGGGCTTCGAGGTGATCGAGCGTGTCTGCGTCGATGCGAACCGAGAACGCCTTGCGGCGACGCTCGGGCGTCTCGGCGCTAGCACGCGAGTGATCGTGGCCACCGGCGGCCTCGGCCCGACCGGCGACGACGTGACCGTAGACGCAGTCGCCGACGCCCTCGGGGTGCCGCGCATCATCGACGCGTCGCTGGCGGAGGTCGCACGCTGGCGATCAAGCGAAGCGAGCGAGACGCGCACACTGGAGCTACCTGCGGGGGCGCGTTGGTTGGGTCGCGCGGCGCACGAGCGGGCATTCGCGATCAGGCTCGGCGAGGCTCAGGCGATTTTTCTCCCGGGGGACCCGGCGGCCATGGAGGCGGTGTTCGAGTCGGCGGCGCTTCGGCACATTATTGGGCTCGCGCAACCGCTCGATGTACGTGCGCGGCTGCGCACTTACGGCCTCTCGGAAGCGGCCCTCGACGCACGGCTGCGCGACCTCGCTGGGCCGCAGGTTGCCTTCGGATTTCGAGCGACGACACCAGAAGTCACGGTGACTGTTCGCACGCTCGGCCGCGACCGTGCGGACGCCGGCGAGCGGCTCGCGCGGGTCGTAGAGGAGGTCCGCGCACGGCTGGGCGGAGCGGTCTTCGGCGATGACGACCAGATGTTTGCCGCCTGCGTGGGACGGGCGCTACGCTCTCGGGGTTTGACCCTCGCGGTGGCAGAGAGCTGCACCGGCGGCCTGATCGGTTCGATGCTTACGGCCGTCCCTGGATCGAGCGAGTACCTACTGCTCGACGCGGTGACGTACTCCAATGCGTCGAAGGAGCGGGTTCTCCAGGTATCCAACGAGGTGCTCCTTGGACACGGTGCGGTGTCGCGGGAGTGCGCGCGAGCGATGGCCGCGGGTGCTCGCCGGGTGAGCGGATCCGACCTCGCGATCGCCGTGACGGGGGTTGCTGGCCCCACCGGAGGTAGCGCCGAGAAGCCCGTCGGGCTGGTGTTTCTAGCGCTCGAAGGGGTGGGTGGTGTCACCGAACGGGTGGCGCGCTTCGAGGGTGACCGCGCGATGGTCCAGCGACAGGCTGCGTACCTCGCGCTGTCGATGGTGCGCGAGGCCTGCGCCGGACCGGTGCCGACGGCGCTCTCGTCCGTGTGCGGCTGACAGGAAGCGATGGAGACCGTCCGTGTGTTCGTCGGTTGCGTGCTCGACCTCGGAGCGACTCGCAAGGCGCACGATCTCTCTCGCGCGACCCGCGCTCTCGCCGATTCTGCGGGCTGGGACGTGCGCTGGGTGCCCGCGCCCAACTTGCATTTCACGCTCCGTTTCCTGGGCGACATCGACCAGGGGCTGATCGAGCCGGTAGCCGAGGCGATGCGCTCCGTGGCGCGAGCCACACCGACCCTGCTGGTGGGCCTCGGGGGACTCGCGGCCTTCCCCGATCGCGACGCGCCACGAGTCGTCTACGCGGATGTGTCGCGCGGCCATGATGGCCTCGCGCGGCTCGCTGACAAGCTTGAATCGGCCCTCGGAGGCCTCGGGTTTCCGAAGGCTGATCGGCCCTTCCTCGGGCACATGACCCTCGGACGTGTTCAGTCCTCGCGCGGTGGCCTCGGATCGATCACACCGGCGCACACCGACTGCGGAGTCGGCACCGTAGCTGCGATTACCCTCTACCGAAGTGACTTGTTTTCCAGGGGTTCGGAGTACCTGGCCCTCGCCCGCGCACCGCTCGGCACCGACGGCTAGGTGACAGAATACGTCACAGACTCTCGGACAGAGCCTTGCCGTTTGTTCAGTGTCAGGGCATACATCGGACGCGTGACGCGGCGCCGTGAGGGCTGAACGCCACCGCGCGTCGTCGCAATCATCAGGAGAGACCACCATGGACGAGAACCGCAAGAAGGCACTGGAACTGGCGCTGCTCGGCATCGAGAAGCAGTACGGCAAGGGCGCGGTGATGCGCCTTGAGGGGGACTCGAAGACCGAGCGACCAGAGGTCGCGACCATCTCGACCGGATCGGTGTCCCTGGACATCGCGGTGGGCATCGGTGGCTATCCCCGCGGTCGAATCGTGGAGATCTACGGTCCGGAAAGCTCGGGCAAGACCACCCTCACGCTGCACGGCATCGCGGAAGCGCAGAAGGCCGGCGGGGTGTGCGCGTTCATCGACGCCGAGCACGCGCTCGACGTGGGCTACGCGAAGCGGCTTGGCGTGAAGGTCGATGAGTTGCTGGTCTCGCAACCCGACAACGGCGAGCAGGCGTTGGAGATCGCTGACATGCTGGTCCGCTCCGGCGCGGTAGACATGATCGTGGTTGATTCCGTGGCTGCCCTCGTGCCGAAGGCGGAGATCGAGGGAGAGATGGGCGAGCAGCTACCTGGGCTCCAGGCGCGCCTGATGTCGCAGGCGCTGCGTAAGCTGACGGCGACCGTGCACCGGTCCAACACGCTGTTGGTGTTCATCAACCAGATCCGCATGAAGATCGGGGTGATGTTTGGCAACCCGGAGACCACGACGGGCGGCAACGCGCTGAAGTTCTACGCATCGATGCGCCTCGACGTGCGCCGCATCGGCGCGTTGAAGAACGGCGAGCAGATCGTGGGCAATCGCACCAAGGTAAAGGTTGTCAAGAACAAGATGGCCGCGCCTTTCCGCGAGGTCGAGTTCGACATCCTCTACGGGCAGGGCATCTCGCGCTCGGGCGACATCCTAGACATGGCCGCCGAGGCGGGCATCGTGGAGAAGGCTGGCGCCTGGTACTCCTACAAGGGCGAGCGCATTGGTCAGGGCCGCGAAGCCGCCAAGGCCTTCATTGAAGAGCGCGGCGAGATGATGGCGAAGATCGAGCAGGAGGTGCTCACGAAGCACGGGGTGAAGAAGCCCGGCGCGACCAACGGCACCTCGGCCGAGAAGGTCGTCACCGAGGCCACTGCGAGCGCGGCGTCGAAGAAGGAGCGCCCAAAGGCGCAGGCCTGAGCGCTTGATGTGTGTCCCGCGACGTGTCGGGCGGGGGTGGTGGGAGCGCTGGCTTCTGCTGGTCTCGCTCTGCGCGGCGCTGGGGTGCATGACCCATCGCAACGCCGTCTTTTCCACGGCGGCTTTGCCCCGCCCCACTCCCACGAACACTTGTCCAACAAGCCTGCGCGCGATGCTGCCGCCGCACGCCCAGCGCTGGATCTGGCTCCGGCCGCGCGCGCTCTTCGATCACCCACAACTGGGGCCGCTGCTCTCCGAACTCACTCGAGATTCGGGCGAACGTGCGCTGTTGGTCGAGGCCGAGCGCAGCGGCGTGGACCTCCGCACCATCGACCGGATGCTGCAGGCCGACCGCGGCGAGGCATCCGTGGCGCTCGCCGCGGGATCCTTCGATGCCCGACGGGTCATCGACCTCCACTGGGACCGCATGCTTCCCCCGCAGCAGCGCGGGGAAGCGGGTCCGGGTATCGCTCGCATCGAGGGGATGTTGGGCGGGCGGTCGGTGACCGTCGCGACCGACGCGGCGTGTGGCCTGCTCGCGCGGGCCGAGCGTGACCCCCGCCTGGTCGATCGAATCCTCGATGACCGTCGGACAAGCACCGAAGTCGATCCCGCAGAGTTGATCATCTGGCATCGCGAAGGAGCGCCTTCGGAGGCCGCGAGCGCCGAGTCAGCCGCCCTTACCGCCTCCCTTCGCTGGACCGAACTGCGGGCCGAGGCGGTCGCCGACGGGTTGCGGGTGACCGTGGTTCTCGCGGGCCCCCTGCCGACGAATACGCCTACCCGTATGACCCAACTGTTGACTGCGATGGCTGCGAGTCCGATCGGCGCGGCGGTAGGCGCTGATGACTGGATGCACCCCACAACCTTCGCGTGGACCCAGCACAGTGACGAATGGCGCGGGGAGTTCGTGATCCCGTGGCGTGGACTACGCGCGCTAGTGGCGCTCGCTCGCGGCTCCGTCGAGGCCCCGAACAGACGTGAACTTTGACGCAGTCGGTTCACTGTGATACTCCTTTCAGGCTGCGGTGTTGGAGAGGCGCCCTGCACCTTCGCTTTGCGACGATGCTCTGCTTCTCCATAAAAAATGAGCCGTAGTGACCCTGTAGCGGTACTCTCTACGAGTAACGCGGTGGTGTTTGGCGCGCGGAGGTACAAGCGGGATGCAATCGAGCTTCCAGGTTGGAGACAACGCGGTTCACCCAGCCCACGGGCTTGGCGAGGTCACGGGCATCGAGCGACGGGAGATCGCAGGGGCAACGAAGGCCTTCTATGTCGTCAAGATCCTTGAAACGGGCATGCGGGTGATGGTTCCGACGCAGACGTCGGACTCCGTCGGACTTCGAACCGTCATGTCCCAGGTGGATGCCGACGCGGTCATGGACGTGTTCAAGACCAGCGACAAGGCAGTCGGCGCCGGCCCCTGGAACCGTCGGCAGCGGGCCTACAACGAAATGATCAAGAGCGGCTCGCCGCAAGAGGTCGCCAAGGTGTTGCGCGACCTGTATCGCATCAAGTTCCGCAGCGAGAAGGACCTCTCTTACGGAGAGCGAAGGCTGATGGATCAGGCCCGCGGGCTCCTCTTCAAGGAACTCGCGATGGCTCGGCACATCACCGAGGCGCAGATCGAGCAGGAGATCGAAGCGATCTTCGCCGTCGCCAGCTGATCGCCTGCCTTTATCCTCCAGCGACCGGCGGAATCACCGCCACTTCGTCGCCCTCCCCCAGCACCTGATCATCCCTCGCATACTCGCCGTTCACGGCGAAGCGAAGAGACCGCGCGTGCCCTGCGAGCGCCGGAAACCGCTCGAACAGGTCCCCCCGAAGCAGCGCCACGTTGGCGCCCGCGGCAATCGTCCACACGACCTCCGTCGCGCCGACGACCTCACGTGCGGCCGCGAAGCACAACACCCGCACTGAGATCACGCCGCTCATCGCTCAAACATCCTGCAGCCGCATGCAGCGCACGGGTGAGCCTGCCTCGAGGTGCACAACATCAGCCTCGACCTCGGCCAGCCCGTCAGCCCACGCGAAGGAAGTGAACGCACCCGACTGCTGGTTGTCGAGCGGTGTCACCGTCGGGAGTGGGCGCGTCGAGGCGTCGATCTTGACCCGTATGAACTCCTTCCTTCCGGGCGTTCGCGTGAGGGTCTTTCCCAGTACAGCTTCGAAACGCACCGCCGTCGGGCGAGCGTCGCCCTGCAGCGACCGCAACAGCGGCGCGCCGAACAGAACGAACGTAAGCAACGCCGAAGACGGATTGCCCGGCAGCCCCAGAACCCGCACGCCGTCGCGTGTCCGCCCAAGACATAACGGCTTGCCCGGCTTGATCGCCACGCGCCAGAAGTCGAGCGCGACACCCTCCGCTTCCAGTGAGTCGCGCACGACGTCACGATCGCCCACGCTCACTCCGCCGACGGTGAGCAGCAGGTCGGCCCCACGCAACGCCCCACGAAGGGTCGCGCGCACCGCGTCGCGCTCATCGGACACCGCGGGTTGGACGCGTGCCACCCCGCCGCACGCCGTCACCAGGGCGGCCAGCCCAGGGCCGATCACATCGACAATGTGACCGCGCTGCACCGGGCCGCCAGCGTCGCGAAGCTCGTCACCGGTTAGCACGATCGACACCACCGGCCGGCGCGCGACCGTCACACGCATCGCCTCCACACCGACCAGCGACGGGACGTGAAATGGGGTCAGGCGGGTTCCGGCGGACAGAACCGTCGCGCCAGCCGCAAGGTCACTCCCGACACGATGCACGTTGGTCCCAGACTTTACCAGACGAGTAAACGTCGCACGATCGCCGTCCCGACCCACCTCCTCTTGCATCACCACCGCGTCGGCCCCCTCAGGCAGCGGAGCGCCGGTGAAGATCCGCATCGAGGTCATGGCCGAAAGGCGCTCTGGCCATGCACCCCCCGCTGCGGATTCACCGACCACCGGCAACGAACGCGGCACTTCGATGAGGTCGGCGCTGCGCACCGCGAAGCCGTCCATCGTACTGCGATCGAACGCAGGCACCGCCGAGGCCGATCGCACATCCGCT
This sequence comes from Deltaproteobacteria bacterium, assembly GCA_947477565.1. Classification (GTDB taxonomy): domain Bacteria; phylum Myxococcota_A; class Polyangia; order Polyangiales; genus SCUS01. Next base: position 41,959 of record CANJUR010000030.1, read on the forward strand.
GCGAGTACGCGTCCCACCGAGAGCCCGCAGTCGACCCGCTCGACGCCCGGTACGCTCACCGCATTCAGTACTCGCTCGAGGGCCTCGTCGTACGTCAACATCCACTGCACCGCCTCTGTCACTGCGCCGTTCGCAGCAGCGCCACCATGTGCCCAAGCGTCGGCCCCAGCACCGCGTCCACGGCCAGCGTGACCGCCTTCGGGCTCCCCGGCAGCAGCACCAACATCTTCCCCCGCGCCACGCCCGCCACGGCACGCGAGAGAATCGAACGCGCGCCCACCTGCTCCCAGGAGAGCCTGCGAAACGCTTCGCCAAAGCCATCGAGGGTCTTCTCCAACAGCGGGACGAGCGCCTCGATGGTCTGGTCGCGCGGCGCGATGCCCGTCCCGCCGGTGGTGATCACCGCGTCGAGATCGTCATTCGCCAGGAGCCCTTCGACCACCGCACGAATGGCCGCCCAATCGTCCGTGACCCGCGAATGCGAAACCACAACCGCCCCGACCGCGCGCAGGCGCTCGCCCAACAGAGCACCGGCGGAGTCGTCGGCGGCGGAACGGGTGTCGCTGATGGTAACGGTCGCGACGCGCGGGGAGTGCGTTCCCTGGTGAGGCACCGAAGCGCCTATAGACCAATGCGCACAGGCCGCGTCGACGACGACGGCGCGAGCTTCACCCAGACCCAGCGCAGCGAAGGCTCGACCCAGAAGCCGTCGCTCGCCGCGTCGAACTCCTCGCGGGTCTCCCGTCGGCTGACCCGGAGGCTGTCCACGGACACCACCCGCGCGCCCGGATCGAAGCGAACCCGAAGCAAGACCGGAGTCGTGACCGGCCCGATGGAGAGCGTCACCGAGTCGAGGCCGCGCAGCGCAGTGACAGGGCTCGGCGTCGCGCCCTCGTGAAGGTTAAAGGTCGTTCTGGTCGTGTCGGGATAGATCAGGATCGTGAGAGACCCGCGGCTCGCGGCGTTGCCAAAGCCGAGCGCGCCGTCCTCGATGTTCATCGGAATGATGGCTCCGGAGCGCACCCAGAGAGGGATTCTGCTGAGGTCGGTGTAGTCGAGGTCCTCGATGAGCCGACCGCCGGAGAAGGACGGAGAGTCCTGATTCCACCAGTTGTACCAGGCACCTTCAGGGATGGTGACGCCGCGGCGGCCGGTGGCATCAAGGATGGGCGCGACCAGGAAGGCCGACCCCAGCCGATAGGTGTAATTGTGCTGCCAATTCGCCATGTCACCCGATGGGCGAACGATCGGCGGGCCGCCCGCGTAGGCCTCCTCGGCGAGCGCGTAGAGGTACGGCACCAGCGCGTGGTGGAGCTTGGAGTAGTAACGGTAGATGTCCGTGATCTCCGTCGCGCGCTCAGGCACCGTCCACGGCGTGAAGTTGCCGCGACCGTGCAACTGCATAAACGGATTGAGCGCGCCGACCGCCGTCCATCGAGCGAAATTGACGGGGTCGAAAGGCACCTCGGTCATCAGGTTGCGGTCGTCGCGATCGAGATAGCCGCCGACGTCCGAACCGAGCATCACGTAGCCCGCCGCCGCCGAGCGAAAGATGTGGTCGAGGGCGTCTTCGAGGCCGATCCAGTCGCGGCGGTTGTCGCCCACCCACGCCACCGGCGCGTGCTCGCGGCGCGCGAAGAAGCGCCCGGGAAACTGATACGACGCGTCCCACGGTCGCACCATCGTGACGAACTCCGGGCCGCGACGCTGCACCCCGTACGCGAGGTAGTCCCGGTAATACGCTTCACTGTATTCCTGGTGCGGTCGGTCGCCCGCTGCGGTTTGCACCGTCGATCCGGTGACGTAGCTCTCGCCGAAGTCGAGCTTCCACCCGTCGATGCCCGCGTCGAGCACGCGGTTCTGTTGCTCATGCCACCACGCGCGGGCGCGCGGATTGAAGAAATCGACGCCCGCGCCGCGGCCCTTCCACCACGTGTAAAGCTGGCCATCGTTGACGTAAAACCCGCAGCGCAGACCCTCCGCGAAGTTGGGCGACGGACCCACGTATGTGTCGCCCCCGGTCTCCAGGTCGTATCCAGACTGGTTCACCATCTGGGTGATCCAGAGCACGATGCGCACGCCGCGGCCGTGGAGGTCGCTCACGAGCCGATCGAAGTCGGGATAGCGCGAAGGATTGGGGACAAAGGTGTTGTAGTGGGTCTCCCACGGGCTATCGAGCACCACCGCTCCGACCGGAATGTCGCGCTCGCGGAAGCCGTCCACGAATGCGTAGGTGTCCGCTGTGGTGGAGATGTCCTTCGAGATCCAGGGCTCGAAGGCCCATCGCGGCGTGTGGATTCGCGGCACCGGGACGTCCTCGACCGCCGCGTCCCAGGTGCAGGGCCCGGCGTCCTCGGTGGGCGCAACCTCCGGGGCATCGGGCGTCGGGGCGAGATCGGAGACGGGCACGTCCGCCGCGCCTGCGTCGAGAGCGACGGCAGTGGTGCTGTTGCAGCCGAGGGCGACCAGGGCGATCGGGAGGAGGATGCGGGGGCAGGTCACGGCAACTCGTTGCTAGCCCCGCCGATGAGAAGGGGCCGTTGCAGGTTTAGTCGTAGTACTCGACGCCGAGGTGGGTGATGAGATCGACGCCCTTCATCCAGCGAAGCGTGTTCTTCAGCTTCATCAGTTGGATGAAGAGATCGTGCTCGGGATAGAGGCCCGGGGCGGTCATCGGGCTCTTGAAGTAGAAACTTAGCCACTCCTGCACACCGGACATTCCCGCGCGCTGTGCGAGGTCGAGGAAGAGCGCGAGGTCGAGCACGATGGGGGCGGCAAGGATGGAGTCGCGGCAGAGGAAATCGATCTTGATCTGCATCGGGTAGTTGAGCCACCCGAAGATATCGATGTTGTCCCAGCCCTCTTTGTTGTCGCCGCGCGGGGGGTAGTAATTGATGCGCACCACGTGGGAGTAGTGCCCATAGAGCTTCGGATAGAGGTGCGGCTGGAAGATGTGCTCGAGCACGCCCAGCTTGGAGACCTCCTTCGATTTGAAGCTCTCCGGGTCGTCGAGCACCTCGCCGTCGCGATTGCCCAGGATGTTGGTGCTGTACCAGCCGTCGAGGCCGAGAAGCCGCGCCTTGAAGCCCGGCGCCAGGATCGTCTTCATCAACGTCTGGCCGGTCTTGAAGTCCTTGCCTGCGATGGGCGCCGACTCACGCCGCGCCAACTCATGGAGGGCTGGGAAATCGACGGAGAGGTTGGGCGCGCCGTTGGCGTACGGCACACCCGAGCGAAGGCACGCGTAGGCGTAGACAGCGCTCGGCGCGATGTCGTCGGAGCTGTCGCGAAGGCCCTGCTCGAAGGCCTCGAGCGTCGCGTGCACCGCCGTCGGGGCGCGCCAGGTTTCCGTGGATCCGCACCAGACGGCGACGCAGCGATCGACGTTTCGCTCGCGCTTGAAGCGGGCGATGTCTTCCATCAACTGCTCGGCGAGGTCCATCTTGGAGGTGCCGATCTTCACGTGCGTGCCATCAAGCCGCTTCACGTAGCCAGGGTCGAAGACGGCCTTCATCGGAAGGATGCCCTCAAGGAAATCCTTCACGAGCCCGAGGTGCTCTTTGGAGAGCACGCCGGCCTTGGATGCGGCGGTGTAGGCGTTGTCCGGGAAGATGTCCCAGGCGCCAAACTCGATGCTGTCGAGCGGCGCAAGGGGGACAAAGTCACCGATACGCGGCGAGGTCGCGTCGGTGCGCTTTCCCAGCCGAATGGTGCCCATCTGGGTGAGCGAACCCACAGGCTCCGCGAGGCCACGGCGGATCATCTCCACGCCGGCAATGAACGTTGTGGCGACGGCGCCGAGCCCGGGGAGCAGGATCCCAAGGCGGCCGGTGACGGGACGAAGTTCGGGCGGTGTCTTCATGCAGGGGCGCGGACCCTAACAGACGCCCCCGGTCACCATCAACGCGCCACTACGCCCCCGGAAGCGCTCTTCGGCACCATCGACCACAGGGGGATTGCCGCCAGCGCCGCCAGCGCCGCAGCGAAGCTCCACCCGTGCAGCCACCCGCGACCGATGAGCGAGCCCGCGAGCAGCGGCGCGATGATCTGCGCGACGGAGGTGATCGACTGCGTGAGACCGAGCACCACGCCCTGCTCATCGCGGCGACATTGCTGCGTAATCATGGCCGTCAACGGCGCACGCAGGACGCTCGACGAGACCGCGGAGATCGTCGCGCTCACGAGCAGCACCGGCAGCGCATACGCCTCGCCGAGCACGAGATAGGAGATCGCCGCGCAGGCGAACCCGAGGCCCACCATCGGGCGTTCACCGAAGCGACGCACCAGGCGTCCGACGAGGCCACCCTGCAGGAAGATCGCGATAAGGCCGGAATACGCGAACACGTAACCGACCTCCCGCGGACCCCACGGAGCGCCGGTCGCGGTGTGCAAACGCCGCTCCGCGAAGAGCGCGAAACCGGAGGTGAAGAGCGAGAACGAAAAAGCGAAACAGAAGAAGAGCGCGAGCAGCATCCCGAGGACGGGGCGGCGGAGATACGCAGAGTATCCAGACCAGGAGAAGAGACCGAGACGTCGACCCGCCGGGAGCGGCGGAGCATTGGCGGCTTCGGCGACGTTGGCGGCTGCGATCTGCGCGGGCGTGGGATCGCGGAGGAGCAGCGCGGTGGCGGCGATGCTCGTCGCGGAGAGCCCGGCGGCTGCATACACAGGCCAGCGCGGGTCGTGCTGGGCGAGCCATCCGGAGATGGCCGGCCCGAGAAGAAAGCCGACGCCGAAGGAGATGCCGATGACGGCGAACGCACGGGCGCGCTGGGCGGGCGGCGTGACGTCGGTGATGTAGGCCTGGGCGATGGTGAGGTTGCCCGCGGTGGCGCCGTCGATGATGCGCGAGAGAAAGACCACCCAGAGCAGTTCAGCACGCGCGAGCAGCAAGAACCCGAAGAGCGTGCCGACCTGGGAAACCAACAGTAGCGGGCGTCGGCCGTAGCGATCCGAAAGCTGGCCGAGGACCGGGCCAGACATCAGCTGACAGGCCGCGTACGTGGCTCCGAGCAGGCCCACCACCATCGGCGAAGCACCGAAGCGCTCGGCATAGAAAGGGAGCAGCGGCAGGATCAGCGTGAGTCCGAGGACGTCCACGAGGATGACGAGGAAGATCGGGATCAGGGCGGAGGGCATCGGTAGGTGTGCGAAATCGGATGCACCCGATTGACCGGTAGAAGCAAGCGGCGACGCCAGAGGCGAGGGCGGTTGACAAGCCCGTCCATTCTTTCAAGACCAGTCTCCAGGATCTGTAGGTTTCCATGCAGAAGACCCCCTCGAGCCTGACCACGATGAGCCGGTCCCTCGCGTTGGCGATGCCCACACAGGCGGCCGAGTGCGGCGGCGTGCGCATGCCCGACTCGCTGATCGTCCACGGAGTCACGCTGCCCCTGAACGGCCCCGGGCTCCGCGAGGTGACGGTGTTCAACGTCGATGTCTACGTCGCCGCGCCCTCCACCGAACACCGCTCGGCCAACGGCGCAGAGATCGCCCAGTCCACGGAGGGCACCGTGCGCAGCGTCATCGAAGGCGACGACTTTGCGCGGTTGTTCTTCAACATCTGGCTCGGCCCGATACCGCCGAACTCCGGCCTCAAGCTGGGACTTCTCGGCAGCCACTGCGGCTGAGCACGCTCAACTCTCCTCTGGAAACGTGACCCCACCAACCGAGCCGTGCTAACCGTCGCTCCGCTCTTCGATGGCCGACCTCAGCTTTCGCGCGACGATCAAGCCCGTGGAGGTTGAAGAGCTCATCGACCTCTTCGTTCACCGACCACTCGCCCATCTCATCGCCCGCGCGGCGTACCCCACCTCGATCACCCCCGATCAGCTCACGCTGTGCTCGATGGTCGTCGGCATCGCCGCCGGAGGGTGCACCTGGTCGTCGCTCGCGCGCGGATCTGCCTACCTCGCCGCCGGCGGTCTCCTACTCATCGCCTCGGCCGTGGTGGACTGCTCCGATGGACAGCTCGCCCGCATGCGCCAGAGCAGTTCGCGCTTCGGACGAATGCTCGACGGTCTGGTCGACGCGATCGTGCAAGCCGCGGTGGTCCCAGCCGTGGTCGCCCACCTCTACTTCGAACACCGGACCCACCCCGCCACCGCACTTCTCTGGGTCGGAATCGGGCTCGTCGCGGCGGTCACGGGCGTGCTGCACACCAGCCTCTACGACCACTTCAAAAACGTCTACCTGTTTCAGACGCAGCCCACCCGGCGCGAGGGCAACGACGACCCCGAAGACGTCGAGGCCCAGTACGCCGGGCTCCAGTCCAATGGGCTGCGCCTCTTCGATGCCATTCGCTTCTTCCTCTACCGCCGCTACGTCCCGCAGCAACGCTCCCTCCTCGGATGGATCGATCCGTCGATTCCTGCGCGCTTCCGCGACATGCCCGAGTACTCCGTCGAGCGTGCAGCGCGCTACCGCCTTGGGCACCGCCGCGTGATGCGCGCGTGGAGCTTCTACGGCATCGGCACACACATCTTCGGAATGGGTATCGCCATGATCACCGACCACATCGGGGCGTACGTGTTCGCCCGCGCGGTGCTGTGCAACCTCGCGCTTCTTCTGCTTGTGCCCGCGCAGCGGCGCGCCTCGCGTGAGTTCTTCGCTCGCCAGGAGATGTCATGACGACGGCGATCTTATTGGTGGCCGGCGTCGGCAGTCGCCTCCGGCCTCTCACCGACCACCGACCCAAGTGCCTCGTGTCCCTCGGCGCGGAGACCATCCTCGCGCGCCAGGTGCGGCTGCTCGCTGCGGCAGGCGTCACCCGCCTGGTGCTCTCTACCGGTTTCGCCGCAGAGGCCGTACATGCCGCCCTCGCGGACTTCCCGCTCCCGGTGATCTTCGTGCACAACCACGACTACGCCACGACGCAAAACATCGTGTCGCTGCACCGCGCCCTCAGCGCCGTCCCGCCGGGCGACGATTTCGTGAAACTCGATGGCGATGTGGTGTTCACCGAAGCGCTGCTGCCGAGGGTGCTCGGACGCAGCGACGCCGCCGTCGTGGCCGTGGACGACGGACTGCCCGTGCGCGACGAGGCCATGAAGGTGAGCGCCGTCGCCGGCCTCGCCGTGCGCTTCGGCAAGGGAATTCACTCCTCCGAGGCCATGGGCGAATCCATCGGGATCGAGTGGTTTGCCGCCGGGGCGCGGTCCGCGCTCGCGGCCGCCGTGGACGCCGCCGTAAACGCAGGACGGACAGACCTCTATTACGAAGATGTGTATGCCGACGTCATCGCGCGGGGCCTCAAGATGGCCTGCGTAGCGGTCGGTGACCTCCCCTGGACAGAGGTCGATGACCCGGCAGACCTCGCTCGAGCGGCGTCCCTGGTGCGCGCCGCTGGTTGATTGCGACCCCGAGGCCGACCGTGTTAGAGCCGCGCGGTTGTCTCAGAACGGTCACAAAGATCGGTTCTGGTGTGCTGTGCGGCGAAAGATCGGTGGCTTCGTGAGGCGTGTGATTCCATGAGCGGGGCGGCGAAGCGGCGGGTGGAGCGGGCGATCATCCTGGCGGCAGGGCGCGGGTCGCGCCTCGATCGTGGGGACGCACTGCCCAAGCCCCTGCGTCCCATCGCGGGAGTGCCGCTCATCGGGCGCATCCTCCGTACGCTCGCCTCGGAGGGAATCCGTGAGGCCATCGTGGTCGTCGGGTACGAGGGCGACCGTATCCGGGCCGCGCTCGCCGATGAGGCACTGCACGCTGGCGTCACCGTGCACTTCGTCGAAAACCCCCTCTGGGAGCGCTCCAACGGGTTGTCACTGCTGGCAGCGCGCGAATATCTCGACCGCGAGTGCCTCCTCACCATGGCCGACCACCTCGTCGCCCCGGCCCTCCTGCGACGACTCGTGCGCGCTGAGATTCCCACGGGCGCGTGCGCGCTCGGAGTGGACTTCGACATCGAGCGCTGCTTCGACCTCGACGACGCCACCAAGGTGCTCGTCGAAGCCGGTCGCATCCGCGCCATCAGCAAAGAACTCGACGCCTTCAACGCCATCGACACCGGTATCTTCCGGGTCAGCCGCTCCATTCTCGAGCCCCTCGACCAGGTGCTTCGTGAGAGCGGCGACGCGTCGCTCTCCGACGGTGTCCGCGCTCTCGCCGCCACCGGTCGCTTCGTCGCCGTAGACGTGGGCGACGCCCGCTGGATCGACGTGGACACGCCCGAGGCCCAGGCCCGCGCCGAGGCGATGCTCCGGGTGTTTGGTGACGGCCTCGACGACGCGGACGGCGACCACGTGCCGGGCCATCCGATCGAGCCCGAAGCGATGGAGATGTTTGCTCCATCGTGGGTACGAGGCGCGTCGCCGTACCGGGAAGATCACTTCGCCCTCGCAGACCAGGAGGCCCGCAACGGCAACGACGAGTTCGCTCGGCTGATGTCGAACGAGAGCCCGTTTCCGCCGTCGCCCCGGGTCATTGATGCCGTGGTGAAAGCCCTCTCCCGCGGGCACCGTTACCCCGACGCATCGATGGCTCGAGAACTCCGCTCGCGGCTCGCCGGGGCCGTGGGCCTCGACGCCGAGAGTTGCGTCCTCGGCGCCGGGTCGAGCGAGGTCATCGACCTGCTGGTGCGCGCGTTTGTGGCCCCGGGCGAGGAGGTCGTCGTCGCGGTGCCGACGTTCTCCATGTACGAAGCGCGAACGCGCCTCGCGGGCGGCGTCCCGGTGCTCGTCCCGATGCGCGATGACCTCGAACTCGACGCCTCCGCCGTGATGCGCGCGGTGACCGAGCGAACGAAGCTTCTCTTCCTCTGTTCGCCCAACAATCCGACGGGCCGACGACTGGACGAGAACACCCTGCGGCGAGTGCTGCGACCGGGCATTCCCGTGGTTGTCGATGAGGCCTACGTGGAGTTCAGCGCGGAGAACCACTCCGTCGCCGGGATGATCGCGGCCAACCCAAACCTCATCGTCGCGCGCACCTTCTCGAAGGCCTACGGCCTGGCGGGTCTGCGCGTCGGATACGCCCTCGCCTGCCCGCCCGTCGCTCGCCTGCTCAACCGCGTGAAGCTTCCGTGGAACGTCTCCACCGTCGCCCTCGCAGCCGCCCTCGCGGCCCTCGACGACGCAGCCGAGTACGACCGTCAGCGCTCGGTGCTCCGGGAAGAGCGAGACGCCCTGCGCCGCGAACTGGGAAGCCTCCCCGGCGTGTCCGTCCTCGATGGCGACGGCAACTTTCTCCTGCTCGACATCCATGACACCGGCTGGAGCGCAGAAGCACTCGTGCAGTCGATGCTCGTCGATGGGGTGTTCATTCGCGCACTGGCGAGCCACCACCTGCGCCGCGGATGGGTGCGCGTGTCCGTTGGCGCGCCGGACGCCAACCGCCGCTGCATCGAGTCCATGCGCCGATCGCTCACGCGCGCCCGCACCCGCCCCGCCCTGCACTAAACTACTTGCCGCTGCGCCTCGGCAGTGCGAAGCGTCCAGGCATGCCCGGACGCGAAGTGATCATCCCCGGCGACGCCTCGCACGGCGACGCCCCCTCCCCTGCCTACGCAAAGGTTCCCGTCGGCGCCACGCGCGGAATCGTGGTCATCCACGAGATCTTCGGCCGAGAGCCGGACATCGACCGGGTCGTCGGTCGCTTCGCCACGCGGGGCTACGCGGCCGTCGCGCCGAACCTCTTCCACCAGGGCGCACTGCCCTGCATCCGCGCGGTCTTCCGGGCCATGAGCACCGGGGAAGAAATAGGCGCGGTGCGACAGGCGAAGCGCGCGAGGCAGTGGCTCTGCGACGAGGCGGGCCTCACGACACCGCAAGTCGGCATCGTGGGCTTCTGCTTTGGCGGCGGGTTTGCGCTGCTCGCCGGTGCCGGCTGGGGAGCAGTATCGACGAACTACGGCGAGGTTCCGCCGACCGAACGCATGCGGGGAATCGGACCGGTCATCGGCTGCTACGGCGGGCGCGATCTTATCTTTCGCGGCAAGGGCGCAGTGCTCACGGAGCGACTCGCGCCGCTTGGAATCACTCCCGAAATACACATGTTTCCAAGCGCCGGGCACGCGTTTCTAACCGACGGGAATCACCCGATCACGCGCGCGTTGTCGAAGCCGATAATGCACTCCGGGTACGACCCGCTGGCCGCGCAGGACGCCTGGACGAAGATCGAAGCCTTCTTCGATCGCAACCTCCCGCCGACCGATCCCCACCAGGCGTAACTCCCCGGCGGAGCGGCACTCCCGGAGTGCACACCCGCCAGTGGTTCCTGGCTTCCAGCAACGGCGACCGGAGCCGCGCGTCACTCAGCAGGGATGCGGCGAAACCATGATCTACCGTCAGAACCCTTGGTTCACCGTCTCTACGCGAGCCCCCACCCCCGGCCCCGCCCCCACGAGTGGCTCCGTTCGGCACACATCTCACGATCTCGCTCGTTTTCTCGACTCTCCGGGTGCTGGTTTGTCGGGCAGATCTGCGGGCGAAGCGTTTCGTGCGAAGTGCACCAGTCGCCAGTAGTCCAACAGT
>CANJUR010000031.1 GCA_947477565.1 Deltaproteobacteria bacterium
GATGAGGGCTCGAGGTAGGCTCCCGGTCGATCGTTCGGCCCCGATGAGGACTCGAGGGAGGCTCCCGGTCGATCGTTCGGCCCCGATGAGGACTCCAGGGAGGCTCCCGGTCGATCGTTCGGCCCCGATGAGGGCTCGAGGTAGGCTCCCGGTCGATCGTTCGGCCCCGATGAGGACTCGAGGGAGGCTCCCGGTCGATCGTTCGGCCCCGATGAGGACTCCAGGTAGGCTCCCGGTCGATCGTTCGGCCCCGATGAGGGCTCGAGGGAGGCTCCCGGTCGATCGTTCGGCCCCGATGAGGACTCCAGGGAGGCTCCCGGTAGCTCCGTCGGCCCTCCTGGGCCTCCATCGGGAGCGTCGGAGTGCGCTAGAACGCCGCCCACGATGCGCTACGAAGGCTCCATCTACCGGCCGCCCTCGGAGGCCGACGCACTCATCCTCCAGGCCACCATCGGGTGCTCCTGGAACCACTGCACCTACTGCGACATGTACCGCGCGAAGACCTTCCGGGTGCGCGCGCTCGACGAGGTTCTCGCGGACCTCGACGCGGCCGCGCGGAGCGACGACACCGTCGAGAAGCTCTTCGTGGCCGACGGCGACGCCCTCGTGCTGCCCATGGATCACTGGCTGCCCATCCTCGACCGCGCTGTAGCCCTCTTCCCCCGGCTGCGGCGCGTGTCGGCGTACGCGATGGCTCGCAACGTTCTTGGGAAGACCGACGCGGAGCTACGCACGCTGCGGTCTCGCGGTCTCGCGCTGCTCTACATGGGACCGGAGTCCGGTGACGACATCACGCTCAAGCGCATCGCGAAGGGCGACGACTCCGCGGCGCACGTCGCCGCCGCACACCGGGCGCACGCCGCCGGCATGGAACTCAGCGTCATCGCCCTCCTGGGCATCGGCATGGAGCGCAGCGCAGCGCACGCCGAGGGCACCGCGCGGCTCGTCACGGACATGAACCCCGCGTACTTCTCGGCGCTCACGGTGACCATTGTTCCGGGCACCCCGCTGGCCACGCTCGCCGGTCGCGGTCGCTTCGCGGTGCCGCCGACGCCAGACCTGCTGCGCGAGCTTCGCGCGATGGTGGACCTCGCGCGCCCGACGGACGCGCTCTTCCGCACCAACCACGCGTCAAACCACCTGCCTCTGGGCGGTCGTCTGCCGCGCGACCGCGAGCGCATCGTGGAGGTCATCGACGCCGCCATCGACGGGCGCATCGCGCTGCGGTCTGAGCGCTCGCGCGGGCTCTGATCAGGTTTGGTGACGACGTAGAGAGCGCCCGCGGGGTCAGTCGTACCGGGGAGAGAACTTCCCTCGCCGGTTGACGCCGATGCCCCAGCGCCCGCGCCGAATACGTCTGTTGGTTTCGATGAATGGCGCCAGGCGCCGGAGGTCAGCCCTGAGCGATCTGGTCGCCGCGCACCCAGGACGCCGGCGTGCCGTCATCCCACTGCACCATGAACATCCCGTTGGCGGCCTGTACCACGGTCACGCCGTAGTACTGCCCGTCGGTCCACTGCGCGAGGCAGTGCTGACCCGGCGCAAACCCGCCGCCCATCCCCTTGGCATACGGATCACCGCCGCCCTTGGCATACGGATCACCGCCGCCCTTGGCATACGGATCACCCTTGGCATACGGATCACCGCCGCCCTTGGCGTAGGGATCGCCCTTCACGTTCTTCGCGTGGGGATCGCCGCCGTAGCCCATCTGCTGGCCTCCCATGGGCATCATGCCGGGGCTTCCCATGGGCATCATCCCCTGGGGCATCATCCCCTGGGGCATGAACGGCTCGCCGTTCACCTGGATGTCCATGCCGGCGCCCGGATCGACCTCGCCGTCGATGTCGGCGTTGGCGGACAGGCGGTACGAGACGGCGTTTGGCGTCGTCGAAAACAGCCCACCGGGCAGCATCGCCTGAAACGGCATCGTGTAGCGCTGGCCCGGCTGTGCGGTGAACGCGCCCGCGACCTGCAGCGGTCCGACGATGTCTTGCATGTTCTGCTGCAACCCGTTGGGGCCCTTCTGCTGCGTGGTGCAGGTGACCTTCACCGTGACGTTGGTGATCTGCTGTGCGCGCCGCCCGGCTTGAAACACCACCGTCCCTTGCAGCCCACCGCCCGCCTGGGCCTGCGCGAACTGCATCTCGATCGACAGGTTTCCACCGCCCACTCCGAAGGCATCGAACAGTCCCATGGCGTTGATCTCCGACGTCCCCCCGCAACGCGCGAGCCGTGACGCGCGCGGAGACTACCCCGCACATCTCGCCGTGCGGAAGCCTCGTGGCGCTATCGACCGGCGAGCGCGAGCAACCGACGGATCTCGTCTTCCGACAGCGGCACCGCGCTCCCGGCGGCGCGCGCGGCGAGGGTGATCTTCGCGGTGTGCTCGATGATCTCCGTTCGCATCACGCCGGTCATCGGATCATCGCAGAGCACCACGCTCCCGTGCCGCGCGAGCATGAACGCCTCGCACCCTGCGGCCACGACTGCGGCGACCCCGTCGGGCACATCGGAGGTGGTCGGCGAGGCGTACGGCACCGTCAGCACGCGCCCCATCGCGAACAGAATCTCCGGCACCACCGGCGGGTCGAGTCCGAAGCCCGCCACGGTGAGGCCCACCGCGCTCGGCGGGTGTGCGTGCACCACGCACGCGAGCGTGGGCTTCTGTTGATAGAGCGCGAGGTGCAGCTTCAACTCCGACGAGGGCTTTCCTCCGCGGATGACTTTCCCGTCGAGGTCGAGCAGCACCAGGTCGCCTTCGCGGAGCATCCCCTTGTGCGCGCCCGATGGTGTGCAGAGCAGCCGCCGGTCGCCGACGCGCGCGGAGAGGTTGCCGTCCGTCGGACCAATGAGCCCGCGCTCGTAGAGCACCCGACCGGCGTCGCAGAGGGCCTTACGCAAGGAGGGTTCGGTCACGGGGGCGCGCATCGCGCGGCACCTGTAGCACGGGGCGCGGCGGTGATCGTGGGCGTTGCATCGGTGCGAGTCGGTCGCCTATCGTGCGCGCCCTTACGGCGGAAGCTCGACTCGAAAGGTACGATCGGTGATGGCGCGCGAAGACAGCGTACGGTTCCCAGGGCGAACCTTGTTTCTCACCGAAGACCCGGGCTTGCTGTCGCAGCAGCTTCAGGGGGCCGACCTTGCGTGGGACCCTGAGCACCCGCTCATCGACAACATCTCCACCGACGAGATCACCCCTGGGTGGGTCTGCTACTACTACGACGAGACGCTCGCGGAGTACTGTCTGGTGGGGCTGCGCGGCAACCGGGTGCAGCGCAACGACGTGAAGTCCGGGGGCTTCTCGGTGATCGTCTCCGGGCGGTCGAAGGGCTGCGGAAGCTCGCGGGAGACGGCGCCGTACTCCGAGTTGAAGTCCGGTGTTCAGCTCGTCATCGCGCGCAACATCGAGAAGATCTACAGCCAGAACGCGCAGAACATCGGGCTGCTCACGAGCACGGATTTCGGGCTCATTCCGCGCATTGCGCGTGGCGAGTCCATTCCACTGGAGGAGTTCACCCGCGGGCTCGATCCGATCTCCGTGGACATCGTGCGGGCGGGAGGGCTCTTCGAGTACTCCAAGCTGCGCATGGCGGGCGAGCGCTCGCCGCCGACCATCACCACCGCGGCGCGTCCGATGACGCTGACGGAGAAGATTCTCGCCGCGCACGCCGTCGTCGACCTGAAGAACGACCGCATCGGGGTGTCTGCTCTCACCCCTGGCGACGCGCTCTTCGTGCGCGCGGACGTGCGTTTCTCGCATGAGTACGTGACGCCGATGGCAGATGCGCTCTTCCGCGGAGCCTTCGGCGACGACGCGCGGGTGACTGATCCGGCGAGCGTCTACACCTTCCGCGATCACCTTACTTTCCTCGACGACGTGATGAGCGAGGCCCACAAGAAGATGGGTCTGAAGGAGGTCGCGCACCGCCTTGCGGTGGTGCAGGAAGACTTCTCCCGGGCGCAGGGCGTGAAGCACTACGGCGAGGTGCAGAACAAGGTCGGCCGCGGCTCGCAGGCCATCTGCCACAACGCCGTCATCGAGGACATCGCGCTGCCCGGCCAGGTAGTGACGGGCACGGACTCGCACACCTGCATGGCGGGCGCGCTCGGGTGCTTCGCCTTCGGTGTTGGCAGCACCGACATGGCCAACGCGTGGTTTACCCGCGACGTGCGGGTGCGGGTTCCGGAGAGCGTTCTTGTGCACCTCACGGGGGCGTTGCGTCCCGGGGTGTCGGCCAAGGACGTGATGCTCCACCTGCTTTCGCAGGAGTACTTCAAGGACGGCCGCGGCATCGGCAAGGTGCTCGAGTTTGCCGGGCCCGGAACCCGCGGTCTGGCCCTCGATGAGCGTGCGACGCTGACCAACATGTCCGTCGAGGCCGGAGGTTTCACCGGCATCATCGAGGCCGACGAACTGGTGGTGGACTACCTTGTTCACAAGCGGGGTCTCGCGGCCGCTGAGGTGCGCGCGTGCCTGGTTCAGGCCGACGCCGGGGCCACGTACGCGCACCGCTTCGACGTCGATCTCGACCTGCTCGGCGCGATGGTGGCGACGCCGGGCGACCCGCGCAACGGCGTGGCGCTCTCGTCGCTGCCCGACACCATCAAGATCGACGTGGCCTACGGCGGCAGCTGCACGGGTGGCAAGAAGGCCGACATGGACATGTACGCCTCGGTGCTCTCCCGCGCTGTGGCGCAGGGGCGCACGGTGGCTCCAGGGGTGCGGCTGTTCATCCAGTTTGGATCGCAGGACATCCGCGAGTACGCCGAGGCGAAGGGGTACATCGAGGTGTTTCAGCGCGCCGGTGCGGAGCTCATCAACCCGTCGTGCGGGGCGTGCATCAAGGCTGGCCCCGGCGTGAGCGAGCGCGCCGACGAGGTCACGGTCAGCGCCATCAACCGAAACTTCCCTGGCCGGTCGGGCCCCGGGCAGGTGTACCTCGCGTCGCCGTACGTCATCGCCGCGAGCGCCATCGTGGGCCGCATCGTGGGCCCCGACGCGGTGTGATCGCACCGGAGCCCCTGCGTGGCGTCTCGCTCTGGCGTCCGTGCGCGCGCGGTGAGCACGAGGTGTCTCTGCGCGCGGCGGGCGAGGCCCTCGACCGCGGGCTGGTGACCCTGATCGGGGCACGGCTACGCTCCGCCACGCGGGTGCCAATCGGGTGGGATCCGTGGGCCGGTGCGGGGCTGTTTCGCGCGGGTGCCGCGCTGGCGTCGCCGGTGCTGACGTGGCGCGCAGGCGACGGGCTCGATGGCGTTCTGGTGGGCGAGGCGCTGGGGGTCGCGGTGCGCGCGGGGGCGGGGGAGCTACGGCTGACGCTGCGGGTGGACGCCGTGGAGACGACGCGCACGATCACGGTGACGGTGAGCGAGGCGGCCACGGTGGCGTGGCGGGGGCGCGCGACGACGCTGACCGACGCCGCGGCGCGGCGGTCGCTGATGGCGCGGCTGATGGCGCGGGCGACCGAGGGGCAGAGCTATGCGCGGGCGGGCGACGGACCGCGGTGGACGGGCGCGCGGGCGGTGGCGCAGTGGCGACGGGCGACGGATGCGGGCCGGGCCGTGACATGGTGGGCGCACGACAACGACGAGGCGCGTTGGGTGGTGCGCGCCGAGGGCGACGCGGCGGGGTTGCGAGTGACCGTGGCGGGCGCGACGGAGACCGAGCTGGCCGACTGGTCGAGCGGGATGCAACACGTCACCGCGGTGGAGCGGTCGTCGCCGTGGGTGGAATTTGGGTGAGCGGAGGAGAGCGGAGGGAGGAAATCAGGCGGAGGCGGGAGCGGCGGACTGGTCGCTCGAGACGCCCGGGTAGACCGAGACCTTCTTGCGATCGTTCTTCGTGCGCTCGTACTTCACGACGCCGTCGATGAGGGCGAAGAGCGTGTAGTCCTTGCCGGTGCCGACGTTGTTGCCCGCGTGCACGGTGCTGCCCACCTGGCGGACGATGATGCCGCCCGCGCGAATGTCCTGCCCCGCCCAGACCTTGATTCCGCGGTGCTGGGCGTTGCTGGTTCGTCCGTTGCGGGTTGAACCCTGACCTTTTTTGTGTGCCATGGCGCGCTATCCCTCGATGCCCGTGATGTGGAGCTCGGTGAACGGCTGCCGGTGGCCGTTCTTGCGCCGGTAGTTCTTACGGCGCTTCATCTTGAACACGATGATCTTCTTCGCGCGATCCTGCGCGACGATCTCGGCGTTGACCTTGACGCCCTCGACGGAGGGCTTGCCCACGCGGATGGTCTCACCACCCACCATGAGCACGTGATCGAAGGAGATCGTGGTGCCACGATCGCCCGGCAGTTTCTCCACTCGGAGCCGGTCGCCGGGGCTTACCCGGTACTGCTTACCACCGGTCTTGATGACGGCGTACATAGTCGAATCCTCCAGGTTGTCTCGAGGTGTCGGGTGCATCACCCGGCTACATCCTCGACGGAAGGCCGCGGGTTGTACGTGACGCATCGGCGCCACGTCAAGGCCGCAGCTCACTTCACTCCACGCGCAGCGCCCCGATCGAGCGGAGGTACGCGCGCAGCGCCGGGAGGTGCTCCTCGCGCAGGTCGGCCGGGGCCACCGCAGGGATCAAACCCCCGTCGTCGGAGCCCGCGTGCAACTCGGCCTCGAGGCGCGCGCTGGTGACGTCGCGGTTGGTCAGCACGCCGCCCGCGGCGTCGGGGCCGTGGCAGCTCGCGCACGCGACCTCGAAACGCTCGCGTCCGGCCTGCACCAGTTCGGCCGTGTCGTTGGCGCTGCGCCGGGGCCGCGGGGTCTCGTCTCCGCCCGACGAGGTCGCCGCAGCGGCCGCCGCGACGGGCACCGGCGTCGGATCGCACGACGCCAGCGCGACCACCGCCATCACCATCAGCCAACACGCACGCGCGTCACGGAGCATCATCAGTGGACGAGGGGTTATCGCGAATCGCCCCGGCGGGTCCAGTCTGCGGCTCATCCACGGAGCTTCTGCCCGAGGGCGATGACGTCGGCGTTGCGCGGGTCGAGCCGAGCGGCCTGATCGAGAGCGGCGCGCGCGCTCGCGGTGCGACCGGCCTTGAAGTAAACCCGCGTCAGGCACAGGGGAGCGGCGATGAGGTCGGGCGCGATGCGTGCTGCGCGCTTCGCATATTCCGCGGCGCGCGCGAAGTCCTGAGCGGCCTCGCAGAGCGCCTGCGCGGCGTTCAGGGCGGCCTGTCCATCGGCCGGGCGCAGGTCGGCGATCTTCGCCCAGAGTTCGCCCGCGCTGTCCCACCGCTGGGCCTTCTCGGCGTTGCGCGCGGCGTTGGCGAAACGCTGCACCTCGTGATCCTGGAGCGTCTCCTCCGCGCGTGTCAGCCGCAATCGCCAGGCTGCGTCGTCGGGCCGAAGCGTCAGCGCGTGGCGCAGTAAACGAACGATCTCCGCGTGGTCGTCGTTGCGGGCGGCCTTTTCAATGAGCAGTTCGATGTCCTCCAGGCTGCGCTGCACCTCGCGGGTGCGGTTCTCCGCGCGCATTCGGTTGAGGGACTCCAGAGCCATGCCTGAGGGAAGCGTCCCGGCGCCCGTCATCGGCGGCTGCGGCTGCGACGGGAGCCGTGCCATCGGCGGCGGCGGCTGCGACGGGAGCCGTGCCATCGGCGGCGGCGGCTGTGACGGGAGCCGCGCCATCGGCGGCGGCGGCTGCGACGGGAGCCGTGCCATCGGGGGCGGCGGCGTCGGCTGCACGGAGGCCGTCGGGTGGCGCGCGACGACGGGCATCGGGACGCGAGCGTCGCGGGCGATTGCCGACGGCGGCATGGGGACGTCGCGGCCGTACATCGGCGGCGGCGTCTTTGGGTTGGCGCGCGTCGGCATCGGCGTCGGCGGGCGGGCGTCGCGGGCGGGTTCGTCGATGCCGCGGAGCTCGGACGACAGGGCGAGGCGTCGGTCGTAGCAGGACCGACGATCGGGCTCGCCGAGCACGGCGAAAGCCATGTCGATCTCTCGCGTGATGGCATCGATATGCAGTGCATAACCACCGAGGTCACGGCCCGCGAAGCGGTCGCTGCGGAAGCGCTCGATCTGATCGAAGTAGGCCCCGCGGAGCGCCGCACGGTCGCAGTCGCGCACCACCCCGAGTACTTCATAATAGCTACCCGAGAGACGGTCGAACATCGCTTGCAGCGTCTCGCGTTCGATGGCGCTCAGGGCGCCGATGCTCCGATGACTGGAATCGCTCATGGGATCTTCCGGGGGTCGTTTGGGCATCAGTTCATACCTCTACGGCTGCCACCCCGCGAAGCATAAGCGGCGTCAGTGCCTTGCACATTGACTGCGATCGAGCCTTGCCTGGGAGCCTTCCGCGGCGCCCACCCGATGCAGCCGGACGAGCAGCGCGAGCGCCTGGCGGCAGTTCGGGGCGCGCAACAGTCGTCGCATCTTCGCCGTCCCTAAGTCATCCACCGCCTGCCGCAGCGGATCGACCTCCGCGGCCGTCAGCACCGACGGCATCCGCGCCCGCTGGAGCGCCTCGATGGCCGCATCGAGTTGCTGCGCATGGACACGGCTGAGGCCCTCCCGTACGGCCGCGCGGGCGCTCGCCTGGTTCGCACTCGACGAACGCGCCACCGGGTCTTCCATGGGGCTCGCGGGAAGCACCGTTGGCGCGGCAGGGGACGCCGCTGCGGTGGCGGGCGCACCGTCACGCAATGCCGAGCCGTGGCCCAGGAGGGTGCCCCGATGCAAAACCAGGGACACCATCGCGAAACCGCCGACGAGGCCCACCGCCGCGATGCCGATCACCCACGGCAGCACCCGCCGACGGGGCGAAGTGGGCGACGTTGCATACCGTGAATGCATGCGTGGTGTTACGGGCGCCGTGGTGGGGCTCACGGTCGCGATGGAGGCCACCGGCACTCCCGACGCTGCGACCTCCGCCGCCCCTTCTCCGCGCAACTCCGTGATGAACGCCATCGCCGACGCGGTCCGGCGCGACGAGTCCTTCTCCAGAGCATGCGCGAGGGCGGCTTCGATCGCCGGGGACATCGTCTCGCACCCAGGCTGTCGGCGCAGCGGCAGCGGGGGCAGGTTGAGGTGCGCGTCGGTCCACTCGGCGAGGGTGCGGGCGGTCCACGGGAGCGTGCCGGCCAGCATGAGGTACGTGAGCAGACCGAGTGCGTAGACGTCCGCGCGGGCGTCCACGGGATGCCCCCGCAGCTGTTCGGGACACATGAAAGCTGGCGTCCCGAGCACCGTGCCGACGCTCGTGAGGGGCTTCTCGTGGGCGTGCGCGGGAGGGCGGCGCGCGATGCCGAAGTCCACCACCTTGAGCAGCGGCGTCGGGTCGCCCGGAGAGAGCAGTACGTTTTCGGGCTTCAGGTCGCGGTGCACGATGCCGAGCTTGTGCGCAGCCTCGAGGGCGCTGGACATCTGCGTGGCGAGATCAAGCACGAGCCCGGGCTCCAGGCGCCCGCGCAACAAGCGCGTCGCGAGGCTCTCTCCCGGCACGAACTCCATCACCGACACGAAGCGCCCGCCCTCCTCGCCGTAGTCGAAGAGCCGCACGATGTTCGGGTGCTCGAGCGACGCCAGCGTGGTCGCTTCGCGGCGAAATCGCTGAACAATGTACTCGTCGTTGCCCCGTACCGCCGAGAGCACCTTGATCGCCACCCGGCGCACGCCCTCGCCCACCCGCTGCTCGCCCAGGTAGACGCGCCCCATGCTCCCCTCGCCGAGCTTCAGCGTGACGCGGTAGCGCCCGAGAAGCACCGACCCGAGCAGTGGATCGGCCGGGTCGGACTCGTCGAAGCGTTGCCCGCAGCGAGAGCAGAACCGCGCGTCTTCAGAGGGACGGACGGTCGCGCAGCGAGGACAAGGGGGGGACGTCACGGGGGAAGAAACGCGGAGCATAATCCCCCGGTGGAGACCCTGACCAGACGCACGCGCGCCCGAACCTCTCTCCCGGAATGCTGACGTTCATCCTCAACCCACCGACGACGCGCGCGGTGCCGTGGCCGGGCGACGCCGTCTCGCTCTCGCAGGCCGTGCTCGTCAGCGCTCGCTCTCGCGGTCGCGATCTCCTCGGCCTCGCGGGCGCTTTGCGATCGACTTCGAGCACCTCGCTCGGGTCCGACTCCGCCCGCGCCGCCTTCTGGATCAACGTCTACAACGCCCTCCTGCGCCACGCGCTCACTCGCTTCGGGCTGCGCGGCAGCCTCCGCTGGCACGCGTGGATCTTCTTCGTCGCCGCCTATGAGGTCGGCGGTCGTCGGTACACGTTGCATACGATCGAGCATGGTCTGCTGCGTGGTAACCGCCCGGGTCCGCCGCTGCCGGTTCGTCCGCTGCGCGTGGGGGATCCCCGGCTCGAATCCGCGCCGTCCGCCGTCGATCGGCGGGTGCACTTCGCCCTCCACTGCGGCGCGCGCTCGTGTCCGCCCGTCCGCGCCTACGCTGCGGCCGACCTCGACGCCCAACTCGATCTCGCCACCCGCGCCTACCTCGCGGAGGAGACCGTCGTTGACTGGGGAGCCCGACGCATCATGCTTCCGCGGCTTTGCCGACTCTACCTCTCGGACTTCGGCGGCATCGCCGGGGTGATCGACCTGTTGCGCACGCACCACGACGACGGAGAGCGCATCGCACGCGAGCGCGCCGACCTCGCCGTGACCTGGGGCCCCTACGATTGGACCCTCATCCCCTGAGCGCGGCCGTTGCGTGATGCATGTAGATCATGCACCGTCGAGTTCTATGGTTAAGACGTCGAGCGAGCGGAGTCCCGGGGGCATTGAGGGCGGTCGGGTGCGCGAGCGACGCCTTGCGCTGGGGCTGACCCAGGCCGACCTCGCCACTCGCAGCGGGCTCTCCCAGGAGGCCATCTCTCGGCTGGAAAACGGCCGCATTCGTGGGCTGATGCAGCCCACCCAGGACGCCCTCGCGGGTGCCCTCGGAACCACCGCGGAGTGGCTGCGCGGGGGCGCAGACGGCACCGATGCGGACCCATCGCCGACGCGCCCGACGGACGCGGCGGAGGAACTCGACGAGGCCGCGGAGGATCCGCTGATGCAGGCGGCGAGTCACGCGTTTGATGCGAGGCGGCATCACCTCCTCGTGGACGCCAACCGGGTGCTCGAACTGCTGCACGCCGTCGAGCTCAGGCTGCTGGGCGACGGGGAGCTCGCGGAGGCCGCCCGCGCGTGGCTCGACGGGGCCTCGGCGCTGCGCCGCGAGGGCGTCGCCGTGACCGCGGAGAACCTGCTGTGGAAGGTGACCGTCGGGCGACGGTAGGGGACTACTCTGCGCCGAGTTCGCGGAGGAAGGCGCGAGCCTCTTCCAGGTTGGCGTCTTCGGAGAGCGCCTTGCGTGCAAGGAAAGTCGCCTTCTTCAGGTCGCCCTGGCTCCGCGCGATCATGCCCTGGCGGAGGAAGGCCATCGCGCGACTCATCGGCGCGGGATTCTTCATCAGGGCGATGGCGCGGAGGGCCTTCTGCGCGATGTCGAAGTTGGCCTGCTCCATCGCGACGTCGGCCAACTCCGCGGCGACCTGGCCGTTCTGCGGATCGGTGTCGAGCGCGGCATTGAGCCACGCCATCTCCACGGCGTGGTCACCCGCCGCGTAGGCCAGGCGGCCCATGCGGTGCTGCAGCGTCGCCAGCTCCTTCGAGCGGCGGTTCTTGTGCGTCGCGATGGCGGCGTTGAGGAGCCCGGAGGCGTCCTCGAGCCGCTGCGACGCGGTGTAGGCATCGACCAGGAGCACGGTCACGTCGTGGTCGGCTGGGCGCAGCGCACGGGCGCGCTCGAGAGGATCGATGGCCAGGGCGGGCTCGGCCGCGTTGTCCATCAGCACCTCGCCCGCGCGCCGGAACCCACCGAAGCGCTCGTTCGGGTCGTCGCTCCGCTCGGCCGCGTCGGTCCAGAGCTTCGCGGCGTCGTGGAAGAGCCCCATGGTCTCGTAGAGTTGCCTGAGCCGGTCGCGCATCACGGCGTTGCCGAGGTCGGCTTCGTAGGCCCGTTGCAGCCCTTCGCGCGCATCCGTCGGCCGACCCGCGCTCGCGCACGCGTCCGCCAGGCGCACCGCCGCGTCGGCCCGCGCAGCGCCATGCTCGAGCGCCACCAACTGCTGGAACCCGATCGCCGCGTCGTCCCAGCGCTCCGCCTCGGCGTGCAGCGTCGCCAGCCGACGCAGTGCCTCGATGTCGTCGGGCTGCCCGGTGAGCCACTCCGAGAGAAGCGCCGTGCCTTCCGCGACGCGCCCGATGCGCGGGAGCACCTCCGAGAGCCGCAGCAGCGAGGTACGCGCCGTGTCGGCGTCGCCCTCCATCAGCGCCCGCATCCGCTGCCGGTCGAGCGCCGCCGCGAACTCCTCCGCCAGCACGTCGCCCACCCGCAGAAACGCCGCCTCCAGGTCTTCCACTGCGCCCGCGCCGTCGTCCGCCGCGCCGCGCAGTTCGGCCCGCAGCCGTAGCAGCGTCACCATCGCGTCGTCCCCGTCGCCTCGCGCGAGCGCTTCGCTCACCGCCGCGATGCCCGCCGCGCCGTCGCCCGCCGCCGTCAGCGTGCGCGCGTACTCTGCCAGTAGCGAGAGGCTTCCCGGGTCGTTGAGCAGCGCATCCGCCAGAAGCGCTGCGGCTCGCGCTGGGTCGCGCAGCGCGTCGCGAACGATGGACGCCACCTCGCGTAGCGCCGCTGCCCGTGCCTCCCCCTCCGGTAGCTGCCGAGCGTAGCGCTCGCGCACCGATGCCAGCGCCGCGTGGTCCTCGCGCGCCTGGTAGCTCGCCTCGAGCAACCCGCGAATCGTCTCGTCCCCCGGCATCGCCGCGAAGCCAGCCTCGAGCGCGCGCTCGACGCCCGCTGCGTCGCTCGTCTGCTCGCGCAAACCCGCCAGCTCCAGCGCCAGATTCGCCGCGTCCGCTCCGCTCCGCTGCTTGAGCAGGCGCTCCATCACCGCCGCGCGCTCTTCCGGTGGGTCGTCCGTCGTCATCAGTCCGTGCGTCGTCGTGAGCAGATCAGCGTCGTCCGGAAGCACCTCCAGGGCGCTTCGCATCACGTCCAGCGCGCGGTCGCGCTTCGTCGCCGCGAGGAGTCCTGCGAGGCGCAGGCCCAGCAGCCGCGTGCCGTCCCTGTCGCTACGCTCGCGGGCGCTGTCGAAGCGCGCGAAGAGAAGCTCCGCGAGGTCTTCCGAGCGTCCGGCGCTCTCGTAGAGGTCCGCCAGCAGGGTCGTCGCCGCGGTGTCGTCGGGGTCCTCGTCGAGCAGCGCTCGCAGGGACTCCATCGCGGCCTCCTCGCCGCCGGGGCGCGCCAGCAGGATTCTCGCGCGCTCCATGCGCAGATGCTTGCGGTCCGCCGGATCGAAGACGTTCGAGACCGACGCCTCGATGAGGGCCTCCAGCCGCGCCTCGTCCCCGAGCCGTCGGTACACCGTCAACAAGGGCTCCCACACCGCGCGGTTGCCCGGGTCGCGCGCATGCAACCCCTCATACGTGCGCGCCGCCATCGCGAGATCGTCGAGCGGGCCCGCAGCCAGCGCCGCGACGTGCAACTCAAGGTGCATCGCCTCACCCTCCTCGGACTGCGCCGCCGCCGCGCGCAGCCATTGCACAGCCTCCGCCGCGTCGTTGGCGACCTCCCGTAGCCGCGCCAGAGCCACCATCGCCCAGCCCGACTCGAGCCGCTCGTCGCGCGCCTCGCCGAGCGCGATCGCGCGGCGCAGCAAAGCCTCCGCGCGATCGTTGCTTTGCAGGTCGAGCGCGAGCTCTACCGCCTGGTGCAGTGTCTCCCAGGGCGTGCCTGACGACGCCGTCCGGCGCTCGAGAACGTCGAGCAGCGCGGCGTTGTCGCTCGCCTCGCGGGCCACGCGCTCGTAGAGGTCGAGCACCGTGGGGAGGTCCGGCCACGCCGACGACGCCGCCTTAAGAAGATGCGCCGCGCGCACGAAATCGGGGGAGCGATCCTGGACCCAGGCGATCCAGGTGAGGCCTTCATCGACGTCGGCCGGGTCGTCCGAGGCGAGCAGGAGGGCGGCGAGGTTCCAGGCCGATCCGCTGGCGGCGTCGCCCTCGTAGGCCGTCAACTTGCGCAGCACCGCAACGCGTCCGGTGGTGTCGCCCAGCACGTCGAGCGCGTGGTCGAGGCCCCACCACGCCGCCACCTGAATCTGGTCGTCCCCCTGTGCCGCTGCCTCCTGGAAGAGCGCGACTGCGCCCGGCGGATCGCCGAGGTCTCGGGCGAGCACCGCCCCCAGGCGCAGCGCGAACGTGCCCACCGCAGTGGCGTCGTTTCCGGTACGCGCGCCGTCGAGGGCCGCCCGCAAGGTGACCTCGTAGTGCGCGACCCGTCCCGTGGCCCTCGCGATTCGAAGCGCGGCGTCATGCAGGGTCGCATCAAGCGGGCGCAGTGTCAGGGCCTCGAGCAGCGAGTCGAGCGCCTCCGCGGGGCGATCGAGGTGCTCGTCGAGCAGGGCTGCGGTGTCCGCGAGCGCCGCCGCGCGGGCGGAGGGATCGTGCTCCCGTTCGAGCCGCGAGCGTAGCGCCCGGAGGAGCACCTCGTGCTCCCCCATCCCCCGGAGCGCGTTCTCGAAGCGCTGCCCATCGACGTTTGTGCGCGCGGACACCTCGAAGGCGGTCTCGAGGGTCTCCGCGGCGCGGTCGTGCTGCCCAAGGTCGCGGGCGATGCGGAAGAGTTCGAGCAGCACCTCGGCCGGGCGCGGGAGGTCGTCCGCAGGGGTCGTCTGCCGACGCACGATGAGTAGCAGCGCGCGGAATGCCCGCTCCGCGCGGTCGAGCTGACCCGCCTCCCGGGCGAGATCGCCGAGAAGCCGAAACACACCGGGGTGCCCCATGTCGATGCTCGACGCGAGATCGAGTTGCGTGAGCGCTTCCGGGAGGTTGAGCTGCGCGCGGGCGATGAGCGCGAGCTGGTGGTGGGCGTGCGCGCGCTCCGGCGGGCGCTGCCGACCATAGGATTCCAGCAGGGCGTCGAGGATGGCGCGGGCCTCGTCGAACCGGCCTGCCGCGCGCATGGCGTTGGCGAGCGCGATGCGCAGTCCGCGGTCGTCCGGGGACGCCGCCGAGGCAGACTCCAGCACCGGCACCGCCCTCTCCGGCGAACCGAGCCGTTGGTGCAGTATCTCCGCGGCCTCACGCAGGTCGGCGGTGGAGGGGTCCTGGCCGTCGGCGGGCTCCGCGAGCAGCGCCGCCAGGGGCTCCCAGCGGGCCGACTCGCGGTAGAGCGCCGCCAACTGCGCGCGCAATTCGCCCGGGTCACCGCCATTCGCCATCTGCGTCTCGAGCACCGCGCGCGCTCGCTCGGGGTCGCCGCTCGCCACGTAGACCCGCGACAGCGCCGCCACCACCGGACGCCGCTCGTCCCCGGTCGCGCCGGCCAATCGACGCTCGAGGAAGGTCGCCGCCGTCGCCGGCTCGCGGCGCGCGAGGTAGAGCCGCGCCAGCGCGTCGAGCGCCACCGGATCATCGGAGCGCGCAGCGATGCGGCCGAAGCCATCCATGGCCGCGGATTCGTCCTGGAGGTCGCGCTCGGCCACCTTCGCGGCGGCCATCCAGAGCGCGTCGGCGCCGTGCGCGTGCATCGCGTCGAGGGCCGCGGCCTGCGACGCGAGGATGCCGTGCAGTTCGCGCGCTCGCTGTCCGTCGAGCAGCGTGGTGAGCGCCGCGATGGTCTCCGGGTGGCCAGCCTCTTCTTCGAGGTTCTCGATGTATGTGGCGAGCGCGCCGTCGTCGTCGCCGAGCGCGCGCTGGTTGCGGGCGATGTCCATGCGAAGATGCATGTGCCGCGCGGGGTCGCCCGGGAGCGAAAGCTCGTGCCGACGGAGCGCGAGCAGCTCCGCCCGCATCTCCGCGGCGTCGTAGAGGTCGGCAAGGAGCGCGATGATGCGTCCATCGTCCCGAACGTCGAGTAGCAGGGACTCGTAGAGGCTCATCGCGCGGGCAGCGTCGCCGAGGTCGCGGGCCGAGCGCTCCGCCGCCTCCGCTCGCAGTGCCCGCGCCTCCGTCGCCGTGTACGGGAGCTTCGCCGCCGCGATGAGCAGCCGCACCGCGAACTCGTGCTCCGCCCCGGCGGCGTACAGGTCCACCAGGGCGCGCATCGTCCACGTGGCGTGCGCCTGCGCAGCCTCGTCGCCGCCCGCCTCCCACTGCGCGGCACTTCGCTCGAGCAGCGTCCGCAGCAGCCCGAGGGCGCTCGCGCGGTCGCCGCCGGTGGCGAGTTCTACCTCCGCGGCCTCGCGCAGCACCCCGAGGGACTCCGGCACGTCACCGAGCGCCTGCTCCAGCGCGCGCAGCGTCTCTACCAGCGCGTGCCCGGGGCTGCGTCGCTGCAGCTCCGCGTACTGCTGCAGCCGCGGGACATCCGTGCGGTCGAGCGCCACGGCTCGCCCGAGAAAGGACTCCGCGGCGTCGAGATCGTCGCGCCCGCTGCGGTGCCGAGCGGCCGCCCAGGTGAGCAGCGCCGCCTTCAAAGCGTCCGGGAGCACCGTCGTATGCATCTGCGCATCAGCCGCGGCCAGCGCCTGGGACCACTGCCCGGCGGCATCGTCACCGCCGTCCGTCGCGGCGTCGAAGGTGTGCGTGAGCGCCTCGTCGATGTGGCCGAGCGCGCCCGTGGTTGCGATGAAGGCCTCCGCAGCGGTGTCCCAGAGCCCGCATGCTGCGCCCACCCGCACCGTCGCCGTCGCCGCCCGTAGGCTCGATCGGTCGGCCCTCGCGACGCGGACAAAGGCCTCGAGCGCCCCATCGCGGTCGTTGAGCGTCTCCTCCAAAATCTCACCGAGGCGCAATGTCAGCCGATGCGCGTCCGCCTCGGCGCGTGTCGCGCTCGCCGCGCGGTAGGCGTCGGCCACGATCGACCAGTCGCCGACCTGCTGCGCGAGGCGCTCGATCTCCGACTCCAGCGGCTCCGTCTCGACGCCCGCCGCCAGCGGGAGCGCCCGGGCCAGCAGCGTGAGAGCCCGCGGTGCATCGCCCTGCCGCTGCTCGGCGATCTCTGCGGACTCGCGCAGCACCGCGAGGCGTGCAGCCGCTTCCGTCGTCGCCGCAAGCCGGTGCTCCACCAGATCGACGATGGCACCCCAGTCGTCCGTGCGCCGAAACGACCGGTCGAGCACTGCGGTGGCTGAATCGTGCGCCTCGCTCACGTCGAGCATGGCGCGCATGCCCGCGAGTGCGTCGGTCTGTCCGGGGGCGTCGTCGAGGGCTGCGCGGTACGCCTCCAGTGTCTCGTCGGGCGAGTCGCCCCGCGCGCGAAACACGTCGCCCGCACGTGCCCGCAGCATCGCGCGGCGCACCGGGTCGGACTCCGTCGCGCCTGCGCGGTCGAGCAGTTCGAGCAGCTCGGACCAGCGCTCAGCGCGCGCGAGCAACTCGGAGAGAGCATCGACCACCGCGACGTCCTCGCCGAAGGCCTCGCACACGTTTCGCCACGTCGCGATCGCGTCGTCCGTGTGGCCCAGCGCGTCTGCTTGAATCTGCGCCACCCAGGTCAGGTCGGCTCGTCGCGCGTCGTCGTCCGTGGTCATCGTGGCGCGGGCGCGAAGCACTTCGACCAGCTCGTCCCAGCGCTGCGCCGAGGCCAGCAGCGAGGCCAGCGCGTCGAGCGCCGCCGCGTCGCCGGGCGCCAGGTGGAGACGCGCTCGCCAGCTCGCCACCGCGCGCTCGTGTGCGCCGGTGGACTGCGCCAGCGTGGCCGCGCGGGCCCACGTCTCGACCTGCGCTGCGGTGGTGTCTTCGAGGCCTGCGAGGCGCTCGAGGGCGTCGAGCCGAGCGCCATCATCAGCGGAGTCCGTGAGGAGCCCTTCGAGCTGCCGCGCGCTCTGCAGGGCGATCGTGGCGGAGGCCCCGGGGGTGTCGAGCACCTCGCGGTAGAGGGTCACCGCGCCAGGGGCGTCGGCGAGCACCGTCGCGCGCACTTCGGCTGCGCGAACGAGCAGCGAGAGCCGTCGGTCGAGGGAGCCTTCACCGAGGCTGAGGGAGTGCGCGGCCTCGACCAGCGCGTCGACCAGGACGTCGTAGCGGTCGGTGCGGCCCGCGGAGGCCGTCAGCTCTTCGAGGGCCTCGTCCGATCGCGGTGCGAGCACCAGCAGGCGCGCCAGGTACGGCATCGCCTCGGGCTCGCGGTCGAGGCCGCGGAGGCGGTCGGAGAGTTCGCGCAGGGTCGGCGCGTCGTCGTCGTCATGCGAGGAGACCGCCAGCACCCGGTGGAGCACGCGCAGTACGTCGTCTACGCGGGCGGCGAGGTCGTACTCGGTGCGCAGTACCGCGAGGGCCTGGCGGCTGATGGTGGCGTCGTCGGCGCTGCTCAGGCGCTCGAGCACCGACCACGCTTCGGAGCGCTCGCCGCCGGCGTCGAGCATGGCGGTGGCGGTATGCAAAGCCCCGGCGGGGTCGTGGAGGGCGTCGAGGAAGAGGGCCGCGATGCGGGCGCGCTGGGCGCGGGCGGCGGTGGGGTCGAGGTGCGTGAGCCGCGCGGACCAGAGCGCGATGAGGTCGCGGTGGCGGCCCTGACGCTCGTAGAGTCGCTCGAGGGCGCGGGCGGTCTGCGGCTCCGTCGGGTCGAGCGCGAAGAGTGCCTCGAGGTAGCGCGCGGCGCGGTCGGGCTGCGCGGCGAATTCCCTGGCCACGTTGGAGGCTTCAAGCAGCAGCGCGCGGCGTCGC
The DNA here is from genome assembly GCA_947477565.1 of Deltaproteobacteria bacterium. Classification (GTDB taxonomy): domain Bacteria; phylum Myxococcota_A; class Polyangia; order Polyangiales; genus SCUS01. The sequence continues at coordinate 18,612 of CANJUR010000031.1, forward strand.
GGGGCGTCGCTCTCGGCGGTCGCGGCGAGGGTGCGGTCGTAGAGGGCGAGGAGGTCTTCCCAGCGCTCGTCGACGGTGTAGAGCATCGTGAGGCGATCGAAGGCCCACTGGCCGCTCGCGTCGGCGCGCAGCACCGCATCGAGCACCGCGACCCGCGCTGCGGTGTCGCCGGACCACTCCTCCAGAAACGCCAGCGCGCGCTCGCCCAACTTCGAGGCGAGCCCGGGCGCGTCGGTGCGCGCGAGTGCTTCGCGGTAGCGCTCGATCACATCGTCCGGGCGCTGCAGTGCGCGCGCACTCGACTCTGCAGCGTCCCAGTTCGCGTCGTTCGTCGGATCCTGCGCGACCAGTTGCAGCGCGTTACGGAGAACTTCCTCGTGATCGGAGTGCGTGCTCATCGGGCGTTGGTCCTTGCAGAAGGCCGGAGGATCGTCGCGTCGTACATCGGCCATTGAAGCGCCGGAGCGACGGGTTTTTCTTGCGGGGGGAGGACGCGAAGATAACCCAACCCCGCAGCCGCTCGTCACGGGCAAATCAAGCGATCTTGCGAGGACGACCGAATGCTGGAAACGCGGCCCTCAGGGCGTCGTGGGAGGGGCCCGGAGAGCCGTGATGCGCTGGCGAATCGTGTCGCTGTCGGGCGCGTTGGGGTTGCGCTCGAGGTAGCGCTCAAGCTCCCGGGCGACGCGCTCGCGCCCGACCTGCGAGCCCTGCTGGAGCCACTGGTTGAAAGGTAGGTTTTGCAGCGGAGCGAGAGGGTTAGGCGGCGCGGCGGCGGTCGGCACGTCGGTTGGAACCACCGGCGTCACCGTGGGCGTGGTTCGTGGAGCCGGGGTGGGACGAACCGCCGCCGCGCGACGGGGCTGTGCGCTGCCCGACGGGGCCGCGGGGCCGACTCGTTGCGGCGCGACCGGCACGATCGCCGGGGCCACCGGAAGCGGCGTCGCCGGGACCGGGACGGCGGGCGCGATGGCGGTCACCGGGATCGTCGGGGCGCTCGTCGACGAACCGCGCGAGGCGAGCACCGCCGCGAGGCCGCCAACAGCGCAAAGCGCGAGCGCTGCGCCGATGATCGATGGGGTGCGGGATCGCGGCCGGGCGGGCGACACCGCCGTCGGGGCGACGCCGAAGTTCGTCGGGGGCGCGCCGGACAGGGCTGCGGCGTCGAGGGTCGCAGGCCACACCGTCGGGGCCGCGGCGGTCACGGGCTGGAAGACCGACACCGACACGGTGGGGGGCACCCCGGGCGCTCGCGCGGGCATCGGCTCCGTGCGGGTCGGACGGCTGCCGATCAGCGCGAACTCCAGGGACTGGGCGGCGGCGCTGGCGTCGGGGAAGCGCGCCGCTGCGTCACGCTGCACGGCACGCGCAAACCACTCGTCGAAGCCGGTCGGGACGAGGGAGCCGAGGCCGAACTCCGTCGCGCGCGTCGAGGCGGCGGGAATCGCGTCGAAGAGAGCCTCGCGCATCATCGCGTGGATGGAGCTGCCCGCGATGCTTCCGGCGGTCCAGAAGGAGCGGCCGGTGAGGAGGTAGAACGCGATGAGCCCGATGGCCCAGACGTCCGTCGGAGGGCCGATTTGCCCGCGCGGGTCGCTCTGCTCGGGGGCCATCCAGAGGGGCGTCCCCATGCTGCCGGTGGCGGTGCCACGGGCGTCCTGGACGACCTTCGCGATGCCGAAATCGAGCACCTTGACCATCACTGCGATGCCCTCCCGGCGGGTCGAGGCGAGGAAGATGTTGTCGGGCTTCACGTCCCGGTGCACGAGCCCCGCGCGATGCGCCGCCCCGAGCGCGTGGCACACCTGCCGGAGGATCTCGTACGCCTCCGCGGGGGGCACCGGGCCGCGATTTTCTATACGGCTGTGAAGGGTCTCGCCGTGGAGGAGTTCCATCGCGAGCCACGGGTTGCCCGAGGCCTCGTCAACCCCGGAGGCGATCACCTCCACGACGTGGTCGCTCTCGATGCGCGAGCCCGCCCGCGCCTCTTCGGCGAAGCGCCGACGATTGGCCGGGTCGGCCACAAACTGCGGGTGCATCAGCTTGAGTGCGCGCTCGCGGCCGGTGCTCAGCTGCTCGACCACGTAGACCGATCCCATCCCGCCGTCAGCCAGCGGGCGGACCACCCGGAAATCGTTCGCGAAGAGGGTGCCCGGAGCGAGCTGTACGAGCGTCGGCATCCCCGATGAATGAATCCCCGCAACCAACTTCACAAGCGAACAACGCGCTCGTTGGCTCTGCGACACCCCTCAGGGACGGCTCTACTCGTGCTCCCAGGTGGCGGTGGCCGAGAAGGTCAGCCTGGGGTAGTCGCGCTGCGCGACGCTCATCGCCCAGTCGCTCTTGAAGAGAATCACCAGGCGCTTGTCCTGATCGAGGACGCAGGCGCCGTAGCCCTTGTCTTCCAGGTTATCGATGGACGCGCCCTCGCCGCGCACCCAGCGCGCGTGCTGGTAGGGCAGCGGCTCGAGAATCACCTCGACGCTGTACTCGTTTTCCAGCCGGTGCTGCAGCACCTCGAACTGGAGCTGACCCACCACGCCGAGCACCGGAATCTGCTCCTGGCCGGGGGAGTTGAAGACCTGCACCGTGCCCTCCTCGGAGAGCTGCGACAGGCCCGCGATGAACTGCTTGCGACGCGACGGATCCTTCGCGCGGAGCCGGGCGAAGTGCTCTGGCGAGAAGCGCGGAACGGCGTCGAAGAAGAAGTTCTCCCCCGTGAGCAGCGTGTCCCCGATGCGGAACATTCCAGGGTCGAAAACCCCGAGCACGTCGCCCGGCCACGCCTCGTCCACCGCGGTGCGCTCCTGGGCGAAGAACTGCTGCGGCCGGGAGAGCCGCACGTCCTTGCCGAGCCGCGCGTGGCGAACCCACATCCCGCTCGTGAACTTCCCCGAGCAGACGCGCATGAAGGCCACCCGGTCGCGGTGGGCCTTGTCCATGTTCGCCTGCACCTTGAAGATAAACGCCGAGAACTGCTTGTCCGCGGGCTGAATCAGCCCTTTGGACGAGCCGCGCGGCCCCGGCGGCGGCGCAAACCGGTGAAACTTCTCCAGGAACGGCTCGACCCCGAAGTTGGTCATCGCGCTGCCCCAGAACACCGGGGTGATCTCCCCCCTGGCGAAGCGCTCCATGTCGAAGTGCTCTCCCGCGCCCGCCACCAGTTCGGACTCCTCGCGAAACGTCTTGTAGAGCGACTCCCCGAGAATCTCTTCGAGCGCCGGATCGTCCGCCGCGACGATCTTCTGCTCGGACATGCTCGCGCCGTGGTCGGTGTTGCGATGAAACAACAACACCTGGTTGCTCTCGCGGTCGAACACTCCCTTGAAGTCCGGTCCCATCCCGATCGGCCACGTGATCGGCACGCACCGGATGCCCAGAAGGTGCTCGACCTCGGTCATCAGATCGAACGGGTCCTGCCCCGGGCGATCGAGCTTGTTCATGAACGTCACGATGGGCGTGCTGCGCAGTTTGCATACCTGAAACAGCTTGCGCGTCTGGGCCTCCACGCCCTTCGCCACGTCGATGAGCATCACCGCGCAGTCCGCCGCCGTGAGCGTGCGGTAGGTGTCCTCGCTGAAGTCCTGGTGGCCCGGCGTGTCGAGGAGGTTGAAGCGCGTACCCGCATACGGAAACTGCATCACGCTCGACGTAATCGAGATGCCGCGCTGCTTCTCCAGGTCCATCCAGTCGGAGGTCGCGTGGCGTCGCGCCTTGCTCGCGCGCACAGCCCCGGCAAGATGGATGGCTCCCCCGTAGAGCAGCAGCTTCTCGGTCAGCGTCGTCTTGCCCGCGTCGGGGTGCGAGATGATCGCGAAGGTGCGCCGCGGCGTGTGGCCGTCGATTCCGTCGGTGGACATAGCGGCCGGGCACATAGCCCAAGGCCCCGTCACTCGTCCAACAGCACCCGTTCGCGCCCGTGCTCCGCGATGGCCGCAGCAATGCGGCGGAGTAGCGCCGTGCGCCGCGCTGAATACGCCGCCCAGTAACCCGCCGTCTCCAGACGGTGAAAGGGGAGCCCGTCGCGTCGCACCTCCGCCCGCACCGCGTCGGCGGTCGCGCGCTCGACGCCCGCCAGAAGCGAGGCTGGGATGCGCTCGAGGTTCACCACCCAGCCGTTGTCCGCGAGCACCAGGTTCTCGAGAAACCACCCCCGGTTGTTGTCGCGAAACACCATGTCTTCGTGCTCGTCGAGGGGGACGTTGCCGCCGTTCCAGCGGTCGAAGTTGGCCTGCAGGTAGTCGAAAGCGATGAGCGAAGCGATCTGCCCGGCGCGCCGTCGGTGCGCGGGAGGGATGTCGTGCCGGGCGGACATCCAACGGGTCCACTCGTGGCGCGCTTCGGCCGTGTGTAGCCCTGATGAATGAAGCACGGGCATCCATGTGATGGCCACGCCGCGGATGCTCCCGTCGCGCTCGCGAATGAGGTCGCGGTCGTGCGCGAAACCCTCGATCAACGCCGCCGGCACCCTGCGACTCACCGCAGGCGGCACCCGGTCGACGATGCCCAGGACGCGCGCCAGGCGGTAGGCCAGTACCTCGTGCTTCCACCATTGGTGCTCGCCCCGGCGGGCCGGCTTGAACGCGATCTCCACCCCGTCGCCCAGGTCGCAGTGGAAAACCAATGTGCTGCTGCTGAACCGATGAAGCACGCGCACCACAGGCCGCGTCGCCATCGCCCGAAGCAGTGCCTCCTCGTCTTGTCCACGGAAGCGCCTTACATTGTCGTGTAAAACTTCCACGGGCACGGCCACGTCGCTGGGATCGCTGGGGGCCACGGCCACGGCGACGACGGGCGTCACGGGAGCGCCTGCGTCGAAGGTGGCACGGGTCGCGGTGACCTCCACGAGCAGCGGGCCACGGATGGTGCTGGGGCTCCGCGCGCAGCCGGCCAGAAGCGCCCACATCGCGAACGTCCACCCACCATCCTGACCCCATCTACGCGCCATCTTCGAGGACGCTAGCATTGACAAACCATCGCCCGCGAGGCCGATCGCGATCTACAGTGGACCCACGATGGGCACTCCCCGGAACGCTCGAAATGCATGGTCCTCGGCGCTGCGTGTGATGGCGCTGATGGTGGGCTCGGCGCTGGCCACGACGCACTGCGCGTCCGGTGCGTGCGACCTGAACTCGGACTGCAACGTCGGGACGTACTGCGGCTCGGACCACCAGTGCCGCTACGACTGCTTCGAAGACCGCGACTGCAACGACGGGTCGTTTTGCAACCGCGACCGCGGGCGCTGCCAGAGCGTGAACGCCGACGCCGGGGTGATGCCGAAGGACGCGCCGGACGATGTGCCCGTGGGGACGGATGTGCCCGTGGCGCGGGATGTCCCGGTGGCGATGGACGTGCCCGCGGTGCCGGATGTGCCGGTGGCGGTAGACGTGCCCGCGGTGACCGATGTGGGCTTTCCCCCAGTGGACCTCGGGATGCCCGTGGATCTCGGGGTGCCCGTGGATCTCGGGATGCCGATCGGGCGCGCGGGGTACCTCGATCCGTGCTCAACGAACGGGGACTGCGCGAGCGGCGAGTGCCTCACGACGGGCGGCGGTGCGCGGTTCTGCACGCGGCGGTGCCTGGCGACGTCGGAGTGCGGCGATGGTTTTCTCTGCGACAGTCCCCCCGCGGGCCGGGCCGCGCGGTGCGTGCTCGACGACACCGGCCTGGCGTGCGACGCCCGAACGGCGGTGCCCTGCGCGCGGTTCTGCATCGGCAACCCGATGGCCCTCCTCGTGGCGCACTGCACCCACGAGTGCCGCACGGCGGCGGAGTGCCCCGCGGGCTACGGCTGCCAGGACGTCGGCGCCGGACAGCGGGTGTGCATCTCCGCCGAGCAGCCATGCGGTGTCGGAACCGACTGCACCTCCAACCTCTGCGTCGGCATGGCGGGTGGCTTCCAGGGGTGCACCTCGCGCTGCACGAGCGCGAGCGACTGCCCGCGGCGCATGACCATCAACGTGACGGGCGTCGGGGCGGTCGTACTGCCGCCGTACGAGTGTCAGGTGATCGGGGGAGAGCGCGTCTGCGTGCCACCGATTCAGGCGAGCGGCGGGGACATCGCGGGGAGCAATGAGCTTGGCGCGTCGTGCGGACCAGGCACGTCGCCGCTCTGCCGCAGCGGTGTCTGCGACGGGGAGATGAACGTCTGCGTGCAGGGCTGTACTCCCGCAGGCGGATGCCCGAGCGGGTTCGCGTGCCGGCCGTGGATCGACGGCACGGACGTGTACCTCGTGTGCCGACGCTCGGTGACCGGGAGCGGGGCCGTCAACGGGGCGTGCGCGATCGGCGCGGACTGTGCGATGGGACTCTGTCAGGGGACGAGCCCGAGTCCGAGCTCACCGGGTTACTGTTCCAGGTATTGCAACGACCGGCTGTGCCCGATGGGCATGCGGTGTATGCCCATCGGGACGTCTTTTGAGGGGACCGCGATCGCGCTCTGTCTGCGGTAAAACGGAGGCGGAGCTTCAGCGAACCTGGATCACGCCGACCATGCCCGAACCCGCGTGGAACACGCAGTAGTACGGATAGAGACCCGGCGCGGGGAAGGTGAAGGGCATTGACGTTCCGGCGGCGATGTTGGCGATCGGGTTCTGGGTCGCGCCGGTGCCGGTCTCGCCCGGGGCGACGCCGCCGCGGAGCGGATGGCCGCTGAACGAACCCGTGAAGGTCACGGTCTGGCCCGCCGCGATGGTGAGGCACTTGGGGGTGTAGGTGAGGCCCGCCGCTCCGCCGAACGCGACGGTGCGGTCGCCCGCGGTGGCGCTTCGGTCGGCGTACATCGCCGCGGTGCAGCCGTGGATGACGGCGGTGGCGGTTCCCGCGTCGGTGGCGGTTCCCGCGTCGGTGGCGGTGCCCGTGTCGGTGGCCGTGCCCGTGTCGGTGGCGGTTCCTGCGTCGGTGGCGGTGCCCGTGTCGGTGGCGGCGCCCGCGTCGGTGGCGGTTCCCGTGTCGGTGGCGGTGCCCGTGTCGGTGGCGGTGCCCGTATCGGTGGCGGTGCTGGCGTCGGCCGTGGTGGCGTCGTCGCTGCAGCCCGCGACCATGCCGGCCATAAGAAGTGCCGTCCCAAGAATGAAGTTCGTTCGCATTTTGATCTCTCCGCGGAGGGGTTGGGTCCTACCCACCCTCGGTGCGCAACCTACAGCAAATCCTCTGTGCAGGAAGATTGTCGCAGGGGCCCGGCCTGTGCGAGCGCACACCCACGAAACCGTCGTGTAGAGTCGCGACCTTCCGTTGTGCTGTCGCACAACAACCCTTTGAAGGTGTCACATGAGAGTCGCTCTAACGTCGGTGCTGGTGCTCATGGTTGGGGTCGGTTGTTCCGCGGGCTCGACCGCTCCGCCGGTGGACGGGGGCAGCGGAAGCGATGTCGTCGTGGGCGGCTCCGACGCGCGCACCGATGGCGGAACGGACGCCTCGCGCACGGACGGCGGCACCGTCGATGCGGGTCCCTCGCGGGCGGGTCTCACCTGCACGATGGACAGCGAGTGCGGTGCGGTTCTGACCTGCGACACCGAGGTTCCGGGAGGGTTTTGCTTCGCCGAGTGCACCGACAACCCGAGCCAGGTGCGCGAGCGCGAACAGTGCGGCGGAGCGGGCAGCACGTGCCTCACCTACGGCGACGGCGCGGACGCCATCTCGGGTTGTACCCGCGTGTGCAGTCCCACCGCTCGCACCGGGACCCCGGGCGCCTGTCGGGCGGGTCAGGTGTGCACCGGTTGGTGGTTTACGCACGAGACCTACGATCCCGACGTGGTGGGCTGCGATCTCTTCTGTACGGCCGACAGCCAGTGCAACGGCATGCCGTGCAACCTCCGCCTGGGTTTTTGCGGCGAGGCCGTGGACATGACCGCGCGAGCCGACGGCGAGCCCTGCGATCCCACCGTCGAGACCGGCACGCCCGCGCGAAACCGCCAGTGCCGTGGAATCTGCTACCAGATCGGCGACCTCGACACGCAGGGACAGTGCGGCAGCCACATCAACCTTGCGGTCACCCCGCGCTGCCCCGATGACCCGACGCACCTCGCACCGGATCAGGCCCTCGACGACGCGGGCGAGCGCCTCGACAACCTCGGCGAGTGCCTCTTCAAGACCTGCGCGACCAACGCTGACTGCACCGCGCCGCTGACCTGCATCCCCGGGACGGGCGGCGCCCCGGCGATCTGCGGCTACCTCTGATCTGAGCGCACGCCTCTATCGCGCGATGAAACCCATCATGGCCGCCGGGTAGCGCAGCCCCGCGGCGACGGCGGGCGGCGCGGCCTGGTGGATGCGCGCGAGGTCCGCGGCGACATTTTCTTCCAGGTAAGTGCGGTGCCTGGTGCCCGGAATGGGGACCACCTCGAGGCCCTGCGCCAGCACCCACGCGAGCGCTAGCTGCGAGGCGGTGCAGCCCCTCTCGCGAGCGATCTCCTGGAGGCGTGCGACCAGGTCGAGGTTGCGTTGGAAGTGGTCGCCCTGGAAGCGCGGGCTCTGGCGGCGGTAGCCGTCCGCCGCGAGGTCTTCGAAGCACTTGATCTGTCCGGTGAGGAAGCCCCGCCTGAGTGGGCTGTACGCCACGAAGCCGAGGCCGAGGCTTCGGCAGGCAGCCAGGACGCCATCTTCTGGATCGCGGCTCCAGAGCGAATACTCGGTCTGTAAAGCCGTGATGGGGTGCTCTCGACAGAGCGGCGCACGTTTCCCGGAGAGCCGTCGAGCACGCGCCCGGCGGGGTTGGTCGCATCACGCCGGATGCCGAACTTCGTGGCGATCTCCACGCGCGTGCGACGCCCACGGAGAAAGCGGCCGAGGAGTTCTTCGTTGGTGTACGGGCCGTACATCTCCGCGGTGTCGAGGAAGGTGTCGCCGAGGTCGAGGGCGCGCTCAAGGGTGGCGAGGGACTCGGCATCGTCGCGGCCCAAATAGAGGTCGCTCATCCCCATTGCAGCCGAGGCTCAGGGCGGAGACGGTGAGGCCGTGGGTTCCGAGCGCGCGTCGCTGCAACGGATGACTCCGCGAATGCGTTGGGGGAGTAGTACGGGGAGACGTTTAGAGTTCGATGACGCCCTGGCCGTTGGCGCAGCGAACCCTGCGAAAGCCGTACGTGCGCAGTCCTGCGGTGTTGTCCGGGCGCGCGATGGCGTCGAGCATGCCCTGGTCGCAGTCGCCGTGGTCGAAGCGCAGCGTGGTGTTGGCCTCGTCTGCGACGTGCACGCATCCGAGGCCGCGGCGGGACAGCTCATCGACGCCACTCGCGAGCGCGGCGCGCATCGCTCGCTGACGGCCCGCGTCGGCGGCGCCCACCTCCGGGTGGTCGTGGACGAACTGCCCGACGCGCCCATGCGCCAGCGCGAAGAGATGCACCCGTCGTCGCTGTACTTCCGCGCGCAGCGGCGCGAGCTCGGCGTGCTCGGGAGTCCCCTCCGCGATGGCTTCTGCGTGGTGATCGAAGCCGGCGAAGCTGCCGCCGGTGTGCGTGGCTTCGTCGTAGCCCTGATCGAGCGCGCGGCGCGCCTCTGCGAGGTGCTGCGCGGGCGTCATGGCGCGAAACCGCTCGCGGGCCGCCTCGAGCCGGGCGCGGGCCTCCGCCGGGGAGACCAGGGTGCCGACGCCGACCTCGCTCTCCGAGAGCGCCCGACCGTAGAGCGCCACCGCCCCGATGCACGCCGCGGGAATCGCCAAAACCATCGCGCCGATTGTGAGTACCCGGCCCACGGAACTCGCCATGTTCGACACGCTACACCGATGTATGCGCGCGAAACTACCGGACGATGTACCGCAGCGTGTAGCTCATGCCCGATCCGCCGCTGCGCTCATCGACGACGACCCCGTGCAGGCCACGCGAGGTGCTCACGTTGTTGAGCCGCGAGCCGTAGCTGCTCGTCAGGTCGCCGGTGCCGGTGCCCCGGCAGTTGCTGCCGCCCGCGGTTCCGCCGTCGTCGTTGCAGGCGCTCTCGGAGCCGGTGATGGCACTGCGGATGTACATCGTCGGGTCGAAGGTCGCGGTGCTGTTACGGCGCGTGTACGTCCCGCCGTCGCTCGCGCACAGGCTGAAGAATTGCTGCGTCCCGCCGCACGTCACAAACCAACGAACATCCTCACCCGAGGCGATTCCGCCACAACTTCCCGCGAGGCGGTTTGTGCCCACCAGAATCGTCGATGTGGTGCTGTCGCCCTGCAGTCGCCCTTCGTAGAAAAACGAACCCAGCGTGGTCGCGAGGTGCTGCACCCGCAGCGTGAAGGCGCCTGTTCCGCAGCCGCCGACGGCGACGTACCAGGTGCCCGCGCCCAGCACGCCCGCGGTGCGTGAACTGAGCCCACTGGTGAACCCCGACGCGCCCGCCGAGCAACCGCTGTCATCGTTGCAGAGCCCGAGGTTGCTGTTGCCCGCCGCCGCCTGCGCCGGCACCGGCACGCCGAGGCTGTCGGTGATCGACAGCGACGTGTCGAGCGCCGAACCCGCCGTGTCCAGGTACACCACCTCGCGCTGCGTCAACGTAAACCGAAACCACACGTCCGCCCCGCTCGTGCATCCGCACGGCACCGTCGGTCCGTCGTGGGTCGCACCCGCGGTGGTGCCCGTGACGGTGGTCTCCGCCGCGCCCAGAGTGATCACCCGCGCGGAGGCCCGCGCGTTGTTGCTCGAACCGCAGCTTCCCGCAGCGCAGGCCGTGCCCGCAGCGCAGGCCGTTCCGCACGCGCCGCAGTTGGCCGCATCGGTCTGCACGCTGACGCAGCGCCCGCTGCACTGGGTCTGCCCGGTGGGGCACACGGTGCCGCAGACTCCGGCGCTGCAGGTTGTTCCGCTCGGGCAGGCGCGACCGCACGCTCCGCACTGGGTGGAGTCGGCCTGGAGGTTGGTGCACCGGGTACCGCACATCGTCTGCCCCGTCGCGCACGCGCAACGGCTGGCGCTGCACGACGTGCCGGCCGCGCAGGCCGTCCCGCAAGCGCCGCAGTTGGCCATGTCGGTGCGCGTGTCGGTGCACTGCGCGCCGCATGCGACCTGCCCGGTCGGGCACACGCAACTCCCGGCGGTGCAGCGCTGCCCCATGGAGCACGCGCGACCGCAAGCGCCGCAGTTGGCGCTGTCGCTGGTGAGGTCCGCGCAGACCATCATCGCCCCGGCTGGGCAAGTCCGCCGCGGGGGCGCGCAGGAGCCCTGGCAGACCCCCGCGACGCAACTCTCTCCCGCGGCGCAGGAGTTTCCGCACGCCCCGCAGTTGCCGAGGTCGCTGGTGGTGTCTACGCAGGCTGCGCCGCAGCGGGTCTGCGCGCCCGGGCAGGTGCTGGGCGAGCACGCGCCGTCGGTGCAGCGCTCGCCCGCGGCGCACGCCTGGCCGCAGCCGCCGCAGTGGGAAAAAGCGACGTTGGTGTCCACGCACGCGCCGCCGCAGTCGATCTGTCCATCGGTGCACATCGCGGCGGCCTGGCACGCGCCGGATGCGCAGGTCTGGGCGGCGGTGCAGGCCGTGTCGCAGGCGCCGCAGTGGGAGGGGTCCGTGGTGGTGTCTACGCAGGCGCCGCCGCAGACGGTCTGTCCGCCGGTGCAAACGTCGCGGCAGATGGCGGAGGTGCACGACTCGCTGTCGCCGCAGGCGCGCTCGCAAGACCCGCAGTGGACGCGGTCGCTGGTGAGGTCGAAGCAGGCGTCGCCGCAGCGGGTCTGTCCGTCGGGGCACGTTACGGATGGAGTTCCGGTGTCGAAATCGATGCCGCCGTCGGGGAGAAACTGCGGGACGTCGGCCTCGCCGGAGGGCACCGTCGTGTTGCCAGCGCAGCCGAGGAGGGCGCCCAGGAAAATGGGGGCGAAACAGCGGGAGAAGCTGGCCGATCGCATAGAAGCGCGAACCCTAGCATCGGCCCCGCGGGGACGTCATGTGCCCCCGCGACACGCGGCACACTACGCAGCTTCTGCGCGTTTCTTGAGGCACGCGGCGAACTCGTCGAAGGCCGGTTGCAGGTCGGGAATCGAGCGCGTGATGAGCGGTGCGAAGAGCCCATGCGGCATGCCCGACGACCACACCATGCGCCACGGTGACCGGGAAGGCGCGGCCGGGAGAGATCTTCGCGTGGACGGTGACCTTCTGCCCGGGGGCGGCCTTGATGGTGGTGCGCGTCTTGAACGACTTTAAGCGCCCGGTGGTAACCCCAACATTACCAACTCAACAATTTCCCGCGGCGCACCGCAGCGCGCCCATCTTCTCGATCACTTCTCGGCAAGCTCTTCGAGGCGGGAGAGGGCGGCGTCCCAGAAGCTGTCGAGGAAGGTCTGCACGGTGCGAAACCCCTGCACGCGGATGGCGTACACGTTGCGGCTGCCGCGCTCGCGCTGCTCGACGAGGCCGGCCTCCTCGAGCACGCGCAGGTGGCGCGAGATGGCCGGGCGGCTCACCGGGAAATGTTCGGCCAGGGCGCCGACCGAAAGGGGCGCGCTGCGCAGTCGGAGGAGGATCTCGCGTCGCACGGGGCTACCGAGTGCATCGAGGACGTGCATGTAACATGAGTGTTACCATACGCACCGCCGCGGTGTCTTCGGGTGGGCGCGCCCGGTGCGTTGGTCCTACGCTGCGCGCGAGGAGAGGCACCGTGAACCGAACGATCCCCATCGCCACGCTTCCCACCGCACTGCGTGTGGAGGACGCCGTCGAGGCCGCCTGCGCGGCGGACATCACCTTTATCGAGGAGCGTCTGCGTCGCGGCACGTCCGTGCTTGTCGAGTGCGACAAGGACCTCTCGCTGTACCTCTACCTTGCGGTGCGCGCGCGGCTGCGACGCACCAAGGACGGTCCGAAGCTGGTGGTCATCGACGGCCGCCCGGCGCCGGATGTTCCGTCCCGGGGCAACTTGCCGCGGATGCTCGAGCAGCTCACCGAGGCCATCCGCGGGAGCGTGGACCGCACGCTCATCGTGCTGCTCCATCTCGATGTTCTGACCACCACGCACACGGGGCTCACCCTCGAGGCGCGCGAGTCGATTCCGCTGCTCTACGAGAACCCCGAGGCGGTGCTGCTCGGGTTCCGTGATCCGAGCTTCGAGATTCCGAAGGTGATCCGCGGGGTGTTTCCGGCGAAGCGGGAGATCACCGGGATTCCGCGCGAGGCGCTGCCGAAGATCATCACGCAGCGCGAGGCGAAGGCCCTGCACGCGACGGAGTTCGATCCGTTCGGGATGTACAAATACGTCTCGGGGTTGAACCCAGTGCGGCTGCGCCGGTTGTTCTGCGAGCTTGAGGCGCGGCGCGAAGCTCCGGCGGGGCGCTCGCTGGCGGCGGAGGTGTACACGGAGATTCGCAAGCAGACGGTCACCGAGGACATCGAACTGCCCGCGGTAGATCTCGACGCCGACATCGGCGGGTACACCGAGGTGAAGACGCGCCTGAAGGAAGAACTCATCGATCTCATGCGCCGCAAGGAGGCGGTGGGCACCGAAGGGGACATCGCGGCGATCGAGTCACTTTTACCAAGGGGTGTAATCTTTCATGGGCCGCCGGGCACCGGGAAGACGTACTTCGCCAAGGCGATTGCGACGGCCATCAACGCGAGCGTGATCATCGTGTCCGGGCCGGAGCTGAAGTCGAAGTGGGTCGGCGAATCGGAGGAGAACCTCCGGCGGGTGTTTCGCCAGGCGCGGCAGAGCGCGCCGACGGTGGTGGTCTTCGACGAGATCGACGCGTTTGCGGCGCAGCGCGGGACGTACACCGGGTCGGGCGTGGAGCACTCGATGGTCAACCAGTTGCTCACGGAAATGGACGGTTTCCGCAAGAACGAGATGGTCTTCGTGGTGGCCACGACCAACTTCCTCACCAGCGTCGATGGGGCGCTGATGCGACCGGGGAGGTTCGAGTTTCTGATCGAGATTCCTGCACCGACGGCGGAAGACCGCACTGCTATCGCGAAGATCTACAGCCAGCGCTTCGGGCTCGGGCTGTCCGACGCGCTGATCGCGCACCTCGTGCGGCGCACCGAGGGCCTCGCCGATCGGGAGAAGAACATCCCTTTTTCCGGCGACCATCTGCAGTCCGTGTGTCGCGCGCTCAAGCGCCAGTCGCTGCGCACCGGGAGCGCAGTTTTCACCGCGGAGGACGTCGATCGCGCGCTGCAGCGCAAGACGCGCCGGGCGATCATCTTGAGCACCGAGGAGGAGCGGGTGATTGGGCTCCACGAGGCGGGGCACGCGCTGCTGGCGATGCTGCTTCCGAAGGCCACTCCGCCGGAGCGCATCTGCATCTCGCAAGACCAGGAGGGCGCCCTCGGTTACGTGCTGCGCGCGGCGCGTACGCGGCCGTACGTGACCACCGAGGACGAGATGCGCGCGGACATCTGCGTGGGCCTCGGAGGCCAGACCGCGGAGCGCATGGTGTTGGGGGAGGTGAGCGTCGGGGCGTACGCCGACCTGCAGCAGTGCAACCAGATCGCGCGGGCGATGGTGCAGGAGTACGGCATGAGCGGGACGCTGGGCCCGCGGGTGATGCTGGAGGACGAGTCGGGTCAACGCGGCAGCGGAGCGAGCGAAGACCGGCAGGTGAAAATCGACGCGGCGATCGACGGGATCCTGGCGGCGGAGCAGCGGCGCGCGACGGAGATGCTCGGGACGCACCGGGAGTTGCTGAAGGCGCTCTGGGCGCTGCTATTGGAGAAGAAGGTGCTGGAGGGGGCCGCGCTCACGGGCTTTACCGCGACGGTAAAAGCTGGGGCGTGAGGCCGGAGCGCGACGATCGCGAGCCGTCGCCCATCGCGTACCCTGCCGCGCGCATGACCACCATCCGTGCCGCGCGCCTCGACGAGTACGCCAGCTTCGTCCGTCTCTTTCCGCTGCTCGAGACCACCGATCGCATCCCGGGCCCGGAGCGCTGGGTGAAGGACATCGGCCCGCACACCCTCTTCGGCGAGCGCGACGGCGCGGTGGTCGCGTACCTCTACGGCCAGACGCTCCCGCGGACGGGGTACGTGCGGCACCTCGTCGTCGCCCCGGAGGCGCGCGGCGGTGGTCTGGGCCGGGCGCTCATGCGGGCCGCGGGGCGGCGCTTCGGCGATCGTGGTTGCGAGCGCTGGTGCCTCAACGTGAAGACCGACAACACCGTGGCGCTCGGGCTCTACCGCTCGCTCGGGCTGACCGAGGCCTACCCCTCGACGGAGATGATCATCGCGTGGGCGTCGGTCGCCGCGCTGCCGCCGTCATCGCCCACGGTCACTGCGCGCCCGCTCGACGCCGCCGATGACACCACGGCGGAGCGCGCCTTCGACCTCCCGGAGGGGCAGCTCGGGTTCGTGCGCGCGCAGCCCGGCCGGGTGCTCGTGGGCCTGCGCGACGGCGGGGAATGGGAGGGCCTCGCGTGCTTCGATCCGGCGTTTCCCGGGGCGTTTCCGTTTCGCGTGAAGGGGACCGCGAAGGTGCGTGCGCTGCTCGAGGCGCTGCGGCCCCACGCGCTGCCCGGACAGGCGAGCGTGCGCGCCGTCATTGACGATGGCGACGCGGTGGTGGACGCGCTGACCGCCGCGGGCGCGGAGGTGTCGATGCGCCTGCTGCACCTCGAAGGCACGCTGCCGACGGACTGAACCGCCCCTCAGGCCGCCGGGACTTCGACCACGATCTTCCGCATCGGCTGCATGCGCAGCGTGCCTAACATCGCGGAGTACGGCTTGATTTCGAAGTCGCGCGGGTCGATCGGGAGATCACCGAGGTACCGCTCTCCGTCCCGCTTCACGGCCACGGCGACGTGCTTCGACTTCCCATGGATCGTGAGCGCGCCGTCGACTGTGTATCTGCCGTCGGTCACCGGTGATCCGGGTCGAGTCGAAGGTGATCTCCGGGTACTGCGCGGACTGAAGAATCTCGCCCCGGGCGCCGACTCTCAGGCCGCTGGGCGTGCCTTCGCCGTTCTCCGCTGGACGATCTTCACGATCTCGATCACGGGCACCGGCAGCAGGGACAGACCGAGCGTCACGACGACCTCGATGACCGTCCAGTGGTGGTCCGTGCGAAACACCGGCTGCAGCCCGGGTACCGCGAGGGCGATCATGTGAATCGCCCCGGAAACCAGCACCGCCAGCACCAACAGCGGGTTGGAGAAGAGCCCGAGGGAGAAGATCGACGCCGTGCGCGAGCGGCAGTTGAAGGCGTGCGCCAGCGGCGACACCGCCAGCAACGTAAACACCATCGACAACTTCGAGCGCTCGATCTCGTGCGCGGTGTGCCCCGACCAGATCGGCAACACGTAGATGATCATCGCCGCGGCCGCCATAAGAACGCCGACCAGCATGATTCCGAGCCAGTCGCGGCGGCCCATGATGGGCGCGTCCGGCGCGCGAGGCGCCTCCTGCATCTGCCCCGCCTCTGCCGGATCGACGCCCAACGCCAGCGCCGGTAGCCCGTTGGTCACCAGGTTGATCCAGAGGATCTGCAGCGCCGTCAGCGGCGGCACCACGTGCGGCGAGAAGAAGCTCGCCGCGAACACCGCGATGCACAGCCCCGCGTTGGAGCTCAGCAGGAAGAAGATCGACTTCTGGATGTTGCGGTAGATCGCGCGGCCCTCGCGCACCGCCTCCACGATGGTCGCGAAGTTGTCGTCCTGCAGCACCATGTCCGCGGCCTCGCGCGCCACGTCTGTGCCACCGCGGCCCATCGCCACGCCGATCGCCGCCTGCTTGATCGCCGGCGCGTCGTTGACCCCGTCGCCGGTCATCGCGACCACGTCGTGCCGCGCCTGCATCAGCTTGACGATGCGCAGCTTGTGCTCCGGATCGACCCGCGCAAACACCCGCACCCGCGCAAACGCCGCGGTCAGCGCCGCGTCGTCCATGCGCCGCAGGTCATCCCCGGTCAGGGAGATCGCGTCGTCGCGCCAGAGCCCCAACTCCTTCGCGATCGCCACCGCCGTGATCGGGTGGTCGCCGGTGATCATCACCACGCGGATGCCCGCGACGCGCGCCTCCTCGACCGCCGCCTTCACCTCCGCCCGGGGAGGGTCGATCATCCCGACCATACCGAGGTAGGTAAGCCCACGCTCCGCCGCGTCTCGATCGACCTCTCCGTCGGGCATCGTGCGCTCGGTCAGCGCCAGCACCCGCAGCGCCCGGGCGGACATCTCCTCGGCCATCGCCAGGATGCCCTGCCGCCGCGCGTCGTCGAGCGCCACCACGCCGTCCGCCGTGAGGCAGTGCGTGCAGAGCGGCAGCAGCACGTCGATGGCCCCCTTGCTGCGCGCCACCAGGGCGCTCTGCCCATCGACGCGCTCGCGGGTCACCACGGTCATGCGCTTGCGGGCACTGTTGAACGCGATGGTCAGCACCGCCTCGCGCTCGGCCATCGATGCGTCGCGGTGCACGTCTGCCTTCTCGCCGAGCACCAGGAGAGCCCCTTCGGTGGGGTCGCCGGTGAGCTGCGGAGCGGCGTCGGGGCGTCGGAGCAGCGAGGCCGTGTTGGCGATCACCGCTGCCAGGATGGCCTGCAGCGCCGCGGCGGGGAGCGCAGTGACCTTCGCGCCCGCGAGGCGAAACTCTCCCGCGAGGTCGGTGCCTTCGCCGGTGACGTCGAGCGCGCTGCCGTCCACCACGAGCGCGCGCACGGTCATCTCGTTGCGCGTGAGGGTGCCGGTCTTGTCCGAGCAGATGACCGTGGCGCACCCGAGGGTCTCCACCGCCGCGAGCTTGCGCACCACCGCGCCGCGCTGCGCCATGCGCTGCATTCCGAGCGCGAGGGTGATCGACGTGATGGCCGGCAGCCCCTCGGGAATCACCGCCACCGCGACGCTCACCGCCGTCAGCAGCAGCGCGTGCCAGGCGAAGTGGCCCTTCACGAACCCGATGAGGAAGAGCAGCGCGCTCAGGGCCAGCGTGCCCCACAGAATCTGCGCGGAGAACTGGTCGAGCCGCGCTTCCAGCGGCGACTGCTGCTTGGTGACGTCTGCGAGCATCTTGCCGACGCGGCCGACCTGCGTGTCGCTGCCGGTGGCGACGACGACGCCGCGCGCCTCGCCGTGCACCACCGTGGTGCCCGAGAAGGCCATGGTGACCTGGTCGCCGACGCCTGCATCCGTGGAAACAGCCGCTTCCGCGAGCTTCTCTACCGGGGTGCTCTCGCCGGTGAGTTCGCCCTCGACGGTCTGCAACTCGGTCACGCTCACCAGCCGCAGGTCGGCCGGAACCTTGTCCCCCGCCTCGAGCAGCACGAGGTCGCCGGGCACCAGCTGCCGGGCGTCTGCGTGCACGATCTCCCCGCCGCGCCGCACCTTGCACCTGGCTGCGGAGAGCTTCATCAGCGCGTCGAGGGCCTTCTCGGCTTTACGCTCCTGGTAAAAGCCGATGAAGGCGTTGACGATGACAATGGTGAGGATGGCGATGGCGTCGCTGAAGCGCGCAAGGCCGCGCGGGGCGTCGGGCTCGTGGCTCATCGTGGCGACCCCGACGGCGATGCCCGCGGCCACCAGAAGCGTACCGACGAAGGGGTTGAGAAACTGCCCCAGGATCTGCAAAAGCACGGACGGCTTCGGCGGCAGCGGCAGGGCGTTGAAACCAAAGCGCGCGCGCAGGCGCTCGACCTCGTCGTTGGAAAGACCGCGCTCGAGGTTGGTGCCGCGCTCGCGAACGACGTCGGAGACAGACATCGCGTGCCATGAAGGTTGCTGTGCGGGCATGGAGTGGTCGCGAACCATAGCGGAACCAATCTCCCTCGCAAACGTTCGACGATTTCCGACGGATTCGGCGAGCGCCCGGTACCTGCCGCGCGACGCCGCTCCACATGGACGTGACCGCCGTGGCCGTGGCCGCCGCCTGCGGATGAACGGGCGCGCATCGAACCCATCGGACCCATCCCGATCGGCGGTACGGCCACGTCTCGACCCCACCCCCGGGCGCGGGATAGTAGCTTCCGCTCGATGATCCAGCTCACACGCCCCCTGGTCTGCTTCGATATCGAATCGACCGGCATCCGCCCGACGACCGATCGCATCATCGAGCTCGCCCTCGTGCACCTCGATCCCGATGGCACCCGCACGTCGCGCCGGTGGCTCGTGCACCCGGGCTGCCCGATTCCGGCCGAGTCTACCGCCGTGCACAAGATCACCGACGCCGACGTCGCAGGTCGCCCGGGCTTCATCGACGTCGCCGCGGAGATCGCGCTCGCCCTGACCGACGTGGACCTCGCCGGGTTCAACCTCCGGGCTTTCGATGTCCCGATGCTGCGCGCGGAGTTCGAGCGAGCGGGCGTGGCGTGGCCGTGCGCCGGGGCTCACGTGGTCGATGCCTTCGTGATCTTCCGCGAGCACGAGACCCGAAAGCTGGCCGACGCAGTGCGGCTCTACTGCGGCCGCGAACTGCTCGATGCGCACTCCGCCGTCGCCGACGCAGAGGCCACGCTCGACGTGCTCCTCGCGCAGCTCGAGCGGTATCCCGACCTCCCGCAAGACATCGGCGCGCTCGATCAGGCCAGCGGTGGGCGACGCCCGGAATGGGCGACGGAGTGCGGGCGCATCCGTTGGGGCCAGACCGGCGACGCAGTCATTGCCTTTGGCAAAAACAATGGCGTTCGCATGCTCGACGTCGGCGCCAACTTTCTCAACTGGATGCTGCGCAATGACTTCCCCAGGGACGTTCAGGACCTCTGCCGCGCAGTGCTCGCAGGACAACGCCCGCGGACGCCCGCGCCGCCGCCGTCGGCCGAGCCGATCGACGACGACCTCGGCCTGTGAAACTCAGACCCATTCGTGAGAGCGTTCGCCCCCTCATGCATGTACTGCGCGGACTGGGACTCTTCTCGCTGCTCGCGGCTCTCGTCGGGTGCGCTGAAGACACGGCCATCGACCCCTTCGCGGCCCCGGTGCCCGCGCAGTGCCCGGTCACTTCGACCGAACAGTCGATGGTGATGACGAAGATCGTGCTCCTGCGTCAGAGCGCGCCGGGCATCTCGGACGGATTCAACCTCGATGGACGCGTCAGCGGCGCGGAGGACTCGCTCTCCTGTCGTCGTCGAGACCTGACCAACCCCGACGGAACCCCCGGGGTCGATAACCAACTGTCGCTGTTGGTTCCTGCGCTCGACACCGCCACCGCCGGAGCCCTCGACGCGGCGATTCAAGGCGCAATCAACAACGGACAGTTGATGTTGGCCGTCTCCGTCGAGGGCCTCGACGATCGCCGCAACGACCCCTGTGTCACCCTCGTTTTTCGACGCGTGGGCGGCAGCCCCTTCGTCGGGAGCGACGCGCGCATCGACCCCGGCCAGACCTTTGACACCCTCCGCACCGAGCCCATCAGCCGCGTCACCGGGCGGATGCGCGACGGCGTCATCGAAGCCGGACCCTTCGCGCTCGGACTGCCGATCTCAGTGCTCACGGCGCGCTTCGTGATTCCCATCCAGAACGCGCGGGTGCGTATCCGATGGCGGGCCGACGACACCTTCGAAGGGCTCATCGGCGGCGGGATTCCTGCCGCGGGAATGATCGCCGCCACCGAGACCCTCGTCATCGGGTCTGACCTCATGGGACTCGTGCGACGGCTGATACTCTCGATCACCGACCTCGACCCCGATGAAGACGGCACCTGCCGGGCGTTCTCGGCGGCGGTGGGCTTCGAAGGGCGCGCGGCGTTCGTCAACCCGTAGCGCGGCTTCGGCCCCCGGGCGACCGGCGTCCGTGCGCCCGAGGCCTTTGCCGACGATGACCATCCGATCGGACACCGCCGTGTCGAAATCCAACCGCTTCGAGACGCTCATCGCACCCCCTGGCACTCGCCGCGCTCGCGATCTTCACGCGCTCCCGATCGCTCCCGCGCGTGGATCACGGTCGTCGCCCTCGTCGCTGCGCCGAGCGCGCGCCAGGCCTTCGTCTCCGGCGTGATCGGCTGGCTCGGGCACCGCGACCCGTGGATGGACTCCATCGCAGAGGTGCGCCCTCTCTTCGACCGCCTCCCCAGGGGTGTTCGCCTCGTGGGACCGCTCCCAGGAGATCCTCGACGACGCCGGCCACGTGGTCACCGGCGGCCGTGCGCCCAACCCCGCGTTTCTTCGCGCGCAGCCCGCCGCCACCCTCTGGATCGGCGGCGGCGGCATCCCCGACGAGGGAGTCGCCCACGCGCGGCACTTCATGCCGGTGTTTGCGAGCCACGAGGCCGTGCCCGCCGTCGCGCCCGCGGTGCCGATGCTCTGGCTCTACGAGCGGGTCCGGGGCGCGCGCGTCGTCGGCCTCGCCCCCACGGGCACGCGCGTCACCGCCACGATCACCCTCGCCGTCCGCGGCGTCCCCCGCCCGTGGATCGCATGGACCGTGGCCGAAAACGACCGCTACTCCCTGCTGCTCCCGCTCCCGACGGGGCTACGCACGGAGTCCATCCGCACCGGCGAGCGGTACGCCCTCCGCATCGGGGCCGCCGACGCGAGGCCCCTCACCGTCCCCATGGAGACCGTCCGTCTGGGCGCGCAGATCGAACCCACGCCGTGACCCCCGTCCGCGAGCTGAGCGCGCACCGGGGAGAGCGTTCGGACGCCCGTTCGGCACCGACGCGCGTCACACCCACAGTGTGCAGTGCGCCCGTTCGCCAGCGGCACTGACTCGGCCATATCGTGCTGGACACCGCTCGGGCACCGACCGCACGATCACCCTGATGCTCCCCTGCGTCGGTGCGTCACCGACGCGATCATCACTGGAGGGATTGAGGTTCTATGACTCCATCGAAGATCGGCGGTCGCACCGTCACGTCGAAGGCCGCGGGCCGCAGTGTCGTGAGCGCCCGCGACCGGGAGGTACCCATGGTGGAGGGCTCGCAGCGCGCGTTCGAGACCTTCCTTCCCGCGGCGCTGCAGATTCTCCCCGCGGACGTTCGTCCCTTCCGCTACGACGGCTCGCTTGCCTACTACAACGCCACCGTCGGCGTCGTCGCCCTGGAGCCCCACGGGGCTACGCTGCGGGCCGAACTCCCGCGCACGGACGTCACCGCGCTGCGTGCGTTGCCCGACCTTGCGCTCGCGTTGATCTTCGCCGCCGAGCAGGTGGACCGCGGCGCCGTCCGCAGCGATGGGAGCACTGCGCGGCTCCTCAAGACGGCGTTTGCGTCGCGCGCGCTGCTGCTCGACACCGCCACTGCGCTCGCCGGCAAGGGGCTCCTCCCGAAGCGCGCCGTCGAGAAGATTCGCGAGGGTCGCGGCAACATCGACGTCGCCACGGACTGCGTCGTGCTCGCGGCGTTGTTCATCGCCAACGCGGCGGCCATCAAGTCGAGGCACCCGCTCACGAAGGAAGACATCACGGTCGCCAGTGAGGTCGGCAACGCGCTGCTCAAGGTGCTGCGACCGAAGCGCGCGCGGACCAGGGCGACCCCCGCGGCGATCGTGGAAGCCGTCGATCACCGCGACCGACTCTGGACGCTCCTGGTGCAGCGCTTCGAGGGCCCGCACGGCCTGGAGCGCGCGGCGATGCACCTCTGGGGACGCGACGCCGGGGCGCACGTCCCGCCGCTGCTTTCTTTCACGCCGTCGCCGCGCGCGAAGGCCCCGCCCGCCTCGTAAGCCCCCAACCCGCCGCGCCCGCAATCAGGGCATCGCAAACAGCCGCAAGAGCGCCGCCGGGTTGAGCGTCGTGCGCACCCGCACCCGGTCGTCGTCGGCCTCTGCGCGGAAGTCCGGCAGTACCCGACGCAGCCCCGCGAGCGCGTCCGCTACCGCCGTCGCTCCGGCCGCGTCGTCGCAGCGCACCGTCGCCGAGAGCACCGCGGCGTCGCCCTCTGCGCTCAGCCAGGCGCTCACGGCGCGCGCCCGGGCCAGCACCGGGTCGCGCGTCGCGTCGGGGCTGAGCCGCCGCACCCCGGCCGCGATCGCCCCCGCCGGAACCTCCGCCCACAGCCCCGCGAGGTCGGGCGTCACCGCGGTGGCGTCCGGGTGTGCGCGCGCCTCGAGAAGCATCGCGTGGAGCGTTGCGGGGGGGCCGAGCAGCACGACCCCCGCGGGCAGGCGCCACGTCTCGGCGGCGCTCGTCCCGGCGTCCCCGGCGCGGCCGACGAGCGCCAGCACGGGCACCCCGGCTTCGGTGCGCGCGAACACGTCCAGCGAGCGTCCGCGGTGCACCCCGGCGCAGCGTCGGAAGGTGGCCTCGTCGATCGGACCCTCCGCGGCCAGGACGAAGTCGTCGAGCGCGGTGGAGGTCCAGACCACGACGAGCGCGGTGATGCGCTCGCCCAGGGCGGCGGTGCAGTCGTCGCGGCCCGACCGTACGGCCTCGAACCATCCCGCAAACGCGGGCGTCCGTCGCATCCCCGCCAGGTCCATCCGCAGCACCCCGCGCGCCTCCCGCGGAACCACCGCCCCGGCGCTCACCGGTCCCACCGTCGGCACCGTCGGCGCGTGCGTCACGGCTGAGTTCGCTTCGCGCGGCCTTCGCGGCCACACCAGCGCTGCCGCGCCGCAGACCATCACCACGAGCAGCGTTGCTCCGACGCGCCTTCGCTCTGCGGGCGTCTCATCCATGGCATCTCACGCGCACCCCCCGGAGACCCATCGAATCACCTCGCATCGCATCACTCTCTTGCCACCATACCGCCGCCCCGCTACTCCAACGGTATCCCATGAACTGTCGTCCACTCGCATTCACCCTCGCCGTCGTCGCCTCGGCCTGCAGCGCGACGTCGTCTCAGCCCCCGGTTTATGACGGTGGCGTCGTCGATACGGGCGCGCCCACCGATCGCGGGGTGGTTTCCACGGACACGGGCGTCCGCGTGGACACGGGCGCTCCGGTGGACACGGGCGCTCCGGTGGACACGGGCGTCACGGATGTTCCGGTGGCCGACGTGCCCGGGGACGCGTCGGCTTGCGCTGCGCCGACGCCTCTCGGCGACCTTACGGGCCCTGTGTGGTGTGACCTCCCGTTGGCCGCGGTCCCCGGGGTGACGGTGCCCGATGGCTTCTGCATCCGCAGGTACGGCAACGTTCCGGCGGCGCGCGTGCTGGCGTTTGCTCCCAACGACGACCTCTTCGTGTCGTCGCCGAGCACGGGCACCCCCGGGGGGGCGCCGCCCGGGATGGGGGCGATCATGGTGCTGGCGGACGACAACCACGACGGCCTCGGCGACGTTCCGCGCAACTTTATGGTCGGGGTCGAGTCCATCCACGGCCTGCTCTTTCGCCGCAACGAGTTGCTCTACACCCAGCAGGACGCCGTCATGAGCGCGCCGTACTGCTCTGGCGATCGGGCGGTGACGCTCGGCCGCGATCGCCACGCGCGCGTCGCCAACCTCATTGGATCGGTGCGCTGGACCCACACTCTCGCGCAGGGCACGGACGGTAGGTTGTTGGTGTCCATGGGTCAGTACGACATCTCGCAGTGCCCGGCACCGGAGGCTCGCGCGGGGTCGGTGTTGCAGATTGGCGCGGGGATGCCCGAGGCTGGCGTGACGGTGGTCGATGGGTTTCGTAACCCGATGTACATCCGGTGCAAGGAGTGGGGCGCTTGCTACGCTGCGGAGCTTTCCGGCGACGGCTGGGACAGCATCGGTGGTCGCGAGAAGCTCATCGAGATGCGCCAGGGCGACCGGTACGGCTTCCCGTGCTGCGTAGACCGCGCGATGCCGACGCCGGGCCAGTCCGCCGCGGGGACGTGCCTGGACATCGCCGCGTCGGTGCAGACGTACCCGCTTCACGACACGCCCTTCGGCTTCGACTGGGCGCCTGCTTCATGGCCTGCGCCGTACGGCAACAGCTTCTTCGTCGGCCTCCACGGATGGGTCGGAAGCTGGACCAACGCGGGCGTCCAGTGGGCCCCGGTGGAAGGCACCACGCACCGCCCGACGCGGCCGACGGAGTTCTTCGTGCGCGGCTTCGGCCGAAGATCTGCCGGCGGCAACGACCAGCGCGTGAGTGACCTGGTGTTTGCGCGCGACGGCCGGATGTTCTTCGCCGACGACCAGAGCGGGGACATCTACTGGGTCGCGCCGCGCACGCTCCGCATGCCTGCGCGTTGATCGGGAATATGGGCCCCGATATTCGGGAATACGGGGCCCTCTTTCCGTCTCGCGCCTACTGCTCGTAGGTGCCGAGCGCTGCCGCGTCGATGATGGCGGCGATGAAGTACCCGACCCCCATGCCGATGTAGATCGGGATGTTGTTGTCCCGAACGCGCGCGGACTCCCCGGTGGCGTAACCCCCGAGTGCGCCGATGCCGACGATGCCCGCGCGGATGCCGAAGGAGGCCAGCGCCGCCAGCGGCCGACGGTGGATGGAGTGAACGATCGATCCGCCGAGCATCCCGATGCTGGCGCCGGTGATGGCTGCTTCGCTCGACTCGATGCCCGCGCCGAGACCGATGAGCCCTGCGCCGAGGAGATCGACGAGCAGGAGTTGTCCACGGTACGAGACCTCCGTACGCACCGGAACGGCGGGGCGAACTACGACCGGCGGCGGTGGTGGCGCGACCGGAAGGTCCACGACTGGCGGCGGCAGCGGGCGCGGGGGTGGCGGCGCGGGCTGCGGGCGCGGGGGCGGCGGGGGCGGCGGGGGGACGGGTCGAAACGTCAGGCGCACGGTCTGCTCGGTGCGCGCGACGACATCGAGGGCGGAGCGGGCGGGCAGCATTCCATCGGCCTCGCCGAGCACCTCGGCGTGTCCTGCGAGGACGGGAAACCCGAGGTTCCAGGAGCGCTGCGGAATCTCCTGTCCGTTGACGGTGACGCGGAGGTTGGACGGCAGGATTTCGGGGAGTTGCAAACGCACCCGACCGACCTGGGCTTCGGCCTGCTCGACGAGGGTGCGACAGGCCGCGAGGATGCGCGGGCCGTTGCGTAGCGTGCGGTCGGCGCCGGTTTCGATGAGGCACAGCGCCGCTGCGTCGAGAGCGTCGAGGGGGTGGCCCAGCGCCTGGTGCTCCTGCGCCACGAGCATGCGCAGCGACGGGGTCCAGCGGATTTCCCCGGCGGCGACTCCGAAGGCGAGTGCTTGCGCGTGGAGGCCCGCGCGTTGGGCGCCGTCGGCTTGCTGCACGAGCGCGCGGCGGGTGGCGTCGTCACCGGACTGCGCCTCCGCGGGGAGCGCGACGAAGCAGACGGCGAGGGCGGAGCAGAGGGCGAGGGCGGGTGCGTTGCGCTTCATGGCCTGCGCTTGTGATACCCGAACACGCGGAATAGCGCGCGGGATCCGTCGAGTGCGCCACTCGATGGTCCCGAAGATCTGCGCACCCACCCGTGTCGATGCAGGCTCCCCGGAACGACCGTGCCCCGAGTTGTACCCTGAGCGTGAGCGAGGGGGAGAACCCTCTCGGTCGTCAGCGTGCGTCGCGCCCGACTCGCGTGCGCTCGCGGTCTTACGAGCGTACCGAAAAGGCGCGGTCGGAGCGGCCTCCGGGCAGCGCACTCCTGCCGCCGCTCAGCCGGGGAAGACCTCGATGAGTTCGGCGACCACGCGGAGGTCGGACTCGTCCGCCGCGCGGAGTTCGATGGCCGGGTAGTCGGCGTTGTCCGGGAGCAGCCGAACGACACCGCGGCCAACGGGGCCTTCGCGCTCGAAGCGCTTCACGGTGTAGCTGGTTCCGGTGTCGGCGTCCTGGATGCCGCGGTGCTGCACGAGGAGCGTGCGGTCGCAAAGATCGCCCTCCACCGGGGAACTGAAGAGGCACCAGGCGCCGTCGGGAATCCGCGGTTCCATCGAGCGGCCGACGACGCGTGCGATAAACATCCCGGGGCGAAGCTTCCGTCGAGTGGGAGGCACGACCCAGGTGACCGACGGGTCCGTAGCGCCGAGCAGGAAGCCTCCCGCTGCGAGGTCGAGGCCGACGAGCGGAACACAGGTGACGAAGCGGTCTTTCGCGCGGGCCTGGAGGGTCTTGAAGGAGGCAGGGAGCACCGCCGGATCGCGTCGCGGAGGGGCCGGCGCGGCCGCCCGGAGGCGCTGGCGTGCGTCGCGCAAGAGCTCGGCCACAGCCACCGGGGCGAGAGCCCGGGTCGCATCGACGAGGGCCTGCCGCGGTCCCTCCTCGGGGAAGGTCACGAGGTCGAGGAGCTGAACTCCGAGGCGATCGGCGACACCTTTGAGGGTGTGCACGGTGGGGCGGAGAAGGCCTTTCTCCAGATCGGACAGGTGCCCCTTGCCGATGGTGCCGCTCTCGAACGCGAGGCGCTCCTGGGTGAGTCCCAGCTCGGTACGGAGGCCCCGCACCCGGCGGCCAATGGCCTCTGAGAGCGGATCAGGTGCGGCCAGCCGCGGCATCGCGCCGGAGCGTAGTGAGCGATGGGGATGAATGAGTTCGTCAGGACGAACTAGTGATGGTGTCGAAATGACAGACAGAAGATGCTAAGAGCGAGTTCGGTTTGGTTCGTCAGGACGAACCTTTGGCCGAGGAGCCGTGAGCGGACAAGTGGGGATTGAGGGGTTGGAGACTGAGGCCGCGGCAGTGTCGTTCTCGGGGCACGAGAGCTTTCCGCTCCGATACGGGTGGCCGAAGAAGTGTGTGGATGCGGTCGCGACGCGTCCGGACATCTTCGCCCACGACGAAGCGATGGTCGTGCTCGGCGTCGGCAAGAACATGGTCAAGGCCATTCGGCACTGGGGCCTTACGACGCGCGTAATCGAGGTCGATCCCGACGCCCCGAAGTCGCGCGGACAGGCAGTACGGGTGTCCGCTCTCGGCCATCTACTTTTCGGCGTCACCGGGGCCGACCCCTACCTCGAAGACCCACGAACCCTCTGGCTGCTCCACTGGTTGATCAGCACCCACCGCGAGAAGTCCACCACCTGGAGCTGGGCCTTCGGCGCCTGGAACCGTCAGGCGTTCACTCGCGACGAGTTCCTGCGCGACCTGCAGTCGACGGGGCTCTCGCCGCGCGCGACGCCTTCGACCCTGAGCCGCGACGTCGAGGTCTTTTTGCGCACGTATGTCCCGGCGCGCGCGACGCGCTCCCTCGCGGTGGAAGACACCCTCGACTCGCCCCTCGTCGAGCTCCACCTGCTGCGCGAAGACCCGACGGAGCACCGCTACGAGTTCGTGCGCGGGCCGAAGCCTTCGCTCGACGACGCCACGCTCGGGTTCGCCCTCCTCGAGTTCTGGAGCCGCGTCGCGCCGGAGCGTGACTCGCTAAGCTTCGACGAGATCCTGCGGCACCCGGGGTCGCCGGGTCGGGTCTTCAAGCTCGACGACGACTCGCTCGTCGCGCGCATCGAGGACATCGCGCGGTGGTCCCACAAGGCATTGCTCCACGACGACACCGCGGGCGTGCGTCAGCTGCTTCGTCGCAAGCGGGTCGAGCCGATGGAGTGGTTGCGCCGCGAGCTGTCCGCCGCGAGGCCCAGGTGACGCGCCTCGCTGATCTCTTCGCGGTGCGCCGGCGCTTCTTTCGGTCGGTGCACCTCGCGACCGATGCGCTGCGCCCGGAGGCCAGCGACGGCTACGTGCTCACGCCCCTCGGCAAGGCCACGCTCGGCCGCGTCCTCGATGGTCTGTCCGAGGGGCGTACCGAGCGCGCATGGACCCTCACCGGCCCGTATGGCGTCGGGAAGTCCGCGTTCGTGGTGATGCTCGCGCAGCTCCTCTGCGCGGGAGCGGCCACCAGCGCGTCCGCGATGCGTGAACTGCACGCCAGCGACCGCGGGCTGGAGCAGCGGTTTCAGCAGCTTCGCGCTGAGCACATGGGCTTCTGCCCGGTGCTCGTCAGCGGCACCTACGGCCCGCTGCTGCCTTCGCTCCTCGATGCGGCGGAGCGGGCGATGGAGGGAATGTTCCGGTCGAACGCGCGGCCGCAGACACTCCTGCGCGAACTCCATGCGCTCCGTGCGAGCCGGGCGAAGACCGCCGACCTGCACCGTCGGGTGGTGAAGTTCTTCGACGACCTCGCGGAGTACGTGTGCAATCAGGGTGGCGGCGGGGTGCTGCTCGTGATCGACGAGCTCGGCAAGGCGTTGGAGTACGCCGCGCGCGGGGAGGCCCGGGTGGACGAGGTCTTCCTGCTGCAGGAGATCGCAGAATCGGCGTCGCGCAGCGGGGCGCGGCCGGTCGTGCTCGTGACGCTGTTGCACCAGGCCTTCGACCGCTACGCCAGGGACCTCACCGTGGAGACCCGCGCCGAATGGATGAAGGTCCAGGGGCGCTTCGCCGACGTGGCCTTCCTCGATGCTCCCGGTGAGCTTTTGCGCCTCGCAGCGCGCTCGATCCAGCGTCGCGACGACCTTCTGCCGCAGCGCTATCGCGCTTACGATACGCTCGCGATCGAGGCCGTCTCCCTGGGGCTCGTGCCCGCGGAACAGCAGCCCACGCTGCGGCAACTCGCTCCGCTGCATCCGACCGTCGCGCTGCTCCTCCCGTCGCTCTGCCGCGGACCTCTCGCGCAAAACGAGCGGTCGTTGTTTGGGTTCCTCACATCGACGGCGGACGGAGCGTTTGGAGCGTTTCTCCACTCCGCGGTCGAGGGCCCCGAGAGCGCGCCCACGTACACCCTCGACCTCCTCTACGACTTCATCGCATCGACGCTCGGACCGGCGCAGTACACCCTCGCCGCGGGTCGTCGCTGGGCGGCCATCGACGAGTCCCTCGACCGGCTGCCTCCGGGGGAGCCCGCGCTCGCCGCGATGCTGCTCAAGGCCATCGGAATCCTCGGGCTGCTCGGGTCGCGCACCCTGCGCGCATCGCGGGAAGTGCTGTGCTTTGCGCTGCGTCCACGAGCGGTTTCGGAGGCCGCCATCAACGAGGCGATCGACCGGCTGACCGCGTCGTCGCAGGTGGTGTTTCGTCGGCACAGCGATGCGTATGTGCTGTGGGAGGGGAGCGACATCGACCTCGATGCGCACTTCGATGAGGCGCGGCGCAAGAGCCCCGGCGTCGAGGAGATCGCCACGCTGCTCGGCGAGCGCATGGTGCTTCGTCCGTGGGTCGCGCGTCGGCACTTCTTCGAGACCGGTACGCTGCGCTATTTCGACGTGACCCTCGGCACGCCCGGGGGCGCCGCGAGCACCGGGGAGTCCGCGCTCGACGGCGCCGATGGGCGCATCGTCTACCTGCTTCCGGAGGGCGGCGAGTCGCACGATGAGCTGGTCGGCGCGGCCTCGCAGGCGGCGCGGCGGAGCGACCTGGTGTTCGGAGTTCCGCGCGAGGCGCGGGCGCTGCTCTCGGGGGTGCACGACTGGTGCGCGTGGGAGTCCGTGCGCAGCAACGTAGGGGCGCTCGCCAGTGACCCCGTCGCGCGCCGGGAGCTTTCCGCGCGCATCCACTTCGCGACGGATCGCCTCGACGCCGCGGTGCAGTCCTGCTTCGGCCTCGTCGACGGGTCACGCGTGGCCTGGGTGCACGACGGCGCTCCGACCGCGTGGCGTGGCGCGCGCGCTCTCTCGTCGGCCCTCTCGGCGGTGTGTGACCAGTCCTTTCCCGAGGCGCCGCTCGTCCGCAATGAGCTTCTCAATCGGCGTTCGCTCTCGACCGCTGCGGCGGCGGCGCGGCGCGCGCTGCTCGACGCGATGATCGCCGAGGAGGCTCAGCCCCGCCTCGCCATCGAAGGAACACCCCCGGAATACAGCATGTACGCGTCGCTCCTCGCGGCGGGCGGGCTGCACCGCGAGCACCGTGGGGTGTGGGGTTTTGGGCCGCCGCCCGCGGAAGATCCGCTGCGTCTCGCGCCGACGTGGCGGCGCATCGAAGCGTTCCTCGACGGCACGGAGACCGCTGCGCGTCCGCTCCGCGCGCTCTTCACCGAGCTCGCGCAGAGGCCCATCGGGCTGCGCGAAGGCCCGATGCCGGTGCTCTTCTTCGCGGTGGTGCTCTCGACCCCGGGGGAGGTCGCGCTCTTCGAGGATGGGAGCTTCGTCCCGGAGATCACCGGCGCGGTCGTCGAGCGGTTGCTCCGGCGCATCGACCACTTCGCCGTGGCGCGCTACCGGCTCGACGCGGGGCGTCTCACGGTGCTGCGCGCGCTCTGGGCGGCGCTCGGGCTCGACGACGAAGCAGGGCGGCCGATCGAGCTGACCCGCGCGGTGGTGCGGCGGGTATCGCAGCTCCCGCGATACAGCCGCGGCACGCGCAGCGTCGGAGCGACGGCGATCGCAACGCGGGATGTGGTGCTCGCGGCGCGCGATCCGCTGAAATTGTTGTTTCGCGAGTTGCCGATCGCGTTGGGCCTGGCGCCGATCGAGCGCGGGTTCGAAGGCGACGCGGCGGAGGTCGGCGGGGAGTACGCCGCGCGGCTCGCGACGGTGCTGCGCGAACTGGGCGGAGCGCATCCGGCGTTGCTCGCGACCATCGAGCGGAAGATCGCCGATCGCCTCGGGGTCCCGGCGGAGGGGGCGGCGTTTCGCGCGGAGCTCACGGCGCGGTCGCGGCGGGTGGTGGGGCTCGCGGTCGATCTGCGATTGAAGGCATTTCTCGGGCGCGCGCTGGAGGCCCAGGCGCAGCACGCGGAGTGGATCGAAGGGGTCGCGATGGTGGTCGGCAACCGCCCGCCCGCGGAGTGGACCGACGGAGAAATCACGCGCTTCGAGGTCGGACTCGAAGAGGTTCGGGCGCTATTTCTCCGTGCGGAAGACCTCGTCAAGGGGCCCGCGGAGGTGCATCGCGAGAGGCCGTGGGCCCCCGAGCAGTTGCGGGAGATCGCCGGGGCGGAGGAGGAGATTCTGCGGATGCTCGAAGGGCGCTTCGGGGGGCAGCGAGAGGCCTGGCTCGCGGCGCTCAGTCGGACACTGAACACCGTGCTCGAACCGACGCCGGGGGCCGAGCGTGCGGTGATTGACGAACCGTCGGAAGGAGGACCGTGATGGGGGAAACGAAGAAGGTCCGGCACGTGCTCGGGCTGTCGGGGGGGAAGGACTCCTCGGCGCTGGCGATCTACCTGCGCGAGCGGGTGCCGGAGATGGAGTACGTGTTCTGCGACACGGGCAAGGAGCTACCGGAGACGTACGAGTTTCTTACTCGTATGGAGGCCTATCTCGGCAAGCCCGTGCAGCGGCTGATGAGCGATCGGGACTTCGATCACTACCTTAATGTGTTCAATGGGTATCTCCCGTCGAGTCGGATGCGGTGGTGTACGCGGCTGCTGAAGCTGAAGCCCTTCGAGCAGTTTGTCGGGAATGATCCGGTCATCAACTACGTGGGCATTCGCGCGGACGAGCAGCGCGAGGGGTACATCTCCACGAAGCCGAATATCACG
The DNA here is from genome assembly GCA_947477565.1 of Deltaproteobacteria bacterium. Taxonomy (GTDB): domain Bacteria; phylum Myxococcota_A; class Polyangia; order Polyangiales; genus SCUS01. Next base: position 50,684 of record CANJUR010000031.1, read on the forward strand.
TCGGTGTTTCCGTTTCGCGATGATGGGATCGCCAAGGCGGATGTGTTTCGGATATTGGAAGAGAGCGGGGTGGGGATACCGGAGTACTATCGGTGGCGCTCGCGTTCGGGGTGCTCGTTCTGCTTCTTTCAACGGAAGGAAGAGTGGGTCGGGCTCAAGCGGGAACACCCCGAGTTGTTCGAAGAGGCGAAGGCCTATGAGAAGAGCGACCCGGAGAGCGGAGAGCGGTTTACCTGGCGACAGGGGGAGAGCCTCGACGAGCTGATCGCGAAGGAAGAGGCCCGGGGGGCGGCAGGGGCCGGGGCGAGGCCGGAGCGGGCGGTGAAGCGGCGGAATCTGCCGCTGGCGAGCGTCTTCGCGGAGCCGGATGACGAGCCGGATGATGAAGATCGGGCGTGTCTGATTTGTGAGTTGTGAGGGGGAGGAGAGGGGGAGCGAATCAATGCTGAGCTTCACTGACTTGCTGAGCCGCGCCGATGCTGCGCTTCTGCAGGATCTTATCGGACCCAGTGTAGTGAAGCTTCTCTTCGCACTGGATTCGGAGAAGGCCGGTCCAGGTCATCTCCGTTCGATCCTGCTGGAGTTGCATCCAGCCGCAGAACTCCTTCTGTCCAGGGAAAGCCGGCCGCGCATCCTGGAACTTCTCCGCTCCACCGAAGCCGCCGCGCTATTGGAGTATCTGTCGATAGAGGCAACTGGTGACACGTACGGACGGCTACTGGCTCTTCCGGTTCGCCGCGGCTCATCGCTCTCCATTCTACTGCTCTCCTTTTTCGGTCTTACAGAACCCGAAAAAGAGCCTGAACTGGTGCCGCCTGGCGACGAGATTGATGGGGGATATGAACTATTCCCTCATCAGCGAGCGGCTGCTCTTAAGGTCACGCAGATGCTCGACACTGCACCCTATCGGGTGCTGCTCCATATGCCCACCGGATCCGGGAAGACCCGAACCGCGATGAGTCTTGTCGCGGGACATCTGCGCGGTATCGAAGAAGGATTGGTGATCTGGCTCGCTGCCGCAGAAGAGCTGTGTGACCAGGCCGCAGAAGAGTTCGCCACCGCATGGAGCAAACTCGGTAACCGCAGGCTTCATGTGCATCGTTGGTGGGGAAACAAACCCCTCGGGGGTGAGCTGCCGCGCGATGGATTCGTGGTGGCCGGGCTCGGCAAACTCTACAGTAAAGCAATCAACGATCCCTCGTGGCTGGCGAGCCTCGGTGATCGCACAACCCTGATTGTCTTTGATGAAGCTCATCAAGCCATCGCGCCGACCTTTCGGCACGTCGTAGAGGCGATCACCGCGCGTCGGGACAGGACTGGCCTCCTCGGGTTGACTGCAACCCCCGGACGAACCTGGAATGACATCGAGGCTGACGAAAAGCTGGCTGACTTCTTCTCGAAGAGGAAGGTCACCCTGGAGATTCGAGGCTATCGGAACCCCGTAGAGTACCTCGTCGAGGAGGGCTATCTGGCGAGGCCGACGTATCGATCCATCGAACATCAGGGACCGGAACTTTCGGAGAC
>CANJUR010000032.1 GCA_947477565.1 Deltaproteobacteria bacterium
AGCGGGCGCATCACCAACCGCGGCGACGTGGTGTGGGCGTGGTCCACCGCGGAGCCTGGCGATGCCGTCGGTGGCAGCCGCGCGATGGACGGCACGGTGCCGGTTCGCTTCGGCCGCCGCGGTGTGGCGCGGGACGGAACCTTCGGTGCCGCATGGGGCCGCGACACGATGGATGCAGGGCAGTACTGGTGGTTTGCATACGCGATCAGCCAGGGCGAAGTGGTGGCGACGAGCGTCGCGCAGGGCTTCGTGGTGGGTGCAGCGCCGGCGCGTCCGCGTACCTGCAGAAACTCCAGCGAGTGCATCGGCGCGAGCGATCTACCGGAGATGTTCGAGTGCTACGCGTCCCAGTGTCGTCGTCGGTGCGCGTCGAACCGCGACTGCGCCACGGAGGGCACCACCTGCAACTTCACCGAGGCGGTGTCGGAGGACGCGGGTGTGCGCCGCGGGGCCTTCTGCACCACGGTGATCAGCGCGATGCAGGGCGATGCCGGGGTGTCCGACGGCGGTGTGCAATGATCAGCCAACGCGTTCCAGGATCAACGGGATATCGGCGACCACTCCATCGCCGAGGCTGACTGCGCGGGTTAGTCGTTCGAGGGCGCGATTGGCGCTTGCGGCGTCGCGGGCGTGCACCCAGGCGATGGCATCGCCGGCCTGCACACGGGCGCCGACGTTGTGGTCGAAGACGAAGCCCACGGCGGGGTCGATGGTGTCGGTGGTGCGCGCGCGCCCGGCGCCCATTTCGACGCCCGCGATGCCCACGCCGTGGGTGTCGATGGCGAGGATGGTTCCGGTGGAGGCGGCGCGGAAGGGGACGAGGACGGGGGCTTGCGCGAACACCGTCGGATCATCGACGGCGGCGGGGTTTCCACCTTGCGCGGCGACCATGGCGCGGGCGACGCGGGCGGCGCTTCCATCGGCGATGGCGGCGAGGAGCATGGCGCGGGCGGCGGCCTCGTCGGCGGCGACGCGACCCATCACGAGCATCGATGCACCGAGGGTGAGGGTGACTTCGCGGAGATCATCGGGGCCGCGCCCGTGGAGCAGTTCGAAGGCTTCGATGGTCTCGAGGCTGTTGCCGACGGTGCGGCCGAGCGGGCGATCCATTCGGGTGAGCCACGCGACGCAGTCTTTGCCTCCGCCGCGGGCGACGGAGACGAGGTTTTCGGCGAGCGCGCGGGCCTGCTCGGGGGTTTTCATGAACGCGCCGCTGCCAAACTTCACATCGAGAACGAGTCCATCGATGCCCTCGGCGAGCTTCTTCGAGAGGATGCTCGCGACGATGAGGGGAATGGATTCGACCGTCGCGGTGACGTCTCGCAGCGCGTAGAGGCGCTTGTCCGCGGGGGCGAGTTCGGCGGTCTGCCCGATCATGCAGGTGCCGATGTCGCGCACGAGTTCGTGAAAGCGGGGGATGGGCAGGTCGACGGAGAATCCTGGGATGGCTTCGAGTTTGTCGAGGGTTCCGCCGGTGTGGCCGAGGCCGCGGCCGGAGATCATCGGGACGGCGACGCCGCACGCGGCGACGAGGGGGGCGAGGGCGAGGGAGACCTTGTCGCCGACGCCGCCGGTGGAGTGCTTATCGACCTTGCGGGCGGGGATGTCCGAGAGGTTGACGACGGTGCCCGAGTCGCGCATCGCGAGGGTGAGGGCGACGGTCTCATCGGGGGTCATGCCGCGGAAGAAGACGGCCATGGCGAAGGCGGTCATCTGGTAGTCGGCGACGTCGCCGCGGACGAAACCGGCGATGAGCCCGCGGATGTCGTCGCCGGAGAGGGCGAGGCCATCACGCTTGGCGGCGATGAGTTCGGGGGTGGTGCGTGACATAGAGGGCGCGGACCGTACCACCGCTCTCACAGGGGTTGTCGGCGAGAGAGGGTTTGCGCTAGGGTCGTTGCGCTTCAACAAGAGCCTCTTCGGGGTTCGTCTAATGGCAGGACGCGGGTTTTTGGTACCCGCTACGGGGGTTCGAATCCCTCACCCCGAACAACAATTCGAACTTGTTTTGCGGTCTTTGCTGGGCTTGGTGCAGATCCCGGGACGTTAGCTGGGACTCCCGCCCGTCCCGAATAGCGACGGGGGAAGTACCGTGCCGAAGCCCGCGCGGAGGTTCTCAGCCTCGCGGACGTAGCCCATCGTGGTGGTCAGGTCCTTGTGCCCGGCGCGGTGCATGATGCGCAGGGGTTCGTCGCCGCGTTTCACCGCTGCGGATTTCAGGTGCGCCCGGAGTTGACCCGTGTGGTCTGCGGATAGGCCATCCAACGGTCCAGGGCGTGAGGAGTCCCCGCCGGTCGCCGCCCAACCGGACGTCGTCGAGGTCTCGTCGACGGTGCGATGGCGAGAGCACCCGCTCACCGTGCTGGAGGAGCCTCGCTGAGCGAAGTTCCCCTTGGTTCGCGCCGGCGAGAGCACCCGCTCACCGCGCTGGAGGAGCCTCGCTGGCTTTCGAAGAGGCCGCGGGGGTGTCTACGGGAGCGACCTCGCCGCGCACCTCGCGCGCGCGGCGGTGCTCGTCGTGGCGCCGACGTTGTCGATCGTCGAGTGCGCCGTCGCCCTCGCGCGCGACGACGCCGCGGCCGTGCACGCGTGGATCACCTCCGGCGCGCTCCGCCGCGCGAGCGACGACGAGGCCCGCGACTGGCCGCTCGACGCGCCGCGCCGCTGGGTCGCGCTGGTCGTGCGCCCCTTCGTGCTGGTGCAAGACCCGCCCGACGCGTGAGTCACGCCGCGGCCATCGCCGCAAAAAGTGCCAGCGCCTCCCGCGCGCTCGGAGCGCCCGCCAGACGCATCGCCTCCGCCGGAGGCTCGTGTCGCAGGTCGCGCGCGAGCTGCGCGGCGCTCTCTTTTCGGGCGTCGCGCAGCGAGGCGCGCTCGTCGTCGCGCAGGGTGGGCTCGATCCACGCGGCCACCGCCCACGCGAGCGCGGCGTGGCGGGTCTCGTCGCGCGCGATCTCGCGCATCGCCGCCGCGATCTCGGGGTCTCTCGCGCGTCGCACTTGAAGCGTCGCCACCAGCGCGCCGAAGGTCTCTCGCACGCAGCCCTCGACGGCGTTCTCACGCGCCACTTCGAGCCGCGAACGCACGCGCGACGGTCCGCGAACGACGGGCGACGGCGTCGCACCGAAGCGCCTGGCGAGCGCGCGGGTGATCCGCGCGTGACGCACCTCGTCGCGCATCGCGCGCTCGGCCCGCGTAACGAGCGCGGCGGGCGCGCCCAACGCGCGAAGCTCGCGCGCGAGCCGTCGAAACGCTGGGACCGACGCGGCCTCCAGCGTGGCCATTTCCGCGAACCACGCGCCCAGCGAGCGCGCGTCGGAGGCACGCAGCGAGAAGCCCTCGGGGCGACGTCCGGCCGCGCAGTTCGACGAGCCCCGCTCGATCACCTCGGTGTCGAGAAGACGCAGCACCCCTTCGCGGCTGACGGAGACGAGGTTGGCGTCGCGGTGCGTGCCCGCTCCGCACGCGAAGCCCGTGTTGGCGAGAAGCTCGAAGCCGGTTCCCGCCGCGCGAAGGTTGTTGCTGCCGCACTCAAGATTTAAATTGGTCTGAGTGACCAAAAACGCAGCTTCGGCGCCTGTCTCGATGGGCGCGAGAAAGCTCCCGAGCGCGTCGAGCGAGGTAACGGCGCCGACCTCGTCGCCGCGGGTGAAGACCAGATAGCGCACGGTGGGTTCGCGGTCGCCCGCGGTCTGAGGCCACCCCGTCGTCGGGCGCGGTGCGGCGAGCGCTGTCGCGCACGCGGCGGCGCTTGTGGCGGTCGCGCAAGGGGTTCCGCGCATGGAGACGACCCGAGGCGCGCTGCCCATGGCACTCGTCGAGACCTCGCGAAGTTCCAGGTAGTCGACGCCGATTCCAGGCGTCGCGGCCGCGATGGGCTCGCGGTCTCCTGCGGGGCAGACGTCGGTCGAGAAATCCGACGACTGCAAGCGCGTGCAGCCGGTCGAGACGAGCGCCGAAGCGAGGATGGTTTCGAAGATTCGTTGAAGTCGTCGCGGGCTTGAAGGGAGCATTGATGTCACCTCGTGACAGTCGTACCACCCGCGCGAGAGGGCTTTCGTTTAAAGGGCGAAGTTGGCGTCGCGTGGCGGGCCTGTGTAGGCCGGAACGTGGCCTCCGCGCACCGCGCGGACGATGCAGTCGCGCACAGCGTCGTCGCTCGCGCCCGTCACGTTGACCGTGCCCACCGAGCCCGCTGGAACGAAGGTGAGCGAGACGTTGATCCCGTGGGCGCCGTGCGCGCACTCGGTCGCAGCGGGAAAGATCGACCGAAGCGCGTTGGCGACCTCTTCGGCCGTCGGGGGATAGCGGATAGGCCATCCAACGGTCCAGGGCGTGAGGAGTCCCCGCCGGTCGCCGCCCAACCGGACGTCGTCGAGGTCCCGTCGACGGTGCGATGCGCGGGTCCAAGTATTACTATATTACGTAATTATTATTTCGTAAAATCAAGTACTTAGACAGAATGAAGTCCATGAGTGGGACGGCTCGGACGCTGGATGGCCAACCGTATTCCCACATCGAGGACTGACGCGCCTCGGAGGCTCCGCGGCTTCGTTCAACCGCGCCGTGGCGAAGCGCCCGACGCTGCCTGCTTGACTGTCACCCGCCCGCGGTGACGCTTTGCCAAACCGCGATCTCGTTCCGTAACTGCGGCGGATGCGTGCAAAAAGTGCTGGGGCGTTGGATCGCTTCTCTCTCGATGCTCCAGTGAGGAGAATTCACCCCACCACCACGGTGAAAGTGTTGCGCCCCGTCTCCGAGACGGTCCAATCTTTTGACATCGTCGTCTCAGGTGTCCTGAAGAAGTTTGATCCTGCCGGGAGAGAGCCGACGCACATGGGGATAAATTGCCGCAATGGGGCGGGTCTCCGCGTTCCGTGTCGGCCGTTGCTGCAAAGGGCGACCAGCGCGGCGACAGTGGTTCGCATGCGACGCGGCCCGGAGACCCAGGACACTGCCTTCCGCGACGCTGCGGCGGGCGAATTGAAGAGGAGAAACAACACAATGATCCTGCAACGACCTGTGACCCGACGCCCCTCCGCCCTCGCCGGGCTCCTCTGCCTGGCGATCGCCGCATGCGGAACCTCGACCGACGACGCCGACTTCACCGTCGGCTGCACCGCGAACGCGCAGTGCTCGACGGGGCGCTGTCAGACGGGAGGTTCCTTTCCGGGCGGGCTCTGCACGCGGGCGTGCTCCTCGAACGCCGGGTGTCCCACGGGCTGGAACTGCATCTCGAACTCGAGCGGCATCTGTATGCGCTCGTGCTCTGTGAACGATGACTGCGCGTCGCTCAGCGCGCGCTACGTCTGTTCCGAAGAGAGCCTCGAGGGCTCGTCGGGCGGCCGTGCGCGCGTCTGCAAGGGCCCCTGACACGCGGGCCGCGACACGCCAGGACCCGCGACTTGAGGGGCATCGGAGGGCCGCGTGCAGTGGAGTAGCGGGGTGATCACCGAGATCGAGGTGCCGCGATGGACGCGGGGAGAGATGTTCACGACGTCGAAGAAGGCGCGCGAGCAGATCCGCGCCCTCGCTGCCGAGGGCCATCGTGACGAGGAGATCGGGGCGCGGCGAAACGTGGATGGTCGTCGCGGTGAAGTAGGTGCGTCGCCCCGGATCGCCCCAGCATCCAGGCTCTGGCAGATCAATTCCCCGACGGGCGTCACTCGATCAGTGGAGCCGCGAAAAAGCTCCACTTCATCGTGAGCATCGTCCGCCGCTGAATCGAGAAGGGACGACTACTCGCAAGCGCCGAACCCATCCAGCGTCCGAGCCGTCCCCTTCATGGCTTTCATGCGTCTATGTGCCTGATTTTAAAGAATAATTATTACGTAAGTCAGTAATATGTGGACCCGCTGATCGCACCGTCGACGGGACCTCGACGACGCCCGATTGGGCGGCGTCCGGCGGGGACTCCTCACGCCCTCGACCGTTGGAGGTCCTATCCGCCCAACGCTCCATCCCTGCTGGCACGCCTCTGCTGCAGTGACCAGATCACCTTCCATGCGAAGTTCCCCTGGTTCGCGCCGCCTAGAGCACCCGGTCACCGCGCTGGAGGGGCCGCGCCAGCCATACGCTCAGGCTCTCGGGAGGTTCCAGGGATTACCCGCACCTATCGGTGGCCGCCGAAACGCCCTTTTCGGTATAGGTTCGGGCACCCTGATGAGCCACGCGAACCGACTGCACGACGCACGCATTCCAGACATCGGCAAGGTCCACCCGGCAGAGCGGATGTTCCGCGTGAACTGGGTGTCGGCGGAATTTCGATCGCCGAGCGGAATCCCGCTTGTCACGGCGGACTACGTCGCTCGGCTCGGTCGCGCGGCGCGCCTTGTCGACCTGCGCTCCGCGGAGGAGATCGCCGGTCCGCTCGGACACGTCCCCGGATCGGACTGGCTGCAGGAAGACCAGGCGCTGGAGCGGCTCCGGGAGCTTCCGGACGATGAGCCGATCGTACTGATTTCCCGGGGCGGCGAGCGGGCCGGTGCGCTCGCGCTCGCCCTCGAGCGGCACGGCAAGCGCTTCGTGGCCGCCCTTTTCGGCGGCGTGCTCGCGTGGCGTCAGGTGGGTCTGCTGACCGTGCGCGACCCGGACATCCTCACGCGGCACGGTCTGCTGCGCGCGCCGCGTACGAGCTGGGAATCCTCCGGGGGAGAGCTCACCGCGGCGGACATCGAGGCGCACCTCGGAGACGCGCGCTCGCTGCGCTGGATGAAGGTCGCGGCGCTGCTCGTGAACGGACGACTCTCCTGCGTCGACGGCCGCGATGACAGCGGGGTCATGGGCACTCCGGGCGGCGACGCAGGCGAGTTTCTCCTGGCCCTCGCGGCGGTCGAGCGCGTGAGCGGGCGACGGCTCGACGACACGACGGTGCACACGCTGCTGCTGCGACGGCTCGACGCCTTCGGAAGGTTCTACTTCCACACGGACGTGCACGCTTCGAACAAGCTCATCGCGGCGCTGCGCGCCGATCGTCGCTTCGACGCCGCGCTCGCGCACGTCGACCAGACGCTCGAGTGGCGGCGGTTCATGCGGTCGCCGCCGGCGGCGGTGCGCGGCGCGCTGCTCGAGCACATGATGGAGCCTGCACACCTCGGCTGCGGTCACCTGCGCCTCGCGCTGCAGCACCCGGACCGCTACGCCATCCGCCCGCAACTCATCGAGGCCTTCCTGCGATCGTTTCTGTCACTGCGCTGGCAGGGTCACGAGGAGAACGAGATCGCCGTGCTGCCGGGTGGGCACGCGGAGGGCGCCGTTGTGAACATCGTGGTCGAGCACGCGGTGGAAGCGTTCTCGACGATCCCGCTCGTCTCGCCGATGGCCGAGGGGTCGCAGATGTTCATCAACCACCCGCAGGTCAGCGGGTTTCTGCGCGGCCAGGTGACGCGGTTTCTCGCGCGCCAGGGCGACCGCCTCGCGCTCGGGGCCGGCGGCGAGATTGAGCTCAACGCCGTGATCGAGGAGCTCGGCGGCGTGCAGCTCGGACACACCCTCGCCGCGCTCGCGGCGGGCCTCCCGGTGTACGAGGTGCGCTTCGGCGACGCGTCCGCGCAGGTCACCGCGGTCGGGCGCGTGCCCACCGCCGCGGGCTGATCACATCAAGATGCCGTGGGCATCGGGCTGCGGGAGCGCCGGGACGTCCGTCTCGCCGAGGCGCTGCCGCAGGTTGATCTCGACGGTCTTCGACATCGCACTGAGCGGCAGTCCGTTCCAGAACATCGTGAACGGATCTTCGAGCACGCGCCCGGCCTCGCTGATGAGCGAGAACCCGCTGCATACGAGAAGGTTCATCGGCGCCGTGAGCCAGCCGAGATCGCGCACGAGCACGAAGGGCAGCAGGCACCCGAACGCGAGGATCAGCCGCTCGGCGATGAACGAATAGCCGCGCGGAAACGGCGTCTTCTTCAGCCGCTCGCAGCCTCCTTGCACGTCGTGGAGATTGCCCACGATGCGGTCGAACGTCTGCAGCCGGAGGTCCGAGAGTGCGCCGTCGTCAGCGACCTGAATGAGCGCTGCGCGCAAGTTGTGCAGCATCGCAAACGGCACGTTGCGCTCGGCACGGAGGGCAGTGCGCTCGGCCTCGTCGGTGAAGGCGATGACCTCGGGGTCCAGCAGCGGATCGGCGTCGCGGAGCACGCAGCGCAGCGCATGGGCGAAGGCGATCTGTCGACGCACCGTCGCGCGGGCAACCTCGGGGGGAAGCGAGGCCACCGCCAGCGAGCCGAGGTCACGGGCGTTGTTGATGAGCCGACCCCAGAGTTGCCGACCTTCCCACCACCGGGCGTAGCCGTGGTTGGTGCGGAAGCTCACGAAGATGCCGATCGCGCCGCCGATGACGCCGACTGGCGCCGACGGGAGAACGAGGTGGGTCCATTGCGGGCCGACGTGGAGCAAGTGCGCGAGCACGCCGGCGAACGTGAAGAGCAGTGTGTTTCGCCACTGCCAGGCGAGCAGCCGGAAGACCGAACTGCGGTTGCTGACCATCATAGGGTGCCGAGAATGACCCGCGACGAGGGCGGGTGGCGAGCGAGACCGGTCAGGGGCGCGGCGTCGGTGCGGTCACCGCGGTGCCGCCGCCTTCGCGCAGGGTCACACGACCGGCCGGTGCCCCGGAGCAAGACTGAACTCGGACTGACCCTGGGACAGACGAAGAAGCTCTTCGAACGGCTGGGATTGACAGTCTCGCGCGGCGGAATCCAACAGATCCTGCACCGCAGCGCGGAGGGTACGCATCCTCGGGCTCGTTCGTCGTCCTCGAGGGGGTGCTGGGGGTCAGGTGGCCGCCCGGAGCGCCGTCGCTTGCTCCGGGCTGACGCGCGGCGTAAGGCCGTGGCGCGTGTCGTCATGCCCCGGTCGGGCTGAAAACAGCGGTTTCATCCCGCGAAACTCCACGGCTATTCGCTCTGGGTGGCAACCGGCCAGGCATGCTTCAGTTTTCCCAGCGCGCTTCGATGAAGTGATTGAAGACTTGCACGAGCGCCCCCTGCTCGGGTCAGGCACTCGCGCATCGATCCTTCGTTCGGTTACATTACCGATGACTTAGGCGAGAACCTAGTACCCATGGAGCCACCACACATGCAGGCCGAACCCGCCCAGCAGGAATTACAGCAGTTGCGCCGTGAACTCGCGCAACGTGAAGCCGAACTCTCCGTCATTGACAGCATCCACGAAGGAATGGCGGCTCGACTCGAATTTCAGGCAATTGTCGACTTGGTGGGAGAGCGCTTGCGCGAGGTGCTCAAAACAGGCGACCTCGGCATTCGCTGGTACGACCCGCAAACCGGGTTGATGCACTATTGGTTCGAGTACGAGCGCGGACAGCGCCAGCACATTTCGCCGCGTCCGTTGTTTCCTGGTGGCGGCTTTGACCAAATGCTGAAGACGCGCCAGCCGCTGGTTTTCAACAGTCGCGATTCGGAGCGCGCTGACCAACCGGCGCCTGCAGCGTCAACGGGCCAAAGTCTATCCTGGATACTGGTGCCAATCATAGGCAGCGAGCGGGTACACGGTGGCATCATCGTTCAGGACTTCGAGAATGACTATGCATACGGTCCGACGGAAGTGCGACTACTGACCAGCGTGGCTGCCAGCATCGGTGTCGCGCTTCAAAACGCACAAATGTTCGAGGAAACGAAGGAGGCGCTCGAAAGTCAAACCGCTACGAGTGAAGTCCTTCGCTTAATCAGTCAGTCACCATCAGATGTGCAGCCGGTATTTGACATGATTTTGAATAGTGTTGATCGACTCTGTAACTGCAAGAAATCCGCGATATTCCGATTTGACGGGAAACAGGTTCACTTTACGGCTTCGCACAATTGGCCACCGGAAGCACTGGCAGAAGTGGGGCACTTGTACCCGATGGCGCCATCCAGGCAGATGATGAGCGGGCGAACAATTTTGGAGAAATCGGTGGTGCGAATTGCCGATACCCTCGCCGACCCTGAATACAGTAAGGTTTCGGCCACCTCAGGCGGTTGGCGACGCATGCTCGGTGTCCCAATGATGCTCGAAGGTGAACCTCTGGGGGTGTTTGTGGCCACCTGGCTGGAGCCTGGTGAAACGCCCGAAAGACATGTGCAACTACTGCAGGCGTTTGCGGACCAGGCTGTCATTGCCATTGAAAACGTGCGTCTTTTTAACGAGACACGAGAAGCTCTGGCGCGGCAGGCTGCCTCTGCGGAAGTGCTACATACCATCAGCAAATCGGTGTCGGATACGCGGCCGGTGTTCGATACGATCGTCGGGAGTTGCAAGCGCTTGTTCGGCGCCAACGACGTGTCGCTGTTCGTTGTGTGCGACGAACAACTCGAGGTCGCAGCCCACCGTGGCGAGTATGGCGACGACATGGCGAGGGCCTTTCCGCGCCCATTGACCGGCACCATGGGCGACATGGCGATCACGCAAGGTACCGTGATCTGCCGCGCAAGCACGCTTGCCGATCCTGATGTGCCTGGTTACTTGCGGCAGATGGCGCAAAACATGGGGGACTTTTCGCTCGCTACCGCGCCGATGATCTGGGAAGGCCGGGGCATCGGCAGCATCGACGTTGCCTGCGTGCCGCCGCGCCCCTTCAGCCCTGGCGAACTGGCACTGCTGAATACCTTCGCCGAACAGGCCGTGATAGCGATTCAAAATGCGCGTCTGTTCAAAGAGACGCAAGAGGCCCGTGCAGTTGCCGAAGCCGCCAACCAGCACAAGAGCGACTTCCTCGCCAATATGAGCCACGAAATCCGAACGCCAATGAACGCCATCATCGGCATGGGTTTTTTGGTCATGGGAACGGGTCTCACTGCCCAGCAACGTGACTACATCCAAAAAATTCAGCAGTCAGGCCAGCACTTAATGGGCATCATCAATGATGTGCTCGATTTCAGCAAAGTGGAAGCCGGCATGCTGCAGATTGAGTCGGTTGATTTCGTTCTGGAAGGGCTGATGGAGGACGTGGCAACCCTCGTTGCAGAGAAGGCCGGTAAAAAACAGTTGGAGCTTGTGATTGACGTCGCAGCAGAGGTGCCTGCTCTGCTCATCGGTGACGCACTTCGTTTGCGTCAAATCTTGATCAATTTCGCGAGCAACGCAGTTAAATTCACCGAGGTGGGTGAAGTCGCCATCACGATAACCGTGCGTGAGCGAACCGCAACCGATGTGTTGCTTCACTTTGCAGTGACCGATACCGGCATCGGATTAACTCAAGAGCAAATTGGCCGCCTTTTCCAGAGTTTCCAGCAGGCAGATGCGTCCACGACGCGAAAGTACGGCGGCACGGGTTTGGGACTGGCAATTTCCAAACAGCTGGCCAGCCTGATGGGCGGTGAGGTGGGCGTGGAAAGCACGCCTGGAATGGGCTCGCAATTTTGGTTCACAGCACGGCTGGGCGTCAAAGAGGGTGCGCAGCTGCAGCGTCAACCGCGGGCGGATTTACGCGGGCGTCGCTTGCTGGTAGTCGATGACAACGTCCATGCCCGCACGGTTACCGCCGGGGTCCTGGAGCATTTGGGATTCATGGTGGTATCTGCGGCCTCGGGTCAAGAGGCGGTTACTTGCGTTTCTGCGGCTGCTGATACGCAAAACCCATTTGATGTGGTGCTTATGGATTGGCAGATGCCTGGTATGAGTGGGATTGACGCCGCGCGTCAGATTCGCTTGCTGCCCCTTACGCAGTTGCCGCAAATCGCCATGGTGACGGCCTATTCCCGAGAGGATTTATTGCACCTGGCCAGTGAGATCGGTATCACCGAAGTCCTTGCCAAGCCAGTGAGCCCATCTTCTCTATTTGACGCGCTGATCCGGGTGCTAACGCATGAAGTGCGGCCAAGGTCTGACCTCGCTGGGCAGCACTCAGGAAAGGTGATGGGGGTGGAAGGCCTGACGGGCGTTCGAGTGCTGTTGGCTGAGGACAATCCGCTCAACCAACAGGTCGCCTCTGAGTTGTTGGAGGATGTTGGAGTACTGGTCAAGGTGGCCAGTAATGGAAAGATGGCCGTCACGATGGCACAAACGGAGCCGTTTGATGCGATATTGATGGACATGCAAATGCCTGAGATGGATGGGCTGGATGCCACCCGTACAATTCAGGCTCTGACTGATTGGAACGATACCCCGATCATCGCCATGACCGCCAACGCGATGGCGGCGGACCGGCAGCGTTGCAAGGATGCCGGTATGGTGGACTTCGTGGCCAAACCGATCGAGCCGGAACAGTTGTTCAAAACCCTGCTGCGATGGACGTGGCGCGGTGGCATCCCTGATGCGCCGCACGACACGAATCGATTGAACCAAAAAGTCGTAGCAACGGCACGTCGGCCGCTGCCTCATATCGACGGTTTGGATATGCAGGCGGGTTTGCGGCGTTTCATGGGCCAGGACGATCGGTACTTGTCGATGTTGCGTAGTTTTGCGATTGAACAAGCCGATACGGGTGAGCATATTGCGGTGGCACTGGCGCAGAGCGATATGGTGGCGGGAGAGCGACTGGCCCATACCCTCAAGGGTCTGGCGGGTACCATTGGTGCTGACGCATTGCATGCCGCGGCGCAAGCTGTCGAAGATGCGGTGCGCGCTGGAGAAGGCGTGACTTCACAGCAGGTCGGTGCATTGCAAGCTACGCTGCGTACCCAGATTGAAGCCATTCGCGCCGGGCTTCCTGCGCAAGTGCGCTACTTCAGGCAAAAACAAGGCCTGCAAGCGCTTGACACGGTGCTACGGGACAAGGTTCTGGTGGCGCTGGCGGAGTTGCTACGCAATGATGACCCCAGGGCCCAGAGGCTGCTTGATGAGCATCTTGAATTACTAGAGGCCGCAGTGCCAAAACACTTTTGTTCGCTGCAAGATGCCGTTGCCTCGTTTGCTTTGGATGACGCCTATAGGATCGTGCAAGACGCAATGCTATCCCTGCAAAATGAAGGAGAAAGAAAGTGAATCCGACCGTGCATGACATATCCCAGGCCACAGTGCTGGTCGTGGATGACACGCCAGCCAATTTGTCATTGATGAACGATCTTCTTGCCAGCCATTGCAGAGTAAAAGTCGCTGCCAGTGGTGCGCGGGCACTGAAAATTGCCGCCTCCGATACGCCACCGGACTTGATCCTGCTGGACGTGATGATGCCCGAAATGGATGGTTATGAGGTCTGTCGCCTGTTGAAGGCCAATCCTGCGACGCGCCACATTCCGGTCATTTTTTTGACGGCCAGAGCAGATACGCAGGACGAGCAGAGAGGCTTCGAATTGGGCGCGGTAGACTACATTACCAAACCCATCAGTCCGCCGATCGTAATGGCACGGGTGCGCACGAACCTCACGGTGAAAGCGACTGCAGACTTTTTACGCGACAAGAACTTATTTCTGGAGCAGGAAGTTCAGCGTCGAACTCTGGAGTTGCAAGACATTCAGGACGTCACGATTCTCACCATGGCATCCCTTGCCGAGACCCGTGACAACGAGACCGGCAACCACATCATTCGCACGCAGCACTACGTGCGTGCCCTTGCCTTGCGACTGCAGGGCCACGCCAGATTCGCTGGTTACCTCACAGACCGCATGGTCGAATTGCTTTACAAGTCAGCGCCGCTGCACGACATCGGAAAGGTCGGCATTCCGGACCGGATTCTGCTCAAACCGGGCAAACTCGAAGCGCATGAGTTTGAGATCATGAAAACCCACACAACTCAGGGCAAAGAGGCGATTGAGAGCGCAGAACGGCGTTTGGGAAAAACCGTACCGTTCCTGGTGTGTGCCAAGGAGATTGCCTATTCACATCAGGAAAAGTGGGATGGTAGCGGTTACCCGTTAGGTTTGGCGGGCGACGACATCCCAATTGCGGCCCGACTTATGGCAATCGCAGACGTGTACGACGCTCTGATTAGTCGGCGTGTCTACAAACCGGCCTTCACGCATGACGTCGCAATGGGAATCATTGAAGAGGGTCGTGGCAGCCACTTTGATCCCGACATGGTGGATGCGTTTCTAGAAATTGCACTCACCTGCAAAGCCATCGCAGAGCGTTACGCCAACACCGACGAGGAGTTGGCACGTACAGCTCACGCGTAGGCCGCGAGCGCAGATTTCATCTTCTTTCGTGCTGTTGTGTAAGCAAAGTCTTTGATACGCCTGAATCATGAGGGCGATGTGCGAATCCCTGTCAATGTGGATGTCCAGTGCCCATCCAAGGCCCTGTTCGCTCGACTTTTCCGACCTCCAGTTCAACCAGAGATCGGGATCATCTACGCTGCGAGGCACGATGTCAGCCATCCGTTCGCTCTCGCCCTTCGCCCAGCAGGTTCTTGACCGCTACGAGACGCACGCGCCGATGGCTCTCGCTGTCCGCGTCGGTTTGGAGCACACCTTCGCGTCGCCCGAGATCGACGCCATCTTCGAGAAGACGCGTCAGATCAAGTAAGACAGGACTCTGCATTTCTCGACCCTGATCGTCGTGATGGTCGGGGTCATTACGTAGACGTTCCCGTTCGTAAGCGCGGCGCTCGTCGCCCTCGGCGAGTCCCTGCCCGTCAGCCGCACGGCCTTCTACAACAAGTTCAACGGCACCGAGACCCCCACCGCCGCCGCCCTCGTCGAGCATTCGGCCAGGAAGGCGAGGGCACTGATCGAGGCGACGGAAGGCACTTGCAAACTGTCCTGCCCGGCTATCGAAGCAAGATCGTCGATGGTGCTCATCTGCGTCACGCCGAGGGGTTACGCTGAGTGTGCTCTGGGGATCTTCGGCCGGGCCGCTGCCGGGCAAGGGCCTCGTCAGCATGGAGCCGGACGTCATGCTCGTGGCGGCCGCCATTCCTTGCGAGGCCGCTCATCCCCAGGAGCGAAGTCTCACAGGCGACCTGTTGGCCCACGTCGGGGCCGTGGACGCCCTGATGGGCGACCGAACTTCTGCACGCGCCGGTTCTCTTCGGGGTGGCTGGTCAAGATCGTCCGCGGCATCCCACTGAAGACGATCCAGAAGGCCAGGCGGGTACCCAGGAGGCCCGTGCCGAAGCGAACCCGCTTCAAGAAGCCGCATGTGTCCACCAGGAGGCTGTTCGACCAGGTCTTCGCGTCAGGCCGAGAAATGAAGCTAAATCGACCACATTGACAGGGGCGGGGCAGTGTGCGACCGCTTAGATCCCTGTACGTACACACATTGGAGCAATCTATGGCATCAGACTCTTCTCGTACAACCCGTGGACGCGGCAGACTTTATGAGAGCGTAGTTGACACGATTGGCAATACGCCTTGCATTCGTGTCAATGCTCTAGCGCCCGAAAATGTGCTCATCTATGTCAAGGCGGAATACTTCAATCCCGCTGGCTCGATCAAAGATCGCCTCGCGATTAGCATCATCGAAGAAGCCGAACGTCGAGGTGAGTTAAAGCCCGGTCAGACCGTGGTGGAGGCCACGAGCGGCAATACCGGCATTGGACTCGCTATGGTCTGTGCGGCAAAGGGATATCCGCTTGTTGTCACGATGGCTGACAGTTTCTCGATAGAGCGCCGCAAGCTCATGCGATTTCTTGGCGCGAAGGTGGTACTGACCCCAAGAGCCGAGAAGGGATTCGGTATGTACAAGAAGGCCAGGGAACTGGCCGATGCCAATGGCTGGTTTTTGGCCCGACAGTTCGAGAGCGCAGACAACGCTTTGGTGCACGAAAACACCACAGGCAGGGAAATATTGGCTGATTTCGCCGATAGTCGCCTGGACTACTTTGTCACCGGCTATGGCACCGGAGGGACTGTCACCGGAATCGGACGCGTGTTGCGCAAAGAACGGCCAGAGACCAAAATCATTCTCAGCGAGCCAGCCAACGCCCAACTCATTGGCAGTGGCATCGCTCAAGAGCGCGGCGTCGGGCATGCGCCTGCCGTCAGCCATTCAGCCTTTCAGCCGCATCCCATACAAGGGTGGACGCCTGACTTCATACCGTATGTTCTGCAGGAGTCGATTGACGAGCATTACTATGACGAATTGATCCCGGTGGCCGGGGCCGTTGGGATCGAGTGGTCAAAAAAGCTCGCACTGAAAGAGGGAATTTTTACTGGAATTTCCGGAGGCGCGAGCTTTGCGGTTGCCATGCAGGTTGCTGAACGCGCTGCGCCTGGATCCGTGATCCTTTGCATGCTGGCCGATACGGGTGAGCGCTACCTTTCGTCGCCGCTATTCGAAGGGATTGCAGAGTACATGACTGAGGAAGAGATTGCATTGTCACGCTCGACTCCAGGCTCGCAGATGCCGAGTAGTTAGCATTTATCAGCGTCAGCTTTTTGGGATCAGCGATCCAACTCCCCAGCCCTTCTTTCACGAATCCGCTGGGGTTTACTTAATATCCTATCTACGAAGTTCCTTTGCCTTGCGCCGTCGAGAGCACCCGCTCACCGCGCTGGAGGGGCCTCGCTGGCACGCTGCGCGGAACGGCGACCTTCACGTTCACCAACGTGACCGCGGCGACCTACGACGTGCTCATCGGCTCGCGGCACTCGGGGAACCGCAACGGCATGCGCGCGCTCTTCACCGTCCACAGCTCGCGGACGATCGTGACGGACGTCTGGGGACGGCGGGCGCTCTCGGGCACCGTGCGCGTAGTGCTGGAAACCACGCGCAACAGCGTGTCGTTCGTGAAGTTGCGCCCGGTGCGGTAGCGAGCGCCGCCGGACGCGGCGTCACACCATGTCGGGGCCGATGTCCTCGATGAGGCAGCGCATCACTCCGCGCATCGGCAGCGAGTACACGAAGCCCCGGGGGGCGAACTGGGCCGGCAGCGGGCGCCCGTCGAGGGAGATGTCGTCGCCCTGGTCGGTCCACGCCTGGCGCACGGCGTCGTTGTAGCGCGCGGCCAACAGGAGCTGGTCGTACCAGCGCGCGGGGTCGTCGGACACCACCGTGCCCGCGGGCAGGATGTTGGCGAGGATGCGACGACGCGCCGCGCGCACCCAGGCCAGGTCGTACACGGCCACGTTGAGCTCGGCCTCGTACACGATGCCGCGATTGTTCTTGTTGGCGCTCCCGACGCTCATGAACAAGTCGTCGACGATGAACATCTTCGAGTGCACGTCCATGTCGACGAAGCGCGACTCGGTCTCGTCGATGCCCCAGGTGACCTGCGTGTCGAACGACCGCAACTGGAGCATCGCGTAGCGCTCGGGGAAGCGCGCGAGGAGGTCTTCGTGCGTGCGCCGCGTCCACGCGCAGCCCGGGTCGGTCCACTCTCCGATGGGCTTGGTGATCACCACCAGCCGCAGCGCCGGGACCTCCGCCATCCGGCGGATGATCGCCTCGGTCAGCATCGGGATCCGGAAGTACTGGTCTTCGATGTAGATGTACTGCCGCGCCTGAGCCACGGCGTTGAACCACGTCTCCGCAATGGCGTGCTCGTTGAAGGGCTCCGGGAGCGTGGCGGTGACCTGCACCTGCACGCCCCCCGCGACCGGCGCCGGCGCCGCGCCCAGCGCGTACGCCGAACTGTCTGGGCTGTAGAGCGCGTTGGTGCGCCGGAGGAAGTCCCAGCGTTCGTGGAAGACGTCCTCCGCGTCGATGGCGCTCGGGCCCTCCAGCCGCACCACGTAGTCCTTGCGCGGTCCCGTGTCGGGCAGCCGGTCGTGGGACACCACCTGCTGCCGCACGGCCGTCGTCGACCCGAACAGCATCCGCCGCGGCTCGAACACCTGATGCAGCGAGGTGTCCCAGTCGACCCGCCGGAGGTTCATCCCGCCGATGAACGCAAGGCGCTGGTCGATGGTCACGAACTTCTGGTGGTAGGACGCCGCCTCGACGTTGGCCATCACCACCGGCCAGCGAGTGAGGTCGACCCGGTGCCCCGGCACCTCGCTCTGCACCATCGCCTCGGCCGCGAACATGCCCGCTGCCAGCGTCGGGAAGCTCTCGCGCGCCCGGGCGCCAAAGGAGAAGGGACGCACCGCGAAGTCGAACATCCCACTGGTCAGGTTGGCCTGCCCCATGTATTCGAAATTGTCGCCCGCGAGTGTGCCGTGCGCCCGCAGCGCTGCGTCCGAGGAGAGCGTGGAGGCGATCCCGTCCATCGACAGGAACTGCCCCACAATGACCCGCTTTCGTGCGGGCAGCGCCTCCATGATGGCGAGCACCGTGTTGCTGCGCCGCTGCGCCTCGGTCGACGTGGGGTGCGTCGATGCGTCGCGCAGGAGCTCGAAGTCCGACTCCCACCACCAGGTGGAGACGTTGACCGTGGAGCGCGCCGTCTGGAGGCCCGCGTACAACGAGCGCGAGGTCTCGTCGCCGTCCATCAGCAGGTCGGCGCGGTTGCCACGGCGCGCCGGACGACCCTGCGCCGAGAACCACTGGTGCCGCAGCCCCAGCACCACGGCGTGCACCGGCACCGCTTCGCCGTTGACGGCGACGGTCGCGCGGGCGAGCGAGATCCCCGCCCCGGTGACCCCCGTCGCGAGGCGAGCCGTGAGGCCCGACGGGGAGCGCGTTCCGTCGAAGACGAGGTCGGCGCGCAGCGTGCGGTGCGCCGGGGCTTCGAGGGTGACCGTGAGCCGGGCGCTCGCGCCGAGTTCGACGCGGCGGATCCATGGCTGCGCGCCCGGGAGCGTGGGCACGGTGACGCCATCGCGGGTGACGGTGAGCGTCGCGTCGGCGGTCGGGAGCGGTTGCGACCAGAGGTCGAGGAGGTGGAACTCGAGCAGTGCCGTGGGCGCGGCCGGGCCGCTGTCGATCCCGACGGGCACATCGACCGCGACGGGCACATCGACCGCGCCGGGCACATCGAGGGGCGGTGCGGCGTCGCGAGAGGGGACCACGTCGCGCGAGGGGTCGGCGTCGATGAGAGGGCCGGCGTCGCGGGCGGGCGCGGCGTCGATGGGACGCGCGCCATCGCGAGCGGGGGCGGCGTCGGCGGAGAGGGCCGCGTCACTGGGGTCGGTGGTCACTGCTTCTGGCGTCGAGCCACAGGCAGGTAGCGCGGCGCAGCAAAGGAGCGACAGGGTCGGGAACCACCAGAATGTCATGGGCGACGATGACCCCTCTCAGGAGTGTTGCGCTGACCCTGACGGCCACACCGCCTCGTGGCTATCACCGATCAGCGGAACCGTCACTCCAGCGCCCGTCCGAGGGCCGATGGCAGCCGCGCGCTTCTTGTCCCTTCCGGTGTTGTGATGACCGCCACGGGGAAGCGTGCGACCGAGCTTCTGGTGCTGGTCGTCGTGAGCGCGTGCAGCGGCACGAACACCGACGCGCTCCGCGCAGAGGCCGGACCGACCGACTCCGTGGTTGCATCGGACCCCGACGATGGCGCACCGCTGGACGTCGACGCACGCGGCGCGATGCCCGACGCGAACGACGCCCCGCCCGCGATGGACGTGCCCGACGCCCCAGCATCCACGCCCGTCGAGTCTCTCGTAAGCGCGTGCGGGACCTGGAGCTACCTTGCCAACGAGGCTCCTCCAGCGCGGTGAGCGGGTGCTCTCGACGGCGCAAACCAAGGGGAA
Organism: Deltaproteobacteria bacterium; assembly: GCA_947477565.1. Classification (GTDB taxonomy): domain Bacteria; phylum Myxococcota_A; class Polyangia; order Polyangiales; genus SCUS01. The sequence goes on from CANJUR010000032.1 coordinate 19,452, forward strand.
CTTCGCATCTACGATGTAATGTAAACTCTGGTGGATTCATGCCAGAGGGGATTAGGGGCGTTGAATCGCTAATCCCCTTCGACCGCGACCTCTCGCCGGGGGAGCGGTGGACCACCCTGCGCAAGGCCGACCTGATGGAGGAGGTGTTCGTATGCGAGGTGAAGGTCGACGGGGCCGAGGGGATGGCCCCGACGAAGTCGTTTCAGCAGGTCAGTTGGTGAAGGCGTAGCTGGCATCGCAGAAGCCGAGGGCCTCGCCCGACGGAAACGCAGAGAACTGGCTCGGCCCCTCGTGGTGCCAGTACCAGCGGGCGCGGGCGGGCAGGGCCGCGATGGAGCACATGTCCGCGAGGTTGGTGAAAGAGCCGACGACCTGGGTGAGGCCGTCGGGCACGCGCACGCGGACGATGTTGCTGGCGGTTCCGCCGGTGGCCGGGAGCTGGCGGTAGACCAGCCAGACCGCGTCGGCGAAGAACTCCGCGACGCCCCAGTACGCCCAGTTCTCGCAGGTACACGGGGAGGTCACGGGCACCGTGCCGAGGTCGGTGACCACCCCCGTCGGAAGGGTGATGTTGAACGCGCGAGTGCCGTTGTAGATCACCACGCGGTCGTAGCCAGAGAACACCCCGTACCGGCCGTAGGCGGCGGGGTCGAAGGCGATGGGCGCCGACAGCAGGATGCGCCTCCCGGTGGGCAGCAGCGTAGTGGTGTTGAGCTCGAGCAGCGTCGTGAAGTTCGCCGCCCCCAGGCTGGTGGAGATAAACGGCCTGGAGCCATCAGTGGAGAGCGAATACACCACCCCATCGCGCACGTTGGTGAGCATTCCGTCGACGTAGTTGCTGCCCGCCGCGGTGACGAGGGTGAACGAACTGAGGTCGAACGAGGACGCGCGCCCGGTGCCGAGGTCGCCCGAATAGTAGACGAACGAGTTGTTGGCGACGATGCCGCCGCGGTCGTCCCCGACGACGTTCATCTGGTCGATCGTGCGGCAGTTGGTCGAGCCCATCGAGACGACGCGGAAGTTGGGCTCGCACAGACCCACGCGGCAGGTGAACCCGCTGGCACACGCGCGCCCGCAGGCGCCGCAGTTGGCCTCGTCGTTGCTGAGGGTCCGGCACGTGCCCGAGCAGTTCGTGGCGCCGCGCAGGCAGCAGATCCCAGTGAGGCACGCCTCAAAGGTGCGCAAGCACGCCTGCCCGCAGACGCCGCAGTTGGCCGTGTCGGCGCTCAGGTCGACGCACACCCCCGAGCAGTTGCTGCGACCGGTCGGGCACGAGAGCACGCAGCCGCTCGCGGTGCACGTCGCGGTGCCGCCCGTGGGGGCGGTGCAGACGCGCCCGCAGGCTCCGCACGAAGCCGTGTCGGTCTGGAGGTTGCGGCACACGCCCGAGCAGTTGGTGAGGCCCGCGGTGCAGGTGGTCACGCACACGCCGTTGGCGCAGAGCTGGCCCGCGGCACAGGCGTTGGTGCAGGCTCCGCACCGGGTCGCGTCGGTCTGTAGGTTGGTGCACACGCCGCCGCAGACGGTCTGCCCCGCCGGGCACGCGCAGGCGCCGTTGACGCAGGCGGTGCCGCCGACGCAGGCACGCCCGCACAGGCCGCAGTGGTTGTTGTCGGCCTGCAGGTCGCGACAGACGTTGGAGCAGTTGGTGGTCGGCGCCGCGCAGATGGTGGTGCAGGCGCCCGCGCGGCAGTCCTGGCCGGGGGCGCACACCGTGTTGCACGCGCCGCAGTTGGCGATGTCGGTCTGCACCGCACGGCAGAATCCTTCGCACGCTCTCTGCCCGGACGGGCAGGCGGGCGCGCAGATGCCGTCGTCGCACACAAGGTCCGAGGGACACGGACGGGAGGTGGCGCAGAACATCACCACGGGCACATCGGGCAGCACGTCGGCCCCGATGTCCGCGGAGCCTGCATCGACCACGTCGTTCCCAGCATCGACCGCGCCGGTGTCGAGTGCACCGGTGTCGAGTGCACCGGTGTCGAGTGCACCGGTGTCGAGTGCACCGGTGTCGAGTGCACCGGTGTCGACCGCGCCGGTATCGAGTGCGCCGGTGTCGAACGTGCCGGTGTCGGTGGTGCCCACGTCGCGCGCGCCTGCGTCGCCGAAGCCCAGGTCGGCGAAGCCCGTGTCACGGACTCCGGTGTCGGGCGACCCCAGGGTGAATTGCTCGGTGGAGAACGAGCACCCCACTCCGGCCAGGCTGGCGATCACGGCGAGGCAGATGGATCGATGGGTCATCAGGGGATAGCAACCTTCCTCTCCCGGTGATGCGGCAAGCGTGATGCTGCGGTCAATAGCCTCCGCGCGCGATCGCAGGTCTTCGCCGGAGAGGCGCGATGAATTGGCCGTTCTGCGGGCATTGCAGCGCCCGTCCGATCGCGCTGTCATCGGGCGTTGAGCGAACCCACGCTGACCCTCGAGATCCGCGGCCACTTCCTGGCGGTGGGCCTCGCCCGCACCGCCAGGCGCAATGCCTTCAGTTTCCAGCTCTTCGCGAGCTCGCCGCAGCGTTCGGGCCGCGGGAGGACGCCCCGACCTACGCCGCCTGGTGCTCTTCGCGCACGGCGACCCCTTCACCGCGGGCCTCGACCTTGGCGAGGTGGCCCCTCACGTCGAGGGCGTCGTCGGCGGAAGCCCGTCGTGATGGTCGGCGAGCTCCTCCAGCGCGGTGAGCGGGTGCTTTCGACGGCGCGAACCAAAGGGATTTCAAGTCAAAGTTGAAGTGTTGGGTTCTGACCTTATAAGCGGGTGTAGAGGGAGGCCTTGAGCTTGCTCTTCTTGCGGAGGGTCTTGAGCCTGGTCAGCTTCTCTTCGTCGCGGGCGATCTGATCCTGACGGATCTTCGCGAGGGCCGTGGCGAGGTACTTGTTGTCGTCGATGTCGTGCTGCCGCACTCCGCCCTCGGGTTGAAGGGCACCTCGCGGATGTCGAGCCCCTCGATGCGAACCATGACCGGCCCACCGAAGGTCCCGTGGATCACGACTTCCTAGCCACGTCGCTTCAGTACTTCCGACGACGACTCAACGATGTAGAGAATTCGATTGAAATGAATCGTTAGATTCTTTGAAATTTTACGCGATTCCTTCCGGCAAAATGCCTCTTCAAGACTCTCCTGGTCTCGCAGTGGCCGGTGTGCATTATGGGCACTTGTCGGAGCCTTTGCGAATCAAAGGTTGTAGTCTGTAATGAACGACGGAGCGAGCCGATTGGCCTCGTCGGGCGTGGAGATCCCCCGGAGGCGAAGTTCCCTCACGAGCCGGTCTTGCAGTGTCTGATAAGCACGCTCGACGCGGCGTTTCGCCTGCGGACTATTACAGACTCCCGTGATTTCTTCCGATGCGACTTTGATTCTCGGAGAAACAACCGTCAGAGCGGAGTCTCGATCGACGCCCTGAATGGCCCGTCTCGCCCTTGTACCGAGGGCTGCAGCCCGGGGGCATCCCATCGAAAGCCCCCGGCGAGACGAACACATCCGCGTGCTGACGGTATCCGACGAAAGTCCTGCATGACTGCTACTCAGGGTTTCCCTTCATCCCTGCCAATCAGGGTTCGGGGATTTCCGTCGGATACCGTCAGAAAGACGACGTCTCCCGCTCGCCGCGGGCCAAAGTCCATCTCCGGCGCATCTCCGACCCGACCTTCCCCAACCTCGACCGCCGCATCGCCACCCGCCCGTCGATCGCCCGCGTGTCCGCGACTCAAATAGCACCGTCCGACCCGTCTGCTTGACACCGCGGGGTTCCCTCGCGCATCGGATGCACCGCACCTCATGCCCAACACCACCGAGCATCCGTACGCGTCTTTCATCCATGGCATCGAGAAGCCGGTGCGCTACCTCGGCGGCGAGCACGGAGCCGTCGTCAAGCCGTGGACGCCCGACATCGCCCGCATCGCGCTGGCGTTTCCCGATCTTTACGACATCGGCATGAGCCACCTTGGCTTCAAGATTCTGTACGGAATCTTCAATGGCCACCCGCGCCTCGCCGCCGAGCGTTGCTACGCGCCGTGGACCGACATGGAGGCCGCCCTGCGCGAGCACAACCTCCCGTTGGTCTCGCTCGAAACCGCCCGTCCGCTGCGGGATTTCGACGTGATCGGCTTCTCCCTGCAGTTCGAACTCACGTTCTCCAACATCCTCCTGATGCTCGACCTCGGGGGTGTCCCGCTGCGCAGCGCCGACCGCGGCGAGAGCGATCCGCTGGTGCTCGCTGGCGGCCCAACGGCGACGCACCCGGAGCCCGTCGCACCCTTCTTCGACGCCATTGTCATCGGCGATGGCGAGGTCGTCGCGCCGCAGATCGTGCTCATGTGGAAGACCCTCCGCGACGCCGGCGTACCCCGCGCCGAGCGTCTGCGCCAACTCGCCACCATCGAGGGTGTCTACGTCCCGTCGCTCTACGACACGGAGTACGACTCGTCGTCGCAGCGCGTGGTGGTGGTCGGTGCGAAGGTGCCCGAGGCGACTTTCCCGGTGAAGCGGGCGTTCATCGATGACATCAACAAGTTTCCCTTCCCTGCCGACGGTCCGGTGGCGGCGACGGAGACGGTGTTCGACCGCATCTCCGTGGAGATCTCTCGCGGTTGCACCGAGGGCTGTCGGTTTTGTCAGGCCGGAATGATCTACCGCCCCGTGCGGGAGCGCTCGCCGGAGAGCGTGGTGGACACCATCGTGCGCGCGGTGAAGGAGGGCGGCTACGACGAGGCCTCGCTCACCTCATTGAGCACGGCGGACTATTCGTGCATCGCACCCCTTGTAAAGAAGGTGATGGCGAAGCTGAAGGACGAGAAGGTCTCCCTCTCGGTCTCCTCGCTGCGGGCCTATGGGTTGGGCGAAGAACTGCTCGATGAGATTCAGTCAGTGCGCGCTACCGGGCTGACGTTTGCGCCCGAGGCGGGCACGCAGCGCATGCGCGATGTGGTGAACAAAAACGTCACCGAAGAGCAGTTGATGGAGACCGCCGAGCGGGTGTTTTCTCGCGGTTGGGCGAAGATGAAGCTCTACTTCATGATCGGTCTCCCGACGGAGCAGGACGAGGACGTCGTCGGCATCGTGGAGACCGGCCGCAAGGCGCTCGCCGTGGGTCGTCGCGCGCAGAAGGGCCGCGGCCCGACGGTGACGGTGAGCGTCTCGACGCACGTCCCCAAGCCGCACACGCCGTTTCAGTGGTGCGCGATGGACGCGCTCGAGGACATCTGGCGCAAGCAGACCGTGCTGCGCGAGGCGGCCCGCAAGGCAAAAGTGGAGCTCAAGCTGCACGAGTCGCTCGGTAGCACCATCGAGGCGATTCTCGCGCGCGGCGACCGTCGGCTGGCGGACGTCATCGAGCACGCGTACCGCAACGGAGCGCGCTTCGACTCGTGGGAAGAGCGCCTCCGCTGGGACGTCTGGCAGGCCGCGCTCGCCGCGCACCACGTAGACATCCCCGCCGCGCTCGGCACCATCCCCGTCACCGGCCGCCTCCCGTGGGATCACCTCGACGTCGGCCTCGAGGACGGCTTCCTCCTGCGCGAATACCGCAAGTCGCTGGCCAATCGGCTGTCGCCGCCGTGCGGCAAGGTCGCTGGGCAGTTCATTCACCATACCAACCTGGAAGACGCCCAGGCCGATGCGCGCAAGCTGGTTTGTTATGACTGCGGCGTCGCGTGTGACCTGACCAACATGCGCCAGGAGCGCTTCGTCGCCCTTGAGCAGCTCACCGCCCGCACGCGCCCGACGCCCAGGGAGGCGACGGTGACGACCCCGGAGCAGCGCCGTCCGCGCGCGCAATTCGCGCAGGGCGAACCCAGACGGTATCGCCTCGCATACGAGCGCACCGGGCGGGCGGCTTTTGAGAGCCACCTCGATCTCGTTCGCCTGGTGCCGCGGGTGTTTCGCCGGGCCGAACTCCCGATGTTCTATTCGCAGGGGTTTCACCCGAAGCCCGAGATGATGTTCACCCCGGCGCTGGCGTTGGGCATCGCGACGCTCGACGACTACGTTGACGTGAAGCTCGCGGTGGATGTCGACCCCGAGCGCCTCCCGGAGATGCTCAACTCGGGCGCGCCGGAGGGACTGCGCTTCACCCAGGCGCTGCGGCTCGGGCCGTCCGATCCAGCGATCAGCAAGGTCATCGACGTGGCCTCGTACGTGATGGTGGTGCCCTGGACGTGGCTCCACGCGCAGGGCCTCGCCGACGAAGACGCGGTGCGCGCGTTCATCACCGCGAAGCAGGCGGCGCCGATGTTTGTGATGCGCACCGCGGGCGGGCTCGCGAAGCGCGTAGACGTGGCGGCGTACCTGCTGGGCTGGTCCGTGGGCGACCCGGCGGCGCGGGCACGCATCGACGCGGTCGGCTACGCAGGATCGCTCTGCGCGATCGCATACGAGAGTCGGGTGACCGATGCGGGCGCGGTGCGGCCGGTGGAGGTTGCGACGGCATTGCTGGCGGAAGACGCGCCGGTGAGGTTCATTCGCGCGGCCCAGGGGCGGCGTTCGCCGGAGGGCGAGGTGTGGTCGCCGATGGTGCTCGAGCGGCTGCGCGTGGTGAGGTCCGAGCGTGCCATGACGGCGGATGTGCCTTCTTTGACAGCCGAAGAGACCGGGTGATAGACGGCGCCCGCTTTCCGGACTGATTCACCCTCCTCCACCGATACGCACGCAAAAGGTCTACGCCCATGTTGAGACCGATTTCCCTCTTCTCGGGTAACGCCAACCTCGCGCTCTCCGGGGCCATCGCCCACGAGCTGCAGGTGCCGCTCGGGCGCGTGAAGGCGGGGCGCTTCTCTGACGGTGAAATCGCCGTGGAAATCGGCGAAAACGTGCGCGGGATGGAGATCTATCTCATCCAGTCGACCTGCGCGCCGGTCAACGACTCCATCATGGAGATGCTGATCATGGCCGACGCGCTGCGCCGCTCGAGCGCCGACTCCATCACCGCGATCATGCCGTACTACGGCTACGCCCGGCAGGATCGTAAAGTCGCCGGCCGCACGCCCATCAGCGCGAAGCTCGTGGCTGATCTCATCACGATGGCGGGCATCGACCGGGTGCTTACCGTAGACCTGCACGCAGGGCAGATTCAGGGGTTCTTCAACATCCCGGTGGACAACCTGTATGCGATGCCGGTGTTGTTGAATGAGATCCGCGCGCTCAAGTTGGACGAGCCGGTGATGGTCTCGCCGGACGCGGGCGGCGTCGAGCGCGCGCGCGCCTACGCCAAGCGCATGAACTCCACGCTGGCGATTATCGATAAGCGCCGCGAGCGCGCCAACGTGTCCGAAGTGATGCACATCATCGGCGACGTGAAAGACCGTGACTGCGTACTTCTCGACGACATGATCGACACCGCGGGCACGTTGACCAACGCCGCCCGTGCGCTCGCGGACGCCGGCGCTCGCCGGGTGTACGCCGCTGCCACGCACGCTGTCCTGTCCGGCCCGGCGGTGCACCGCATCGCTGATTCCCCGCTGGTGCAGGTCATCGTGACGGATTCCATTCCACTGCGGGGCGAAGCGCAAAACCACCCGAAGTTTCGTCAGGCGTCGTTGGCGACGCTGCTCGGCGAGGCGATCCGACGCATCCATAACAGCGACTCGATTAGTTCACTCTTCGTTTAATCGGCGCGATGCCGTCCACGGATGACACGGCGCTCCCGGGGGAGGTTCGGGAGCGCATTGCCCAATACGAGAAGCGCGCCGTCCGGGTGGAGAGCACCCTGGCGGACTACCGCCGTCGTATGCCGCTCTACCGCCGCTGCTTCGCGGGCCTGGTGTTGGCTGGCCTCGCGTGCTTCGGCATCGGATGGCTCTCGGGTCTATGGGGCACGGTAAGTTCGATCGTCATCAGCGGCGGCGGCTATGCGATGTTGCTCACTCGTCTATGGGAACTCCAGGCAGACGTCACTTCCACCCGCGACGAGATCGCGATTCTCCGCCACCGCAAGATGGCCTGACGCCGTCCGGTCCGACGCAGCAATCCTGGGCTTGTGACGCCATCTACTGCCGTGATAGATGCCGCGCCCTGTCGATGCGTCACACCATGAACCTCTCGCCTTTCGTGACCCTCACGGTGATCCTCCGGGCGCCCGTCACCGAGCCTGGTCGCAGCCGTCGCTGGAGCGCTCACTGCCTCGATCTCAACCTGGGCGTCTCCGCCGGCACAGCCTCTGCGGTGCGCATGCGCCTCGCGTCTTCCGTTGCCGCGCACGTCTCCCTCGGGCTCATGCTGACATCCTCTCGCGCGGTGGACTCCGCGCTGTGGGACGAAGCCGGCGCCGCTCCGCTCGTGACCCACCAGGTTGTGGAGACCGACGTGGGTGCGGTTGCGATCCGATACGTTCAGCCCGGCGTCGCTCTCCCCAACTGACCCTCTGCCCACCTCGGCGTCGGGGTCTGTGCCGAGGCCTGTGGATTGCAGCCGCCCCGTGCGAGACTCCGGTTCTCAGACGAAGGCGGTGTGTCGATGCGATGTGCAATCTCGCTGTGTTTTGGTGTGTTTCTGGGGTGCGCGAGCACGATTGAAGGCACCGGCGGTCTCGACGGCGGCGCCGGTTTTCGCGGCGACGCGGCCCCTCGCGACGCTGTCGCCGACGCGCGCGATGTCCCCTATTTCGACATCAATGCCTATGACGTCTTCCGCGAGGACGCGTGTCCCGGCGTTCGTCCCCCGGCGCAGCGGGCGTACGAGTGCGACCCGCTCGCCAGTGGCGGATGCCCCACGGGGGAGGGCTGCTATGCCTTCATTGAATATCCATCGGTGCGATGCGGCAGCGAGACGTACCGCGCGCGCTGTTTTGGAGTCGGAACTACATTGCCGGGAATGTTCTGTCGTGCCGGCACCGAGTGCGTGGCGGGCGCGGCGTGCTTCGTCACCGGCGCGATGAACCGCTGCCTCCGACTATGCCGCCTTGACGGCACCGACCCCCGGTGCGAGCGCGGCACGGTGTGTGAGCCTACGGACCTCCCGGACTTCGGTGCCTGCCAGTGACCACCCGGTGGCGTCTCGGCTTGCTCCCCTGGTTTCTACTGGCTTGCGGTGCTCGCACGGGCCTCAACGTCCGCGACGCGGAGCCACCCCCGCCGCAGTGCGCCACGGACAGCGAGTGCGACAACGGCATGTTCTGCGACGGCCTCGAGACGTGTAGGGAGGAGCAGTGCATCCCCGGCGCGCCGCTCATCTGCATGGGCAGCACGGCGTGCACGGTGGTGGCCTGCGACGAGACCGCGCGGATGTGCCGCAGCACGCCAGTGACGGCCGATCGGGATGGGGACGGCTTCCGCGCACCGAGGGCCGGAACGAGCCCCGGTGGGCTTGATCGCTGCGGCGAGGACTGCGACGACACGGATCCGGCGGTGCGTCCCGGGGCGATCGAGCGCTGCAATGGTGTGGACGATGACTGCAATGGAGTCATTGACGACAACGCCACGCTGACGCCGACCGGAAACGTGGTGCGGGTGAGCGAGGCCGCCGTGGCCCCGAGCGGACCGGGCGGTGTCCAATGGACAGGATCACGGTATGGAGTGAGCTATTGGGGATACGACGCGGGTCGGGCGCACGTGTACTTTCGACAGATCGATCGGGACGGCACTCCGACGATGCTGCAGCAGCAAGTGACCACTACGCCGAATGATGCCTTCGGCGCGGCGCTCGCCTGGAATGGGCGGGTTCTCGGTGCGGTGTGGCAAGACCGCCGCGATCCATCGGGCGGGTACGAAATCTATTTCAACAGACTGACCCCGGACGGCGAGCGGCTTGGCCCGGACCAGCGCATCACGTTTGCGCGTGGGTTCTCCGTCAACGCGACCATCGCCTGGACCGGCGAGGAGTTTCTCCTGGTGTGGCAGGACGAAAGGGACACTGTTGGCGAAGGGGGCTACGAACTCTACGCGCAGCGCATCGATGGAGAGGGGCGATTGATTCTCCCCAACCAGCGATTGACCCGCGACGCGTCCAACAGCGAGTCGCCCTCGTTGGCGGTCTCCGACACGGGTGTTGCCCTCGCATGGACCGACGGACGCAGCGGACAGCGCGCGGTGTGGTTTGCGACGTTTACCCGCGGTCTTACGCGGGTGATCGCCGATCAGCAGGTCTCGCCCGTCGGTCAGAGCGCGGTGGGGGCGCAGGTCGTCTGGAACCGCGATCGCTGGGTGCTCGCCTGGTACGACGACGACGGCGCTTCCCCAGACCACGAGGTCTGGGGCGCCACCCGCGATGCCTCGGGCAATCCGCAGGTGGCCTCGCGGCGTCTCACTGCGGACCCCGGCTTCAGTCGATATCCCAGCTTGTTGCCATTGGGCGATCGTGTGCTTGTGGCCTGGGCCGACGACCGCGACGGCGAGCAATATTCACTCTGGGCCCGGGTCTTCCACGCCGATCTCACTCCGCTCGGCGCGGAGTCGCGGGTGACGCGCACTGCGATGGGACCCACTGCGAGTGTGTATCCGTCGCTCGCTCGCGGGCCGCAGGGCGACGTCGGGGTGCTCTTCCGCGATCAGCGCGAGGGGCGCATCCAGGCCTGGTTTACGCGGCTACAGTGCGCCATTCCCAGGTAGTGATCAGTCCGCGAGGCCCGCGTCGCGGATGTCCACTGCCGGGCCGTTGCAGCCGCTTCCGTCGAGGCCGGGAATCACGATGACGATGTCTTGTGAGCCCAGGTTGGCCCGCCCGTCGCCGAAGAACTGCACTCGCGCTGGGAATCGCTGCGCCGTCGCCATTCGTGGAAGGCGGGTTTGCAGGTCGAGTGCAAAAGTGAGTCGCGTTCCGGGGACGACGCCATAGAAGGTCGTGGCGTCGAGGCGCTGGATGTTGCTCATCGGGGACGCCGCTCCGGGCCGTACTGCCAGCACAAACTGCGATGCTGGCCGGGTCGCGTCGAGGTCGATGATGCGCGCCGAGGCGTTGAATCGCACTTGTTGGGTGAAGGTCTCCACGGCGGTCACGACGCGGGTGTCGAGGTCACGTCCGTCTGCGCCGATGTCGAACACCAGCGGGGCGCCGGTGGAGGTCACCGAGCCCGTGTCGATGGCGATTCGGCGCATGTCGTCGCGACCGGAGAACGGCGCCACTCCAGAGCTGATGCCGATGACCCGCGCGTTGAGTGTGCGCAGCGCAGTGATGGCATCTTCGTAGGAGTGCGGGCCGCGCGTGGCGGAGCACGCCGGGCGGCTCGCCGGGCAGCTCGCGGGCGACGTGAACGAACTGTTGTTGTACCCATTGAGATTGAGCGGACCATTGTGCGAAGGCGCATCGGCCACCAACACGATGATGGGCTGCGCGTTGGGGCGCAGGCAGCCGTACCCGAGGCGGCCCGGCACCGGGCACGCGGCGCGGGCGGTGATCCAGGGGAAGTACCCTTCGCCCGTGGCCACCTGGAAGAGGGCTTCGACCATCGCCTCGGGGTTGTCGCCGCCGCCGCCGGTGGCGATGCTATCGACGGCGCCCTGCACGTTGGCGATGCCGCGCTCGACCGGCGAGACCAGCGTGAAGGGGATGTCCGTCGGGTCGCCGTAATCGACGCCGTTGGGCGCGCGCAATGGAAAGTCTGCGTAGGTCGCCACGCCAAACTGAACGTCGCCGATGGCGCGTGCAATCGCCGGGACGATGGTGCTCTGGAGGTTGGTTTTGATGTTGTCGATCTCGCCGTCCATCGAGCCGGTGTGGTCGATGAGGAAGAAGACGTCCGCGACGCTCACCTGCGGGCGCGTCTCGAGGTTGACAGTGATGACCCCGGCGTCGTCGGCCAGTTCGATGCAGGTCTCCGGCGGGCGCGTCGAGGGGGCGTCTACCGGGGGGGAGTCGGTGAGCACATCGGGTGTCCGTAGACCGGTGCGGGCCCCGCACCCAACTAGCGTCGCAATGAGGAGCGGAGCGACGGAGATCAGACGACTCATGCAAACAGTGTAGGGAGCGCTCTGAGAGGCGTCCACCCGTGGATCGCAAGCCCGATGACGTTGGCGGTGCGCGCGAGTCGAAGGGATTTTACTTCGCGGCAGAGCCATGCAGGCAGAGAGCCATTGGATATGAACGATCGACGATGGATGCGTGCCGGGTTGGCGATCGCGGCGCCTGGAGCACCGCTGGCGTCAGACCTTCGAGCGCACTCGCGCGCGCACGGAAGTGCGGGTCAACCTGACGCCGCCGGGCTGGCGATTGATGCCCTTCCTCCACGGGGGGAGTTGCTCTTCGGTCTCACGGACACGTGCGGGGACAACCTCGTGACCGTCCCGCCCACGCCGAGGCTCAACCAGGTGCGCGGCTTCGCGGGCGTCGGACTGCAGGTGGCGTCCAATGTTCGCCTCGACGTCGGGTTCTTGATGCGCTCGCGCCCGGTGCCGGCGGTGGTCCCCAGGACCTTCGATCACGCCCTGGACGAGGGCCTCTGGCTGCAGCTCTTTGTTGATGTCCCCGGGGCGGGGCGCTGAACCGTCACTCGTCCGACGGGGTGCGGGCCCGCTGCTCGCGTCCGCGCACCCGAGCCGCGTCGCGGGCGGCCTCCCAACGAGCGCGGTCGTCGGCGAGCGCGTCGAGGTAGTCGATCGCGACCACCGGCGGCGGATCACCCGCAGGCGGCGTGTCTTGCAAGGCGTCTGCGAGGTGGGTGAGTTCGTCGGCGGTGAGGTCGACGGGCGGCGGGCTGTCCGCGAGCGCCTTCGCGATGCGGTGCACCACGTCCGGGGCGAGGTCACCGCGGCGCACGAGGGCGTGGAGGCTCTCGGCGATCTCGGTCACCGAGAGTTTGGTCTCGGTGTGTACCGCGGCGGCGATGGGGGCGAGGGCGTCGGTGCCGAGCAGCCCGTCGGAGACCAGCACTGCGGCGGCCTGGAGGTAGTTGGACACCGGCACCACGCGCGGGCCGTAGATGCGGAAAAACCCTGGGTCGCTGCGGCGTTCGAGGTGGATGAAGATGCGCCGGACGACGTCGCCGCGGGCCGTGCGGTGCACCAGGCGGATGGTCTCCGACACCACGTCGGCATACGTACTGGACTGCTCGAGGACGGCCGTGAGCTGTCGGTCTGAGACCTTGCCTGCGAGCACGTCTGCGTAGAGCGAATAGACGAGCGCGTCTGCCTCGGCGTCGTCGCCGAAGAGGGTCTCCGGGACGTCCTGCGGTACGCGGGTGCGGGCGTCGAGGAGGGCCGGGAGCTTGTACCCGACCTGGTCACGCAGGGCGCGAAAGCGCAGGCGGAGGATGTTGCGCACCGAGGGCTTGAGGGTGAACTCATCCCACGCGATGCCGTCGAGGCGGAGCTTCGACTCCAGGGCGCCGCGCATTTGCTCCGGGCTGCCGGAGAGAATCGTGACGCGGCTTGGTTGGTGCTCCCGCAGGGCGCGGATGAGTCGGGCGGCGCCAGGCATCGCGCGCTTGGTCTCCGGCGTCTCGACGGCGGTCTTCAGGAGGTCGAGCCAGTGGTCGAACTCCGTGTGGAGATAGGTCTTGTCGAGGTCCCAGCGGAAGATGTGCTGGGGGGCGGACGAGGGCTCACGACTCACGCCGCGGACGGTACCACCGTGCGACCGCGGGCGGCATGGCGCCGTCGTCGCACGAGCGCGAGAGCCATTCCGAGGCCCAGTAGCGGTATCGCGGAGGTTCCGCCAGGAGGTGTCGCGGCGGAGCAGGCGCAGCCTCCGGAGGCGTGCGGCGCGCCCGGCGCGACGACCTCGTCGACGATCACCACGTCGCCCGCATCGGGGGTGGCGCCGGCGTCCGTGGTTCGGACATCGGGGAAGCCCGCGTCGGGGGTTCCTGCATCGGGGGTTCCGGCGTCCGGGGGTTCGACGAAGGGCGTGGTGGCGACGAGCCGCGAGAGGTTGCCGCTGGCGGTATCGTAGCCGAGCGCGCACGAGTCGATGGCCTGATCAAACTCTGCAGCGAGTTCGTCGGTCACCTGACTGGGCTGCACCCAGAGCACCCAGACGACGTCGAGGTCGCGCGGGGTGTCTGGGTACGCGGGGGTTCGTCGCCCGTTGGCGGAGATGATGTCATCGATGGACACATCGACGCGGCGGCCCTGGATGGTCACCTGCCGACCGTAGTACTCGGGCGACGAATCGCGCGTGATCCCGCGGGGCAACATGGTGGGCTCAGCGATGAGAAACGTCGGGCGCACGGCGCTCGGCGGCACGAGGCCCATGTTGTAGAGATCGAAGTCCGAGAAGCGAAACGACGGCCGCTCGGTGCGAAATTCCCCGGGGTTCACCTGCGTCCAGAGGTTGCCTTCCATGGGTGATCCGCCGGTGCTGAAGAAGTAGCTCCAGTGCGCGCGGTTGACGACCATGCCGTTCATGTCGTTGCCGCGACCGAGGAGGGCGTCGCGGGTGAGGGACCTGGGTCCCGCGTCCGCGGATGCGTCGGCGAGGGCGCCGTCGCGGTAGGGCACATCTGTGGCGGTGACGTCCGTGGAGACATCGGGGAGGAGGGCGACGTCCGGGGAGAGGCTCGCGTCGGCGCTCATGGTCATGGCGTCGGGGCCGAGGCCGCCGTCGTCGGTGCCCGCGTCTGGCGGGCCGAGCGGAAACGGGCCGACCTCTACGCGTGGGCCGTAGCGGTGACCAAACTCCTGCGTGCAGATCAGGTATCGCCCGAAGTTGATCGAGCGGGGGTCGGTGTAGAAGCGAAGGGAGTTGAGGTAGAGAAAACCATCGAGGGGGAAGGCGGTGCCGAGTGCGCGGTTGTTGTCGAAGATCTCGGCGCGCGTGTCGGCGCTGCTGCGCTGTCCGATGCCCCGCACGTCGTTGCGAATCGGGAGGTAGAAAGCGAGCGGTTGCGACGTGCTGGGAAGCTGCATCGTGGCGAGGTAGCGCCCCTCGTGGAAGCCCTCGACCTTCGTCAGCGCAGACGTCACCTCGTAGATGAACGTGTACATCTCCCGGCTGTTGGTGACCGGGAGGTTTTCTCCGTAGAAGGGCTCCGCGGGGTCGTCGGTGAGGATGTATCCGTGGCGGGTGACGCGGGCCACGACGACGGCTTCGGCGGCCGGAGCGATCATGGACAGGGCCGTGGCTGCGAGGGCTACGGAGGCGATCAGGCGGCGGGGGGCGGGCTTCACGAGCGAACCTCTTCCGGGCATCAGGCGATGGGGTCGGGCACCCTAGCATCGTGGCCGCGGCGCGGAAACATCGAGGTCACTGCGGCGGCGGTGCCACAGAATGCGCGGCCTGCGGGTGCGTGATGGCAGCACCGGGAGTATACGCTGCGCTCCAGTGAACACGGGTGACGGTCCGGGTGCGTATCGAGACGAGCGGGCAGCGCTCGCGGCGGAGAATGCGCGGTTGCAGGCCGAGGTGGCCGGGCTGCGCGGGGCGCGGCGCACGCGGTTGCAGCGGGCACTGACGCTCCTGCTGATCGTGGTTGTCGACGCGTGGGTCTTCACGCTGATTGTCGGGTGGGTCAACGCTCCGCGCGACGCCGACGTCTGGATCGGCTGGGTCGTGGCGGGGCTGACCGTGGGGATGAATGTCGTCGTCGCGCAGCGGTCGCTGCGCTCGCAAGGCTGAGAGGGAAGAGCATGGCAAAGAGTGTGAACACCGTGAATTTCAACCCTCAGGGGGTGGGCAGCTTCGTGCGAAAGGGCGTGATTACGCTGGGGTTGCTGGCGCTGTCGGCAGTGGTCGGGTCGGCGAGTTGTACGCGGGTCGATCCGGGGCACGTGGGCATCCGGGTCAAGCTCGCGGGCACTGCGAGGGGGGTGCAGGACGCTCCCATCGTCGCGGGTTGGGTGGCCTACAATCCCATCACCGAGATGGTGGTGGAGTTTCCGACGAGCGTGCAAAACATCGTCTGGAGCAAGGATCCGCACGAGGGGTCGGTCGCCGACGAGTCGATTACTTTCGCATCATCCGAGGGCGTGACGGTCAACGCTGACGTTGGACTCGCCTTCCACGTCGAGGCGCAGCGGGCGCCGCGGCTGTACGCCCGCTTCCGGCAGCGCGACGTGCTCATCCTTGCCCACGGGTACGTGCGCAACGTCGTGCGCGAGGCGCTCAACGAGGGCGCCGCGGTGATGCCGGTGCAGCAGGTCTACGGTGCGGGCAAGACCCGCTTGCTCAACGAGAGCTTGCAGCGGGTGGTCGCGCGCCTCGGCGACGACGGCTTCGTTATTGACCAGCTCACGTTCAACTCTGCGCTTCGGTTGCCGGACAACGTCGTCGCGGCGATCAACCGTGCGATGGAGGCCACGCAGAACGCCATTCAAGCGGAGAACCGCGTGCGGCAGATTCGCGCGGAGGCCGAGCAGGCGGTAGCCCAGGCGCGCGGCGCGGCAGAAGCGGCGCGGCAGCGGGCGCAGGGCGAGGGCGACGCGCTGCTCATCCGGTCGCGTGCGGAGGCGCAGGCCAACGAGATCATCCGCCTCTCGATGAACCGCGACGTGATTGCGTACCGACAGCTTGAGCGCTGGGACGGTCACCTCCCGGTGGTCACCGGCGGCGGCAACGTTCCGATGATGACCATGGACACCACGCAGGTGCTCCAACTTCCGGAGGCCGAGCGGCGCGCGCGGCTGCGTGAGCTTCTCGGCGTCGCCGCCCCGGTCACCTCCGCGGGAGCCACACCGACGGGCAATGAGCCCGACCCCAACGCCGCTCCCACCCGTCCCTCGACGCCGCCCACCGGCGTCACGATCACCCCGTCGCCTTAGCGTTGCCGGGCCGCCGCGATCACCTCGAGCGCGGCGCGCTCCCCTGACTCCACCGCTCCTTCCATGTAGCCCGGCGCACGGCGGCTGGTGTGTTCGCCCGCGAAGTGCACCGCGCCTACCGCTCCGGACTCCTCGCCGCCCAGGCGGCACCAGTCGCCCGGCCCGTAGCAGGCGTAGCTGCCCTCTTGAAACGGCGCCGCGGGCCAGTGCATCCGCGCCGCGCGCCCGGTAAACGCGTCCGCGCTGCCGGGAAATACCGCGTCGAGCGCCTCGGCGAAGCGCCGTCCCTGCGCCTCGGGGTTGCTCTCGCCCAGGGACACGCCGAGCCGTCCTCCCGAGAAGGCCGTCAGCAGCGCGACCTCCGACCGCGTCGCATGAACCGACTCCCAACACTCGTGATAGACACCGCCGTCGTGGAAGGTCGTCCCGCTGCTGTGCGCCTCGCGCCAGGGACGCCCTGCGGTGGTGATAAACACCTTGGTATTCGTCGCGTACGGTAGCTCGGCGATCGCCCTGCGCTTCGTCGGCGGCAGCTCGATGGACAGCTCGCAGCGCCGCAGTTGGTTGAACGGCAGCGCGAGAATCACCCGGTCGGCATCGACCTCCACGCTCCCGCCTTCGCGGTCGAAGACGCACCGCACGCCGCCGTCGTCGCGCGGCCGTAGCGCCAGCAGCGCGTGCCCGGGCATCATCGCATCGCCGAGGCGCGTCGCGAGCGCTCGCGGGACGGCGTCCGATCCCTCCGCAACCACGTAACGTTCGTCGCTTTCGCCGTAGAGCGCGAAGTGCTCACGATCGCCGCCGATGGTGTTGAGGAAGGTGAGCGCGCTCTGCGCGTCGAGGTCGCGCCCGAGTTCGCTGGTGAAGGCCACGTCGAGCAGCGCGCGCAGCGGCCCACTCACGCCGTTGCGGTCGAGCCATGCCCCGGTGCTCAGCGCGTCGAGCGACTCCGCTGCGGGCGAGTGGTGCGCGCGGCTGACTTCCCGCCCCCCGATCAGCGCGCGGTCGCGTTGGATGAGCGCCGCCACCGGGCGAAACATCTCCACCACCTGGCGCTCGCTCCAGCTCTGGCCGAGCATCACGTAGCGCTCGCGCTCGGTGCCTGCGTCGAGGCGCTGCTCGCGGTCTACCAGGGACAACCCGAGCTCGGCGACGAGTCCGCGCATCGACGTGTGCCGCGTGTCGATGAGCTCGCCACCAAGCTCTGCGTGCGCTGGGAAGTGTCCGCGTAGCGTAAATGCCCGGCCGCCCACCCGTCGCTGTGCGTCGAATACCCGCGCACGTATTCCGGCCTGTGCGAGGCGCGTCGCGGCGGTGAGCCCGGCGAGTCCGGCGCCCACCACCACCACCCGCGCGTCGCCGGTGCTTCTTCCGCGTCGCGTCGGCCGAAGCGTCGGGGCCGCGGCGCACCCGATCGCTCCGAGGCCGCCGATGAGCAGGGCGCGGCGCGCGGCACGGTGGGCCTCCAGGCGCTCGATGCCCTCGGCCGTGGTGATGCTCCGGGCGTCGAGCCACGACGCGAGGCGGAGCGAACGAACGAGCCTGCTGAAGAGAGGAGAGCGCGCCACGGGACGGCCTCCCTGATACGCCATGGGCCGCCGGGAGTGGAAGCGGATCAGTGCCGCGCCGCGCACGGGCATCGGGAGTGTTCAGCCAGGGGTGCAGTAGCCCGCGGCGCACCGGAGGCTGACGTTGCACGCGGGAGCCACGACGGTGCAGCACGGCTGCCCCGCGGCGCCGCAGGGGTGGCACATGGCGCTCGCGCACACCTGCCGGGCGAGGCACGGCGCGACGCCGACGCAACACGCCTGGCCGCTCGCGCCGCACGCCGCCGACGCTCCGCATGCGCTGGCGCCGCAGGTCAGGCCGGGGCCGCAGGCGGACACCCCGCAGCACGGCTGCTGCCACGCCCCGCAGGGGCTCGCCTCGGCGCACACGCTGCCGGCGCAGCGGAGGTTGTTGCTGCACATCGACCCGGCGCAGCATCGGCGACCCGCGGTGCCGCAGGCGCCCCCGTCGAGGACTCCGCCGACGTCGCGGATGGCCACGGCATCGACGCGCGCTTCAGGGATGTCCGTTGTCGGCTTGATCGGATCGCCGTACTCGTCCACGGCGCCATCGAGGGTCTGCTCGGGATCGACCCGTGGCGAGCGCCCGGAGATGGGGACGTCGGTGGTGCTCTCGTCGAGGCGACCCAGCGCGCAGGTCTCCAGCGTCGCGGCCGCGAGCAGTGCGACGACGACCAGCAGCGGGCGGGCGGGGCGCGTCACGGGATGCCGATGAGCTTGTGGGTCTGCAGTGACAGCCGCCAGCGAGGGTGCGCGCGGCACCAGTCGATCGCGCGGCGGGTGTGCTCGGCGCGCAGCAGTCCATCGCACGGCTGCACGAAGAAATGCTCAAACCCCCACCCCTCGAAGTCCGTCGGATCGACGCCCTCCTGCGGGATCACCAGCTTCAACTCGTGGCCTGCGCGCACCACCACGGTTGCCCCTGCCTTCGGGCTCACGCAGATCCAATCGACGCCTGTGGGCACCGGGAGCGTCCCGTTGGTTTCGATGGCCACCTCGAAGCCCGCGAGATGAAACGCGGCGACCAGGTCTTCGTCGAGTTGCAAGAGCGGCTCGCCCCCGGTGCACACCACGTAGCGCGCCGCGCGCCCGGGGCCCCACTGGGTCACCGCGGCATCGACCAGCGCTTGCGCCGTGGCAAACCTTCCGCCCCCGTCGCCGTCGGTGCCGACGAAGTCCGTGTCGCACCAGCGCGCGCATCCGCCGGGGCCGCGATCGCGGTCGGGCTCGCGGCCCGTCCAGAGGTTGCAGCCGGCGAAACGCACGAAGATTGCAGCCCTCCCGGCCCGCGCCCCTTCGCCCTGCAGCGTATAAAAAAGCTCCTTGATGGAGTAGGCCATGAGGTCGGTGACATCATGCCATAAGGGCGCGTTGGTCCTCGCGGTGGTGCGAGCGGTGTTGCTATAAAAGTGTCGCCACGGGTGCCCGAGGGTTTGGGCGCGTGGCTGAGGTGCATCGGTCGCATGCGTCACATCGACAAGTTGGTCGGACACCTGATTCGCTTCGCGGGCGACGCGCTCGTGGTGGCCTCGGACGCTGCTGTTTCGGTGCAGACCACCGCGGGGGAGAAGACCTCCAACCAGGTTCTCGACCACGCGAGCGTCACCTCGATGATCACCGAGGTCGCCCCATCCGGGTGCATCCAGGATCTCCGCGTCGGCAAGACCACCCGCTTCATCTACGGCAGCACCGCGATGAACTCCGTCACCGTGGAGGTCACCCCATCGCTCGGGTCGTGGAAGGTGACGCTCAGGCCGGGCGCGACGCCGGGGTTACCGCGCTCGGCAGTTTTTCCCGAAGGGATGCCCGCGGGGGGCTTGGCGTCGATGCCCATGGGCGGCGATGTGGTCGTCGAGGGGATGCTCCGCGCGATGGCGCAGCGCGGCGCGAGCGACCTGCACCTCTCGTCGGGGCTGAGCCCGATGATTCGGTTGAACGGTGAGATTCAGCGCGCAGACGACTCCGGTGTGCTCTCCGCCGAGACGCTTCGGGGGCTGCTCTGGCCCATCGTTCCGCGGCGCAATCGCGAGGAGTTCGACCGGCGTCACGACACGGACTTCGCCCACGAGATGCCCGGCCTGGCGCGCTTTCGCGTCAACCTCTTCATGGACCGCAACGGCATCGGCGCGGTGTTTCGCCGCATCCCGTTTGAGATCATCCCCGCCGAGCGGCTCGGTCTCTCGGCGCAGGTGCTCGATCTCTGCGACCTCACCCGCGGGCTCGTGTTGGTCACCGGTCCCACCGGGTCTGGCAAGAGCACCACGCTCGCGTCGCTCATCGACCGGGTCAACAGCACCCGCGACGACCACATCGTCACCATCGAAGACCCGATCGAGTTCGTACATAACGACAAGCGCTGTCTTGTTCGACAGCGCGAGGTGTCGGTGCACACCGACGGGTTTCGCCCCGCGCTGCGGGCGGCCCTGCGCGAAGATCCGGACGTGGTGCTCGTCGGCGAGATGCGCGACCTCGAGACCGTCGAGATCGCCATGGAGACCGCGGAGACCGGGCACCTCGTCTTCGGCACGCTGCACACCAACACCGCGGCCAGCACCGTCGATCGCATCATCGATCAGTTTCCGTCCGATCGGCAGTCGCAGATTCGCGCGATGCTCTCCGACTCGCTCAAGGGGGTCATCGCGCAGACGCTCTGCCGCAAGGTCGGCGGCGGTCGCGTGGCCGCGTACGAAGTGCTCATCGGCACCCCCGCGGTGGCCAACCTCATCCGCGAGGGCAAGACCTTCCAACTCCCCGGAACCATGCAGACCAGCAAGCACCTCGGCATGGTGACCATGGCCGACGCGCTTCTCGATCTGGTGCTTCGCGGCGTCGTCGAGCCTCGCGAGGCCTACCTCAAGGCCGTCAACAAGGCCGAGATTCGGCAGATGTTCAACAACGCCGGCGTCACCGTCCCGGACGCGTAGAAGAGGGTTCAGGGCGATGGCGCAGATCGACAAGTACATCCAGCACCTGCTTCGCTTCGAGGCCCTCTCGCTGATGGTGACCTCCAACGGGCCCGTGGTCGCACGGCTCTCGTCCGGCGCCGAGAAGGCCTCCACGCAGACCGTCGAGCACGCGCTCCTCGTCGCAGCCGTCCACGAGAGCGCACCCGCGGCGGCCCTCGCCGACATCCGCAGCTCCCGCATGACGAAATTCCAGTACCCGCTGGACGCCCCGACGGTGACCGTGGAGGTCACCCCGACGCCCGGCGCGTGGAAGCTCCTGCTCACTCCCCTTCCCACCGATTCGACCGCCGCGCCCCCGGTGCGTCTGCCCCCGGCCGTGAGCACGCCGCCGCGTCCGTCGGCTCCGTCCATCGATCGTCAGCCCCGCATCGAGCCCGCGCGCCCGCTCGCAGGAGAGGCTCCGCGGGTGTCTGCGGCCGACTCTCCGAGGCTGAGCCGTCCAGACATTCCGAGGGTCGATGCGCGGCCCGAGAGCCCCCCGGCGGCGTACTCCCGCGTGACAGAGCCTGTCGGCGACCTGGAAGACGATCGACCGGGCGACACCACGGGCATCGACCTTCTTCTTCGTCACATGGCCAGGGTCGGCGCGAGCGACCTGCACCTCGCCACCGGGCGGCCGCCGATGATGCGACTGCACGGCGAGATTCGTCCGCTGCCCGGCGATCACCTCCCGCTGACGGCGGAGGCGCTGCGGGCGCTGATCCTGCCGACGATGAAGCTCATCGCGCGAAAGGAATACGCGGAGCACAACGACGCCGACTACGCCCACGAGATTGCCGGCCTCGCGCGCTTCCGGTGCAACGCGCTGGTGGAGCGTCGCGGTCCGTCCGCGGTGCTGCGGCGCATCCCGATGGAGATTGTTCCGGCGGAGGATCTCGGGCTTTCGCGCGCCGTGCTCGACCTCTGCGACCTGCCGAAGGGCCTCGTGCTGATGACCGGTCCGACGGGATCTGGCAAGAGCACCACCCTTGCGTCGGTCATCGACCGCATCAACACCCATCGCAAAGACCACATCATCACGATCGAAGACCCGATCGAGTTTGTTCATCGCAACAAGCGCTGCCTGGTAAACCAGCGCGAGGTGGGGGTGCACACCGACGGCTTCAAGCAGGCCCTGCGCGCGGCGCTGCGCGAAGATCCGGACGTCGTGATGGTCGGCGAGTTGCGCGACCTGGAGACCACCGCGATCGCCATCGAGACCGCGGAGACGGGGCATCTCGTCTTCGGCACGCTGCACACGCGCACGGCCCCGAGCACCATCGACCGCATCATCGACCAGTTTCCCGCCGAGCGTCAGCCGCAGATTCGCGCGATGCTGGCCGACTCGCTGAAAGGCGTCATCTCGCAGTCGCTCTGCAAGCGCATCGGCGGCGGGCGCATCGCTGCGTACGAGGTGCTGCTGGTCACGCCCGCGGTGTCCAACCTCATCCGCGAGGGCAAGACTTTCCAGCTCTACGGCGTGATGCAGACCTCGCGGCAACTCGGGATGATTCCGCAGCACGACGCCCTCTGCGAACTGGTGCGCTCGGGCAAGGTCGATATCCGCGAGGCGTACAGCCGCAGCTACAGCAAGAACGACTTCCGAACGTCCCTCCACCACGCGGGCATCACCCTGCCGCCGGGGATCTCCGCCCGCGAGGCCTGATCCGCGCGTTGACACGCCTGCCCGGGAGCGTGTTCATCTCGTGGACCGATGCGCTTTCGTCCTGGTCTTGTTGCGCTCCCTCTCGCGGTGCCCCTGCTGCCTCTCCACGGGGGTGCGCAGGCCCGCTTGAGCATCGTCACCACCAGGGTTTTGCGTGCGGTCCACCGCGACGTCTACGGCGTCAACCTGGAGTACCCGTCGGCCAACGTCGCGGCCGTGCGCACCGTCGCCGCGGGGCCATCCCCGCGCTGCTCGACCGGGTGCGCGGAAGATCCGCCCTCGCGGGTCAGCGATCGTGCGTACTCCCCGTGGGCGATGCAGGGCGGCGCGTGTCAGGCCGTGGATGCGCGGCGGGTGCGCCCGAAGGTGCTGGCCCACCGGCTTTGGCGCGAGCACTTCGGCGACCAGCTTCTCGCGGTGGCGTCCGCGGACGTCCCGACCGACGAGAGCGACGGTCCCATCTCCTGGGATGGCTTCGCGGGGACGGCGTCGTTTCTCAAGGGGTATGCGAGCCTCGCGGCCGGGCGACGACGGTCGCAGCCTCGCGGCAATCGGAGGTGCGCGTGAGTTACCGTGGATTGGCGACGGCGGTGCTGCGGGTCGCTGGGTGGCGCTTCGAGGGCGAGCTGCCGCGGGAGAAGAAATACGTCTGCATCGCGTACCCGCACACGAGCAACTGGGACGGGTTCTTGATGATCACCGTCGCTACGCAGCTTGGGTTGAAGGCACGCTGGATGATCAAGGAGTCATGGACGAAGGGACTGCTCGGCGCTGCGCTGCGCGACCTCGGGGCCATCGGCATCGACCGGAGCCGGGCGCACAGCGTCGTTGCGCAGATGGTCGCGGAGTTTGCGCGGCACGAGGAGTTCGTGCTGGGTGTCCCGCCGGAGGGGACGCGCTCGCGCACGGAGTACTGGAAATCGGGCTTCTATCATATCGCCGTGGGAGCCCGGGTGCCGGTGGTTCCGGCGTACATCGACTTCGGACAGAAGCGCGCTGGAATGGGCCCGCCCATGATGATGACCGGCGACGTCTGCGCGGACATGGACCGCTTGCGAGAGTTCTACGGCTCGCTCCAGCTGCGTGCGTATTCGCCGGAAAATGTGGGGCCGATTCGGCTGCGCGAGGAGACCGCGACGCCGCGCTGAAGGTCAGACGTCGAGGGTGTCGATCTGCACCACGCGGCCGCGTGCCGGGGCCGGGGTCCGGGTGCGCGGGGCGGGCGTCGGGGGCGCCGCGCGCGGAGGTGTCGGCGTCGTAGGCGCCGCAGCCGAAGGGGCCGCGGGCGACGACGGAACCTCGATGCGAACCGGTCCGAAGGGAGTCTGCAGTGTGTAGACCTGCGGCGATGGGGCGGCGCGTGCCGCGGTGGGTGCGGGTGCGGGTGCGGGTGCGGGTGCGGGTGGGGTCGGCTGGCGGGCGAGACCGAGGCCCGTGAGAAGCTGCTCCAGCCCGGGGATGCCCTGCACGGGGAGGTTTGGGAGCATCGGCGCGGTCATGGGGGCGATGGGCGGGGAGTCTTCTGCGTCGTCGTCGCTGTCGGTCTCCTCGTCGTCGTCGTCCGCGGGGGAGAGCGCGACGCTCGGCGGTGGCGCGGCGACGGCGATCGGTGGGGCGGCGACGACGGCGGCGGGTGCGTCGGAGAGGGTCGCAAAGAGCTGCGTGACCCACACCTGATCGCCCTGGCGCACGATGCCGATGCCGACGGCGCGCTGCCCACGTTCGACCATGTTCTCGTGGTGTCCGGGGCTTCGGAGGAGGGCTTGTTGCGCGGCCTCGGGCGACTGGTTGATAGCGATGTTTTCGGCGACGGTGGTCCAGTGCAGGCCCGCGTGGGAGACGCGATCGGCGGGCTGACCGGTGCTCGGGGAGACGTGGGAGAAGAAGTGCGCGCGCGCCATCTCCATGGAGTGCGACTCGGCGATGGCGTCGAGCCGCGGGTCTTCCGCGAGCGCGGGGACGGAGCAGCGGGCGCGCTCGGCGTTGATGGCGCCGACCATCGAAGCGACGTCCGTGTGGTCTACGGACTGCGCAGACGCGAGCGGGGCGATGAGGGAGACGACGAGGCTGGTCAGGACGAGCGTTCGACGGATGATCATGGTGGTGGCCTCCAGGCAGACGGTTGCCAGCACGGATGGTGCCGAGGATGAAGGAAGCCGTGGCCTGACGAGGGAGACCGCGAGACGAGCGACGGGAGGGGGGGCGCGTGAGGCGAGGGGCGTGTGCGTCGTTGGCAGTGAGGGATGCCAACGCGTGGTCACTCTCTGGCGGCGATCAGGGGGCGCCGCAGGCGAGCCACTCGCCGAGTTGGCGACGCGCGGCTTCCGACACGGTGGTGCTGCCCTGGGGCATCGCGGTGTTGACCGCGCTCGGGCCCGCAGCGGACTCAGAATCGATGGCAGTCGAGTTGGCTCGAATCAGCGCGAGCGTCGATAGCGCCGGGCGCGTGCCGCTGGCGTGGCAGCGGTCGCAGTAGGTCGCGAAGAACTGTCGGCCGAAGTTGTCGTACGTGAGCGTGCTGTTGGTGGGACAGGTGGCGCCAGAGCCTCCGCCGCTGCAGCCAATCGCCAGGAACCCGAGCACGAGAAAGAGCTTCTTCATAAGGCACCTCAAGGAGTGAACGAACACAGAAGGGTTCGGTGGGGCGTGTGGGATCTACGCGAGGTCACCGACGGTCTGTTCGCTTGATCGCCACGACGGGGGGAAAGCTTCATCCGTAAAGTCGGCAGGTGTTTTCATTCAGCGGGCGGCGGCGGGAATCGAGCGCCCCGGCCAGCTCCTGTAGGCGACCCACCGAAGCCGAAGTCCGTGGCCATCACGGCGCGGTCGCTCCACTGCCCCGGCGACACTCCGACACGCGCAGAAGCCGACTCCGTCACGCGCAGAAGCCGACTCCAGAGATCCTGACCTGAGAAGTCGGTGGTGATGCCGCGCGTCCCGGCCGTGGCTGCGACGAAGCTCGCTCGACCTCACCCCGCGCTGCCGCGCAGCCCCTCTCCCAGGAGGTTCACTTCGGGACACATCTCGCGATTCGTCTGTAATTAAGATTGATTCGTGCGCTCGATGGGTGGTTGGCGTGGCCGTCTACAGAGCGCCGGCTCCGTGATCGCGGACGGGCCTTCGGCCCTGCGATCACTAAAGCCGGGGCCTGGAATGGACCGCCCGGCCTGCGCCGGGCTATCTGCATGAGCGTCGGTCGCGGGAGCGACCGCCGGAGGGATGTAGGTGGCCG
>CANJUR010000033.1 GCA_947477565.1 Deltaproteobacteria bacterium
AGACGACAGACCGCGAACTCCAGAGTCGGCTCCATCGGCCTTTCGATCGCGCGTCCGAACTGCTCGCGCAAGTCCGACGAAGCACCGTCGTGAGCATTTCGAACCGCCCGTGGTGGTCAAACTCATGCGGAAAATGATGGCCGTCTACAATTTGCCGGGTCGTTGCTCGATCGCGCACGTATTGCGCGGCTCGAGCGAGAGGGTTTGACGGGCGCGCGTCCCACGGTGCATCGCTGTGGGTGATGGCAAGGTTCGTCGTAGTGCTGTGTCTGCTGCTCGGATGCACGGGCGTCGCCGGTTTGACTGCGACGACGGACGCGCGGTCGACGCAGATTGAGTCCGTCGCCGACGTTCGGGATCCGTCCGACCGGGGCTCGGAGGTCGATCCGGGGGCGCGAGACGGAGGAATAGTAGACTCGCAATCGTTCGTCGATGTCGCGAGTATCCGTACGACGCTGCGGGTTCATTACCCAGTAGGAATGCGGATGGTCAGTCTCCGCGGTGACCTCGCCGGCCTTTCCTGGGAGCGCGGAGTCTCCATCTCCCGCGTGACTGATGACTTGTGGGAGTGGTCATCGGACGGCGTTGCGCGCCCGTTCGAATGGAAACCGCTCCTCGATGACCGCGAATGGTCGATTGGGAGTAACTACCGCGCGACCCCTGGTGCCACTATGGACATTTATCCAAGGTTTGTGACGCGCTCCGGACGCTGGTCCCGTGCGATTGCAACATTTCATTCCACGATACTCAAAAACGATCGAGGAATATGGCTCTATCTTCCACCCGCGTATGACGAGAACCCCCTCGCCCGCTTTCCAGTCGTATACATGCACGATGGGCAGAACCTCTTCAATCCAGCGACGGCTTTCGGTGCGCAGCCCTGGTATGCACAGAACGCCCTGAACGACGGTGCAGACAGCGGTGCCATTCGCGAAGCCATCATTGTCGGCATCGAAAATAGCGCCGACCGTATCAACGAGTACACGCCCACCCGCGACGCTACCCGCATGGCAGGCGGTCAGGGCGACCCATATCTCCGACTGCTGATCGAAGAGTTGAAACCGCTCGTCGATCGCACCTATCGCACGCTGCCGGGACCGGCGGATACCGTGCTCCTGGGGTCATCCCTCGGCGGGCTGATATCCGCCTACGCGGGCGTGCACCATGCAGAGGTATTCGGACAAGTTGGCGCCATGTCGCCCTCCACCTGGTGGGATGACCGAATGCTGCTCCGCGAGGCCGCCCTGCTTCGAAGCGCCGCGACCAGGCCGATTCGCATCTATGTTGACAGCGGCGACAGTGGCGATAGCAGTGACGATGTTGCGAACACGGCGGCGCTGGCTGATGTCATTCGGGGCGCTGGCTACCGTGATGGGATCGACTTCAGATATCTTGTGCAGCCCGGCGCCATCCACAATGAACTCTACTGGGCGCAACGCCTACCTGGCGCGCTGGCGTTTTTGCTGGGACGGCGGGATCCCTGAACGGGGTGGGTCAGGGTGTCAGCAACACCTTCCCTACATTTTTGCGATCGTGAATACGCTGGTGTGCCGCGGGTGCGTTTTCGAATGAGAATGTCGAATCAATGACTGGCTTGATCGCGCCTGCTTCATAGAGCACAAGAATCTCATTGAGTTGCCCGAGGAGGATCTTCGACTCATCCCAGAGGTGACCCATATTGACACCGAAGATACCGCGGTTGTCGTTCATGAGATTGAATGGCAGAAGATCGAGGAAGGGCATCTGGAGTGCGCCCTTTACCATCGAGAATACGTCTCGTTTGCCGTCCGGGGAAAGCGATGCAGCGCCGAACGCGAAGAGTCGGCCGGTGGGCGCGAGCGAGTGAAAACTCTTCTTCAGTGACTCGCCACCTTGCGCGTCGAGAGCAATATCAACTCCCCGACCGCCGGTGAGACGCCGCACCTCCGAGGCGAAATCCTGCGTGTGGTAGTCGATCGCGTGATCGAGGCCGGCGGTCTTCAGATATGCGTGCTTCGAGGCGGAGGCCGTGCCGATGGTGACCGCCCCGGCATGCCTGCATAACTGTAGCGCTGCGAGGCCGACGCCACCGGCGGCGGCGTGGATGAGCACGGTGTCGCCGCGCTTCACGTTACCGAGATAGACCAGCATGTGATGGGCAGTGAAATAGACGACCGGCAGTGCGGCGCCGTCTTCAAAAGACATCGTGGCGGGCATCTCGATGGCGAACTCACTGCGAGCACAGACGGTGTCGCTGTATCCCCCGAAGCGCACAGCAGCAAGGACCCGTTGACCCACCCTGGACGAATCGACCCCCGGGCCCACGGCATCGATGACTCCCGACACCTCATATCCCGGAACGAAAGGTGACGGCGGCGCGTCGGGGTACATGCCAATCCGGGCCATGATGTCAGCGAAATTCACCCCGCTCGCCCGCACCCGCACCCGCACCTCGCCTGCTGCAGGAATAGGGTCGGGCGCCTCGCGCAACACGAGAACATCCGGAGTGCCGTGACGAGTGATCCAGATGTGTCGCATGGCGTGCAGGGCTACCACGGGGCAGAGAGAAGTGTCGATTAGCGCCGCGGAATGAGCGCGCGCAGGGCGGCGTCGAGCATCGGACCGTAAGGGGGTCGAAGCAGGAAGGTGCCGTTGATGCGCGCCTGATGAAATACGGACTTCAACTTCGACATGGACTCGAAGCCTTCCCTGCCGTGGTAGTGGCCAATTCCGCTCGGACCCACACCTCCGAATGGCAGGTCTTCCTGAGCAAAGTGCATCATCGTCTCATTGACTGCGACGCCGCCAGACACCGTGCGATCAATCACCGCCTGCACGGCGGATCGATCATCGCCAAAGGGGTAGAGCGCCAGCGGCCGCGGACGATCATTGATGTAGGCAATCGCTTCATCCAGGGTATCGTAGGTGACCACCGGCAGCAGTGGCCCGAAGATTTCTTCCTGCATGATGGCCATGCGGTCGTCGGCGTCGAGCACTAGCGCGGGAGCGAGCTTGGAGGAGTCCCCGAAAGATTCACTCGATGGAGCGAGGGACTCGATTGTAGCCCCCTTTGAGCGGGCGTCATCGCGAAGGGTCACGAGGCGGTCGCGGTGGTGTGCATTGACGACTGAGGTGTAATCCGGGTTGTCGAGCATCGTCGGATAAAGCCGTGATGCAGCAGATCTGCACTCCGCGATGAAGGCACCGCGCTCGGACCTCGGAACGAGTGCATAGTCCGGGGCAATACAGGTCTGCCCAGCGTTGAATAGCTTGCCCGTGATGATCGACGTTGCCGAGCGGGACAGTGATGCACCGGGAGTGATGATCGCCGGTGATTTGCCGCCGAGTTCAAGGACAACGGGTGTGAGGTTTTCCGCGGCGGCGCGCATTACGCACTTGCCGACGCGGGTCGAGCCCGTGAAGAACAAGAGGTCGAACGGGAGACGCGAGAACGCCTCTGCGACCTTCGGCCCACCCTCAACGAGGCAGACATGATCGGGAGTGAAACACTCGCGGACGATCTCCCCGATGAGTGCGCTGGTGCGCGGAACAAACTCCGAAGGCTTCAGCATCACACGGTTTCCCGCCGCAAGCGCGTACACCAGTGGGGCACAGAGGAGTTGAAAGGGGTAGTTCCAGGGGCCGATGATTCCGACGACGCCGAGAGGTTGGGGAATGACCTCTGCGCGTCCTGGCTGGAAGAGCCAGCGAACCGGGCGCGGACTCGGGCTCATCCACTCGGCGAGATGGTCGCGGGTATGTTGAATCGACTGGCGAGTCACGAATATCTCCGCGACGAGCGTCTCGTGCCGTGAGCGATGTCCGAAGTCCTCGGAAATCGCCCGAACGAGGTCTTCTTGACGGCGGAGCATCACGGCTTCGAGCCGATCGAGGTCGCCGATGCGGGCCTCGTAACTGCGCGCCGCCCCGTGGCGAGAGGCGCGCCGCATCGGCTCAAAAAGTGCTCGAAGTTGCGCCTCACCCGGTTCGGCCCTGGGAGTGGCGCTCGGATCGATCGGGGCGGCGATCGTCATCGGCGGGATCTCGCAGTTTGTGTTGTTGAGTTGAGCGGAGTGAAGACTACTTCAGCCGAGTGCGGCCTGGATGGCCTCACGCAACTCTGCCGACTCCGGAGAGACGGCGGAGCCAAATCGCCCGATGACATCGCCTTCACCGTTGATAAGAAACTTCTCGAAGTTCCATCGGACGTCACCCGGTGGGTTCGATGCGGTGGTCAACCATTGGTAGAGCGGGTGCTGCCCGGGTCCCTTGACGACGACCTTCTCCATCATCGGGAAGGTCACAGAAAACTTCGTCTCGCAGAAGGCCTGGATCTCTTCATTGCTTCCAGGCTCCTGGGCGCCAAACTCATTGGCTGGTACACCGAGGACGATCAGTCCCCGCGACTCGAACTCCTTGAAGAGCGTCTGAAGTCCCGCGTACTGCGGTGTGTAGCCACATCGGCTCGCGACGTTGACCACGAGAACCGTATTGCCGCGAAGTTCCGTCGCCGGGTGCGTTTTTCCGTCGATTCCAACCAGCAAGAAGTCATGAAACTTGATCATTGATGGATTCCTTTTTGACAATGCCTGGGAAGGTTATTTTTGATTAGTCCGCGGTCGCGACTGTGCGAGCCGTATCGTCGAGATTCTTCAACTTGTGGTGCAGCGCCGTAAGTTCACCCTCGTATTCTTGCACGTGGGCCCACGCGACGTAGAGCGCGACGCAAACCGCAGTAATCACAGAGAATGTGACCAGTCCCGCGGCTGCGAAACCCCATCGCCAGCCGACCAAGGGTACCGCTAGCAAACCGAGTGAGAGGTATGGCGTGCGGGTCATGCTGTGGCGGAGTTCAGCGATGTTGCCGAGGAGCCATCGCTCGCGGTCAGCCATCCGGGTACGTCGTTGTTCAAGGTTGTCCATGAAAGGGAACCTCCTTCACCGGACGATGGTCCAGCGGCCCGAATATCTTGTTGCCAGAAAGCCAAACGCAAAGGGTCGGTCGTCAGTGCCGGCAACGAGCGGCGGTCCGCCCTGGGCATCAGTCACGCGCACCATCCGTCCTCCCGCACATGGGACCGCTGCAAGTTGCGATGGATCGAACGGCGCCACCCGCCACGAGGGCTCGGCGAATAGCTCACCGAAGAGTTCTCGTTGGCCCTCCTCGATCTCTGTCATTGGGACATCCAACGCACGGGCAAGCTCGGCAGACTTGAGAGCGGTGAGTTCGATCAACGCGTCGATATTCCGAGAAGCAAGCGCCGCGTGTACCTCCCCGGCCAGCGATACGAGGGCGCGAGCATCACTTTCTCCCGGGGCGACATCGGGCGCTGCCTGCCACACCCAGCGTCCATACGCTCGCTCGGACGGCACCGAAAACTGCCTCCCCCATATGGATGTCAGCTCACCGGCGGGTACCGGCATCGTGGCTTCGTCCCATCGGAAAGTTGCGATTATTCCTGCGGAGCCAGGGTCTTTCCCGTGTTCGCCAGCGATGAGCTTCACGACCAACGCGTGCGGGATGGGCAGAAACCCGCCTTCATCGTCGGTCATCGGAGTGAGGGAGAGTTCGAGGTCGTTGGAACCTTCGAAGATATAGGGGTTCAGCTTGATCTGAACCTGTCGCCCCCTCCCCTCCCATTCATTGAAGACATCGACGCCGTTGAGGGTCACCTGGGCGACCAGTCCCTCGCAGGCAACGTCGAGTAGATAGATCCAGTGCTGCATTGGGAGAACTCTCCGGTGTTGGCGGACCCTACGACGGCCCTTCACTGCACAGAAAGCTCATCCCTGAAATTAGATCGACCCACCGATCGGTTGATCGGTGGGTCGACACCCGGTGCGAGCGAAAGGACTTGAACCTTCACGGTGTTACCCGCTGGAACCTGAATCCAGTGCGTCTGCCAATTCCGCCACGCTCGCTTCGAAGGGACGACGTGAGTACCTCCCTGCATCCGGGATCGTCAAGCATCAAACTTACTCAGGAGCATTTCGCCTCGGGCTCGCGCCATGAAAGTCGGAGGATGCCGCGTAGGACGCTACGCGCCGTCACCCCGTTCGTCGCGTTGCGCGGTTCGCACCGGAGAGGTACAGACCTCTGGAAAGCACGTTGATCCCAGCGAATTTCGACGAAGGACTGTACGGTGGCACGCCGACTGCTGACGTGGATTTTCAAATGGAGCGTGGTGCCAATGGCGTTTAGTGATGAGTGGATGGTCGGTGGGGTGACGGAGGGGTCGGAGCAGTCGCTGCAGATCCTGGCGCGGACCATCATTCGCGAGATGAAGCGCTCGGGGTATTCGAAGGCGCAGATGGTGGGCCTGGCCAGCGAAGTGATCGACCTGGTCAGTCGCGATCTTCGGGCAGAGTCTTCCAGTACGATCTCGACCGTCTGAGGCTCAGGCGTCTTGCCTTTGCGACATCTTCTCACTACGGTTCCGCGGCCGCGCGGGCCGAACAGAGGTCCGCACAGGAGGACGCAATGGCTCGAAAGATCGCGATCAACGGGTTCGGCCGCATCGGTCGGTGTGTACTTCGGGCGCTGAAGCAGCAAGGGACCCACGACCTTGATGTCGTTGCCATCAACGACCTCACGGACGCCAAAACCCTCGCCCACCTTCTCCGCCATGATTCCGTCCACGGCCGCTTCGATGCGGACGTCAAGGTCACCGAAAAGGGACTGAACGTCGGCGGCGACGAGATCGCCGTGTTCGCGGAAAAAGATCCGGCGAAGCTCCCATGGAGGGCCCTTGGTGTGGATGTCGTCCTGGAGTGCACCGGGCGCTTCACCGACGCTGCTGGGTGCGGCAAACACATTGAAGCTGGCGCCAAGCGCGTGCTGCTCTCCGCCCCGACGAAGGGCGAGGATGACACGGACATCCTCACGCTCGTCTACGGCGTCAACCACACTTCGTACGACCCGGCGAAGTACAAGATTGTCTCGAACGCTTCGTGCACGACCAACTGTCTCGCTCCGATGGCCAAGGTTCTCCATGAGAGCCTCGGGATCGTGAAGGGTCAGATGACCACGGTGCACAGCTACACCAACGATCAGGTCATCCTCGACTCGCCGCACAAGGACCTTCGTCGGGCCCGTGGCGCCGCGGCGAGCATGATTCCGACGTCTACGGGCGCCGCCCGAGCTGTGGGCCTGGTGCTGCCCGAACTGAAGGGTCGGCTCGATGGGTTCGCGATTCGCGTGCCGACGGTAGACGTATCGATGGTGATTCTCTCGGTGCAGGTCGGACGTCGGACCACCAGGGAGGAGGTCAACAACGCTCTTCGCGCTGCGGCCGAAGGTCCCCTCAAGGGAGTGCTCGCGGTGAGCGACGAGCCGCTCGTTTCGTGCGATTACATCGGCAACCCGGCCAGTTCGACGGTCGATCTCGCGCTCACGCAGGTGATCGACGGCGACTTCGTCTCGGTTTGTTCCTGGTACGACAACGAGTGGGGCTTCTCGGTACGCATGCTCGATGTGATGAAGTACCTCGGCTCGGTGGAGGGCTGATGGCCTCGCTGCTCGAACGAATCACTCCCGTCGAAGCGCTCGATGTCGCGTCCAGACGCGTATTCGTTCGCGTGGACTTCAACGTCCCGCTTACGGAAGACGGACAGGTCGCTGATGACACCCGCATTCGCGAGGCTCTTCCCACGATTCGACACCTCGTGCAGGCGGGGGCGCGTGTGGTTCTGGCCTCGCACCTGGGGCGTCCGAAGAAGGGGCGTGATGCAAAATTCTCGCTCGCGGCCGCGGGCGAACGACTCGCCGATCTCCTCGGCACCGAGATCGTGCTGACGGACGATTGCATCGGCGATGGTGCCCGCAAGGTCGTCCACGACCTGCGAGATGGGCGCGTGGCGCTTCTGGAAAACCTTCGATTCCACCCGGAGGAAGAGGCCAACGATGAAGCCTTCGCCCGCGACCTCGCGCGCCTTTGCGACATCTACGTAAACGACGCCTTTGGGACGGTCCACCGCGCCCATGCCAGCGTTGACGCGCTTCCTCGAATGGTCGGAACGCGCGCCGCTGGCTTCCTTCTCATGAAGGAGTTGAAGATTCTCGGTGCGTTGGCGGCGGGCCCGGAGCACCCCTACGTCGCAGTATTGGGCGGCGCGAAGGTCAGCGACAAGATCGGGGTGATCGAGGCCCTCTTCACGAAGATCGACTCCCTGCTAATCGGTGGTGCGATGGCGAACACCTTCCTCGCGGCGCAGGGACGCGAGATGGGACGGAGTCTGGTCGAGATCGACAAACTGCCGCTCGCGCGCGATCTGCTGGCGCGGGCGCAGGAGAAGCGGGTCAGCGTGATGCTTCCGACCGACGTGGTCGTGGCGGCGCATGTTGGCGCGGCGGAGGGTCGCGTTGTCTCGGTGGATGCGGTCAGCCCGGAGGACATGGCGCTCGACATCGGGCCCGACTCCGTCGCCGCGTTTCGTGAGCGACTCCTACGGGCTCGGAGCGTCTTCTGGAACGGCCCGATGGGTCTTTTCGAGAAGACCCCGTTTTCACATGGGAGCGTCGGGGTTGCGAAGGCCATCGCGGAGTCGGCTTCGTTTTCGGTGGTCGGTGGCGGTGACTCGGTCGCCGCAGTGCAACAGGCCGGTCTCGCCGAGCGCTTTACGCATGTTTCCACCGGGGGCGGTGCGAGCCTGGAGCTTCTCGAGGGACGCACGCTTCCTGGCGTGGAGGCGTTGCGCTCGTGACCTCCCCGCTGCGACGCCCGCTCATCGCGGGCAACTGG
Organism: Deltaproteobacteria bacterium; assembly: GCA_947477565.1. GTDB lineage: Bacteria > Myxococcota_A > Polyangia > Polyangiales > SCUS01. The sequence goes on from CANJUR010000033.1 coordinate 8,721, forward strand.
AAGATGCACCGCACCATCGATGGCTCCGTCGAACTGGCCCGGACGTTGGCCGACAGCGTCCGCGTGGGTCCGCGGACGGACGTGGTCGTCGCCCCCATTTTTACAGCGCTTTACTCTGTTGCGAGAGCCCTCACCGGGACGGCCATTGGCCTCGCTGGACAGTATTGCCACTGGGAGGACCAGGGCGCGTTCACCGGCGAGATCGGGCCGCCGATGCTGAAAGACGCAGGCTGCGCGTGGTGCCTGGTCGGGCATTCGGAGCGCCGACACCTCTTCCAGGAGACAGACGCGGCGGTTCACCGCAAGACCGTCGCCCTGCGGCGTCACGGTTTGCGACCCATTGTGTGCGTGGGCGAGACGCTCGCTGAGCGGGAGTCAGGCATCACCTTCGAGGTGCTGCGTCGTCAACTCGAAGGCGCCCTGGGAGGCCTCGTCGCCGACGACGCGCGCTCGTTCGTGGGAGACATCGTGTTGGCGTACGAACCGGTCTGGGCCATCGGAACCGGGCGGACCGCCAAGCCTTCCGACGCCCAGGCGGCGCATGCCTATCTGCGCGATCGCATCCGCAACGACCTCGGCGAGGTCGCGGACAACGTGCGAATCCTGTATGGGGGCAGCGTGAAGCCTGACAACGCAGCCGAACTTCTGGCGCAGCCCGACGTCGATGGCCTCCTCGTCGGCGGCGCCTCGCTCGACGCCGCTGGCTTCGCCCGAATCATCCAGGCCGCAGGATAACCTCCGGACCCATCGAGAGTTCTTCGTCCATGCAAACGCTGCTCACCATCATTCACGTGTTTGTCTGCTTGTTCCTCGTCGGTGTGGTGCTCTTGCAATCCGGACGGTCCGGCGGCATGGGCGTGCTCTCCGGCGCTGCCACGCAGACGGTTTTCGGCGGCCGTGGGGCCAGTGGATTTCTCGCCCAGGCCACCAGCGTCTGCGCGATGTTGTTCATGCTGACCTCAGCGTCGCTGGCTTACATGAGCACTTCGGGGCGCGACTCCCTGGCGCGCTCGCGTCGGCCGACCCCGGCAGCCACCGCTCGCCCGACCACCCCTGCCCGCTCTGGGCCTGCCGACGCCGCTGTGCCCCGCACACCGAGCCCCGCCGCTCCCGTACCCGCCCCCACCCAGGCCCCCTGACGTCTCTCGGGCCGCGCTTGTTGCGCGGGCTCGCGCCGACGGTTCTCGTTCTCGGCTGTGTTGTTCTCTGGGCCAGCGGATTCCTCGGTATTTCCAACGATGACGCCGCTCGTGCCCTGATCGCCTGGGACACGGCCCACACTCCCTCCATCGATCCAACCCGATCGAGTTGGCTGCCGCTCCACAGCCTTTTTCTGGGCGGGCTCATGGCATTGGCTGGGGATCCCCGGAGGGTGCCGTTTGTGCTCTCTCTCGGTTCTGGCCTGGTCGCGATCGCCGCGCTCTCCCGAGCCCTCCGGCGCGAAGCGGTGAACCCGATTGCAGCATCCACCGCGGTCGCGATGGTCGCCTGCTGGCGTTGGACGCTGTTCTCTTCCGCCGCTGGGGCCGTGCCTGAGATGCCCTCGGTAGCGCTTCTCTGCGTGGCGCTCGAGCGATGGTGCGCCCGTAAGCCCGGGTCCTGGTGGCAGACGGGCCTCGCGCTCACCCTGGCCGCGGGCTTTCGTTACGAAGCCTGGTTTGCACTTCTCGGCTTCGCACTCTTCGCTCGCGACCGGACGCGGCCCCGATGGGAGGTTGCCGCCACCCTCGGGATCTCAAGTCTGGTGCCGGTCGCCTGGCTGGTCGTCAATCACTTCCGACGCGGAGATGCGCTCGATTTCATCCACCGGGTGGCCGCCCATCGCAGCGCCGTCACCGCCGTCCTCGCACCCTGGTGGATCCGCTGGACGGAGGTTCCCCGTGCGCTCGTCGTCGAACTCCCCTGGATTTTGTTGTTGGGCGTTGCCCTCTGGCGCGCAGGGCCCCGGCCCGCGGTCGTGCGCATCGGCGCCGCAATGGCTGGGGCAGTGCTTTTCGGGCTCGCGCTCGAGTCGGCCCGCGGCGGAGGCGCAACCCACCACGCAGCGCGCACGCTGCTCTCGGTGGCGTGGATGCTGGTTCCGGCGCTCGCGGTGTCCATCGAAGCGCTCTTGCAGCGCGGCCTCGCGCGCTCGATCGCCGTGGGTGCTCTCGCGTGCGCCGCATGGAGCGCACCGCATCCGGCGGAAGTCGCCGACCTGGGCGCCCCGGCGGCATCCGTGGTCGGTGACATGGCGGCGCGCCGTTGGCCTCACGCGCCCTGGTGCCTCGAGAGACAGCGCCAAGATGCACTCTGGATCGAGTGGCGAGGCACCGGGGCAGGTCAGATTTTACCGGATCGTGTATTCGGTTCCGCACCCGAGCACGCGTCGCGACGGGCCGACAAGTGCGCCCGCGCGCGGGGAGCCGTCACGAGTAGCTGGGAACTAGAGGAAGCGCTGAGATTCCACGGGTTTCATCTCGTGGGACGAGTGGGCCCGTGGGCGCTGCTGGAGCGAGCGCCGTGAGGGAGCGAACGATCAGTTGCCGAACACCTGGACACCGAACTCGCCGGTGCCCGCGTACATCGCGACCTCAAGCCGATACAGGCCCGCGGCGGTGGGACAGAGCGGGCGCTGAAGTCCGATGACCGGGAAGTTATCCGTGGCGATGTCCTGATCGACCACAGCGCTCGGCGTGCCGTCAGGATTGGCCGGTGCATACAACTTGAGATCGAGGTCGGTGACGCTCGGAGCGCCCACGCCGATGATCTTGTAACAGTGCCCGGACAGCATGTTGACCGCGTAGTTCTGCTTTCCGCTTGTGACGAGGGAGCCACGGGCGATCGGGAGAACGGGGCTCATCCCGGTGGCGAACTGCGTCTGACGCATTTGCATCTGCGTCGCGATAAAGTCACCGCCTACCGCCATGCCGAGCTGCGGCGCCGGGATCGGCTGCATCCCCGGTTGGGCCATCGGCGGCTGCATCCCCGGTTGCATTCCCGGCTGAACAGCGGTGGTCGGTGCAACCGTGGTCGTCGCTGTGTTGTCGTTGTCGCGATTGCGGCTGCGACAATTGTAAGAAACCAAAACGCTCGCGATGGCAACGCCACGCAGGATCCACTTCGACGTCATCTGACTTCCTCCTCTGGACTTCGGACTTGATCCAATGCGGCTGTTTCGGCCCGCCGCCACCCGAATGGGGCAGAGCGATGCTTAGCGCCACTGACACCTTAGCGTCCAGCGCGCACCGGCTTCTGCGCCGAATCGTGCGTGAGCACCAGGACGCCCAGTGGCGGCAGGCGCAACGTCACCGACTGCGCGTGGCCGTGGCTCGGGAAAGCGGTGCTCTCAACGGTGCCCGCGTTACCGACGCCGCTGCCGCCGTACGCCGCCGCGTCGGTATCAATGACCTCGCGCCAACTTCCGGCCAGCGGTACCCCGAGTCGGTAGCCGTCACGCACGACCGGCGTTGCGTTGAGCACGCAGAGCACCGCCGTCTCCCCAGCGACGCCGCCGCGCACGAACGAAAACACGCTGCGCTCCGAGTCATTCGCGTCCACCCAGCGGAAGCCTTTGTCGGTGTCGTCGTGACGCCATAGAGCACCTGTCGCGCGATAAAGCCGATTGAGGTCGCCGAGCAGCGCCGACACGCCCCGATGTAGCGGGTCTTCCAGGAGCGACCAATCGAGGCCGCGCTCCTCGCTCCACTCCGTAGGGGCGGCGAGTTCGGCCCCCATGAACAGCAACTTGCGACCTGGGTGGCACCACATCCACGCGTACAGCGCACGGAGGTTGGCAAAGCGCTGCCATCGGTCGCCCGGCATCTTCTCGAGAAGCGAGTGTTTCCCGTGCACCACCTCGTCATGGGAAAGCGGGAGGATGAAATGCTCACTGAAGGCGTACGTCAGCCCAAAAGTGAGCCCGTGGTGGTGGTGCCGTCGGTGCACAGGGTCGCGAGAGAAATACGCGAGCGTGTCGTGCATCCAGCCCATGTTCCATTTGAGGGTGAAGCCGAGGCCGCCGTCGTGTACCGGGCGAGTGACCGAAGGCCACGCAGTGCTCTCCTCGGCGATCACCGCTACCCCCGGAAACTCCCCGTGCAGAAGCGTATTGAGCTCATGGAGCAGCACCACCGCGTCGAGGTTTTCCCGCCCGCCCTGCGCGTTGGGAACCCACCCGTCGTGGCTGCGCGAATAATCCAGGTAGAGCATCGATGCCACGGCATCGACGCGGACGCCGTCCACGTGGAAGTCCGCGATCCAGGCGCGTGCGCTCGCGAGGAGAAAGTTGCGCACCTCGCGGCGGCCGAAGTTGAATACGTACGTCCCCCAGTCCGGGTGCTCGCCCTGCCGTGGATCGATGTGCTCGTAGAGCGCCGTCCCGTCGAAACGACCCAGGGCGAATGCGTCCTTCGGAAAGTGCGCGGGCACCCAATCGACGATCACACCCACCCCGCAGGAGTGCAGGTGATCGACGAAGGCACGGAAATCATCGGGGTCGCCGAAGCGCGCGGTGGGCGCGAAGAAGCCCGTCACCTGGTAGCCCCACGACGCGTCGAATGGGTGCTCGCTCACCGGGAGCAACTCGACGTGCGTAAACCCGAGCGCCGATACGTAGTCGGCGAGCAACGGAGCAAGCTCGCGCCAGGTGAGCCAGCGGTCGCCCTCCGCCGCGACGCGACGCCACGAACCCGCGTGCACCTCGTAGATGGACATCGGGGCGTCGAGGGCGGAACGCGAGGCTCGTGCGGTGATCCAGGCGTCGTCGCGCCAGGTGTGGTGGGAGTCAAAGACGATGGAAGCCTGGCCGGGGCGAAGCTCGGCGCGGGAGGCGCATGGATCGCACTTGCGAAGCGCGGTGCCTGTGCCCGTGACGAGATCGAACTGGTAGCGAGCGCCGGTCGCGACGTCGGGAATGAAGATCTCCCAGAGGCCCAGCGAGCCGATGCGGCGGAGCGGATGGGTTGCGGGATCCCAGAGGTTCCAGTCGCCGACTACGCTGACCGCGCGGGCGTTGGGCGCCCACACCGCGAACGCCACGCCACGAATGCCGTCGATCTCGCGAAGATGGGCACCGAGCCGCTCGTGCAGTTGCCAGTGACGCCCCTCGCCAAAGAGGTGCTCATCGAATGGACCCAACGTGGGGAGGAAATTCCAGGGCTCCCTGCGCGACCATGTGACGCCGTCAAGCGTGGCCTCAATGCAGTAGCCGCCGACGTGGACCGGCGCATCCAACCATACCGCCCAAAGGCCAGCGCCGTGGATGCGCGACAACCCCAGCGTTTGACCGTCGGTGAGACCCACGGACACCGCCTGAGCGCCCGGACGCCACGCGCGCAAGACCGTCCCGCCATCGACCGGGTGCGCGCCCAGGACTCGGTGCGGATCGGAGTGGTCGCGCATGGCGAGGTGCTCGACCTCGGCGTTGGTGATGCCATCCCAGAGTCGGGTTCGATCGTTCACGGCCCCGGACGTTTCACCTCGCAGGGCACACCAGGCAAGGGACTTCGCACCGGAAGCACCGCCATCACCCGCTGGACCCCACTGCCCACGCGCGATCGCGCGATCGTCACGCCGCTGCCATCGACGATGCGCGAACCGCCCTGTCCCCTCACGGCCGGCGCTCCACGCCCCCAGTTGGCGTTGACCACCGCGCAGCCGTGCCGCGACGCCAACGCCGGGAGGAGTTCGTCCCGCAAATCGTGCTCGTCATCGTCTACCCAGGCGCTCGGGAAGAGCAGCACATCGACCGAGTCGAGGACGTCCGCAGCCTCCGCCGAGACGAAGTGCAGGTCGAAGCACACCGCCACCGCCACGCGACGGCCGTGCAGCGTCGCCACCGGCATCCCGAGGTCTCCCGCGGATGCCCACGTCTCCGGAAACCAGGGGTGCCGCTTGCGGTAGTGCAGTACCAGTTCGCCCGCCTCGTCGATGAGCGCCGCGCTGTTGAAACACCGCGCGCCGTCCCGCTCGACCCAGGATGCCAGCAGGGCGACCTGTCGGGCGACCGCGATCGCCGCGACGTCCCGGAGGAGAGCGCCCCCGATGGGCTCAGCGAAGCGTGAGACGTCGAAGTTGCCGCGCGCGGAGACGTACCCGGTGAGTGAGAGTTCGGGCAGCACCGCGAGCGTCGGCTCGCCCGCCGGAAGAGACGCCAGAGCCCGGTCGAGCGCGCGGAGTTGGCCGACAGAATCGCCGTGCCGCGCAGGGAGTTCGATCGCCACCATGCGCATCGCTCAGTCCCCGGTGTCGGTGGGAATCACCATCCGCGCCCCGGTCTCCGAGTCGATGCTCACCCGCACGGGAACCCCGAAGGCAGACTCGATGATCGCCTCGGTGAATACCTCATCTGGTAATCCGACGGCCACCACCGCGCCGTTTCGCAGCAGCGCCAGGCGGTCGCACCAGCGAGAGGCAACGGAGAGGTCGTGGAGCACCGCCACCGCGGTACCTCCGGCGCGCACCCACGCGCGCAGCCGACGACAGCAAGCGACCTGCTGACCGAGGTCGAGCGCCGCGAGCGGCTCGTCGAGGAGGAGCACCCTCGCCCCCTGCGCGAACGCCCTGGCCAGCGCGCACCGCCGCAGTTCGCCGCCCGAAAGGGTCGAGACTTCCCGGCCCGCCATCGGGAGAAGCGCCCAGTCCGCGAGCGCCGTGTTCACCGCTCGCTCGTCGCTCTGCCGGAGTGCGCCGGTCCAGCCGGTGTGCGGGGCGCGCGCCTGGGACACCCACGACCGCACGCTCCAGCCCTCGGGCGTCGGTTCGCGTTGCGGCACGTAACCCATCGCCCGCGCCCGCTCGCGGCCCTCCCACGCCCCCAGCGGACGACCGTGGAGGCGCACCTCGCCTTCGTCCAACGGGAGCAACCCGGCCAACGCACGTAGCAGCGTCGTCTTGCCCGCACCGTTGGGACCGAGGATGCCCAGTAGCTCTCCTGGCCTCGCCGTCAGGTCGAGCGGACCGACCGCGCCACCGAGCGCGGAGACCCTGCGACAGAGCCGCCGCGCTGCCAGCACATCCTTATCGCGCGGTGTTTCGTATTGTTCGTGAACCATCGTGTGTGCCGCGATTCCCAGGTTGCACATCATAGCCCGGAGGGGAATCCTCCCGCCGCCAATGGAGCCGCGCAGACCTCAGTGAGCCAGGATCCCTTCGATCAACTACACGCGAAGCGCAGCCGCCGCTGGATCGTCGTCGTCGTCGCCCTCGCCCTGATCGCCGTGGGCGCCGTTGTGTACGCCCGCCGACACCGCGCCCCAACGGGACCGCGCTATCTGACGGTCGCAGTCGGCCGCGGCGAGATCGTCGCCTCCGTCGAGACCAGCGGATCGCTCCAGCCCGAGGTGCAGGTGCAGGTCGGCAGTCAGGTGAGCGGCCGCATGGCGCGCGTGCTGGTCGATTTCAACGCCCACGTCACCCGCGGTCAGTTACTCGCGGAGATTGACTCGACGCCCTTCCGCGCCGCCGTCGCGCAGGCCCGGGCGTCGGTGCTGTCGGCCCAAGCGCAGCTCCAGCGGGCGCAGGTCAACGTGCGCATTGCGGAGACCAACCTCGCCCGCGCGACCGACCTTCGAGCGCGCGGCCTCAACGCTCTCGCGGACATCGACAGCACCCGCGGCAGCCGTGACCTCGCCCTCGCCGACGTCGCCGGGGCCCGCGCGGAGATTGCCCGCGCGCACGCATCGCTCAACAGCGCCGAGACCAACCTTGCCTTCACGCGCATTACTACGCCCATCGCAGGAGTCGTGATTCAGCGCTCGATCGACGAAGGGCAGACCGTCGCAGCAAGCTTCCAGGCTCCGACGCTCTTTCAGATCGCGGGTGACCTTACCCGCATGCGAATCATCGCCAACGTCGATGAAGCCGACGTCGCGCAGATGCGCGAACACCTCATGGCCGCGGCCCGGGTCGATGCCTTTCCGGGCGAGACCTTCCGCGGCGAACTGATCGAACTTCGTTACGGGTCTCAGACCACCAGCGGCGTGGTGACCTACCCCGCGGTGATCTCCGTCGCCAATCCCGACATGAAGCTCCGACCCGGAATGACGGCTACGGTGACCGTCGTCGCTGCGCGGCACCCGGACGTGCTCTTCGTCCCCAACGCTGCCCTGCGCTTCCGCCCGGCGAGCGCGACGCCGGATGGCGGATTGCCCGCGGCCGCACCGGAGCCTGATCCGCATCACGGCACGTTGTACGTCCTGCGCGGCCGTCGGCCGGTGGCCGTGCCGGTGAACCTTGGGCTGCACGAAGATCGGCGCACGGAGGTCTCTGGGCCCGGCATCACGGCTGGGCTCATGGTGGTGACCGACGAGATCGAGCAGCGTTCGGCCACCGCTGGAAGCGCGGGTGGCGCGCCCGGTATGGTTGGGCGGCGGAGGTCGCCGTGAACGACCGCGACACGGTCATCAAGATGGAGCGTGTCGAGAAGATCTATCGCACCGGCGAGTTGGTTTTTCATGCGTTGCGGGGCATCACGCTCGACATTCGCGCAGGAGAATTCGTGGCGATCGGTGGCCCATCGGGCAGCGGCAAGAGCACCCTGATGAATCTCATCGGGTGCCTCGATCGGCCGAGCGCGGGGCGGTACCTGCTCGCGGGCCACGACGTGTCCATGCTCGACGCCGACGCCCGGGCTTTTGCGCGCAACCGGCTCATCGGGTTTGTGTTTCAGGGCTTCAACCTGCTGGCGCGCACGTCGGCTTTAGAGAACGTCGAACTCCCCCTCGCCTACCGCGGTCTGGGCGCGAAAGAGCGCCGCCGCCGCGCGATAGAGTCACTCGAACTTGTCGGGCTCGCAGACAAACTCAACAACACCCCGGCGCAGCTTTCAGGCGGTCAACAGCAGCGCGTGGCCATCGCGCGGGCCCTGGTCACGGACCCGAAGGTGCTGCTCGCCGACGAGCCCACCGGCAACCTCGATTCGCGTACCACGGAGGATGTCCTGGCCCTCCTGCAGCGGCTCCATCGCGAGCATGGACTCACCATCGTCATGGTCACCCATGAGCCCGACGTAGCGCAGTGCGCCGAGCGGATCATCGTGGTGCGCGACGGCCTGATCGGCAGCGACGGGCCCAACCCGACGCCGCGACGGGCGGAACTCAACACCGGGTCGAGCAGCCCGCTCCTGGCCGGGAGCGCATAGGCGCCCGATGGGAATGTGGTGGATGGCCTTTCGCCTGGCGCTGCGCTCGCTCACGCGCAACAAGCTGCGCGCGGGACTTACAGTGCTCGGTATTCTCATCGGGGTCGCCGCGGTGGTGGCGATGACCGCGCTCGGCGACGGTGCCAGCGCGAGCATCCAGAACCAGATGGGGGCGCTCGGGGTGAACCTGCTGTGGGTGTTTCCCGGGTCGAACACCTCGAGCGGAGTACGCGGGGAAGTGGGCAGCCGACCGACGCTCTCCGAGGACGACGCGGACGCCATCGCACGCGAACTTTTCACCGTGCAGGCCGTCGCGCCGGTGATCACAGCGAGCGCGCAGGTGGTCCTGGGCGCGCGCAACTACGCCACGCGAGTGACCGGCTCGACGCCGGACTACCTGCGCGTGCGGGCATGGGCGCTCTCTCGCGGGAGCCCCTTCACGGAGGCCGACCTGCGCCTCGCCGCGCGCACCTGCATGATCGGCGAGACCGTGCGCAAGGCGCTGTTCGATCAGGGGGACCCGATCGGGCAGACCGTCCGCATCGGACGGATGCCTTGCACCGTGGTCGCGCTCCTCGCGCCGAAGGGACAAGGGAGCTTCGGGCAGGACTACGACGACACGATCGTGATGCCCATCACCGCAGTGCGCGCGAGGCTGCGGCACACGCCCGGTCGCGAGGTCGATCAGATCATGGTGTCGGTGCGCGAGCAGGACCTCATGGCCCGCGCGCAGGAGCAACTCACCGCCCTGCTCCGGCAGCGCCACCGCGTCGCCGATGGCGACGAGAACGACTTCATGGTCCGCAACCTCCAGGACCTCATGGCGACGCTCGAGCGCACCCGCTCGACGCTCTCGACGCTGCTCCTCGCCATTGCCTGCATCGCCCTCCTTGTCGGCGGCATCGGCGTCATGAACATCATGCTGGTGAGCGTGTCCGAGCGCACCCGGGAGATCGGCATCCGTCTCGCGATCGGCGCGCGATCGGCGGACATCCTCGCGCAATTCTTGGTGGAGGCGGTGACTCTCTCGACCATCGGTGGCGTGGCGGGCCTCGCGCTCGGCGTCGGCGCGGGCACGTTGCTCGGTCGCGCGATGGAGTGGTCTGTGAGGTTCTCGCCGACCGCAGCGGTGATTGCCTTCGCGACTTCCGGAGGCATCGGGGTGGTCTTCGGGTTCTTCCCCGCGCGCCGTGCCGCGCAGCTAGATCCGATCACGGCGCTGCGGCACGAATAGCCGCGCACCATCGACACCAGCGGCATCGACGGCTGTTGTCTCGCGAGCAAAGTGGACGCAAGCATGCCGATGACACATGCGCCGCCCACCCATCCATCAGCAGTCTCAGGGTTCGACCGTTCTCCTCCTCGGCCTGACGGGCTGCGTTTCCGCCGTGGGCATCGTGCTCGCGCTGCGGGCCTGGGACGTCGAGCGCGGAGCACGCAACCTCTCGGCGGACCTGTCCTCGATCGAGCGCGGCGGTCGGGCCTCTCGCCTCTCGCAGCAGCCAGGCTGGGAAGCAGAAGCGCTGCGCTCGGCGATCGCGGCTGCGAAGGCACCGTCACGAACGGCCATCGCGCGATCGCCGACGATTTTCGAGGGGCTCAGCTCCGCGGTCATCGCAGCCGATCGTGTGCGGACGATCGAGTCCACGGCGGGCGCTGCGACCGATGCGGCAGTCTCCGCGGACGGGAGCCGCGCACTCGTCGGATACGCGGACGGAACCGCGGTGATCTGGTCGATGACGGGCGAACGCATCGCGACGCTGCGCGGTAATACCGCGGCGATCACGGCGGTCGCACTCTCCCCGGACGGACGCCTAGCGGTGACCGGGAGCGCAGATCACACCGCGCGCACGTGGGCGATCGAGGCCGCAGGAGCGCGCGTGCGGGCGGTGCTCCGGGGGCATGAGGACGCCCTCACGGCAGTTGCGCTCTCGCCCGATGGATCGCGTGTGCTCACGGCGGGTCGCGATCACAGCGCGCGGCTGTGGGCGACCCAGGGAGCGGCCTCCTCGGTGGTTCTGAGCGTGCCGACCGGCTGGATCGAATGTGCGAATTTCTCCGCCGACGGCGCGCGGGTGGTCACTGGCGGCGGCGACAACCTTGCGCGAATCTGGAACGTTTCCGATGGCGTCCTGCTCCAGACGCTCACGGGTCACGTGGCGGGGGTGCTCGACGCGCGCTTCGTCGGCGACGGCACGCGGGTGCTCACGGGCGCGCGCGACCGCAGTGCGCGCCTGTGGGACACGGCGACCGGCGTGGTGGTACACGCTTTCGAAGGGCACCGCGGGGCGGTCGTTCGGGCAAGCGCCAACGCCTCGGGTGAGCGCATATTGACCGCGAGCGCAGACGGCACCGCCGCGATCTGGCACGCGGGCACCGGGGCGCTGTTGCAGACGCTGACGGGGCATCGCGGCGCCCTCTACGACGCGCGCTGGTCGGCGGACGGTAGTGAGATTGCGACCGCGGGCGAGGACGGCACGGTGCGGCTCTGGCGTGGCGACGGCGGACGTGCGCTGACGACGTTTCTCGGGCACGCGGGGGCGGTGCGCGCGGTGCGGTTCCTGCCTGAGGGGGGGCGCCTGTTGAGCGTCGGTGACGACGGTGCCGCGAGGGTGTGGCACGACCGGGCCGACGGGGCCTCCGCGGTGTTTCGCGAACACCGGGAGCCGGTGCTCGACCTGGCTTTCTCCCCGGACGGACGGCGACTTTTGAGCGGCGGATGGGACAACGAGGCGCGGCTGTCAGACCCCATGACGGGACGACTGGCAGGCTCGCTCGAGGGCCACGAAGACCGCATCCTGATGACGCGATTTTCGCCGGATGGACGACACATCGCGACGGCTTCCGCCGATCACGATGCGCGGCTCTGGTCGGCGACCGGGGTGTTCGATCGCTCGTTGCGCGGGCACGGAAGCTGGGTTCGCGCGGTGGCATTTTCACCGGATGGCGACACACTGGCGACTGCTGGCAACGAAGGCACCACGCGGCTCTGGCGCGTCGCCGACGGAACCGCCCTCGCCACGCTAGCGAACGGCACTGGCGAGGTGATGGCGGTGAGCTTTTCGCCCAACGGACGGCTGCTCGTCACGGCCTCCGGCGACCGCATCGTGCGGGTATGGGATGTCGCAACGCATCAGCTGACGCAGACGTTTGTCGGGCACACCGACGTCGTGACGCTGGCGACCTTTACGCCGGACGGCGAGCGGGTGTTGAGCGGCGGCGCAGACGGCACCGCCCGCCTCTGGGACGTTCGCGGCGGACGTGCGCTGGCGGAACTGGGCAGCCGCGGCGACGGGCACCGTGGCGCAATCACGGTCGCGGTCTGCAATGACACTGGGCGCTTCATCCTGACCGCTGGGGTCGACGGCACCGCGCGCGTGTGGAACTCCAATAGCGCCCGGCGTCTCGCGGTGTTGATGGGCCACACCGGCGCGATCCACGCGGCGACGTTTGCGCCCGAGGGTGACGTTGTGGTCACCGGCGGCGAGGACGGCACTGTCCGGCTCTTTCACGGCCCCTCGGGCGAGTTGCTCGCGACGGCGCCCGGCCATGAGGGACCCGTGCGTGCGATCGCGATCGCTCCGGACGGGCAATCGCTCGCGAGCGCTGGCGACGACGCCGTGGTGCGCATCCTGCCGCTCAGCTACGAGGCATGGCTCCGGCGCGCCTGCGCGTTGTCGTTGGGACGTGACGACGCCGAGACGCGGCGGCTTTGCACCCTCCCAGAACCCTGAATACGGACTTTCGCGGGTGCGGAGTGCGACCAATCTGCCGTTCGGACAGCGGTTTGCGAGCCGTCAGACGGACGCCGCGATGAGGGCAACCATCCAACTCGGATCGGGGATGAAACAGTGGTTTTCACTGATGTTCACGACCACGGAGAGGGTCGCCATCGTGTCGGCGACTCTTCGCACTCACACCACCATCACTGGGATGCGCCCCGCGAAGGGCCGCGGCGGAGGCCTCAGACCTCTGGGCCGGCCGGGTTGATCGCCCGCTCGCGACGGTTGGCCGGCGCCTCTTGCGGCGAGCTTCCCGGAGGGGCCGGGGCGGTGCCCGAGGGCGGCGGCTCAGGGTCGCCCGGTCGCCGATCGGGCGTTGCACCGGAAGGGTTGGACGGCGGCGGTGCAGGGCGGTGAACGACCGGGGGCGCGGGCTCCCCGAACTCACTCCGGAGCTTTCGCCCGAGGCGCGTCAGGATCAACGACTCGACGTACGTCGGCATCTGCGGGATCTGCACGATGACCCGCGCGCCAGGGCGTCCATCGACCTCGGTGCGCACCATTTCCATCGATCCCTGCACCGAGCGGTTGCCGTCCCGATACGTGAACGTGAAGAAGCCCATTTCCTGATCGCGCTCGAGAATGGGCATGCCCATATCGATGCGAACGAGACGCACGGCAGCGTTCCATGTGGTCTCCATCGGGTAGGGCTCATCTCGGACGGTGCGAGCCCCCGCGGTGGCCGACGCAAGAGAGAACACTACCGCCGCGAAACTGCCAACCCAGGGGGACCACATCAACGCCGACCGTAGCCCCGATCGCCCAGGCGAGCGCAAGTTTCTACCGCCTCCGAGGGAGCGCTTGTCAGGTCGCGGTCGGGGGCTCTGTCGCGGGTGCGTCGTCGAGGGCGGTGCGCGGATCGATGCGGGTCCACCAGAGTGAGCCGAGGCCCATGATGGTCGTGAAGCTGAACTGACACGCGTACATCAGGAAGACGTACACGCTGCCCTTGGAGAGCACTTCGGACTCTGGGTAGAACATCCGCAACGCCAGATAGATCGAGTATTGAAACGGGCCGAAGAGTCCAGGCCCTGCCGGCAGCAGAATACCCATCGCGAGGACGCCCATCACCGCGAAGCCCTGCGCAGGGGACATGGGCAGCCCACAGCCGTAGCCGAGCAGCCACATCCCAAGCGCGTTGACGGTCCAGTACACGGCCGTCTGGAGCAGAAACGGACCCATCAGTGATGGATCGGGCAGCGAGCGCAGGCCGTCCGCGAGGTCGCCCACCATGCGCGAGAGGCGGGTGGCTAGCCGCTCGCTGACGACACCCACGATCGCTGCGGTGAGGCGCTCCGCGAGGCTGCGCGCAGCGAGAAAAAACGCCAGTACCGCGAGCGCCGCGGAGAATACCGCGACGGTAAGGTATCCGTAGTGGACGACCTGCTCCACCGGGAAGCCGCCGAATACAACACCATGTAAAGGCAGCCGCGGTACGAACCAAAGCGTAGCCGCGAGGAGGAGGGCTACGAAGAGCCCATCGAGTACCCGTTCGGCGGCAATGGTGCCGAGTGCCGCGGAGCCCGAGATGCGCCCCTCGCGGCGCAGGAGAATGGGGCGAACCACCTCGCCCATGCGTAGCGGGAGCATCATGATGGCGAAAAAACCGATCCACGCATACGCGATCATGCGGGCGGTGGAGATCTTCGCGACCGGGCGGAGCAGGTAGTTCCAGCGCCAGGCGCGGAACCAGTGGACGATGAGGAGGGAGGCGAAATACGTCGGGACCGTCCACCATCGGACGAACTTGAACGAGTCGCGATCGGGGAGTACCGGCACGCCACCGCGCTGCATGAAAAGCAGAAACGCCACTGCGACCACGATCGAGACCAGCAATCGCACCCGCCAGCGGCGGGGGGACGGCGGCGCGACAGGCACCGAGACGGGAGAGTCGCTCATTCGTTACGTCACGACCTGTGCTCGGCCCGCGGCGGCCAGGATCTTCGCGGGTCCATCCAACAGAAGCCGTCGGACCTCTGCCTCGCCTCGCGCAGCACGCAGCGCCGCGATGCCTTGTGCCACGATCGGCACGTCCGCAGCCTTGTGCGCGTCCGAGCACGCCGCGGTGTACTTCCCCGCCGCGAGGATGCGCTCCGCCGCGGTCTGCGCACGCCGACCATAGGCGCCAACGAGAGACATCAGATCGAGAAGCAGCCAGGCTCCAGCGCCGATGAGTTCGTCGAGTTTGTCATCGGACTGCTGCACTGGCGTATATCGCTCGGGGTGGGCGAGCACGGGGCGAACGGTCTTCGCCATACGCCAAAGCTGCAGCTCGACCCGCATCGGGATGTTGTCGTAGGCAAACTCCACCAATGCCGCGCCGCCGCCTGGGTAGGTGAGCGCCTCGCCCTTGCGCAGCAGGTCGTGGAGCACGTCGTCGAACATGTGCTCACCCGCCAGGAGGAGCGTCGGCAGGGTGTGCCCGCGGCGACCCGCCTCTGCCATCATCGCGGACAGCACTTCGTGCGCGCCGCTGCGGCTCGCGACCCGATTGTCCCAGACACCACTGCGTACATGGGGGGTCGCGACCACGGTCTCGAAGCCGAGGCCGTAGAGGCCCGCGAGCAGCGCCGCTCCGTCTTCTGCCGTGCGGGCGCCGTCGTCGATGCCAGGAAGAGGATGGCAGTGCAGGTCGATCCAACCCATGGAAGGTGCGGCGCTGGGTAACACCGATCACGCGACGCGTCGAGACGTCCGACCCTCAGCGAACGCTGATGGTGAAGTGTCGCGAAGCACCGCAGCGGCTCGGGTCGCCGACGCCGTACCAGGCCTCAAGGCTGCCCGCGCAGTACTCGACCACGGAGTTTGCGAAGGTCGCGTAAAACGGCGCGTTTGTGCCCTCGAGACAGAAGCGTCCGAAGGGGCTGCGGGTGTCCCAGTCGGCAAAGCAGTAGCTACCGAAGTAGCGGTTGCCGTAGCGCAGTCGGTGGCTCTCCGGCGTCGAACGGCCATCGAGATACACCGTTACGGTGTCATCTTGGTTTTGCAGCGAGAACGGCGACGATGTTCGCCACGCCATTGGGATTGCAAAGCGCGCAATAGAGACCCCGGCGATGGGCACAAAGAGCGCATTGCGGTGGGCGATCAGCGTCTCGGATGCAACGCCCCTGGCAATGAGCCCGGCTGCGACATCGATGCGCGACCAGCCCACGTCGAGTTGGTCGAAATTAGGGTTGGAGTCGGAGTCGAACACGAGTGTCCAGCCGCCGCCGTCGGTGATCATGTCGCAGCGGACGTCGGAGGCTACGCCGGGCCCCGGACCGTCCAGATCGACGGAGTAGATGCCCGTGGGTAAGGTCGGGCGGCGCCGATGGATCTCGCGGCAATCGCCGACCGGGCGACACGCGCCCTCGGAGCAGAAGCGATCGTTGAGGCACGCGACACCACAAGCGCCGCAGTTTGTGTTGGACGCCGAGACGTCGGTTTCGCATCCGTTGGCAGCAAGCCCATCGCAGTTGCCCGTTCCGGCGCTGCAACTCGCGACGACGCAGAGGCCGCTGACACACCCGGCGACCGCGCTCTGGAACGCACACGGCGTGCTGCAACGGCCGCAGTGATTGACGTCTGTCATGCGGTTTACACAGGTCGCGCCGCAGAGCGTTTGCCCCTGCGGACACGTCGGACCCGTGTCGACGGGAACATCGACAGGGACATCGACAGGGACATCGACAGGGACATCGACGGGGATGTCGACCGGGACATCAACGGGGACGTCAGCGGGGACGTCGACCGGGACATCAACGGGGACGTCGACCGGGACATCAACGGGGACGTCAGCGGGGACGTCGACCGGGACATCAACGGGGACGTCGCGAGGCATATCGAGAGGGACGTCGACAGGGATATCAAGAGGGACATCCTGAGGGACGTCCAGGCCCGCATCGACGTGGACATCCGTCGACGCGTCGGCGTGCACAAGCCCACAGACATCGGCGCTAAAAATCAGGTTAGGGCTTCCAAGCCCGCACCCGCTGAGCACCGCGACCACACCGATCCACCTCGCCCGACCGTGGCATCGACGTTCCCTCAGCATCGCATGACGGTAGGTAACCTTCGATTCGATGGCAACCATCAATCCAGCCATCAGCGAAGTGAATCGTGCGCGGTGACCGCGAGGGCGAGCAGTGTCTCGGGGTGGTTGCGCGACGGGTCCTCCAACACCTGCTCAAGGAGCCCGGCGAGCAGCGTTCCGAGCGCCCGGGATGGCGCCATTCCGAGCGCCTCCATCACTGCGTTGCCATCGATCGCAAGCTCGGCCACGGACAGCGCGACCCCTGCGTCGAGCATCGCCCCGACCCGCTCACGCAAGCCCCCCAGGGCGGCTTCACCCTCCACCGCAGCGACGACATCGAGCACCGGCCGAGCCACCTCGCGGCCCACCCTGCGCAGCCAACGGCGCACGTCCCCGTCGCTCCATCCGCCGGGGGCACCGAGAGGCAGCGCCCGGCGCAGCGCCGCGACCGTGGCCCGCTCCTCGTTGGAGAACTTCGTCGCCCGTAGCCACGCTTCGAGCAGCGGTGGCTCAACGCTGTGCAGCAGCGCCGCCAGCCGTGAGGTGGCCGGCAGCGGGCACGCATCGACGCCGCGAAGCGAGCGCTCCCAGACCGACGGATCTTTACCTGGTGCAGTAAGTGCCGGGATGGTAACCGCAAGGATGCCGGTGCGGGCCATCACCGCGAAGGCGCGCGAGGGTGTCTGTGCCTTCAGGGTTTTCAGCCACTCCTCGCGCACCCGCTCGGGCGAAACCCGCCGCAGGACCCCGAGCGCGCCTGGAATCGCGGCCTCCGTCGCGGGCTCGAGATCGAACCCAAGCGAGGCCGTAAAACGTGCGCCGCGGAGCACCCGGAGGCCGTCCTCTCCGAAGCGCTGCGCCGGATCTCCCACCGCGCGGAGCAGTCCCCGGCGCAGGTCATCGAGGCCGCCGTGTGGATCGACCAGGATTCCCTCGATCGGGTCGTAGGCGATGGCGTTGACGGTGAAGTCTCGCCGCGCGAGGTCGCTTGCAATGTCGTCGAGGAAGCGCACGGCGTCCGGGCGACGACCGTCGGTGTACTCGCCGTCGCCACGAAGGGTGGTCACCTCGAAGTGCTCGCGGTCGCGCACGACCGTCACGGTACCGTGCGCGATTCCCGTGGGAATCGTCCGCACGAAGAGCTTCATCACACGCTCAGGCCGCGCGCTGGTGCATAGGTCCCAGTCTGCGACATCGCGCCCGAGGAGGTGGTCGCGCACGCAGCCACCGACCACCCACGCGCCGTACCCTTCGGCCCGCAGCACCTCGCAAATCTCCCTCGCAGGAGCAGGAATCGCCGCCGGATCCACGGAGGCGCGCACCCTCCAGCCGGTCACCGACCGCGCGCTCCAGGTGAGGGGATGCCATCGGGCGGCGTGAGGTCGCGGTCACGGTCGCGCGCTCCAGGGGGCGGTCCGAGATCGACGCGCTGGATGCCCGGATCGGTCGTGCCACCGCGGATGCTGCGGTCGCGTCCGGCCGTCGCGGTGTCGGCGTGCAGCCGCGCGTAGATTTCGTCCGAGCGCACACGCATCGCCTCGGCCTCGGCGAACGCGCTCTCGGGCACCACGCCGATCGGCGAGGTGCTGAGAAAGTCCGCAAAAGTGCGAGCGGTGCGGGCCAGTTCGAGTTCTGCGCCAAGGGCCTCGAAGGCCGCGAGCGCACGCCGAAAGAGGGACTCCGCGCGCTTGCCCTCCTCGGACTCGGCACCGTACGCCGCGAGCACCTCCGCCAGCGATCGCTGCGCGATGCCGACATGAACCTTGGAGCGCACCTGTTCGAACAGCTCCAGGGCGTTTTCAAGGTACCCCCGCGCAGTGGCGAGGTCGTTGTTGAGGAAGTATGCCTTGCCCAGTCCACGGCGCGCCTCTGCGAGCAGCAGACGGTCGCCGAGGTCCCGGCAGTGCAGTTCGACCTCCGTGAGAATCCGCAGCGCCTCCTCGGAGTCGCGCATCCGGTACCGCGCCTCGCCCACGTTGAGCAGCAGGACGGCCTGTCGCCGCCGGTCGCCGACCTCGTGTGCGAGCTCCAGTGCTTGCTTCCAGATGGTGATGGCCTCGTGGTCCTCGCCGCGGTCGGAGTGGATCGTGCCGAGGTTGTTGAGCGTCACCACGAGACCCGGCAGGTCGCCCGCCTCGCGGCGAAGATCGCGCGCACGCACCAGAGCATCATACGCAGCCTTGTATTGTCCGCTGTCCTGGAAGACGAGTCCGATATTGTTCCAGGAGAGGGCGATGGAGCGCTTGTCGCCGATCACCTCCCGCCGCACGAGCCCGTCCTGCAAGAACCTCAGCGCTGTCTCGTACGCCCCGCGAAGCCAATGCGTCTTGCCGATGTCGTCGAAGCTCGCGGCGATGCCCTTCTCGTCGCCGGCCGCCTCGAAGAGTGCGAGCGCGGTGCCCAGGTGACGCATGCAGTCGTCGAGCTTCCCGGCGTCGCGGTAGAGGCGTCCGATGCGGTTGTGCGCGGCGCCCCCCTTGGCCTTCAGGTCGAGGCGATACGCGAGCCCGAGCATCTGTTGGAAATGCGCAAGCGAGTCGTCCCCGCGACCGAGCAGCGCCAGCACGTTGCCGAGATGGTGGTGCGCATCGAGGCGCAGCGCGACGTCGTGCTCGCCCAGCATCGCCAGACCAAGTTCGTAGTGCTCGACGGCCTTCTCGTTGGCGTAGCGCTCGCGAGCGAGATCGGCGCTCGTGAGGTAACACCGCGCCGCGCGCAACGGGCGGCAACCGCGCTCGTACTGCCGCGCCAGCAGGTCGAGTTGCGCCTCGCCGCGGTCGATCAGACGAAACTCCAGCCACTCAGCTAAAACCAGGTGCAGTTGTTCCGCGTCCTCCGAGGGGACCAGCGAGGCGAGGCGCTCAAGGTCGAGATCGTGGTTGAACGAATACGCCTCGTCACCCGTGTCCAGTGGGCCACTCGCCGGCGTCACGTAGCCGCGAGCGACGAGGCCCTTGAGTGTGTCGCGGTACTGCAGTGCGAGGTCTTCACCGCCGCCCCAGAGCGCCGGCGGTTGCTTGCCGGTGCGGCCCAGAACCACAAGCCCGCCCACCCAAAACACACGGCCCATCATCGCAGCCCACTTCAGGAGTTCCATCTCCGAAGGGGCGAGCGCCGTGATGCGCGACGTGGCCGCGTCTTCTACCGACATCGGCAGCGAGATGCGCTCAAGATGGTCCAGGTCGATGGTCGCGATGCCCTCGTCATCGACGGCGATCACGCCTTGATCGAAGTAGATTCGTACGATCTGGCGGATGAGCAGCGGGTTTCCACCGCCGAGATCGACGGCCTTGTGAACGAGCTCGCCGGGCACGTTCTCGATGGTCGAGAGGAGGGCGCGGGCCATGACCGTGGACTCATCCACGTCCAAAGGCGCGAGGTCCACGCGGAGGTGACGTCCGGCGGGCGTAGAACAGAAGTCATGGGAAGTCGCCAGGAGCTCTGGTCGGGTGGTGAACAGCACCGTGATTGGGGCGGCGCGCAGTCCCTCGACGAGGCTCCGCAGCAATCGAATGCCGTCCGCGCCAGCCATTTGAACGTCCTCGAAGACGAGCAACAGCGGACTGCGCTGGGCATCGACCTCGAAGAGTCTACGAAGCACCGCCCGAGCGACGTGCTCAGAGGCGCGGGGGTCTTCGAGGAAGGCCTCCGCGAGCAGCGTGGCGCCGAAGCGCATTCCGAGAAACACCCCGAGGAAGTGCAGTATCTCGTCGACCCGTCGGTCGCCGAAGAGGTCCATCACCTGGGCACAGACCTCGTTGGCCTGGGAGTGCGCGTCGCTGCCCTCTTCCAGGTTGAAGCGCGCGCGCAGGATGTTCGCGATGGCCGCGTGTGCCCCACGGTCTTCCCGAGCGACGCCGCGATAGACCCGGAGCATCGGCTCGTCGACGGCGAAGTCAGCCACCAGTTCATCGACGAAGCGGGTCTTCCCGACGCCGGCCGCGCCGACGACAGTGACCACCTCGCAGCGGGCCTCGCGCACCGAAAGCTGCACGGCGGCCTTCACCGCAGCGCGCTCTGCTACGCGGCCGATGAAGGGCGGGCTGCCGATCGGGAGGAGCTCGTCGGGAGGACGCTTCGGCCCTGGATCGATCATCGGGAATTCCTTCAATTCTTGGGTTCGAGGAGAAGCAACGGCAGGGCCAACGGGGGTAGCTTAAGCGCCGATCGTATCTTACCGGGTGTTCGCCGCAGCGGGGGCGATTCGACGGGATCTGTTGGAGCGTCGACGTTCCGTTGCGATCGCATCTCGCCATGGGGTACCAACGGCCACAGCGAGGCAATCTTTGACGACCAGGCCCGAGGGAACCCAGATCGGGCCGTATACGCTCCGTGAGCGTCTGGCGGTCGGCGGCATGAGCGAGGTCTACCTCGCGGTAGAGGTCTCCGGGCGGCCGGTCGTGCTCAAGCTTCTTGACCCGCACAACGCCCGCGACCCCGCCTGGCGTGCCCTGCTGCGCAGCGAGGCCACCCTCGCCGCGGCCGCGGCACATCACAACGTGGTCGCGATTCTCGACTGCCGCGATGACGACGAAGAACCCTTCCTCGCGATGGAGTACGTCGAAGGGGTCGATCTGGCGTTTTTGATTCGGGCGCTGCAGCAGACGCAGCGCCGCATGGAGGCCCCGTTGGCCTGCCACGCGGTCCGCGAACTGCTCACCGGGCTGGGTCACGTTCATCGGCTCAACATCGACGGCGTCGGACTCCTTCACCGAGATGTCTCCCCGAGTAACGTTCTGCTCTCCGTCGAGGGCACTGTGAAGCTCGGTGATTTTGGCATCGCGATGACCATGCGCGGATCCATTCCACCAGGCCCGTCGGGCGCACCTGCCGCCGCAGTGGCTGCCTTGCGACTCCGTCGCGGCAAGGTCCCCTACATGGCTCCCGAGCAGTTGATTGGAGTTTCCATCGATGCGCGCGCCGACCTCTATGCCGCCGGGGTGGTGCTCGCCGAACTCCTCACCGGGCGTCAGGTGTTCGTGACGCCGCCGGATGCCGCCGCGCTCCTCATCGCCCGGGATGCGCAGCTCGAAGACCTCCGCGAGGTGTTGAGCGACCACCCGATCGGCCTGGTTTCGCTGGTGCTTCGCTCACTCGCCCGCTCGCCCGGCGAGCGCTTCCAGACCGCCGAGGAGTTGGTGGCCGCGCTCGAGCCCTACGCCGGTGGCTCGCTTGAGTCGCGTCCGCTAATGGCTGCGCTGGTGCAGTGGGCACGCATGGCAGCCCGCTCGGTGCAGCCATCGCATCGGCGTCTGCAGCCCTCCGAGCCCAACCCGAACAGCGGCCATCAGCCCCCGGCGCCACTCGCTGCGCGTTCGCATTACGGTGAGGTCCTGGAAGCCGCCCGTACCCGAGAAGTCCCGCTCTGCTTCTACGATGTCGTCACCGAGAATGGAGAGCCAAACGGGCGCTACACATTTGCGCGCCTCGTCGAGCAGGCCGCCGTTGGCATGCTCACCGGCCGCGACTTCATCCTCGCCCCTGACGGAACCTCCCAGCGCGCTGAGGACTGGGCCGAACTCGCGCCGCACCTCGTGGTGCGCTCGGTGACGACGTCCGAGGTCGCCACGGCGCAGGCTGATTGGGCCGACGCGATGCCGACGTGCACGTTTCTGCACGCTCTCGCGAGGCTGGTGCTCGCGGAAGAGTCGGGAATGCTCGTGGCCGAGGCGTCGCCCGCCCGCAAAGAGATCTACTTCTTCAAGGGTCGCCCCACGCACTACACAAGCAACCTGCCGGGGGATTCCATTGGCGAGCACATGGTGCAGCGCGGACCGCTCAATCGCGGCGAGCTCGACATGGCCCTCGCCATGATGTCGCACTTCAACAGCAACCTCTCGACCGCCCTGGTGCAACTCGGGCTCGTCGATGAAACCCAACTCGCGCAGCACACCGATCAGCTCGCCCGCGAGCGCTTCACCGAACTCTTTCGCTGGCGCAGCGGGACCCTCCGCTTCTTCCGCGGGGTGCTCTCACCGCCAGGAGCTCTGCTGCTTACGCTCGATCTGTCGGAGGTGCTCCGCGCGGGCGGTGCGGCGCTCGAAGACCCCATTCAACACTTTGCGCACTCGCTCGACCGCTGCGTGAAGGTCGGCCCCGTGGCGCCGGCGCGCTACATCGCGATCACGCCGCTTGGCGCGGAGCTTCTGGCCGGAGCTAAGTCCACGCCCACCCTCACCCGGCTGATCGCCCGCACTTCGAACGAGCGCGGCGTTTCCACAGTCGACGCACTGCGCGAGTTGTACTTCCTCGTCGAAGCAGGGGTGCTCGCGCTGGTCGATCCTTGATCTCCGCGTTGCAGTGGGCGCGGTTTTGCGGGTAGAGCGCTACGGGTTTCCGGTGCCAGACACCTTCAGTTCACGAACCGTCGCAATCGTCGCCCTCGCCTCGCTACTCGCGGGTTTCGTGGTGGTGTTTGCCGGAGGAATGCTGCTCTTTGCGCCGGCCAGCACCGCTCCACCCGCACCGCCTCTCGAAGTCGATGCGCGGGCGGCGCACGCCGATGCGGGTCCAGCGACTGCGCTGACCACCGAGGACCACGATGCGAGCGACCCCGCCCCCATCGCTGATCCGATGGACCTCGGCGAGGCTGGGGCTCCGGTCGGTGTGGGTGCCTCCGTGCGCTTCGCCCCTTCGGCGGTGTCGCGCTGCTGGGACATGAACAACCCAGCGATTCTCCCGGGCGCCTCGTGCGATCGGCTGCAGGCGATCGACGACCACTTCGCCAGTAAATCCGCGGAGATCGCTGGGTGCGCCCGCGGCCACGGTCGGCTCGCGTTCATCATGGACCTCCGTTTCTCGACCGGCTTCGTGCGCTCCTGGGGCGGGCCGTCGAGCACCATCGCCAACGCTGGCACCGTGGTGGCTTGCGTGCGGCGCGTGACGCAACCGCTCCCGCTCGGGACGGCCCCGCACGCGCACGACCGCTACCTGATGGTGCTCCCGATCGATTGGTGAGGTTTGTCGGTCAGGAGACGCGGTCGGCGAAGGCGCGCATGAAGTCGGTCAAGACCTGCACGTCAGCAAGTTCAACGGCGTTGTAGAGCGACGCGCGGATGCCACCGACCGCGCGGTGGCCCTTGATGCCGACGATTCCTTCGCGCGCAGCCTCGGCGACGAAGCGATCATCGAGGTCCGTCGATGGGAGATAGAAGACGACGTTCATTCGCGAACGGGAGCCGGGCTCGACCGGGCAGCGGTAGACGTCCGGGCGCGCGTCGATGGCGGCGTAGACCGCGCGAGACTTGATGTCATTGCGGCGCTCGACGGCCTCGACGCCGCCGAGGGACTTCACCCAGCGAAGAACGTTGCGCATCAGGTAGACCGCGAAGGTCGGAGGCGTGTGATAGAGGCCGTCGTGCGCGGCGTGGGTGGCGAAGCGGAAGATCGTCGGCAGATCCGTGCGGGCAGTGTCGAGAAACTCCCGCTGGATTACGAATACAGTGAGTCCGGAGGGGCCGAGGTTCTTTTGTGCGCCGGCGTAGATGAGAGCGAAGCGCGAGGCGTCGATGCGGCGCGAGAGGATGTCCGATGACATGTCCGCCACCAGGGGGACGCCGGCCTCGGGAAAGCGCTCGTACTGAGTGCCCTCAAGGGTGTTGTTGGTAGTGATGTGAAGGTAAGCGCTGCCCGGGCGGGTGATGTGCGCCGAGCCTGAAGGGATGTGGTCGTAGCGTCGCGACATGGAGACGGCATCCGCCGCGTCTCCGACGTTGCGGGCCTCTGCAAGTGCCTTCTCGCCCCAGCCACCGGTGACGGCGTAGTCCGCGTAACCACGAAGGAAATTCATCGGAACCGTCGCAAACGCTCCGCTGGCTCCGCCCTGGAGAAAGAGCACCACGCTGTCGGGCTGGATGCCCATGAGATGGCGCAGCAGCGTTGACGTCTCGTGGTGCACCCGCTCGTACGCGGCGCCTCGGTGGCTGTGCTCCATGATGGACATCCCGGTGCCTTCGAAATCCAGCAGCTCTTCCCTCGCCTGCTCCAGTACGGCGCTTGGCAGCGCCGCCGGGCCTGCGTTGAAGTTGATCGCGCGTTCGCTCATGGGCGCGATAGCGTAGCCCCCGTCGCGACGACTCACCAGCAAACGAACGCGACTGCTACGTTCGGCCCTGCCATGAGTGTTTCTCCGATGGGTCCGACCGAGTTGACACCGATGCTCCCGGAGGGTCTGCGCGACCTGCTGCCCGAACGCGCAGCCCGTCGCCGCGCCGTCGCTCGCACCGTGCTCGCGTCCTTCGAGCGCTACGGCTACGCGACCGTGGTGCTGCCAGCGTTCGAGCGCGAGTCCGTCGTCGCCCGCGGCGTTGGCGGGGCGGTTCGCCGTGAGCTTTTGCGCTTCCTCGACCCTGACGTCGGCGACGTCCTCGTGCTTCGCCCAGACATGACCCCGCAGATCGCGCGCCTCGTCTCCACCCGCTACGGCGAGCACCCCGGGCCGATTCGACTGTCATACGAGGGAAGTGTGGTGCGCCGACCACGCGGCCGCGCCCAACGGCAGCGGCAACTCTCGCAGGCCGGCATCGAGTGCATCAGCTTCGCGCCGCCGCACGCCGACATCGAGGTCATCGCCGCCACGCTCCACGCACTCCACGCGCTCGGACTCAGCAATCTGGTCGTCGAACTTTCCCACGCCGGCGCGCTCTCCGCCGTCATGGATGCGCTTCCAGTCGAAGTGCGCGAACCCGTGGCAGACGCCCTGGCCGTCCGCGACCACGCGGTATGGCGCTCGCTGCTGTCCGGTCCCGCTCTCGCCCACGTCGAGCGGTTGGTCGAATGCGTCGGCGAGGCCGCCGAACTCAGGGACTGGCGCCCCGCGCTTGCGGAACTGGGTCACGCCGAAATCGTGGAGTCCCTCGCCGCGGTGGAAGCCGGGCTGCGCGACTCGGGCTCGCGCATCATCGTTGACCTCGGCGAGCTCCGCGGGCGCGGGTATTACACCGGAGTGTTCTTTCAGGTTCTCGCCGATGGCGTGGGATCGCCTCTCGCGGCGGGCGGCCGCTACGACGCGCTGCTCGGCCGCTACGGCGCGCCGCGTACCGCTACGGGCGCGGCGATCGACCTCGAGGCCGTCGAGATCGCGCTCGCTCAGCACGGCATCGACCACGGCCCGAAACCTACGCGAGTACTCGTGATCGGTAGCGGTGACGCCCGGGCGACGATGGCTGCGCGGCTGCGCGCCGAGGGGCGGTCGGTCGCGGAGTGCGAACCGCTGGACGACGACACCCTTGCGCGGCTCGTGGCGTGGGAGGGCTTCACTGAAGTACTGCGCCCGGACGGCGGTTGACGTGGGGGAGGCCCCGGTGCGATCGATCGCCGCGATGAACGACGCGCGCGGTGATGGAGCGGTGACATGCAGGCGGTGATCCTCGCGGGCGGACGGGGGCGACGGCTGGCGCCGTTTACGGCAGCGTTTCCCAAGCCGCTGGTGCCTGTGGGTGACCGCGCTGTGCTCGAGGTTCTCATCCGTCGTCTGGTGGCGGCGGGAGTCATGGAAATCGTCCTTTCCGTGGACCATCTTGCGGAACTCATCATGGCGTACGTCGAAGGTCATCCTGGGCTGCGCTCGCTGGCGACGTACCGCTTTGTGCGCGATGAGCGACCGGGCGGCACGGCGGGTCCGCTCAAGCGCATCGTGGGGCTGGGACAGACATTCCTCGTGGCCAACGGCGACCTCCTCACGGAACTCGACCTGACGGCCCTCGTCGCCCACCACCACGCGCAGAAGGCCGCGCTCACCGTCGCAGTGCACCGCAAGCCCGTGAAGCTATCCCTTGGCGTGCTCGACATCGACGCCGCGGGAAACATCACTCGGTACACGGAGAAGCCGGAATTCCAGTACGACGTGTCGATGGGCGTGTACGTCTACGACGCACGGGCGCTCGGGTTTATCAGCGAGGCCGAGTACCTCGACTTCCCCGACCTCGTGGCGAGGCTCCTCGCGGCCGGCGAGACCGTCGCGGCGTTTCGAACCGACGCCTACTGGTTGGATATCGGCAACCCAGAGGACTACGCGCGAGCCCAGGAAGATGCCGCCGCCGGGCGCGGTCCCGCAGCCGTACAGGAGCAACGATGAATTGGAAGGTTCCGCTGACGGACGTGACCCTCGGTGAGGAGGAGGCCCTCGCCGCGGCCGACGTGGTGCGCTCCGGCTGGCTCTCACAAGGGGAGCGTGTCGCTGCATTTGAGTCCGATTTCGCAGCGATGGTAGGCGTTCCGCACGCCGTGGCAGTGAACAACTGCACCGTGGGTCTGGAGATCGCCTACGCCGCTGTCGGGGTGGTGCCGGGCGACGAGGTCGTGATGCCCGCGCTCACCTTCGTGGCGACCGCCAACGCTGCGCGACGCATCGGCGCGACGGTTGTCTTCGCGGACATCACCAGTGACGATGATCTCTGCGTAGATCCCGCGGACTTGCTCGCAAAGGTCACGACGCGCACACGGGCGGTGGTGCTGGTGCATTACGCCGGCTTCGCCGCAGACGTATCCAGCGTGCGCGCGGGCCTCGCCCGGATGGGGCGTGCGGATGTCGCGATCGTCGAGGACTGCGCTCACGCACCGGCTGCGGGCGCGCGCGAGGCCGGGGCCCGTTGTGGAGCGCTCGGCGACATCGCGGTGTTCTCGTTTTTCAGCAACAAGAACATGACCACCGGTGAGGGCGGCATGGTCACCACGCGGCGTTCAGACCTCGATCAGGCGCTGCGGCTACTGCGCGCCCATGGGATGACCACCACCACCTGGGACCGTCATCGCGGGCACGCCTTCACCTACGACGTCGTGCGGCTCGCGACCAACGCGCGCATGGACGAGATCCGCGCCGCCATCGGGCGCATCCAACTCGGTCGCCTCGCGGAGGCCAATCGCCGCCGTGGCGTGGCCCGGGGCTGGTACCTCGATCAACTCGCGACGCACGCGGTACGTCTCCCGGGTCTACACGTTCCGTTTGTCGGGGAGGGCTTCGGCGACGGCGCGCAGCACCTCTTCGTGGTGCTGCTGCCGCGCGGCATCGAGCGCACTCAGGTCATGGCGGCGATGCGCGCCGCGGGCGTCCAGACCAGCGTCCACTACCCACCGACGCACCGCTTCGCTGCGTATGCAGACGTCCCCGCCGCCATTCCGCGCACCGACGCTGTGGCGGACCGTCTGCTCACTCTCCCGCTCGGTCCTGCGCTCACCGAAGCGCAGGTGGCGCTCGTCGTCGATGCCCTCGCCGAGGCGCTCTCGGCGCAGCTTTACCCCAACCCGTAATCGCTCACTCCATCGGTTCGCAGGGCGCATCTCGGTCGGCCCACGATCGCAGCCGTTCGACTCGCTCTAGCGGCCAGCGGCTCCCCTCTGGCCAGTTCGCCACCGAGGCGTCCGCCGCCGTCGCGAAGAGCCACCGCCGTGTGCGCGCCACCCGCGCATCGTCACGTCGGCAGTGCGCCCGCATCACCCGCTCGATGACCGACCGGGCGTACGGCGCGCGCCGCTCATCCCCCGCGCGAAACACCTCCGCGACCACCCTCGCCCCCGCCGCCCCATAGGAAACCAGTCGTCGTACTGCGGGCGAATCTCCGGCGTGCGAGGGGTCGGCGTCATCGGCGAGGTGTGCTGACAGCCAGCGCAGTTCGCCCTCCCGAATGCCCGGACCTGCATCGCGATCGGGTGTCCCCACGGGCTCTTCCGCGCCCGCGAGGATCGGCCCCAGGGGACCGCTCCCGG
This sequence comes from Deltaproteobacteria bacterium, assembly GCA_947477565.1. Lineage (GTDB taxonomy): Bacteria > Myxococcota_A > Polyangia > Polyangiales > SCUS01. Next base: position 37,339 of record CANJUR010000033.1, read on the forward strand.
CGCACCCGATAATCACCCCGAGCAGCGTCGCGCCGCGGACGAAGGTGATCAAGCAAACCAATCGGCCGGGCCACCATCGATCACCAGTTCCGGGCGCTTCTCCACTACGGCGTACTTCACCATCGCGAGCATTCGCGCGGGCGCTCCGTCGAGCGGCGCTGCAACGCTGGTGACCCTCCCGACGACCTTTCCATCGGCCATCACGTCGGCGCCAGGCTCCGGCATCTTACCGCTCTGTGTAAGGACTACGAGTTGCTTCTGCACGTGGCCGCGCATCTCGAGTCGGCACACGACCTCTTGCCCCAGGTAGCAGCCCTTCTGAAACGACACTGCGCGCGCGGTGATGGCAGCCTCTTGCACGTAGTTTTCGCTGCCGAAATCGACGCCCCAGCGGGGCCGGGACTGCGCGACGGACTCCTGGCCGAAGGCCTCGTGCGAGACGATCGTCACCCCGTCTGCGGTCGGCGCGGCGTGGCCTTCCGGAACCAGCACGTCAACGCCTCCGCGCCCCAGCCGATCGGCGATTGAGCGGTCGGCCCATCCCTCGGTGGCCACGAGCGCTCGGGGACCTTGCACCGTGAGCACCCGCTCGGCGGTCGCCTCGAGGAGAACGTCTTCCATCACGATGAAGCGCTCGAAGTGCGTCAGCAGCGCGGCCCGCTGATCGGCCGGAACCACCACTCGCATCGCATCCTCGGTCCGGTGCACGTAGGCGTCGGCGAGCAGTTTGCCCTTCACGGCTACGATGGCGGTGTAGAGGCCGTGCCCGATCGCGAGCGGCCGTAGGTCTGCGGTCACGACGGCGTTGAGCCAGGTCATGCGATCGTCCCCGCGGACGGTGATCACCGCACGATCGTCGAGCCACAAGGCCCCGGCGGACTCACGAAGCGCGTGAATTTGATCGGCGAGAGCAACGTTGGCGGAGGGTTCCATAGTCGGTGCGTATGCCCCCGGCCACGAAGCGACGCAAGGCGCTACGGATCGACGATGCGGATGCCCAGATGGTTGCCGACGGCTCGTTCGACGCGGTCGCTCGGCCGGTTGACCACGCCTCCTTCAGCCTCGATGTAGAGCTCGGTGCTACCGCCGCCATCGAGGTTGATCGCATCCGAGACGCCAAACTCCTCCATCAATGGAATCAGGCCGAGCGAGGTCATCCCGGAGATTCCATTGCGGCGACCATCGACCACCGCGAGCACCAGCGTAGCGCCGCCCGGGGTGGCCCCGATCGCGGTGCGCGGGTGAAGGCGGTACATCCCGATGGGCTCTTCGGGCTCGAAGACCATCGCGCCGTGATCGAGCAAGCGAGGCCACCCGGTGATGACCTGCCGGGCCCAGCCGAGTTCACAGGTCGTCGGACTATCGACGCTGTCGAAGAACGCCAGGCGGGTACCATCCGAGCGCGGAGCAAACGCCAGAGATGCGCCGCATCGGTCGCGATAGGCATCTCGCCACACGCGGCCGTCGCCCATCGCGAGCCCGCAGGTCGAGCCGTCGAAGAAGTTCGCGTTGATGGCGATCTGCGCGCCGTACTCTTGCGCAAATCCGCTCACGGACGCACGGCGGTCGCTCGGTCGGGTGGCCACCACATCGACCGCGGGGCACCTCAGGTCGATCAGCACGACGTGGGCGTCCTGGCCCGGCCGCTCACGGTGAATGTGCTCGACGCAGCGGTAGGGATGGGTGGTTCGGTCTATCGCCGTCGCGGTCGCGGCAGCGAGCGTGAGGGAAAGTCCGAGAACGGTGGCGAGCGAGAGGTTCATGCTGTCGGGCGGCGTCGGCGAAGCGCCGCGACCAACGCGCCGAACATTCCGAGGACGCCCCAGGCAACGCCCGTAGGCGCGCCGGGCCGGGCGCTGCAACCGAATCCCATGGACGCCGTCATCACCTGCGGCGTCGGCTCTGCGCGTGGCGACGGCGCGATCGGTGCCCGCACGGCGATCTCGAAATTGATCGGCTCTTCCACCAACAGACCACCCTCCGGGGTCACGAGGCGCGCTCGCAGTGAGGCGTTGCCGAAGTTACGCGGCGCCCACGCGATCTCGAATCGCCCGACCTCCCCTGGCGGTACCGCCGTTGTCGAGCGCCCCGTCCACGTGTGGCCGCCGTCGGAGAGTTCAACCATGGGTCCCTGGGTGCCGACCCAGGCGCGTCGACCGGTGTTGCGCGCCTCGACCCAGAGCGTCGCAAGTTGTCCCTGGGTGACCGCCTCCGGGGCGCCGCGACCGACGACCACTCCCGCGTACCAGACCGCGCCAGGGCGCAGTCGAATACCGAGGTGGGTAATCACCGCACGCTCCTGATGATCGCTCGGTCGGTTCACCACGTGGGAGTTCATCACGAGGGTGGTGGAGCCCCCTCCATCGAGGTTTACTGCGTCGTAGGCGCCGAATTCCCGGAGCACATCGACCATCTGGAATCCCGTGAGCCCGGGCACTCCCGGACGCCGTCCGTCGGCGCTGAGCAGGATCATCGTTCGGTGATCGGACGTGAACGCCGCGGCGGTGCGGGGGTTCGGGCGGTACAGATGCTGCGGGCGAATCCAGTTGCGCGTCGCCTGCCCGCTGCGCATCAGCCAGGGCTTGCCGCTCCAGGCCTCGGTGATCATCGACGGCAGCGGACCGTGGGGTGTGGCACTGGTATCGAGGGCGACGGCATCGTTGCCGGGCCCGACTCCCAGCGTCGCGGTGCAGCCATCCTCGTAGATCCGGGGGAGGACCTCTCCGGCTCCGGCCGCGAGTCCGCACGATCCCTGGCCCCAGAAGTTGGCGTTGACCGCCACGACCGCTTCGTATCGACGGGCAAACTCACTGGTGGTGATAAAACGGTCGTCTGGTCGCGTCGCGACGACGGAGATCTCGGGGCTCGCGAGATCGACAAGGACGACGTGGAGATCCACGCCCGGCCGGACACGATGGAGATGACGGATTCCGGGGTGCGGTGAGGTCCACCGATCGACGGCCGAAGCCGCCGACGGAATCACCGTCATCGCCATCGCCAACGTCCAGGCCCCAGCGCGCCAACACGAAACGTCCATGGAAGGAGGGTCAGGGCGAGTGGATCTGAGCCGCAAGAAACGGGCGGTCAAACCCTGCGGGGATGATGGATTCTTGCATTGTCGAGGAGACTTCACGGAGCCGCTGGGACGATGCCACGACAGCGCATGTCGCGAAACAGCGAAGACTCGACCGCAGGCGTGCACGTCAAGCACCGTGACTTGGGAATCTCGCCCGCATCTCACAGAATGAGCGCGAGAGCATGAAGGCCCACTGGAGTCATTGGTGCGCAGCGTCGGTCGCCGTCCACGCGGTGATGATGGGTGCCCTTTCGACGGCACGGCCGATTCTCTCGCCGCGCGGGACAACTGCGTCGCTTCGCTCCGTGAGTATTCCGCTCGAGGTCGTTGCGGCCGCGACGCCAGCGCCCGCCCGTGCGACGGACGGTGCTCCACCCCTGCCGACGATGACGCCCGACGCGCTTGGTGGCATCGCGCACCGGCAGAACCTCGACGCTGAAGAGCGAGGCGAGCGAGGCGACGGTCGCAGCCTTGAACGGGGCCGACAAATGGCCGCGCGCGCCGAGCGGGTCAACCTCGACGAACGCCTCCTCGACGCCGACCACAGAGTGCAGGAGCAACGCATCGCCACTGCCCGCCGCCGCGCATCGCCGCAAGACGACCGTCGCACGCCCAACCCCGACGATGACCCGTGGGTCTCGACCGGAGATGGCGTGTTGCTCTTGCGAGTTCCTCACGCGAGCGCGCTTCCGAGCGCTGGTGCGGCCGCCCCCTCGGTGTCTACTGCGGCCATGCGGGCTGGTCCCGCTCCGGTCGGTGCAGTTTTACCTAATGCCGTATGGGTGGGCCCCGGTGGAGGTCATCGCGACCTGCAGGCGCAACCGCGCACCGGCATCGCGGGCGCCGACGGCGTGCGCAACCGCGTCGCCGGCCCGGTCGCGACGCAGCGCCCTTCGGTGAACCCGGGCCACGCTTCGACGACCAGTGACCGATTGTCTGCGCGCACGAGCGATGACGCCGACTCGGCGCTGCTTGCGACTTCGATGCTACGCGACCACCTCAACGCCTCGGTGCAGGACGGCCCGCGCCGCGCAGTCGGCGAAGGCGGGGTGGGTGGCGGCGGTGCGCCGGGATCAGGCGGCGGCGTGGGGCGAGGCGGTGTGGCGCGGCCTCTGGGCGACGGCGACGGTTGGATTGCGCTCGGCACCGAGGATGCGCGTTACATCCGTTACCTCCACGAGGTGCGCCGACGTCTGCAACCGCTGTGGCGCGATGCGTTTCCTTACGACGAGGCTCTCCGGCTTCGGCAGGGGACCGTGGTGCTGCAGTTCGTCATCATGCGGGACGGGAGCGTTCGTTCTCCTGCGGTGAGCCATCGCAGCGGCGTCGATCGCTTCGATGCCAATGTTCTCGCTGCGATCATCGGCGCGCACCTTCCGCCCATCCCGGATTCGCTGGGACATCAAGAGCTCCGGATTCGGGCTCCCTTTGAGTTTCGCAACCCCGTGGTGCGTTGAGCGGGATCAGACGAGGCAAGCGGCGACGTGCGCCAGCGCAGCCAGATCGTAGACGTCCTCGTCGAAGGTCGGAACGAGTACATGCCGTGGTACCGAAGCCATCTCGCGCCGTGATCGGGCGACCTCGAGAGCGTCACGGCGGGCCCAGGTAGACATATCGCGCCAGGCCCGCGAGAAGGCCGCTGCGAGTTCCGGCGCGCCGCTGAGGTTTGCATCGGCGAGCAGGCCCGCAAGGCGATCAGCGCTCGGGGTGGGGAGGTCTTCAGCCTGACGCACCCGGTTCATCACGAGCGCCTCGGCGTTCATGTGGTGCTTCTGCAAGTGGTCTACGAAGAACATCGCCTCGCCGACGGCCATCGGGTCGGGCGAACTCACGACGACGAACGCCACTTCACTCCCCATCAGGGCGTCGCGCACCTTCGAGGCACGCTCGCGGAACCCACCAAACAGCGTCTGAAGGTCAGACAAGAACTCCGCGACCTGCGAGAGGAACTCCGCGCCGGTGATTGTGCCGAGTCCTGAAAGAACCTTTGACATCGCCTTGGAGAGGAGGTTGAGCGAGAGCTTCCCGGTGCGTTCGAACGCCCCCACGAAAGCCTGAATCGCTGGTGAATCGACGGCCTCGATCATCTTGTCGGGCGCCTCGAGGAAGTCGAGGGCGCTGGAGGTCGGGGGCGTGTCGAGGACAACGAGGTCATAGCGAGGATCGTCTCGGAGCGCATAGAGCTTCTCCATCGCCATGTACTCGGGAGTGCCAGCTAGCGACCCGGAAACCTCCCGATAGATCGGGTTGTTGAGAATTCGATCGCGAGTCTGGGCGTTGGCGGCATAGCGGGTCACGAGGGCGTCAAACGTACCGCGGACGTCGAGCATCATCGCCGTGAGCGTGCCTTCCCCTTCGCTGCGCCAGAGCGCCGGATCGATCTCCTGCGCCTCATGAGCCATCTCGCGCAGGCCGAGGGAAGTCGCGAGGCGCCTGGCCGGATCGATGGTGAGGCAGAGAACCCGTCGCCCTTGTCTCGCCGCCGCGAGTGCGAGCGCTGCTGCGATAGTGGTCTTGCCCACGCCGCCGCATCCGACGGTCACGATCACACGCTTAGCCGTGAGGAGATCGCCGAGGGTGGTCAACATCGCGCGGACCCTAGTCCGACCGCTCCCTACCGCGCAACTGTCGGCCCTCGCAGCCGCGCCCTCATGGCGCAGCGCCTACCCTCCGAGATGGCGTCGGGTCTGTTCGCGGAAGATCACGCTGACGAGGCGATCGCGGTGGCCCTCGCGCATCTCCGTAAACTGGATGGCGAGCAACTTTTCGCCGGTGCCGAGGGTCTCTACGCGCTCAAGGATGCCCATCGCGGGTAGCGGTGCGGTGTTGGCCAGCTTGAGTGCGAGTTCGACGTAGTCACCGGGCTGGTAGTCCCCTTGCGCCACTGCGACAGCGACCCCGCCGCCGCCGAGATTGAGCGCGCGGGTAGGGATGTCGAGCAGCAGCACAGAGTCGGGGTGGGGCACCCGGAGGGTGATCACAATGGGCGGGCTTCGCAGGCGGAAGTACTTGCGACGCTGCACCCAAATGGTGCCGGGCAGCACCTTGAAGCTGACCTTGAGGAGGTTGCCATCGGAGCGCTCGGTGAGGGTCGAGTTCGCCAGCGACACGGGCAGCTTCAGCAGACCTGCTGGGTCGCCGACCTCCATCATGTACACAGTCGATTCCGGAACTAACTGAGGCACTTCCGGGGCGGGTCCGAAGGAGCACCAGATCATCCCCAGACCGCGGCGCACGAAATCGACGACGAACTTCGCCCGCACATCGGGCGTCACATCGATGTGCACTCGCAGCCCGGGAGTGATGATGACGTATGGATCCGGGGTATCCATCGTCTATTGCGGAACAGCGTGGATGAAGAGCTTTAGAATATTAGCCAAAACAGGAGGAACCCCGTTGAATTTGACGTTCCAGCGCCAAGCGGTGCCGGCCTCGCCTCGCGCCACGGCGGCGATGAGATGTCCATGCAACGGCACCGATACGCCTGTGGGTAGCAGGACGGCGAGAAGCAACGGCGTGCCTGCTTCTGGCGGCGCAGCGGGGGTGCTGAAAGAAAGTCCTGAGACGCTCAGATCGAGCACGTCCCCTTTAACCTCGATGGTCGAACCAGCCACATGCAGCGTCACGTGGGCCCCTGTCCGCGCCGACCGGTAGATGACCCTTCGCTGCAGCAGAGCCGTGCCATCGAGCACGCCGAGCTTGATCCTCATGGGTCGCCGCGACAGTTCCTGGAGTTCTGTCGGAACCATCACTTCGACCGGACCTGAGTCGGCTTCCCAATGTTGAAGCGAGAGCATGTAGACGCGCCAGTCGTTGAAATCGACGGCGTCAGCGGAGTCGTCGTCACCCTCCAACTGCAGCGCCAGGGAATGCCGGGAGGGTTCGATCTGCTCGATTCGAAAGGGCAGAGAGAGGCTCTCGCCAACGTTAATCGAGACGACACTACCGACGCTCAGGAACTCGAATGGATCAATCTTCAACATTGGAAAAGATACGGTCCGCCGTCGGTGATGGGGCAGATCTACGCGGCGCCTGCATGTAGCGACTCACCGCCGCCGTCCAGCTTCACCTTGACCGGATCAAGGCATTTTTTGAACGAGAAGTTCGTCGGCACAGTTTTGACGTGAGCGTCCGTTGAACAACCGCATGGGCGAACGGAATGCACGTTGTTGCTCGGGGTTGTCAAGCCGCGCGAACTCGCTCCGGCGATACCCGTTAAGGGAGGTCTCTAGCCCCGCGCACATCCCTGAGGCCGGTCGATCGGACGATGCCACTCAGGCCTACGATCCGTGGACGCTCCCGCGGAAAGTTGAGACCTTCGAGGCGCACCTCAACACAGCGGGACATCCTCAATTCCACCCCAGCAATAGAAACAAATGAGGACTCCGATCCGGGGACTACTCTGCCCCGATCTCCGAGGCTGAGCACTTAGCCGTGCCGGAGAGACCTTGCGGAGTAGAGGCAGAACTTGATTATAGTGCCGCAGAACTCATGTCTTACCTACGAGATCGCGCACGACCTCCTGAAGAGCCAACGCCACGGAAGAAGTTGGAGTCCCTGGCGCGAGCCTATCGCGGGCAGGGTTCGGTCAGCCTTGAGGCGCTCGTCGAAGGGCTCAACGAGACCGAGTGCCGAAACCGTGGCCGCTGTGTCCCCACGGCGAAAATCGTGGATGACTCCATCGGGATCTACCTGAAGGCCTTCGATGCGCTCCGGCGCGGTGGTGAGGCGCAGCGATCGGCCGTGCGAGGTTGCACGCTGGA
>CANJUR010000034.1 GCA_947477565.1 Deltaproteobacteria bacterium
CATGGCGGCGAGGGTGGCGGCGGGGTGGCGGCGGGGTGGCGTGAGCGAAGTCGAACCGAGCACCCGAAGCCGAAGGCCGTGATCGCAGGTGCCGAAGCACAAACCCGCGGCTCCGAAGGCACCGCAACCGTTGCGAGCGCCGTCCAGGCGACCTTGTGGGCAGTTACAACGGTTGCAGACGCCCACAAGCTCACCCGACGGCGCTCGCAACGGTTGCAGGCGCTCACAAGGTCGCCTGGACGGCGCTCGCAACAGTGGTTGCGCCCTTCCCGGTCCCCTCGGCGGCTTTACAACCATGGTTGTGATCCACTGAGATTCGGAGTCGGCGGTGGCGGCGCAGACTCGACCATGGGTAACACCCGGCGCAGCAGCCGTGACATCACGACATCCCTCTAAAAAAAGATGATTCATCGTCTACCGACGATGTCCGAGCATCCGGCGTGTCCGCTCGACGCCTTCCCCTCCGATGGCGTACCAATCACCGCTGTGAAGCTCGACGAGTCCACGCTGCAATCCATCGTCGAAGCGGTGGTGCGACAGCTCGCGCTGGAGTCCACAGCGGTGCCGCCGCCGTCGCCGTGTGGTGGCGCTGAGGACCACGCGTGCGCCCCGTCCACGCGCCCCATCCACGCGGTCGAGCGGCCGATCTTCGAGGCGATGCTCCCTCGGCTCGTCGCGCTCACGTCGTCGCAGATCGCCATGGGGCGCGCGGGCAACCGCCTCCGCACGGACGACTACCTCCGCGCCCGCGAGGGCCAGGCCGACGCCCGCGATGCCGTGCACAGCGAGGTTCCCGACGACTGGGCCGCCCGCAACGACCTGCTCTCGCTGCACACCCGCTGCCGCGATCGTCGGCAGTACCTGCTCTTCCCCAACGAGGGTCGCGCGCTCGATGACGTGTCACGCGCCGCCGTCGAGGCCCACGCGGGCGCGGCTCCGGACGTGCAGATCATCGTCGGCGACGGGCTCTCCCCCAACGCCATCGTGCAGAACGGCGGGCCTACCCTCGCGGCGCTGCGCAGTGCCTTCGCCGACGCGGGCTGGCGCACCGGCGTGGGCTTCTTCGTGAAGTACGCGCGCATCGCCGTGGCCGACGAGATCGGCGTGCGCACGCGGGCACGGGCGACGGTGATCCTGGTGGGCGAGCGGCCCGGTCTCGGCACCGGGGACTCGCTCTCGGTGTACCTCGCGGTCAACCCCAGGCTCGCGCAAGACAACGCCGAGAAGAACTGCATCTCCAACGTGCGACCCATCGGCATCACCGCCGCCGAGGCCGCGCGGGACAGCGTGGCGATCTTGAAGCGGGCGTTCGTCACGGGCCGCGGGGGCGTCTCGCTCGGACTCGGGTGGGGGCGGCAATGAGCGCCCTCGTGCGGCTCCCCGCGACGCTGCTCTCCTGTCGGGTGTTGCCGCACGCTGATCCGCGTCTCTGCGCGGCGCTGGGGCTCCCCCCGAACGCCGGCGGGCGCTCGCTCGCGCTGCTCACCTGCGACCAGGACGACACCCTCTACGCGGCGCTCGACCACGCGACGAAGATGGCCGACGTGGAGGTGATCTACGCGCGGTCGTTTTATGCGGGCAGCCGGCACGCGTCGGGACCGCTGTCCGGGGAAATTCTCGGGGTGCTTGCGGCGGACGACCCGGAGAGCATCGCGCAGGGCGTCGCGGCGGTGCGCTTCGCGTTGGAGCACCTCTTCGCTTTTTATGCGGTCGATGCGGCCGGTGTGACGGTGTTTCCGACGGTGATCGGCAGCGTCGGGCGCTACCTCGCCGCGCAGTCCGGCGTCGCTGTCGGGACCCCTTTCGGCTACCTCGTCGCGCCGCCGGTCGAGGCCGTGGTGGGCGTCGATGCCGCGCTCAAGGCCGCCGACGTCGCGCTGGTGAAGTTCTTCGGACCGCCGACGGAGACCAACTTCGCAGGCGTCTGGGTGACCGGCGCGCTCGATGCCGTCGAGGCCGCGGCGCGAGCCTTCCAGGACGCCGTGATCGACGTCGCAATGCGACCGACCGGGCGCTGAAACCGATGGAGACCCCGGCGCTCCGGCGCGTGCTGCGCCCGGTGCACCTGTGGGCCATCGCCGTCGGTCTGGTCATCTCCGGCGACTACTTCGGCTGGAACTACGGCCTCGCCCACGGCGGCCCCGTCGGCATGGGCATCGCCACCCTTGCGGTCACCGTCCTCTACGTCTGCTTCATCTTCTCGTACACCGAACTCTCGACGGCCATTCCGCACGCCGGCGGGCCGTTTGCGTTTGCGCAGCGCGCCTTCGGCCCGTGGGGCGCCTACTTCGCGGGCGCGGCCACCCTGCTGGAGTTTCTCTTCGCTCCGCCGGCCATCGCGCGCGCCATCGGTTCGTACGTGCACTTCCGCTTCCCGGCACTGCCTCTCGACGTCGTCGCGGTGGGCGCGTTCGTGGTCTTCGGCACCATCAACGCGGTGGGCGTCTCCATCGCGGCCACCTTCGAACTCATCGTGACGGTGCTCGCCACCTTCGAGCTTGCGCTCTTCTTTGGCCTCACGGCTCCGCACGTCGAGACCGCGCGGCTCTTCGCCCACCCGCTGCTCCCACACGGCGTCCGCGGAGTCTTCACGGCGCTCCCCTTCGCGATCTGGTTCTACCTGGGCCTGGAGGGCGTCGCGATGAGCGCCGAGGAGGTGGTGAACCCGTCGCGCACCATCCCCCGGGCCTACCTCGCGGGCATCGCCACGCTGGTCACGCTCGCCCTCGGCACGCTCATCTGCACCGCTGGGGTGCTGCCGTGGCCCGAGCTCGTTCGCGATGATTCCCCACTGCCCCACGTGCTCGCGCGGGTGCTGTCGCCGGGGCACCCGATGACCCACTTGATGGTCTACCTCGGGCTCCTTGGGCTGATCGCCTCCTTCCACGGCATCGTCATGGGGTGCTCGCGGCAGGTGTTCGCGCTGGCCCGCGAGGGACTCCTCCCGCGCAGCCTCGCGGCGCTGCACCCGCGGCTCAACACACCCGTGCGGGCCATCGGTTTGTCCGCGCTCGTGGGCGCCGTGGCGACGCTCTCCGGCCGCACGGACGCGCTCATCACCCTGTCCGTGCTCGGCGCGCTCGGGGTCTACGTCGTGAGCATGGCCGCGGTGATCAAACTGCGACGCAGTGAGCCCGGACTCGAGCGGCCGTTTCGCGCGCCGCTGCACCCGTGGCTGCCTGCGATGGCCATCGCGCTCTCGATGGTGGCGTTCGTGAGCGTGGGCGTCGGGTCGCCCGCGGTGGTGGGATCGTTTCTCGCCGTGCTTGCGCTCGGGGCGGTGGTGTTTCGGGCCACCCGGTCGGCGAATTCACCCGACGCACGTTCTTGATCGTCGCGGTACGTCCCGCAGTCCGGCGCTGCGGATGCGCTCAGCCCTCGTCGGCCTCCGTGGGTTCTTCGCGCTCGCCGAGCCAGCGGTAGAGCGTGCGCCGATCGATGCCCAACAGCCGCGCGGTCTTCTTCTTGTTGCCGCCGTTCTTGATCAGAACCCGGCGTGCGAAGGCCACTTCGAGTTCGCTCACGGTCATCGCTCGCGTGGCGGCCTCGTCGAGGAAATCGTGCTCCCGCGGGCGGCGCAGCGACGGCGGCAGGTCTTCCAACGTGATCTCGGAGCCCGCGCAGACGTTCACCGCGCGCTCGATGGCGCTCTGTAGTTCGCGCACGTTGCCGGGCCAGCCGTACCCCGCGAGGAGCTGCGCGGCGGGCCCGGAGAAGCCCGCGATGTGCCGTCCGAGGCGCGCGTTGGCGGCCTCGACGAAGTGCTCCGCCAGCGGAAGGATGTCGTCCGCGCGGTCGGCCAGCGGCGGGATCACCATGTCCAGCACGCTCAGACGGTAATAGAGGTCGTCGCGGAAGGTGCGCGCGGCCATCGCCTGGCGCAGGTCGTGTTGCGTCGCGGCGATGATGCGTACGTCCACGGGCACGCCGCGCGCGGCACCGCCGGGCCGCACCTCGCGGTCCTGCATCGCCCGCAGCAGCTTCACCTGGAGCGGCATCGGCAGGTCGGTGATCTCGTCGATGAGAAGCGTGCCTCCGTCGGCCTCCCGCAGCAGCCCGGGTCGCCCGGTGGGCGGGCCTTCGGGGCGGCTCTTCACCCACCCGAAGATCTCTCCTTCCAGCACCGCGTCAGGGATCGCCCCGCAGTTCATCACCACGAAGGGTCGCGCGCGCCGTCGCGAGGCCTGGTGAATCGCCCGCGCCATCACCTCCTTGCCCGCTCCGCTCGGGCCCTGCAGGAGCACGGCGCTCGGGCTGTCCGCCACCCGTCGTGCGAGGCCGATCAGGTCGCGCATCACGGCGCTGCGGGCCACCATCGTGTCGAATCCGTAGCGGTCATCGGCCTCGCCGCGCAGGCGCTCGATCTCTGCGCGCATGGCGTACGCGCGCAGGGATTTGTCCACGGCGAGCAGCAGCGCCGACGGCTCGAACGGCTTTGGGATGTAGTCCGCCGCACCCATTCGCATCGCCTGTACGGCCGTCTCCAGCGAGCCGAAGGCGGTGATGGCAAGTACGGCGATGCGCGGATCGAAGCGCCTTAGCCACGCGATGAGGTCGAGGCCCGACTCGCCTGGCATACGCAGGTCGGTAACCACCACGTCGTAGGCGGTGGCCTCGATTCGCCGCCGTGCGACCTCGGCGCTCGGGACCGCGTCGGCTTCGTGTCCGGCGTCGGAGAGCACTTCGACGATGAAGCGCGCGAGGCCCTCGTCGTCGTCCACCACGAGCACGCGCCCTGTTCCCGCGTCGGGTCTGCCACCCGTCGGCGTCACGTCGGACTCCCGCGTCGGGTCGGCGGGAGTCGCACCACGAAGCGCGCGCCGCCGAGGGGGCTGCCCTCGACGCGGATGGTTCCGCCGTGGCGTCGCACCATCTCATCGCTGATCGAGAGCCCGAGCCCGGTGCCCTCCGTCGCCTTTGTCGTGAAAAAGGCCTCGAACACCATTGACTGCATCTCTTCGGGCACGCCCGGACCCGCGTCGTCGACGATAAATTCCGCCATGCTCTGCTCGTCCGAGACGGCCTCCCGCACCTGCACCTGAATGGCGCCTCCTGCGGGCTGCGCCTGAATGGCGTTGATCATCACGTTGAGCATCACTTGCTCCAGTTCTGGCCGCGAACCCTCGACGAAAACGTCGTCCGCAGCGTCCACCCTCATGCGTACTCCCTGGGCTTCACACTCGGCCTCCAGAAACCTCGCCGTCGCACCTGCCAGATCGCCCAGGTCGATGGTTTCCGTGCGCCCCCGCACCCTGCGTGCGTGCGTGAGCAGCGACTCGATCACCAGGGAGATCTGCACGGCACCGGCCTCGATTTCGCGAAGGTGGCGCTCGACCCGCGGATCGTGCACGCCCTGCTGTAGCGCGTAGCGGGCGCGGCCCAGAACCACGTTGAGGGGCGATCCCACCTGGTGCGCGACGGTGGCGGAGAGTTGTCCGATGAGCGCGAGCCGTTGCGCGTGCTGAAGGCGACGCTCGAGCGAGCGAGCGGCTTCGTGTTGGGCGTCGAGGTCGCTGCGGGTGGCGCGCAGCGAGCGGAGCATGTGGTCGAAGGCCATCGCGAGGCGGCCCACTTCGTCGCGGCGTCCGACGTCCACGACCTCGTTGAGGGACCCTTCGGCGACACGCTCGGCATGTTTTGCGAGCACCCCGATCGGTCGAATCACCGCGCGGCGCAGCCCGATCAGCATGAGGGCCGTGAGGATGATTCCGAGCGCGAGTCCGAGGAGGGTGATGTCCCGGGTAAACAGTGCCAGCCGATCATCGAGCGATCGGAGGTCGCGCACGAGCACGGCCACCCCGCGCAGCGGACCATCGGGGTCGGGCCGGAGCGCCACGACGCACGCGAGTTGATCGCCGTCGTCGGGGGTCGCGATGATTCGCGTGAATGGCACTGGGGCGCTGAGTGCCTGCCTCGCCAGCGGGGCGACGAGCGGTGCCAGAGACGCGACGGAGCGCGAGCGGTGCATCAGCAGTCCGCGGGCGTCGTACACGAGCAGTCCGCGCAGCTGTTCGGCCCCGGAGAGGCCGTCGGTCAGCTCGCCGAGTTGGTCGATGCGCCGGTCGCGCAGCACCGGGTTGATCGCCACCGCGACCAGGCGGCCGAGGTTGAGCAGATTGCGCTCGGCGCCGACGTGCAGCTCCGTGCGTCGCATCTCCAACCTGATCCACCCGTGCAGGGTCAGCAGTACGACGATCGGCACCAGCAGGAGTAGCGCGACCTGGGCGGTAAGCGACCGGGACGGTCGGAGAGAGCGGAGGGAATACACGGCGCGCCGGGACGGTACAGCGAGCGAGCGGATGGTGCCTGCGACGGGCGTTGGGCTACGGTGACGGTCTCCGTCATGACGCTCGCCGCTCACGCTCCCTCGCTCGCGCGAAAGTACCGCGCATTGCTCGCGCTTCGCTGCGCCTACGACAGCGACCGGGCGGTGGCCGACCCGACGCAGCTGCGTGCGCTCGCGGCGGAGTTTCCCGGCGCGCTGCGCGAACTCGACTCCCTGGGCGTAGCGGAGATGGGGACGCGCGCGGAGGCGCTCGAGGCGGTGGCCGTGGGCGGTCCCGTCGCTCCGTGGATGACTGCCATGGCGGGCTACCACGCGCTGATGCGCGCCGCCCTGGGTGTGAAGCGCGCGGGCAGCGACCCGAACGCGGTGCGGGCGGCGTTGGATGCCTTGCACGGGAGCACTGGTATTACCCTGGATGCTAAAGATCTGGCGGCCATCGCTCGGCCCCCGCGGGGTCGGCTTGGGGTGTTTGTGTTTGCGCGGCTCGGGGAGGCGCTCGGGCGGCCACCGGAGGAGCTGTGGCAGGAGATGTTTCCCACGGGTCGAGCCGACCGGTTTGCGCCACGGGCGGAGGTCTCGGCGTGAGCGGGACGTTGGATTTCAGTGACGTTTCGGGCGATTCGACGGCTCTCGGCGCGCTTCCGGCGGAGCGCAATGCCCGGCTTTTCATGCGTTGGAGTTACGGTCCGAATCCCCTCGCGGCGGGTGCGGCGCTGATGCGGCGCGGCGACCTTCGGGCGATGCCCGGGGTGCTCGGGGCGGCGGTCTTCCTGGCGCCGGAAGACGTCGGCGCGCTGCGCCTTGCGGGGGCGTCGGGTACGGACGCTCTGGCGGCGGTGGCGCTCTGCGCGTGGGCCTCGACGAACGTGCGCGTCGCGGCGGCGGATGCTCTGGCTGGAGCTACGGTGACGCCCGCGGGGTACGCGGCGTTGGCCGAGCTTGTGGCGGGGCCGAAGGTCCCTGTGCGGGCGGCGGCAGAGAGGGCTCTGGCGGATGTTGCGCCGCAGTCCCGGGGGGCCACGCGCGACCGTGGCGAGCAGTGGCGCCTGTACGCCGCGCAGGTTCGGGACGGGAGGCGCAACCCGCTGCAGCGGCAGGAACTTCAGCGGGCCATCGCAGCGGCGGACGTGCACCCGGTGATGGGTCTTCTGGTCGGCGACGACGGAACCTTCCTTGCGGGTCTCCTTCCGCCCATCGACGACGCCGCGCGGGCGCCGCTGCTGCCGTTTCTGCTCGCGACTGCGCGCACGGACAAGGAGGCTTTACGGACTAAGGTATTCGGGGTGTTCCAGCGGCGGTGGCGGGAGGTGGCCGCGGGGGCTCTGTCGGCGGTTGCGCGCACGCCGATGAAGGCGCGCGAGGCGGGCGTCGGTGCGATGGCGGCTCGGGCGCTCGGTGCGATGGGCGCGACCGAGGCGCTCGTCGCGACGGCGGCGTACGGCGTGGCGGCGGCGCGGGTGGCGGCGCTTGCCGACCTGGCGAAGCTCGCCGAGCGGCTGTCGGAGGTGGATGGTCCAGAGCTTCAAGCGGCGCTCGCGCTCGCGTCGGGGGACGCGGACGGGGCGGTTCAGCGGGGAGTGGCGGCGGTGCGGGCGATGTTGGGAGCGTGACGGCGGACGGGCGGAGTCAGTGCCCGCCGTGGAGGCGATCGATGCCGGGGTGGCCCGCGTCGCCCGGCTCGTGGCGCGTGTTCTCGGAGTTCTGCGTGCCGTGCTGCGACACGATGCTCATCAGCTTGTCCTTGTCGTAGACGAAGTCTGACTTCACTTCGAAGGCGGTCACGTGGACGCCGGTGTCCATGCGAATCGCGTCGCAGGGGCACGCCTCGACGCAAAACCCGCAGAAGATGCAGCGCAGTTCATCGATGACGAACTCCACTGGGTAGCGCTCGTACCCGCGGCGCGCATCGCCCTCGGGATACTCACCGGGCTTGATGTAGATGCACTGCGCCGGGCAGGCGGTGGAGCAGCACAGGCACGCCACGCAGCGGGGCGAGCCATCGTCGCGGTGCGTGAGCCGGTGCACGCCGCGCCAGCGCTCTGCGTAGGGGCGCTTCTGCTCGGGGTAGGAGATCGTGGCGATGCCCTCCGCGAGTGGGTTCTTCACGGCGTCGGGGACGTTGCCGGAGACCATCTGGGCGGTCCCCTGGAAGAAGTGCTTGAGGGTCACTCCGAGGCCCTTCATCACCTCGACCACGTAGGACTGGTCGGAGATGGTGCGGGACGGCTTCTTGAGCACCTTGGTTTTGCCGGGCATCTGTCGTGTCTCCGCTCGATCAGCCGTTGCTACTATTGAGAAACAGCAGCACCGTGCCCGTCACGAGGACGTTGAGCAGGGCCGCCGGGAGCAGCATCCGCCAGCCCAGCTTCATGATCTGGTCGTAGCGAAACCGCGGCAGCGTCCAGCGAACCTGGAGCTGCATGAAGATCAGGACCACGCACTTGAGGGTGAACGTGAGGAAGCCCAGCGCTACCACAATGAAGTGCGCCCAGTGCCAGGAGACGTTGATACCGAAGTAGTGGAATTCCAGCCCCGTGAGTTGCACGAAGGGAAACTGCCAGCCACCGAGGAAGATGGTTGTGATCAGGGCGCTGGAGACGCACACCTCGACGAGTTCGCCGGAGGCAAACATGCCCATCTTGAGGCCCGCATACTCGGTGAAGTAACCGGCGACCAGCTCGCTCTCGCCTTCGGGCGTATCGAACGGGACGCGCTTGGTCTCCGCGATGGCAGCCGTAACGAAGAGCACAAACGCGACGGGCTGGACGAAGATGCCCCAGCAGTGCTGCGTCTGCCAGGTGACCATCTCGTCGAGGCGCACCGTCTGGAAGATCATCATGGATCCCACGAGGGAGATGCCCATGGCGACCTCGTAGGAGACCATCTGGCTAGCCGCGCGGAGGCCGCCCATCAGGGAGAACTTGTTGTCGCTCGACCACCCGGCGAGCGCCGCGCCGATCACGCCAGCGCCGGCGATGGCGAAGATGAACAACACCCCCACGTCGAGGTTGGCGATCTGCAGCGGAATGGATCGCGCCGCGGTTGCGACGTCCGTGGCCCAGGCGGGGTCATAGAGGTCACGGACGTGATCGACGTAGACCGTTGGGCCGAAGGGGATCACTGCACAAAGGCAGAGCGCCGGCACGATGGCGGCGATGGGGGCCAGGCGGTAGAGGAAGTGGTCGCCGCCGGTGGGCTCCCAGTCGGCCTTCCAGACCAGCTTGATGCCGTCGGCGATGGAGTGGACGAGTCCCGCGGCGCGGATCTCCAGGCTACCGATCTTGATGGTGGCGCGGTTGGGGCCGATGCGGCTCTGCATCATGGCCGACTGCTTGCGCTCCACCCACAGCAGCAGTGCGCCGATTTGCGCGAGGAACCCGACGGCCACAAGCACCTTAAGGGCCGATGTAATCCAGAAGAACATCGTCGTCTCTCTACGGGTTCGTCACGGTGGACGGGGTCGTGGGGGTGATCGCCGGGGTCGTGGGCTCGACGACCGGCGCGCGCTCCGGGTTGGCCGCCGGGGTGAGCACCGCGAGCGCGGCGCGCACCTCCTTGAACTTCCGGTACTTGAGGTCGAGCTCCATCGCACGCCCAAGCTGCGCGACAAGGTCCCATGCGGGCACCGCGTCGCCCTTCGGCGGAAGCGCCTTGCGAAACTCCTGCGCGATGCCCTTCACGTTCATGAAGCTGCCGTTCGATTCGAACGAACTCGCCGCCGGGAGCAGCACCGAGGCCTTCGCCGCGAGCGGCCCTTCGTGCGCTGCGATGAGCACCACTTCGGACACGCGGCTCAACACCGCGAGCGTGTCCGCCTCCGCGTCGGCGCACGCCCCGAGGCCCACCACGGCCTGCACCTGGCCTGCGCTCACGGCGTGCAGCAGGTCCTTGAGCGAACCCACTTTGGCGTTGTTTGCGACCGCCACCGCGCCCGCGCGGTTGGGGTTCTGATCGACGTTGCGGAGGATGTCGTCACCCTTCCACGGAGCCTTCGCGGTCAGGTAGAGCGGCGCCCCGAGCTGCCGCGCAAACTCCACCATCACGAAGTTGTCTTCGGTGCTCGACTGCGCGCAGAGCAGCACCGCAAGCCAGCCCTTCTGCACTCCCTTCAGGCCCGCCGCGGCGCGCTCGATGGCGGCCTCCACGGTGGTCTCTTCGCGCGATGCATCCTTGCGTACCGAGGCCTTGAGCACCCGGCGCTCAGTCTCGCGCTGGTACGACATCATTCCGTCGTCGCACATCCAGAACTTGTTGACGGCCTCGTTGTCGCGCGGGCGGTTGCGGTAGGCCCGCTGCTCGCGAGTATCGACATCGACGAACATGTTGCAGCCCGTCGCGCAGCCCGGGCAGATCGACTTCACCGGCGTCAGCGTCCACACCCGCGCCTTGAAGCGGAAGTGGCTGCTGGTGAGAGCGCCCACCGGGCAGACATGCTCGGTCATGAGGGTGTAGTCGCCCTCGAGCTTGCGCCCCGGGGCGGTGACGATCTCGTTCTTGTTACCGCGTTCGCGCAGGTCGAGCATGTGGTCGCCGGCGAGCTCGTCGCACACGCGAATGCAGCGCGTGCAAGCGATGCAACGCTCGGCGTCGTAGACGATGGTGTCGCCGAACACGACGCCCTTGGGCTTGTGTACGGGCTCGTCGAGCATGCGCTTGGGCGTGCGCTGCTCGCTCATGTAGTAGTCCTGCAGCTTGCACTCGCCGGCCTGGTCGCAGATCGGGCAGTCCACCGGGTGGTTGAGCAGGAGAAACTCCTGCACGTGCGCCCTCGCGTCCTTCACGAAGTGCGAGTTCTCCGAGCGCACCACCATTCCCTCCGAGGCCATCTGCTGGCACGCGGGCTGGAGCTTGGGCTTGCGATCAACGACGTAATCGTTCCTGGCGGCGTCCCACTTGAGGACGTCGAGCATCATCGCGCGCTGCCCGGGGCCGGGCTCGATCTCGACGAGGCACATGCGGCAGTTGGCCGCGATGGAGAGTCCGGGGTGCCAGCAGTAGTGCGGGATCTCGATCCCCTGGCGATAGGCCGCCTGGATGATGGTCTCGCCCTTCTCGAAGGGGATCTCGCGGTCATCAAGCTTGAAAGTAGGCATCGATCGACTCTCTAGAGGTTTAGAGCGGTTACCGGTCGCACTCGCCGCCGATCATGTTGATCGAGCCGAAGGTGGGGATGATGTCCGCGAGCATTCCGCCGCGAATCATGTCGTGCGCCGCCTGCAGGGAGAAGAAGCACGGCCCGCGCACGCGCACGCGCCACGGGTTGCCGCCGCCGCGCGACACCAGCAGGAAGCCGAGCTCGCCGTTGCCGGCCTCGGTGTATCCGTACACTTCACCGGGCGGCACGTTGATGCCCTCCATGATGAGCTTGAAGTGCGCGATGGTGCCCTCGATGGTCGAGTAGACCTTGTCCTTCGGGGGCAGCACGATGCGCGGATCGACGATGCTGACCGCGTCTTCCGGCGAACCCTTCTCGATCTTCTTCATCAGATCGAGGGACTGCTCGATGATGCGGCAGCTCTGACGAATCTCCTCCGCGCGCACCATGAAGCGGTCGTAGGTGTCGCCGTCTTCGCCGACGGGCACGTCGAAGTCGCACTCCGCGTAGGTGAGGTACGGCTTGTCCTTGCGGACGTCGTAGTCGATGCCCGCGGAGCGCAGCACCGGGCCAGAGGCGCCCATCGCAAGCGCGTGCTCCCTGGTGAGAATGCCGACGCCCTGCGTTCGGTCGAGGAAGATGCGGTTCTTCAGCAGCAGGGACTCGCCCTCGACCACCACCTCGAGGAGGCGCGGGAGAATCGAACGGATCTGGTCCTGCAGCTTCTCCGTGGGAGGAAAGACCGCGCCGCCGATGCGGAAGAACGAGTGCGTCAGCCGTGCGCCGGTCTGCTCTTCGCAGGCCTCGTAGATCCACTCCCTCGCCTTGAGAAACCACAGAAATGGGGTGAATGCCCCGAGCTCCATGGCCATCGCGCCGTTGCAGGTCAGATGGTCCGCGATGCGGGACAACTCGCCGAGAATCACCCGGAAGAGCTGGCCCCTCCGCGGCACCTCGATGCCGAGGAGCTTCTCGACGGCGAGCGCGTACCCGACGTTGTTGAGCAGCGGCGACACGTAGTTGAGCCGGTCGGTGTACGGAAACACTTGAGACCAGGTACCGCGCTCGGACATCTTCTCGAAGCCCCGGTGCAGGTACCCCGGCTGGATGTCCACGTCCTGAACGGTCTCGCCGTCCAGCTTCAGGATCATCCGGATGGTGCCGTGCATGGCGGGGTGCGACGGACCCATGAGCAGGGTCATGGGCTCGCTCGGAAGTTCGAGGTCAGCCTCTTCGAAGTCGAGGTCTACGGGCTCCATGAAAGCGTTGGCTCCAGCGGTGGTGGGAAAGGAAAGAGGGAAGTCTTAGTTGTGTTCGTCGGGCTGCGCGGAGCGGTTGAGGGGCATGCCCTCGTCCTGCAGAAACGGCCCGAGCTTGTTGAAGGTCCCCTCGCGGTACTCGACGAGCGGCTGCACGCGATTGGCGGGGTAATCCTTGCGGAGCGGGTGTCCCTTGAACTCGTCGTACGTGAGGATGCGCCGCTCGTCCGGGTGCCCCTCGAAGTGCACGCCGTACATGTCGAACACCTCGCGCTCCATCCAGTTGGCGCCGCTCCAGACCGGGATCACCGTCGGGAGCCTGGGCTCGTCGCCGGAGAGGCGGGTCTTGATGCGCACGCGGTGCTTCTTCGCGACCGAATACGCGATCACGTAAACCTCGAAGCGGTCGTCCATTTCGAGGTCGTCGGTGCGCGGGTCGCAGTGGTCGATGGCCGACAGATCGACGAAGTACGTGCAGTCGCAGCGCGGATCGTCGTGGATGAAGCGAGCAACATCGACCCAGCGGGAGGGCTTCACCACGGCGACGTCGTCACCACGGAAGCTGCTGACCTCGAGGATGTCGTCACCGAACTGCGCCTTCAGGCGCTCGAGAATGAGCTTGGACATGGCGGTGCTGCGGTCCTTAGGGCTTCATCCGGATCTGGTAGAGCTTCTCGAGGGCCTCGGCGGCGCCCGGCGGAAGTGCGGTGTTCGCCGCCGACACCGGGGTGCGATCGTCGCGGCCGATCTTGTCTTGCAACAACATCAGACCGTCGAGCACGGCCTCCGGGCGCGGCGGGCAGCCCGGGATAAACACATCCACCGGGATGATCTTGTCGATGCCGGGAACCGTCGCGTAGTTGTCGTAGAAACCACCGCAGGAGGCGCAGGTGCCGAAGGCGATGACCCACTTGGGTTCGGTCATCTGCTCGTACACGCGGCGCAGCACCGGGGCCTGTCGCTGCGAGATGGTTCCGACGACCCAGAGCACGTCGCTCTGCCGCGGCGAGAACCGCGGGGCTTCGGCGCCGAAGCGGGCGATGTCGTAGCGGGGCGAGGCGGTGGAGAAGAACTCCATCCCGCAGCACGCCGTCGCGAAGGGATATTGAAACAGCGAGTACTTCCGGGCCCAGGCGAGCAGGGCTTCGAACTTCGTCGTGACGAAGCCGGACTCGCCACCGCCGAGGGTGCGGGTTTCGAGGTGGGTCACGTCTGCCATTCGAGGGCTCCCTTCTTCCAGCAGTAAACGAGGCCCGCGGACAGCACGGTGAGAAACACCAGCATCTCCGCAAGGCCAACCCACCCAAGGCGCTGGAAGAGGACCGCCCAGGGGTAGAGGAAGATCGCCTCGATATCGAACACCACGAAGAGAATCGCCGTCAGGTAGAACTTTACCGACAGCTTGACGTTCTTCGCCCCGGAGCTCGGATTACCCGACTCGAAGGGTTCGTTTTGCGAGAGCGGCCGTACCAGGTTCTTCGGGCCCATCACCGTCGCGAGGGTGAACATGGTCACCGCGATGAAGAGCGAGAACCCGACAACCATGAATACGGGACCGTAAGATTGGGTAAGGCCTTGCTGCACAAGCGCTCCGGGCGCGAGGGTCTAGCGGCGCCGCCTGGGGGTGTCAATCACCCAGCAACACACGCGAGCCAAACGCGACGGCGCGCACCGTACACCATCCCGCTGGCAAAGGGAGAGAGTCTGCACGGTGCGAGGGCGGTACTTTTCGCGCCCACGAAAGTCGCTCATGGCTCGCTGCGCACGAGCTTCGGTCCGTCGTCCATGCCCGCAAACGCTGCGGTGAGCGCCACATCGAGCGCCGGCGAGACCCCGAGCAGCGCCACCTGCGTGCGCGTCGCCCCAACGCGCAGCATCGCCGCGAGGGCACCCAGAAGCGCATCAGGAATGTCCGCCTGCGGCACCTCGATGATCAGCAGCGGCGCCGGTGTCACCGCGCAGAGCATCGCGCCGCGCAGCATCCACGCCACCGTGGCGTCGTCCATCGTCGCGAGGTCGGTCGTGCGGTCGCCTTCGTGCGCTAGCGCGACGCTGAGTTTTCCATCCTCGCTCACTGTGAAGCGCAGGTTGGCCACGGTGGGGTCGAGCGTCCGCAGGCCCAGCAGGATGGGTGCCCGCAGCGTCTCGAAATCCCACAGGCTGTAGAGGGCGTTTACGAGGTTGCGGCCGTCCGCCGAGAGGCGATCGTGGAAGACCGGCTCCGCCACGAATCGTCGCGGTGCGCCCTCCGTGGAAGGGTCGATGCGCGCGTGGCGACGCCAACCCTCGAGGCGCTCGGCGTACGGCCGCACCCGCGGATCGCTCGCGAATCCCGCGATCGCACCGAGCGCCGGCATGTCTTCCGCGACCGTGACGACCTGCTCCTTCGGTGCGCGGGCACCGGCCCGGGCCGAGGCCTTCGGCGACAAGGTGTAGACGGCGCGCGAACCCTGCCGCTCGAGCAACTCCCGCAGGTCGAAGTCATCGTCCAGCGTAAAGCGCTCGTATACAATCGCCCAGCCATTGTTCGCGGCGATGCGCTCGAGGAGCAGCTCGTAGCCGAAGCAGAGCGACTCGCACTCGCGCGGAGCCATCCGCACGAAGCAGCGGGTCTCTGCGAAGCCGTCGGTGAAGCGCTCCGGCGGGTGCGGCGCCTCGGCGTCGAAGCCCTCCCGGAAGCCTCCCCAGCCCAGCGCGGTGTTCGCGACGTGCAGGGCTGCGGCGCAGAGGTCGTCCGCCCGCGAACCGGTCAACACGGTGAGGTCACCCGGCGTCCACGTCACCGCGTCGATGGAGCGGAAGCCCTCGACGACGAGACGCTGCAGCTTCACGACCAGCGGCCTCGCTCGGCCATGACCCACGGCGACGGTCCGCGCGCGCCGCCCTGATCCGTCGGCGGTGCGGAGTTACCTTCGAGCTTCGACGCTGCTAGGGCGATCGCGACGGCCCAGGCTTCCGCGTCCTCCGCGGGGATCTCGGGGTAGTCCACGAGCTGGTCCCGAAAGCGGTCGATGAAGCCGGTGTCGTAGTCGCCCTTGATGAACGCCGGGTGTGCCATCAACCGTTGGTGAAATGCCAGGTTGGTGCGGATGCCCGTCACCACATATTCGCGCAGTGCGCGAGCCATCTTCGCGACCGCGCGCGGTCGGTCGGGCGCCCACACGCTGAGCTTGGAGATGAGCGGATCGTAGTAGCTGCTGATCTCGCAACCGGCGTAGGCGCCGCCGTCGTCGCGCACGCCCGGACCGCCTGGAACCCGCAGCTTCTCGATGCGTCCCGGCGATGGGAGAAAACCGCTCGACGGGTCTTCCGCGTACACCCGGCACTCGATGGCCGCGCCGCGCCGGACGATGTCCGCCTGACCGAATCCGAGGGGTTCACCCGCCGCCACGCGCAGCATCTCGCGCACCAGGTCGAGGCCCGTGATGAGCTCCGTAACGGGGTGTTCCACCTGGAGCCGGGTGTTCATCTCCAGGAAGTAGAACTCCCCGTTTTCGCCAAGCAGAAACTCGAACGTCCCGGCGGAGAAATACCCCACTGCCTGGGCGCCGCGCACGGCGACCTCACCCATGCGCTTCACCAACTCCGGGGAGACCGCCGGCGACGGGGCCTCCTCCACCACCTTCTGGTGCCGGCGCTGAATCGAGCAGTCGCGATCGAAGACGTGCAGCAGGTTGCCCTGCTGGTCGCCCAGCACCTGGATCTCGACGTGCCGCGGCCGCACCACGGCCTTCTCCAGGTAGATCGTCGCGTCGCCGAAGCTCTTGAGCGCCTCGCTCTGCGCCCGCTCATAAGCGCCCGCGAGGTCTTCCGGGCGATCGACGAATCGCATCCCCTTGCCGCCGCCGCCCGACGCGGCCTTCAGCATCACGGGGTAGCCCACTCGCTCGGCTGCCGCGCTGAGTTCGTCGATGGTTCCGGGCTGCGCGCCGGGGACCACCGGGACCCCTGCGGCGCTCATCAACGCGCGCGCCGCGGGCTTGCTGCCCATGGCGCGCATCGCGCTCGCGGGCGGCCCGATAAACACGATGCCCGCGCGGGCGCAGGCGTCGGCGAACTCAGGGTTCTCCGAGAGGAAGCCGTACCCTGGATGAATCGCCTCGGCGCCGGAGCGCTTCGCGGCTTCGATGACCCGATCGATGTCGAGGTACGACTCGCGCGCGGGCGCCGGACCGATGAGCCAGGCCTCGTCGGCCATGCGCACGTGAAGGGCCGCCCGGTCGGCCTCAGAGTACACCGCCACGGCGGTAATGCCCATCTCGTGCAGCGTACGGATCACCCGCACGGCGATCTCTCCCCGATTGGCTACCAGCACCTTCTTGAACATGGCGACGGGTGTTCGCACAGAACCCCGAGCGCCCGCAACGCCGCCCGGGAGGCTCCCGCAGTGGTTGCGCGGGGTCGTCTCTGCTAGGACACGATCCATGACGCCAGCGGAGGTCGCAGACAGGCACCGCAAGCGCGCTCGGGTCGCCCTCGACATCGGCCGCTACGAGGCTGCCGAACGGGAGGCTCGCGCCGCCCTCGAGTCAGATCCGACGGACGCCGACTCCCTTGTGTTGCTCACCCGCGCGCGTCTCGGCGCCGGTCACTACGAGCCCGCCTGGGAGTCCGCGCAGGCGGCGGTGCGCGCCTCGCCCAACCGCGGTTATGCCCACTATCTGGCTGGTTTTACCCTCCAGTGTATGGGCCGCTACGAGGAGGCCATCGCGCACATCGATCGCGCCCTCGGATACGAGCCCGACTACGCGCGTTATTACGTCCGGCGCTCGCTTAGCCTGGTGGAGGTCGCCCGTCCCGAGGAGGCGCTCGCGGCCATCGACCGCGCCCTCGCCCTCGACCCGAACGACGGCGTGGTGCTGGAGATGGCCGCGCGCGTACTCGGCACCCTCAAGGACTACGATCGTGCGGAGACTCTCACGCGCGAACTCATCAAGTTCGAGCCCTCCAACGCCGCCGGCTTCGGTCGCCTGGCGTGGCTGCTCACCGAGCGTCGGCGCTTCCCCGAGGCCGCCGAGGCTGCGCGCGAGGCCATCCGCCTTGATCCCAACCACTACGCCGCGTGGGCCAATCTCGGGTTCGCCGCGCTCGAGCTTCACCTGTACCGCGAGGCCGAGTCTGCCAGTCGCGAGGCGCTACGCATCCGGCCCGGATTGCAGTCGGCCATGACCAACCTCGTCGTCGCTCTGCGCGAGCGTGGCGCCCTCGACGAAGCGGCTCAGCTTCTCGCCCAATGCCGGGCCCGCGACGCGTCAAACGCATCGTTCGCAAAGCAACTCGCGGAGGTGCAGTTGGCCATTACCACCCGCGATCGCGTGCGCCTCGTAGACCGGTTTGTGGTCACCGCCGTCGCCCTCGCGGTCACCATAGCCGTCGCGCTCATCGACGGCCGCGTGGGCATCGCCGTGGGCGTAATCGCGCTCATCGTCACGATCATCGCGTGGCGGGTGGGGCGCTCGAAGCCCGCACTGCCGCGCGCGCCGGGTCCGTAAAGAGCCCGTCGGTCACCAGGTCGAGCATCGCGTCCACGAGCTCTGTCGGCGCAGACACCGCGCGCCGCAAGATCAACTGATACACCAACTCCTTGATGATTCCCGTGAGGCAGAACGCGCGGATTCGCCGATGCCCGGGGCGCACCAGTCCGGCTTCTTCGCCTTGTTCGAGGGACCGCTCGATCAGCTCGGCGATTTCTTCGTAAAACGCGAGCAGCCGTTGGTCGAAGTCGGCGTCGAGGCCCACCGCCGCGGAGAAGAGCACCTTTGCCATCGCGGGCTCCGTGGTGAAGCGCTCGACCAGTCGAAGCAGGTTGCTCCGCAGCTCGAACATCACCCGCGCGGGATCTGAGTCCGGTACCGTTTCGATCGGCTGGATGGTCGCCGCGAGCTGTCGCACAAAACCCGAGACAAGCTCCTCGAAGATCGCTCGTTTGTCCTCGAAATATAGGTAAAACGTGCCCCGCGCGACCTTCGCACGCGCCACGATGTCCTCGATCTTGGCGTCGTGGTAGCCCTTCTCCGCGAAGACCTCCGCCGCGAGGCTGAGAATCTGCGCACGTCGTTGTTCACGGTCCATCGTCGCCCTTCGAGGGTGATCGGCACTACAGGTTGCGCGTCCCCCTGGCGGGACGTTTCACTGCCTGACAGGAAACGTCCCTTCCGCGGGGCGCAGCCTTCCACGCCGTGACGTACCATGGTCTATAACCAGAGCGAGCATGCTTCCAGCGAACGACGGTCGCCATGCTTGCCGCACAACACGGAGGGTCTCTCGGAATGATGCAGATTCCAGATAGCAATGGGCTTGGTCCAATCCATGCGGCCGGGGGATATCCTCCGGGTGGAGGTGGCGGGTACGGCGCTCCTCCGGGTGGCGGCTTCGGCGCTCCCCCGGGCGGAGGGTTCGGCGCTCCCCCGGGCGGCGGGTACGGCGCTCCTCCGGGTGGCGGGTTCGGCGCTCCCCCGGGCGGTGGCTTCGGCGCTCCTCCGGGCGGCGGATTCGGCGCTCCCCCGGGCGGCGGCTATCCCCCGGCGGGTGGCGGTGGAATGTCGATGGGCGGCGGCGGCCGGGTGAGCTACTCCGGCGCCGGCGGCTCGCTCTTCGTGGTGTATCTGCTCGGGGTGTTTTTGCCCGTGATCGGCGTTGAGGTACTGGGCTTTGGCTCGGTGGCCGGCATCGTCGCGGCGACCCGCGATAACGCGACCCACCAGCCACCGACCGCTGTATCAGTCCTCGTCGGCCTGCTCATGCTGATGACCTACGTAGGGCTGTTCTTCGTGGCCGTCGCGGGCATGAACAAGATTCTGAAGTACTACTGGGAAAACATCACTATCGAGGGCAAGCGCAGTGTCTATCACGGCACTCCGGGCGGCCTCATTGGCGCCATGATCGTCCCGATGATCCTGACGGCATGCACCTTCGGCATCTACACGCCCTGGTACATCTGCAAGCTTAAGAGCTGGATCTACTCGCAGGTTGATGTTAGCGGCGAGCGCCTCGCCTACAACGGCGATGGCGGCTCGCTGCTCGGCATCTGGCTGCTCGGCAGCATTCTCACCAGCATTACCTTCGGGATCTACTTCCCCTGGTATCACAACAATATGCTCGAATATGAGTGGAACAGCACCTCCATCTCGGGCCGCGGCTTCCGCTTCCAGAAAGACCCTGGCGGCTACTTCGGGATGTGGCTGCTCAACACCGTACTGATGGTCTGCACTGGCTTTATCTACACACCGTGGGCTGTCTCCAATCAGTGGGATTGGGAAGCCAAGCACATCGGCTGAACACACCTGACGATGGCGCCCTGGTCGGTCATTCGTGAACGCCTCGGCCCCATTGTCCCTCCCGCCCTGATCTGTTCACTCCTCGCACTCGTCCCGTTCAGCACCTGCATCGTCAAGATCACCACGGGTCTGCCCTGCCCTGCGTGCGGGATGACTCGCGCCTCGCTGCGACTGCTCCACGGTGACCTGCCCGGCAGCATCGCGGTGCATCCGCTGGCGATCCCATCGGCCGGTGCACTGGGCATTGCCTTCGTGCTCGCGGCTGCTCTCCGCCCGCAACACCCGCTATGGGAACGCTTCGTGCGCACGGCGCTGACGGTCTTCGGGGTCGCGTTCGTGTTGGTCTGGGCAGCCCGCCTGAGCGGCCTTCTCCCGATGGTCTGAGCGGTTGTGCTCCCTGTGCTGGAGCGACTAGAGTCCGCGGCCCGCCGTGGAACAGCCATCTCCTGCAAACTCCCGCTGGCGCTTCGCGGCGCTGCTGGTCCCCATCGTCGCCCTGATCGAGCTTATCTCCCAGGGCGTCACCCAGGCACGCGTGCCGAAGGACGCCCATTGGCGCGCAGCGGCGACCTACCTTCGCAGCCACCGTCACCCGGGCGACCTCGTGACCTCCGCCCCGCTCTGGACCGATCCGCTTGCCCGTCAGTACTTTGCGGAGATGATCCCGCTGGCGGACGCGGCTCGCCCGGACGCCACCCGCTACCGCCGCGCGCTGGTCGCCACCCTCCGCGGCCGCGAAAACCCCGACCTCCGCGGCTGGCGCGAGACTGCCCGCCGGGACTTCGGTCCGATCACGGTACGCACGCTTGAGAATCCCAGCCCCGTGACGGTTCGCTACGACCTCATCGAGCACCTGCATCCGCCCGACGCCGAGGCATTTCGTGTCGCCGGCGAGAGTTCCACTCCGTGCGACTGGCGCACTGGCAACTTCGTCGCGGGCGGTGGCCTCGGACAGGGCGCGCTCGCCAGCCCCGACCGCTTCTTCTGCTCCCCGGAAGGCTGGAACTACATCGGACTCACCATCATCGAAGACATGGAGCACCGCGGCCGACGCTGCATCTGGTCGCACCCGATCCAGGGCGGTGCGATGGTCACTCGCTTCCGCGATGTACCGGTTGGCCGTGTGTTTCATGGCCACCACGGCATCGCCTACGAGGCCGAGCGCGGCGACGACCTCGGCAACCAGGGTGGGCCTGTCGAGCTGCGCGTGCTCATTGACGACACCGAAGCAGGGCGCTCGATTCACCGAGACGGCGACGGCTGGAAGGGCTTCGAGATTGACACTCGCGCATGGGCCAACACCACGCGACAACTCACCATCGAGGTGCGCGCGGAGGCCACCGGGATGCGCCATTACTGCTTCGAAGGAGACCTCCGATGACGCGGCTGCAACAGGTCGCGAAGGCGCTCAAGCCACACGCCATCGGCGCGGTGCTGGCGCTGGTGTACTTCGTGGTGCTCGTGCGCACTTCCCCGACCCTGGGCTACGCGCGCGACGAGGGTTTCTACTTCCACGCGGCGACGGATTACGCGCGCTGGTTTGATCTGCTTCTGCACGACCGGCACGCTGCGCTCACCCGCGGAGCCATCGATGCGGCGTGGGCCACCAACCACGAGCACCCCGCGCTGATGAAGTCTCTCTTCGCACTCTCGTGGCTCTTCCTTCACGAAAAGTGGCACTGGATCGCCTCCGAGGGATTGAGCTTCCGTCTCCCGGGAATGCTCTTCGGCGCGCTCGGACTGTGGGTGACATTCCTCTTCGGATATCGCGCGCACTCCACCCGCGTCGGACTGATCGCGGCGGTGTCGCTCGCCTTCATGCCGCGCGTCTTCTATCACTCGCACCTCGACTGCTTCGATGTCCCCGTCATGACCATGTGGGTCGTGGTGCTGTATGCCTATTGGCGCTCCCTCGCGGGCGGCTTCGGCTGGGCCATCGCTACGGGAGTACTCTGGGGGCTTTCGCTTGAGACCAAGCACAATGCGTGGTTCGTGCCCTTTCTGGTGGTGACGCACTTCGTGCTGACCCGTGCGGGCGACCTGCGGCGCGACGCCTCCCGCGGCAACTTCCCGGTGCCCCTCGCGCTTGTGGCAATGGCCATCCTGGGACCGCTCATCTTCGTGGGACTGTGGCCCTGGATGTGGTTTGACACCCTGTCCACGCCCGCGCACGGATCTGGCCGCTTCCAGGAATACGCGTCGTTTCACCTCAATCACGCCTATTACAATATGGAGTGGATGGGCTTTAACTGGTTTCATCCGCCATTCCCGAGAATGTACTCATGGGGAATGGTGCTCTTCACGGTACCGGGAATCACGCTGCTGCTCTTCGTGATCGGGCTCGCAGTGATGATTCCGACCATGCTGCGGGAGTCCACCGGGCTCCTCGGGTGGCTCCCCATCAAGCGGGTTCGCGCCTGGGTGGACGCCCACAAGAGCGACGACCAGCGCGGCACCTGGACCCTCGCGTTTCTTGGCTTCATGGTCCCGATGGCGCCGTGGCTCTCGCCCAATACCCCTATTTTCGGCGGAACCAAGCACTGGTTTCCTGCGTATCCATTCCTGGCGCTCCTCGCCGGCGTGGGCTTCGCCCGCGTCGCGTCGTTGCTGGAAGAACTCCTCCGCGACCGCGTGCGTCGAGAAGGCTTCGTCACTGCGGCATTGGGCCTCCTCGTGGTGCTTCCCCCCATCGCCCAGAGTGCGCACTCGCACCCCTTTGGACTGAGCAACTACACCCCAATCGCGGGCGGCGCACCGGGCGCGGCAGATCTCGGACTCAACCGGCAGTTCTGGGGCTTCACCACCGGATCGGCCGCGCCGTGGCTCAACGCTCATGCGTCGCCCAACGCCGGCGTGTACATCCACGACACCACATTCGAGTCCTGGGCCATGCTCCAGCACGACGGCCGCCTCCGTCCCGACTTGCGCCCCGTCTGGCAGGTCGGTGAAGGCGAGTTCTCCATCGTGCATCACGAGCTGCACATGAACGAAGTCGACTACCAGATCTGGACGGCCTTCCAGTCCCCCGCGACGGCCCACGTCGTCACCTACGACGGAGTGCCCATCGTGTCGGTGTACCGCAACCCGCGCGGGCGCTGAACGAGCTGTGGGATACTTCGCTCGCTAATGCCCGCAGCCGCCGCGGTCCCTCGTTCTGGGACGATCATCGACCAACGCTACGTACTCGGAGGCCGCCTCGGCGAAGGCTCCTTCGGTGCCGTCTGGCGCGCGCAGGACCAGCGGCTCTCCCTCCGTGCCGTCGCTGTAAAGCTACTGAAGTCGGAGTTCATGGAGCACGAGTCGGCGGTGCGTCGCTTCGACGCCGAGGCCGACGCGCTGGCGCAGATCAGCCACCCCAACATCGTCGGCGTCCTCGACCGCGGCGCGTGGCAGGGCCAGCGCTACATCGTCATGGAATTCGTCGAGGGCCGAGGCCTCGCGGGCTGGTTGGCAGACCATCGCCGCCAGGGCGAGCGTCCGTCACTGGCCATGGTGTTTGCGCTCTTCGACCAGCTTTGCGCGGGCCTCGAAGCCGCCCACGCGGTGCGCATCCCGGGCCCCATCGTTCACCGCGACCTGAAGCCCGACAACATTCTCCTGCGCTCGTCGCCGCGCGGGGAGATCACCGTCAAGGTCGTAGACTTTGGCATCGCACAGCTCGGTCGACGCACCGCCACCCGCTCCGGCGTCAGCATGGGAACGCCCTTGTACATGGCCCCGGAGCAGGCATTCGGGCACTCCGGAAGCATCGGCCCGTGGACCGATGTTTTCACCCTCGGCGTCGTGCTCGTCGAGCTACTCACTCTCGACGCCCAGGCCACCGAGGAGGACAGCTGGTGGGTCGTCGCCGTGCGTCGCCCGACGGAGCTGCGCGCGATGCTCCCGCCCCGCCGCGCGGACGTTCCGGTGGCCCTCTGGGACGTGGTTGTGCAGTGCCTCCAGACGGAAGGCGCCGACCGCTTCGTGGATGCGGGCGCGCTGCGCGTGGCGGTGCGCACGGTCGCCACGGGGCTGCTCGGCATCGGGGCTCTCTCGCACCCGCAATGGCCGGTGGCGTCGCCCGTTCCGTCCCTCCCCGCGCCTACGTCCGCGCGCTCTTCCGGTGCCGGCCTCGCTACGGTGCTCGAGCGATTACAAGATCCCGTATTCGATCGCGCCCCTGCGGACCGCGACGCCGCAGGGGTGGCCCACGCCGCGACGCAGCTCGCCTCCGCCGTGTCAGAGCCTCCCCTCCACTGGGGTCGGCTCTTCGTGGGGATCTCGGTTCTGGCCGCCCTCCTGGCGGGCGGCATCGTGGGGTTGCTGATCTGGCGCGACACCCACCCGAGGGCCGCGGGTGCCACGGTGATCGGCGCACGTTCGGTGGCCGCCCCGGTTTCGCGCGCCGCCCTCCCTGGGCCGGTGGGCAACAACCCCGAGTTGATGGATCTGCTCCGTCGTTGGGACTCTGCCGTTCGGCTTCAGCCCGGGGCTCCTGGCATCGATCGGTTCTACGCGTCGCGCGTCCGCTGGAACGGCCAGACCACCGACGTGGCAGACATCGGCACGCAGCTTGAGCGCACCATCGCCACGGGCGGAACGAACTCCTTCGACTGGTCCCGCAGCACGTGGGAGCGCGAGCGGTTGACGAGCGGCGACGTCCCCACGACGTGCAGTTCCTTTCCTGGCGCCACCGGGGACGTGGTGAAGGTTCGCGCCTGGAACGACGAGTACCGCTCAGATCGTCACCCCTCCATCGGCTGCGCCCACCTGGAGGGTCGGTATCTGCTCCGCCTGCGCCGCACTCCCGCCGGGCTGCGCATCTGCCACGAGACGTGGTCCATGGCCGAGGGCATCTGCGCGTCCTGTCCGACCGCCCCGGCGTGCGCCCATCGCTGATCGCCACCGTCTCCCCCCGTGACAGGCCAGTGTCGGTCCGGTAGGTTCCGCGCGCTCGCACGGTCAGGTTTCTAACGCGTGACCAGTCACCGTTGCGAAGGGCCTGCATTCCAGCACGCTCGTGTGTGGCATCGGCCTTGCTGCCTTGCGCTGTTTCAATTCTCTCCGTTCACGATGGGAGGTTCGACACGATGTCTGATGAACAGGAATATCCGGGCGCTCGCAGAGGGATGACCTCTGCCCGCCGTTTCTGGCGGAGCCGGGCGCTGGGTGCGCTGCTGCTCGGCGGTCTCGCGGTCGGCAATGCCGACTGCGCCCAGGAGCGCGATCCGATCGATCGCACGCGCCCGGCGAGGGTCTCGAAGACCTTCTTCGTCGGACAGAACCTCCAGGACGCTCGGGATAATCCCGAGTTTTACGTGAACAACTTCGTCGTCGACGCCCCGGCCTCGCAGTCGCTGCTGCCGGTCGGCACCTACGACGACGTCGATCGCATCCGGTGGGAAATCCAGGAGGACGTTCTCCTCGCCCGCAAGGGGTACGAGTACGTCACCGGCTCCGACGGCCGCGGCGTCCGTGGGCGCACGGAGACCGGCATCATCGTGGCGGCCTACCGCATCGAGAGCCACTTCGACGTGCGGCGCGCGTACAACTCGTCCACCGGCGAGGAGATCAACGTCGTCGAAGAGAACGTCGTCGATCGGCCCTGGTTCGAGCGCGAGTTCATGCGCGTCGACTGGTCGAACAACATGGTCGACAACCCCGACTGGTCGGGCCTGTTCTACGGTGCCCTGTTCGGCGGCCTGTCGTTCCAGCCGGTGCGCTACTACGAGCAGAACCCGCTCTCGCCCAACGCGCCGAACTTCTGCGAGATGGAAGCGGGCATGGTGCGCGACACCACCACCGGGCAGTGCGTGCACAGCGCCAACGCGCGCCACAGCGACGGCGGCTACTTCGACGTGACCTCCAAGTGGCTGGTCAACCCGGAGTCCAGCAACGCCTTCGGCGGCTCGCTCCCGACCTGCCTCGTCATCAACTTCTTCACGGGCAGCGACATCTATGACTGCAACCCGCAGGAAGCGACGATTCGCACCTCCTTCCGGCGCGTCGTCGACCGCGACTTCCAGCCCCTCGAGATGACCCGTCAGCCGTACGACCTCGTCGGCGGCCCGCGCGCGACTCGCAACGGCTTCGACCCGAACTACGCCGCGACAGACCGCAACTTCCACCGCTACCAGATGCTCCACAACATCTGGATGCGGTCGCACCTCGACCCGCAGTTCACCTGCTCGATCGTCGACGGCAACCAGGACGGCATCATCGACGGCAACCTCGACGCCAACTCCAACGGCACCGCGGACGCCTGCGAATCCGCCAACCACCCGGGCTCGCAGTGCGACACCGTGATGGGCCGCTGCACGCTGCCGTACCGCGAGCGTGAGGTCCGTCCGATCGCCTACTACACCAACCCCGAGATGCCGGCGGAGTTCCAGGACCACGTCGAGGTCGAGGCCGCAAACGGTACGCTCACGTACCGCTTCCCGACCGCCGAAGAGGCCACCAACCGCCGCGCCACGGGCACGGGTACGTCCTTTGTGACGGGCGCCACCGAGGAGATCATCAACACCTGGGACATCGCCATCCGCCGCGCCGTCGCGACGGCCCGCGAGGTCGAGTGTCGCAAGCTCGGTCCGACCGCCCCCGGCGGCATCGGCGGCGACCGCGACACCTGCCACAACCGGTTCTTCAACACCGAGCTGGTCTCGCAGCACCTCGGCGCCTTCCTCGGTGACGACCCCAGGGTTGCTCCGACGGGCGTGCCCGCGGCTCCCCGCGGCGTCGTGCTCTGCCACAACCCCGTTCGCGCGGATGACAACGGCGCCTGCCGCGAGCCTGGCTTCCAGGTGCGCCTCGGCGACGTGCGTTACAACCACGTGAGCTACTGGCCCGGCAACTCCCGCGCGCCCTTCGGCGGCATCGCCCACTGGGGCTACGATCCGCTCACCGGCGAGGTCGTCTCCAACGGCGGGTTCAACATGGGTCGCTCGGTGGAAGCCGCCGCTGGTCAGCAGCGCGACTACATCCGCATGATCATGCACTACCTCGACCCGGCGCTCGATGACCTCACGGTCGAGGCGTACACGAGCAACTCCGCTTCGGAGAACCTCGCGCGCTACATCCGCAACCCGGCCGGGAACACCATCGGCAGCGGCAACACCCGCACCGACCTCGACCTCATCAACGACCGCGCGACCAGCACGGACGCCCAGCACGCCGCAGCGGCCCTCAACACCGCCACCGTCGAAGGCACGGACTTCGAGGCCGCCGCGATCCGTCAATTCAACCAGCAGACCGACACCACGCCGGTCAACAACGGCGTGTCGCAGACCGCGGTGGCGTTCCAGCAGCAGGCGCGCCTGCTGCGTGGCACCCGCTACGAGACCGACATGATCGATCAGCAGTGGCTCCGCGCCGCGGGCCTCGACCCCCGCGCGGCCCTCAGCTCGCTCGACGACAACGCGCTCAACCAGGCATCGCCGCTCCGCCGGATGGATCCGGAGTGGGCGACGGACATGCGCAACCGCCTGATGGAGCGCCTCGAGAACCGCGGCTTCTGCTTCCAGGACGCCGGGGCCCCGGTGCTCGTCGGCTCGACCGACATCCAGGGCGTCGCCCGCTGGTTCGCGGAGCGCTACCGCACCCTCACGAAGGAAGCCCGCGCCGCCCGCATCCTTCAGGACCTCCGCATCGACGCCTACAAGGGCATCGCGCTGCACGAGGTCGGGCACAGCATCGGGCTCTACCACCTGCCCGTCTCGAGCTACGACTCGATGAACTACAACCCGCAGTACTGGCAGCTGCGCACGCGCAACGGCGCGGCTTCGGCCAGCTGCCGCGCGACGACATGCAACCAGATGTCCTGCCCGAGCATCCGCGCCGCGGACCGCAACGCGGACAACTGCATGGGCCCGCGCTACCTCGACCCGGAGACGGACGAGGAGATGGGCGTGCGTGACCTCACCGCCGGCAACCACCACGCGGGCATCACCTACTTCGGCAACACGTCGACCATGGAGTACCAGTGGGAGCGCTTCGGCGAGACCGTGGGCCTCGGCTCGTACGACATCTACGCGATGGGCGTGATGTACGGCCGCGTCGTCGAGACGATGGAGTCCGACACCGCCCGCGGCGGCCAGGACGCGACCTCGCAGCGCCGGTTCGCCTGGAACCTCCGCTCGCAGCTCTCCGAGAAGTACCTCGCGAACTTCTCCGACCCGGCGTTCTCCGCGCCCGGCTCGACCCCGCCGGACGCCAACGACGCGCCGCTCGGCCTCGCGCACTACACCGAGATGGCTCGCCAGCTTCAGGTGTTCAACCCGAGCTTCTGCCGCGACGCGACGGAAGAGGAGAAGGCCCGCTACCGCTGGCGCCTCGTCGACGGCAAGATCTGCCGCTTCTCGCCGCGCGACCACGCTGCCCTCTCGGACATGCAGACGTCGCAGACCTACGACTCCAACGACGCCGAGCCCGATGGCGACGGCAACCCCGACCAGGCCGCTCCCTCGTGGCGCGTCCGCAATGGCACGCCCGACGCGGGCCGCGTGATCAACAACGGCGAGGGCTCGCTTCGCTGGCGCTACCGCGTGTCCTGGGACCGCGGCGTGGGCTACCCCCACATCCAGTACTTCGACCAGGGCGCGGACATCTACGAGGTCTCCCGCTCGATCACCCGGAAGTACGACCTCACGTACCCGTCCATGTACTTCCGCCGCGGCAACCGCGAGTGGCAGTCGTGGAACGTCTCCGCGGGCGTGTCTTCGCGCATGTTCCGCCTGGTGCGCGGCTACCACTGGAACGTGGCGCGTGACTACGCCTACTACCGTGGCGCCCTCAACGACGCGAGCTTCGCGATCTACGCGAACAGCGACAACGCGCTCGGCCCGACGGTCGGCGCGCAGACGGAGATGTTCGACTTCTTCACCCGCGTCATGCTGATGCCCGAGCCCGGCGGCTTCGTCGCCTCGAACGAGCAGTCCGCGGCGGACGAGGATCGCAGCACCCCGGAGCTTCGCTCCGCTGGGACGACCATCTTCGACGCCGATGACCAGGCCACCGCGCCGCGCTTCAGCATCGGCATCGTGGACGGCCGCTTCATCGCGGACGACTTCGACAACGGCCAGGGCGGCTCGCTGGATTACCAGTCGTACGCCAACCGCGAGGGGGCTTCGATGGAGAAGAACTTCGCGGCGATCATGCTCACGGACACGCGCCCGACCTTCTCGAGCGTGACCCGCAACCTCTACCTCGACGGCCGTGAGTTCCAGGTGAACTTCGCGACGGACATCCCGAACGCGCTCGATCGCCTCCTCGGCGGCATCCTCTCCGAGGACTGGGCCACCGTGGCGATGCACGCCCCGGCGCCCCGCGCGCCGGGCGACGAGGTTCAGCCGCAGATGCTGCAGCTGTACCGCGACACTGTGCCGGTGCGCCCGACCGGCTCGTCGCTGCTCTTCCCGAACATCGGGTACCGCCAGCAGCTGCCGACCATCATCTACTCGATGCTGTTCTCGTCGCTCAACACCGACCTCACCCTCATCAACAAGATGAGGATCTTCACCGAGGGCGGCGCCGAAGCCGTGGACATCCCCGAGGCCGAGCGGATCCGGTTCTTCAACCCGGACACCGGCATCATCTACACCGCGCGTCGCTACGGCACCGATGTGGGCCTCACCGCCCTCACCGCGGGCCGCACCGTCGATCGCGGCATTGCGTCGCGCATGGTCCAGCACGCCAACGCCCTCCTGGCGGACACCTTCCTCGTGGAGCGTGATCCCGCCAACATGGGCCGCCCGGTACTCGACGCTGATGGCCGCCCGCGGCTCATCCGCTCGTCCGCTGGCGCCCTGCAGCCGGCGAGCACCTCGCCGCAGCGCCAGGCCCGCCGCCTCGCGACCTACCGCAACTACGTCGGTCTCATCGACGCCACGCGTAACATCTCGCGCATCCTCGGCTACGGCATGATCCGCTGAGCTGATCCCCCGCTGATCGCGGGGCGGTGACCTTCCTGGCGTCGCCCCGCTCGATCACCCCGCCTTCCCCTCTCATTCACTCCTCCGCAGCACCCTTTCCTGATCGCGCTTCCGGCGTTCGGCGTAGGGCTTCGCATCTCCATCCGAGGGGTGTATTCCCGTCCGCACCAACGCGCCCTACGGGAGAAACGAAGCCACAATGAACCTCCGCTCGAAGCTCACTTCATCCGCCGCCGCCATCGCCGTCTGCATCGTCGCCATGCCGGCCTGGTCTCAGACCCGCCGCGCCGTTCGCATCCAGTCCACGCCGCCCGGGGCGACGGTGCGCGTCGATGTCGCAACCGCCCCGCCGCTCGGCCAGGCTCCGCTGGCGCGCGCGATGATTCCGCAGGGCCCGCACCGGCTCTACTTCGACCTCCCGGGGTTCGTGCAGGGCACGCTCGACGTCACCGTCGCCGCGAGCAACCCCCGGCCCTTCGCCCTCACGCTCGTCCAGGGTGGCAACGTCTACGTCGCCGCCGATGTCGATGGCGCACCGATCTTCCTCGACGGCGTTCAGATGGGCGTCACCCCCGGGCGGCTCAACAACGTCCCGCCGGGCGCGCACATCGTCGAACTCCGCATGGAGGGCCACGAGCCCGTGCGCGAGACCGTCACCGTCACCTCTGGCGCACTCGCCACCGTCAACGTCACCCTCCGTCCGCGCGTCGCCCCCACGGGCAGCGTGCGGGTCATCGTCGCCAACCCCAATGGTCCCGTGCCCGGTGATCTCCAGGTCTCCCTCGACGGCGCGCCCATCACCGGCACGCCCCCATCCAGCGAGGCGGTGCAGCCCGGTACGCACATCATCCAGGTCTCAGGCACCGGGTTTCGAAGCACGCGCCGAGAGATCACCGTCACCGCCGGCCAGGCCCAGGCCGTCGCCATCGATCTCGAGGTCGCCGCCGCCACCACGGGCAGCCTGCGGGTGATCGTCCCCGTGGCGGGCGCGCAGGCCTTCCTCGACGGCGAGGCGCTCGCCCTCTCCGGCGGTCGCGTGGACCAGGCTAGCGTCGCTCCTGGACAGCACAGCGTGCGAGTCACGGCGCCGGGCCGCGATCCGGTAGTACGCGACGTCGCCATCGTGGCGGGACAGCAGCGCGTGGTCGAGTTTGCCGATGGCGACCTGAGCGTGGCGACGGGTCACGGACGCCTGCGGGTGGTCGTGCCCAGCCTCCCCGAGGCGGAGATCTTCGTGAACAGCCAGAGCGTGGGCCGCGGCTCGTACTCCCGCGAAAACATCTCCGACAGCGAGATCGTGGTGCTCGTGCGCGCCCCCGGCCATGACGACTTCACCCAGCGCTGCAACGTCACCGCCACACAGCCCTGCGATGTCACCGCGCAGCTCACGCACGCCGCGCAGTTCGGCACCCTGCACGTCACGGCGCCGGGCATCGCCAACGCGCAGGTCTTCCTCAACGACGAGACCCAGGGCCGCCCGCTCGGCGACATCGCCCAGGTGCCCGTCGGCGCGGTGCGCGTGACCGTGCGCGCGGACAACTCCGAGCCGTGGGTGCGCGAGGTGAACGTGCGCGAGGGCGACAACACCGATCCCATCGTCGCGACCCCGCGGCGCACCGGACCGACGGAGGGCGACGTGTCCCGTCGGCGCGCGGGCATCAGCACCTTCGGCGCAGCGCCACTCGTCCGCGGCGACGCTGCGTTCGATGGCATCTTGAGCTACGGCGCGATGCCCCTCGAGCTGCGCGCCACCATGGGGTTCGTGCCCCGCAACAGCTTCCCCTCCTTCGGCAACTTTGCCATCGACGGCGGCCTCGCGATTCGCACGGCGTTCAACTGGTACGAGTTCGAGCTGCGGTCGCGCGCAGGCTGGCGCTTCGCCAACGACCTCATCGCCGTCGGCGGCGAAGTGCGGGCCTACGGAGCGCTCGGGTTCCGCTCGTCGAGGGGCTTCGGGATGGTGCTGCAGGGCAACCTGTCGTTCCACTTCAACATGGGCAACGACACGCAGACGGCAGACGGTCAGGTGCCGGTCGGCGGCGTCGGGGCGTTCACCATCTCCCTCAACGGCGGCGTCGAGTTCAACCTCGACAACCCCGGCGGATACAACGTCAACCTCTCGGGCAACCAACCGACGGCGTACACCCTCTGCGACAACCGCAACACCGACGCCTCAAACTTCACCGGCACCACCTGCGAGGTCGCCAACACCGCCCGTGGTTTCGCCGGCCTCGTCGCCGAACTCGGCATCTTCCGCCACGTCTCCTTCGTCGCCAGCGGAACCCTCTACCTGCCGTTCCCCGAGGAGATTCAGTACGACAGCATGAACGCGTTCTCCAACGCTGGCTCCAACGTCTCGCGCCGCCCCATCACCACCTCGTTCTGGGACTCCGCGCTGCCGATCAACCTCCGCCTCGGCATCACCTACAAGTTCTGATCGGTACGGCGTCGGCGGTCCTTCGGGTATCCTCCGCCGCCATGTCGCCCCTCCCCTCCCGCTCGCTCCACGCCGCCCTCGCGCTCGTCCTCGCCGCCTCCCTGCCGCAGTGCGCGAGCGTCCCGGTCGCCGCACCAGTCGTCGTCGCACCGCCGCCTCCTGCAGCGTCCGTCGAGGTCGCTGCGGACACCTCCCCCGTCGAGCGCCCCGCGGACGCCGTCGTCTCCGTGCGCGTCGGATCCGTGCGCGGAACAGCGCGCCTCCTCGGCGATATGCTCGGCCTGCGAGACTTCATCGACGAGGGTCTCAACTCCGCATTCCCGGACATCCTCGGCGACGAGGGCGCAGCGCACGTCGTCGACCTCGATGGATCGCTCGACCTCGTGGTGGCTCTCCACGACAACGACGTGGAGGGCATCGCGTCGTTTCCGATTCGCTCGCTCGCCGAGGCGCGCGCACAACTCGCCGACGGCCACACCCTGGAGAACTTCGGCAACCCCTCGCTGCAGCTACAGCGCATCGTTCCTGCGGTCGGCGAGCGCTCGGATTCCCTCTTCCTCGTACCCGCAGGAATCAACGGCGGCGGTCGCCTGCTGATGGTGCACCGCCGCATCGGCTACGAGGATTTCGTCAATCGCTACGCCACATACCTCGCGCGCACCCTCGCAGCGCAGCCCCTCGCCACGAGCGACGGCGCGGTCGTCGTCGATGTGCACCCGCAGGTCCTCGAACACGCGATGCGCGCCGACCTCGATCGCCTCGTCGGCGAGTTCGTCGATCAGGCGTCGCCGGGCCCTGATCCCAACAACCCGCAGTTTGCCGACGCGGCCCGCGCGTGGGTGCGCGAAGCCCTTGGCGCATTGCGCAGCAGCCTCTCCGAGACCCGCGATGCGCGGCTCTCCCTGGGTCTTGGCGGCCACGGGGCGACGCTCAGCTTCGACGTCTCCATGCAGAGCCCGAGCGCCCAACTCGCGCAGCAGGCTCTCCGCGCGTTGCGTGACAGCGCCGCCCCGATGGACCTCTACGATCGGCTTCCGCCCGGTGGCTTTACGTACAGCGCGTGGGCCCTCAACGCCGAGCCGCTGCGGACGACGCTCAACCTCGGCGCCAACGCCGCCGCGCGAATGATCACCCCTCGTACTCGCGTGCTCGAGGCCGACGCCCTCGCGCTGCGCACCGCCCTCGGGGCGCTCGTCGCACAAGACCGCGTGGCCGTCGCCTCCACCACCACCCGCGACGCGCAGGACCGCTACACCAGCACCGCGCTCCTGCGTCTCTCCACGCCGTCGCCGCAGTTCGTTTCCAACGTGCGTTCGCTGGTAAACACGCTGCGCCAACCGGGCATCGCCCGTGCGATGCGCGCCGACCTGCACATCGACCCGATGGGCTGGACGCTGCCGCTCACCACCGGGCTGCCCGCGGGCTCGCTTCTCCTCCGCGGATCGCTCCCGTCGCTGAGCGCTCTCACCTCCGCGGTGCGCGGAGTGCCTGCGCCGACCGCTGCCCCCGCGGCGCCACGACCGACGATCTCCGAGCTTCTGCTCGTGCCCGAGGGCGATCACGTCTGGGTGCTTCTCGGCGGCAACGCACGCACGCTCTTCGCGGAGGCTTCGGGCTCGCACGCGCCGCCGCCTGCCATCGCCGACGCCACCGCGCCGGGGACGACCAGCGTCGTGGCGTTGCTCCCGGGCATGCTGACGGAGGTGTTTCGCTCCGACACGTCGCTGCTGCGGATGATCCGCGAGACGCTCGCGCACGGCGGTGCGGCTGCGAGCCTTCCGAGCGTCGGACGCTTGCGGATGAGCGAGCGCGAGGGGGTCACGCACGTGAGCGGCGACCTCACGGTTCCGAGCGCGGCGCTGGGCCTCGTCGGACAGAGCGTGCAGCGCGGGCTCGCGCGCCCGTAAGGTTCGGCGCGCGGTCGGCGGTGATGCGTGAAGGGGGGGGGGTTTAGGGTTCTAGGTCGCGGGAATCTCGACGGCCGCGGTGGTCGCGGTGCGGCGGTAGAGCGCATATCGGGTGCGCTTCGCGTCGTCGTCGCGAAACGCGTACTGCCCGCGTCGGGCGACCTGCCGATCGAGGTCGGCGAGCGCCCAGAACGCGCGGTTGCGGGCCCGGCGGGC
Source organism: Deltaproteobacteria bacterium (assembly GCA_947477565.1). Lineage (GTDB taxonomy): Bacteria > Myxococcota_A > Polyangia > Polyangiales > SCUS01. Next base: position 34,386 of record CANJUR010000034.1, read on the forward strand.
GCTGCGGGTGGCTTCGTCCTCGGCCTGGGCGGTGGTGCCCGTGGCTGCCATCGTTCCGCCGCGGGCGGCGGCGAAGAGCGCGAGTGCGCTGCGGATGGAGGCGAGGCGGGCGTCGGTGACGTCGGTTCCGTCGAGGTCGTGCTGGTGCTTCTTTGCGAGCGCGAGCAGGCGGGTGGTGTCGCTGATGAGGTCGTCGTCGCCCTGCACATCGCCGATGTCGTCGAGCGTCGATTGCGTCGTCGGGTTGGCGTCCGCGAAGGTTCGGAGTGCGGCGAAGACATGATCGCGGCCGGCGCGCACGGGCTCACGGGCGTGTGCGACGCCGCCGACGTTGCGGGCGTCCTGGATGACGAGCCACGTGGCCTGGGTGGCGTCGAGGGTGTCGGCGAGGGTGTCGAGCCGATGGGCGTCCGCGAGGGAGACCTTCGCGTGGGCGAGCGCCGTCGCATCGACGCGAACCTGGCTGGCGAGCTTGCGCGCGTGCTTGGCAACGAGGGCTGCGGGCGCATCGGGGCGTCGGGCGATGGGGGCCGTGGGCGCGTCCGGGCGCCTCTCTGCGACGGGCGCGGGCGCGGCCATCGCGGACGTCGCGGCGGCGCCGCGGGGGACGTACTTCACGGTGGCCTTGCGGGGGGCGGGCTTCTTCGGCTTCGGCATTGGGGGGATGACTTTCTCTGTTCGGATGATCCGCGGAGCTGGAGAGTCACCCAAATCGGGGCGGGGTTTCGGGAAAATGCCCCGAACCCCTATAAAACGGCCGTGCGCACGACCCGGACGGCCATGCGCACCACCCGGACGGCCATGCGCACCACCCGGACGGCCATGCGCACGACCCGGATGGCCATGCGCACGGGGTCCGGGGCTTTCTCCGCGGGGTGATCGCGGGGTGTTGGTGCCCGCTTCCCCGGTACGACCGCGCCCGCCGACGCCCCGGGTGGTCCCCCGGTGATTCGCGGCGCGATCGGTGCGACCCTCGCGCACCATCCAATGTCTACCCCGCACCTTTCCGCGAAGCCCGGCGACATCGCCGACATTGTTCTGCTGCCTGGTGATCCGCTGAGGGCGAAGCTCATCGCCGAGCGCTTCTTCGAGGACGCCGTCTGCCACAACGAGGTGCGCGGGATGCTCGGGTTCACCGGCACCTACCGCGGCCGGCGCGTGTCCGTGCAGGGCACCGGCATGGGCCTCCCTTCCATCGGCATCTATGCCCACGAACTCGTCACCGTCTACGGCGCGAAGACCCTCATCCGCGTCGGAACCTGCGGCGCGCTCCAGCCACACCTCGGCCTGCGCGAACTCGTCCTCGCCCAGAGCGCCTCGACGGACTCCTCGCTCATCTCCACGCGCTTCCGCGGCATGGCCTTCGCGCCGACGGCGGACTTCGATCTGCTGCGCCGCGCCTGGCAGTCGGCCACCGCGCGTGGGTTCACCGTCCACGTCGGCAACGTGCTCTCGACGGACACCTTCTACGACGTGGACGCGCCCGACAGCTGGACGCTCTGGGCGCGCTACGGCGTGCTCGCCGCCGAGATGGAAGCCGCGGGGCTCTACACCCTCGCCGCCCGCCACGGCGTGCGCGCCCTCGCCGCCCTCATGGTGAGCGACAGCCTCGTCTCCCACCAATCCCTCAGCCCCGCGGATCGTCAGTCCGGCTTCGTCGAGATGGTCACCGCCGCGCTCGACGCCGCCGTCGGCGACTGACCCATCAGCCCTTCTTCGCTTGCCGCTTGCCGGCCTTCTCGAAGCGCTTCCGCGGATCGCTCTTCGGCTTGTCCTTCGTCGGCGTAAACCCCGTCACCGGCGTCTTCGCCTTCGACGGAACCCCCGTCTCCACCTCGCGCAACTCGTCACGCAGCGCCGCCGCCCGCTCGAAGTCCAGCGACTCTGCCGCCTCCAGCATCTCGCTGCGAAGCTGCTCCACCAGAGCGAGGCGCTCGGCGTCGTTTTTCGGGGCCTCCTGCACTGCGCCGGCCTTCCGACGGGCCTTCGAGACGCTCACGTAGTCGTTGGCGCCAGACGCCGGCGACAGGTCACTGATGGCGCGCGTCGTGCTGGTCGGCGTGATGCCGTGCTTCTCGTTGTAGGCCCGCTGAATCGTTCGCCGACGGTCGGTCTCCTCGATGGCGGTCTGCATCGCGCGGGTGATGGTGTCGCCGTACATGATCACCCGCCCCTCGACGTTGCGCGCCGCGCGGCCGATGGTCTGGATGAGCGACCGCCCGGAGCGCAAAAACCCCTCCTTGTCGGCGTCGAGAATCGCCACCAGCGCCACCTCCGGGAGGTCGAGCCCCTCGCGCAGGAGGTTGATGCCCACCAGCACGTCAAACACCCCGCGGCGCAGGTCGCGCAGAATCTCCACGCGCTCGAGCGTGTCGATGTCCGAGTGCAGGTAACGAACCTTCACCCCGAGGTCTTGATAGTACTCGGAGAGGTCTTCGGCCATGCGCTTGGTGAGCGTGGTGACGAGCACGCGCTGCTCCTTCGCGACGCAGTTGCGCACCTCCGCGAGGAGGTCATCGACCTGCTTCGCCACCGGGCGCACGGTGATCACCGGATCGATGAGCCCCGTGGGCCGGATGATCTGCTCGACGAAGGTTCCGCCGCTGTGCGCGAGTTCGTACTCGCCCGGCGTGGCGGAGACGTAGATGGTCTGCCCCATCCGCTCCTCGAACTCGTCGAACTTCAGCGGCCGGTTGTCCATCGCGCTCGGCAGCCGAAACCCGAAGTTCACCAGCGTCTCCTTGCGCGCCCGGTCGCCTTTGTACATCGACCCCACCTGCGACACCGTCTGGTGGCTCTCGTCGATGAGCAGCAGATAGTCCGCCGGGAAGTAGTCGATCAGCGTGGGCGGCGCCGCCCCCGGCGGACGCCCGGAGAGGTGCCGCGAGTAGTTCTCGATGCCGTGGCAGAAGCCCACCTGCTCGAGCATCTCCAGGTCGTAGAGCACCCGCTGCTCCAGCCGCTCGCGCTCGATCAGCTTGCCGCTCTCCTTCAGGTCCGTCAGCCGCACCTGCAGCTCGTCGCGAATCAGGTTGATCGCCGCGGACATCATCTTCTTCGGCGTCACGTAGTGCGACCCGGGATAGATCTCCGCCGCCTTCAGCTTCTTCAACACCTTGCCGCGCAGCGGATCGATCTCCGCGATGTCGTCGATGGTGTCCCCGAAGAACGCCACGCGCACCGCGACGTCCTCCTCGTACGCGGGAAACACCTCCACCACGTCGCCGCGCACGCGAAACGTCCCGCGGTGAAAGTCCACGTCGTTGCGCTGGTACTGCATCTCCACGAGGCGTCGCAGCAGGTGGTCGCGCGGGTACTCCTCGCCGACGCCAAACGCCGCGACCATGCCCTTGTAAGACTCCTGCGACCCGATGCCGTAGATGCACGACACGGACGCCACGATGATCACGTCCTTGCGGCTGAGCAGCGACCGCGTGGCCGAGTGGCGCATCCGATCGATGGCCTCGTTGATCATCGCGTCCTTCTCGATGAAGGTGTCGCTCGCGGGGATGTACGCCTCCGGCTGGTAGTAGTCGTAATACGAGACGAAGTACTCGACGGCGTTCTCTGGGAAGAGCGCCTTGAACTCCGCGTAGAGCTGCGCCGCCAGGGTCTTGTTGGGCGCGAGAACGAGCGCGGCCTTGCCGTGCGCGGCGATCACCTGCGCCGCCGTGAAGGTCTTGCCCGACCCGGTCACCCCGAGGAGCGTCTGGTGTTTGTCTCCCTTGTTCAGCCCGGCGAGCAGCGCCGCGATGGCCCTGGGCTGGTCGCCCTGGGGCTCAAACTCCGACACCAACTCGAAGGGCGACGACGGGTACTTCTTCACCCGCCTGAAGTGTGACGATCGCTGCGCCGGGTCAAGCCGCGCCGCGGTTGCTGACGTTCGGAGTCCTTGATGAAAGGAGTGATGGGCGTTGCCCGGGGGGACGCTCCGGCTGCGCGTCCGCGAAAGACCCGGAGCTACCCGAAGCAACGACCCGTTGGAGGGCTAAGGCCTGCCCGTGGGAGTGGGTCGAGCCGTGGAAGGACACCGCGTGGATGAAGCGCGGCGCCGGGTACGACGAGTTCAAAGCGCGCTTTACGGGCTCGACCACGATCCGGCCCGCTTCTCCTTGCCGATTCGCGCGCAGACGCCGATGCCGGGGCTTTTACCTCACGGGCGCCGATCTCGTGTCCGCGGGCGTCGCGGGCGGCGGCGATTCTGGGCCTGCGCGGCGTGGGCGCGTTGCCGGCGCAGCGCTGAGAAGGTCAGCGTCCCCAGCGGGCCATCGCGCCGAGGTCGAACACCTGCGTGAAGCCCGCGCGACGGAGCGTCCCGGTGGCGCTCGCGCTGCGCACGCCGCTCGCGCAATAGAGCACCACCGGGCGCGTGTGCTCGCCCAGCTCTGCGAGCCGCGAGCCGAGCGCCTGCACGGGGATGTTGGTCGCGCCATCGAGATGGCCCCCGGCAAACTCCGCCGGGGAGCGAACGTCCAGCAGCAGCGCACCGTCGCGCACGAGCTGTTTGGCGCGTTCGGGCGAGGTCTTGCCGAGCACCATCTTCGAGATGCGCCAACCCACGAAGGCGAGCGCGGCGTAGGAAACGATCTGGTTGACGTCCATGCGATGAGAGTGGGGCCAACGGCGGGAAAAGGGTTCGCGCGAAGCAACCCACGGCGGTGCCGTTGCTGCCCCCCGGGGGCTTCGACTAGGTACCCGCCGTGATGACCACCCGACCGATGCTCAGCGCCGAGAAGATCTCCCCCGAAGCCGACGGCGTCGTCGCCGCTTTTCACCGCGGCCTCGTCGATGAGGTCGCCGCCACCGTCGCCCGCGATCGCGTCGTGGTCGTCGGCATGGCGAATAACCCCGTCGTGAAGAAGGCCCGCACGCTCCTCGACGAGCAGGGCGTGAAGTTCACCTACCTCGAATACGGAGGCTACCTGTCGATGTGGAAGGAGCGCCTCGCGCTCAAGCTCTGGGCGGGATTTCCGACGTTTCCGATGGTGTTTATCGACGGCGTGCTCGTCGGCGGCAACCGCGAACTGGTGAAGCTCAAGGCCGACGGCAAGCTGACGAAGTGATCGCTCACTCCATCGAGGGGTAGCGCCACCCGGTGGGCGGGACGAACGTCTCCTTCACCGTGCGCGGCGACACCCACCGTTGCAGGTTGAGCGCCGATCCGGCCTTGTCGTTGGTGCCTGATGCGCGCGCGCCGCCGAAGGGCTGCTGCCCCACCACCGCGCCGGTCGGCTTGTCGTTGACGTAGAAGTTTCCCGCCCCCTGCCGCAGCACCGTCGATGCGTGCGTGATCGCCCCGCGGTCGCGCGCCCAAAACGCCCCCGTCAGCGCGTACTCCGAGTCCTCGCCGCAGCGCGCGAGCGCCTCTTCGTAGCGCGCGTCGGCGTACACAAACACCGCCAGTACCGGTCCAAACAACTCGTCGCGCATCAGCGCGTGCCCCGGGTCATCGACGCGAATCAACGTCGGCCGGATGAAGTACCCGTCGCGGTCGTCGAAGCCGTGGTGAAGCACCTCGCAGCCGCTGTCCCCGAGAGCGCTCTTCACTGCCGTAGTGATGCGCTCGTAGGCGCGGCGGTCGATCACTGCGCCCATGAAGTTCGTGAGGTCGCTCACGTCGCCGACGGTGACCGCCGCCAGCACGTCGAGCATGCGCGCCCGAAGCGTCGGCCAGAGGGAAGCCGGAACGTACGCCCGCGACGCCGCGGAGCACTTCTGTCCCTGGTACTCGAAGGCCCCGCGCACCATCGCGGCGGCGAGCGCATCGACGTCGGCGCTCGGGTGCGCGAAGACGAAGTCCTTGCCGCCGGTCTCGCCCACCAACCGCGGATAGGTGCGGTAGCGCCCCTCGCCGACGCCCGCGCCGACCTTCGCCCAGAGCGAGCGAAACACCGCGGTGCTGCCAGTGAAGTGCACGCCCGCGAGGTGCCGCGACGCGAGCGCGCGATCGACCAGCGAGGCGGGATCGCCCAGCACCATGTTGATCACCCCGGGCGGCAGCCCCGCCTCGCGCAGGATCTGCAAGATGAAGTGCGCGCTGTACATCGCGTTGGCGGCGGGCTTCCACACGACCACGTTGCCCATGAGCGCGGGCGCGGTCGGGAGGTTGGCCGCGATGGCCGTGAAGTTGAACGGCGTCACCGCCAACACGAAGCCCTCCAGGGGGCGGTGATCGAGGAGGTTCCAGACGCCGGGGGAGGAGATGGGCTGGTCGCCGAGGATCTTCGGCAGAAACCCGACGTTGAAGCGCCAGAAGTCGATGAGTTCGCAAGCGGCGTCGATCTCCGCCTGGTGGGCGGTCTTCGACTGGCCGAGCATCGTGGCGGCGTTGAGCGTCGCGCGGTACTTCGTCGCGAGAAGCTCGGCGGCCTTGAGGAAGATCGCCGCGCGGGCGCTCCAGGGCGTGGCGGCCCAGGCGGGAGCAGCAGCCTGCGCGGCGGCGATGGCATCATCGACCTGCGACGCACCGCCCGCGTGCCAGTGCCCGAGCACCTGGTCGTGGCGGTGCGGCGATCGCATCGCGACGCGCTCGCCGGTGGTCACCTCCCGCCCGCCAATGTACGCAGCCACCTCGATCGGCGCGGCGGCCATGGACGACAGCGCGCGCTGCAACTCGGCGCGCTCGGCCGACCCAGGGGCGTAGGTGCGCACCGGCTCGTTGATCGCCACCGGGACCTCGATGCTCGTTTCCATCATGGCCGCGAACCTATCGCGGCCGGAGACGGACGGCGATCGGGAGTTCGCCCGAACGGGGGCCGTGTCGTTCAGGTGAATTCGTCGGGGACGTGACTGTGTGGGTGCTCCGCCCAGGGGACCCCGACGGGCGACGCGAGCACCTGATCAACGACGAGTTCTGCGTGGTGTCGCGCAAGCGCCACCGGGGCTTCAAGCGCCCGCGGCAGGGAGGCTCACCCGTCGTCGTCCTCAGCATGCACTGGCGTCACGGCCACGGCGCTACCCTTGACGCTCCACCGGCCCAGGGCCCACTCGACGATCTTCGCCCGGCGTGCCTTGAGCGTCGCCACGTCCCACTGCGTGAGGCTGGCCAGCGCCCGTTCGCTCGCGATCCCAGAGTTCGCGTAGCAGCGCGCCGTCGAACCGAGGCCCTTCTTGTCGTCGAAGCCCTTGTTCGAGAGTGACGGGTTGTATTGGGTCAACACCAGGTTGCCGATGTCGTGGGTGTACCGCTTGCGGTCGGCCACGCCGAAGTGCTGCTGCCAATATTCCGCCGTCGGTGACTGCGGAAGGATGTGCTCGACGGTCTTCGCGAGATCCTCGTTCGTCACCTCACCCCAGGACAACGGAACCGCCGCGCCCTGCGCGCAGTGCTGCTCCCACTCGTAAAGGAAATAGCGGAGCCCGGTCCATTGGTACCAGTCGTTGTGCTCGTCCAACGCCTGCTCCTTCAGCTCCTCGGCGAAGGCCAGTTCACCGTTGTAGTAGTGCAGCAGCCCGCGGAGTTGATCGAGCAGATCGGCGTCGGTGATCTCCTGATTGTATCGGCGGTGCGCGAGGTGGAAGAGCCTGCTCTGCCCGGTGTGCGAGCGGAACTCGCCCCACCGATACACGCGGAAGGCGAAGCGTTCGCAGAGTTCGAGCAGGTCGATGGTGGCCTGGGCCTCCGCGGGCGCACGAAGCCGCGTGGCGATGAGCATCGGGACAAACGGCGCGAGGACCCACATCCGGCTGATCTTCTCGCCCCAGCGCCGGGCCTTGCCCACGAGTTCGGGGTTCTGGAAGGCGCGGAAGGCGTCGCTGTGCGTCGGGGAGTGGGCGTCAACGAAGGGCACCGACGCGTCGCAGAGCGTTTTGACGTAGTCGGCAACCGCGGCAACGAGCTTGCGCTGCAGTTCGCGGTCGCGGTCCGGATCGCGGTCGCGAAACTTCTTCAGTTGAAACCGCTCCTTGATCGAGCGGCTCCCTCTCCAGGCCTTCGCGTTGTGATCAACGGTCGCGACCCAGTGCGCGCGGAGCAACTGATCTTCGTGCTCGGCGCCGCTGAGCCCCGCGCCCATCAGCCGCTCGTAAATGTCGGCCCACGCGTGGTTCACCTGATCGCGCAGCGCGTCCGTCGGAACGCTCAGCCTCGTCGCCATGTAGAGCAGGTAGTTCTTCACCTTCTCCAGTTCGGTCAGCGCTCGTCCGCGGTTGTTCATCACCTCGAAGATCATCCCGACATCGGCGTTGTCGGCGACGGAGTACACGCCCATCCGAATGCTCCGGGTGATCTTCTCCTGCAGCGTCTGGAGCCATCGTTCGAACTCCGACTCCGTCTTGCGGTGCTCATCGACGTAGGTTGTGAACTCCTCACGTGCGGTCAGTAGGCGCTGCTCCGCCGCCGTCTTCGCCGCCGCGGCATAGGTCGGAGCGTCCGGCAGCACCGCCTCGGTGAAGAAGGTGTGTTGCTCCTTGGCAAGTCGGAGCTTGTAGAACGGCTGCCCTGCCTCGTCCTTCGTCGCGACGAAGCGCTTGTGGATACCCTCCCCCAACGTCACCTTCGAGGTCTGCTTGAGCGCGCGCGCAATGACGCTCAGGAGGATCACGAGCGTCGTGAGCCGCTGCTGTCCGTCCACCACATCGAACTGCTGGTAGGGCGCCCCCTCGGCGTCTACGAGCGGGTCTCCCCGCAACTGCAGCACCAGCGTTCCGACGTAATGGTCCTTCTTCTCGGGCAGGTCTTCCAGGTCTTCGAGAAGGTCCAGGCGCTGCTGCGCCTCCCACGCGTAGCCCCGCTGATAGTCGGGCACCTGAAAGACCCGATCGCTGAACACCTTATCCAGGGAGACAATCTCGTTCATCTGCTCGCCCCTTCATTTCCCCAAAAGGCCGTTTGAGTCGCGAGTGCGATCGTCTCCGCCTCGGCTCTTCGCGTCTTTGTGGCTTCGCGGACCCTCGCACGGAATCTCCGCCCACCGCGATCGCTCGTCCCCCGTCCCTCAGTATGCCTACATCTCCCCAAATGTAGGCAACCGCGGCTCTGCGACCGTTCGCGGCGGTCGTTATCGGCTCTCCGCCGTCTCCGCGCCCGTTTGCGGCCGCCGTCGGAGGCATCGCTTCCGCCGTCCACTGGTTCGCGCTTGCCGTGAGCGGTTCATCGCGCCGAGACTTCCCTTCACGGGCGGCCGTTGCCGTCCATTGTGAGAGGGAGGACGCCTATGAGTTCGAAGCAGGTTCTTGAGGACGGGAAGACCGCCGACGGATTGATCGAAGCCGCGCGCACGCACGCCCCGGACATCGCCGCCCGACGAGCGGCGCAGTACGCCGCCGCCCGACTCCGGGGGGCTCCCGCCGCCGCGGAGATCGAGTCCCAGATTCGCCTCGACGCCGCCATGCTCGCCGCCTCCCTCACCGCGTTGCGCCGCACCGAAGAGGCGCTCGCGGTCGAGCTTGGCGACGACGCCGCGGTCTTCGCCGCCCGTGACCGCCATGCCGTCGGCGTGCGATCGGCACTCGTGACCTTCCGCGAGGTCGTGTTCGCCAACTGCGGCGGCGACACCGTGACGGCGCTGGGCTTCGTCGGCGAGACCCCGCGCGATCCGGTGGCGCTGGAGACCCTCGGCGCAGCGGTGCTCGCGATCGCCGAGAGGTCGCCGCCGCGCTCGCAGCGACGCGGCGTGCGCTTCGACGCCGCGCTCGCGCTCGAGGGCGTCGCCGCGGACGTAGCGGCGCTCGCCAACGCCAACGCCTCGGTGCGCAAGGAGAAGCGCGAGGAGCAGGCCGCGCGCTCCCGCCGCGACGAAGCCTGGAGCATCTTCAACCGCGAGCGGGTGTCCGCCGCGCGCTCGCTCGACGCCCAACTTCGCGCGGTGGGCCTCGACGACCTCGCCGATCGGCTGCTCCCGTCGATCGCTGCGCCCGCTGATCCCGTCGCCGCGCCCGCCCCCACCGTCTGACCGGACGCTTCCCCACTACGACCGCGCCCACCGAACATCACCCGGGATTCGGAGTCGGCGACGTCGCCCCTTGCGCAGAGACGTACTCCGAACGTCAGAACATCCCCTGAGGTTCGGAGTACGCCGCCTCGGCCCGCTGTGCCGCGTGCTGAAGCACACGGCACGGTGTGGAAGCCCGGGGCAGACCCGGGCTCCTACGATGTCCCGATGGAGAAGCGCTGCCCCGTGGGACCCGGGATGGAGCCCGCTGCGGG
>CANJUR010000035.1 GCA_947477565.1 Deltaproteobacteria bacterium
CTGCGGCCACGCCAATGCCAACGCCAATGCCAACACCCCATCGAGTGAATACATCGACGTGAATTACAGCCGAATCGTGAGATGTGTCCCGAGGTGAACCCTCTTGGGAGAGGGGGCTCGGATCGAGAGAAAATGCGATAAAATAAGTCTTTTTAGCCCCCTCTCCCTCTTGGGAGAGGGGGTTGGGGGTGAGGTCTCGCAAGGCGGTCGACCCTTCGGGGGCCTGTCTTTAGCCCTCCAGCGGGTCGTTGCTTGGAATTGGGGTCACTGGACGCCCGATCCGCCTCGCTGCGGGCCGTTACGTCGTCTGCGTCAACAGCGACAACGCCGCTGCCGTCACGACCTCCCTGTTTACCGTCGGCCTCGTGCGATGATTGTTCGCCGTTGCGACCGATGGTCCTCACCGCCAGGGCAGCACGTTGCGCGGATCACACGGGAGGCTCACCTCCTGCTCTGTCACCCGCACGATCTCCTCCCGCATCACATCGATTCCCGCGCGCACCCGCCGCACCTCGTAGTGAAGGTGCACAAACCCCTCCGCGCCCGTATCCCCGACGTAGCCGACCACGGCGCCCGGCCGCACGAACATCCCGCGCGACAGCCCCTGCGCCGCCGTGTCGAGGTGTCCGTACAGGGTCAGGTAAGTCCACAAGGTGTCTCCCTCGCGAACTACCTGGCGTAGCAGCACCGTCGTCCCGAAGAGGTGCCCGACGAAGACTACCTCCGGGTCGCCCTGCTCGCCGCGCAGGCTGGCCACCCGGGCGGGGGTTCCCCGCGGTTGCGGAAGGTCTACGCCGCCGTGGCCGGTGGCCGAGAGCGTGGCCCCGCGGCGCTGCTGGGCGTCGGGCCGATCGAGGTCGTATCCCGACGACACCGCGTGCCCGCCTTCCGTCGCAACGGGATACACAAATCGGTCGTAGTCCTCCGGTACGTCGGGTCGTCGCGGGATGTGCTCGTAGCTCACCCGCCGCCCGGTACGATCAGTGTGCGCGTTGGTGACCACCATTGCGCCCTCGCCAACCACCGCGCCCGCCGTGGGCAGGCAGAACCCATCGAGGTCGAGTTCGCCTACCGCGCAGCGCGGATGCAGGCACTCGTCTCCGATGAGCACGCCGTCACAACGCGCCCCCGCCGGCTCGATGTGCGTCCCCTCCGCGGCCCGTGCGCTCACCGCCAGCGGGGCGACCTCGCGATCGCGGGCGGGCAGCCACACCCAGGGCACAATCGCCAGGGCCACCCACGGGGACCAACGCTGCGCGCTCATTGCAACCACTCTCCGCGCAACGACGGCACCGCCTCCGCGCATTCCCGCGCGGGGCGGCGCGCATCACCCGAGGGTGACGAGCGGAGCGTCTTCGTTGACAGCCTGACCCTCCACCACATGGATCACCGTGACCGTTCCACCGTCCTCGCACTCGACGGGCATCTCCATCTTCATCGACTCCAGGATGGCCACGACGGTGCCGGCCTCGATGACGTCACCGAGCTTCACTTCGATCTTCCAGACGGTGCCAGTAATGTGCGCGTTGACGACGGCCATGGGGTGCATTCCTCGGTGATGGATCGTTGGGACGGCGGACGGTACTTTCTCCGTATCCATCGAAGCAAGGCGCGCCGTCGGGTCTGGGATTCGGAGTAGGCGGCTCAATCCCTCCATCGCGTACTCCGAATCTCAGGCCGGGTGGTCATCGGACCCCCACCCGCAACCCCGGGGGTGGTCAACGCTGTCCCACCCAGTCGAACGTTTCGAGCGCCCGATCACTCTGTCATCCAAGGGGATTATTCGAAGTCATCGCGTGGCGCGGGTACTGCACGACCTCGAAACAACCCCATGCATACCCCCAGGCTCCGCTCGATCCGGAACGTGACCTCTGCCCGCTGGATGTTTGCGGCTGCGACGGTGATGGTGGCCTGCGCACCCAACACCGACGACGCCAGGGCGGTGGTCCCTGCGATGGCGGGGTTTGTTCCGGATACGGACATCACGGAGGCCGAGCAGGCTGTTGGGATTGCAGAGCCTGGTTACGACTACAGCCAGCCGACGGCAGAGACCGATGGCGACGTGCGGGGCCTCGCCCCGACACTCGATGACACCGGCGTCACAAGCACGAACAACGGGACGGGCACCGCCGTCGATGCCACCGGCGGATGTCGCTCTGCGGCCGGATACAGCCGCGGAAACCGCATGAATATCTGCGTCGTATCCGTCGACGGTAAGTTGGTCGAGTACCGCACGGCGCAGGCGTTTCGCTCGATGCGCGCCGCCGCCGCGAGGCAGGGGGTAAACATCTCCGTCGTCAGCGGTTTTCGCACGATGGATCAGCAGCGCTACCTCTACAACTTGTACCTCTCGGGCCGCGGCAACCTCGCAGCGCGGCCGGGCTATTCCAATCACCAGAGCGGCCTCGCGCTCGACCTCAACACGAGCAGCGGAGGGGTCGGCAGCTGGCTGGCCAATCACGGCGCGGAATTCGGGTTTCGTCGCACCGTTCCGAGGGAGCCGTGGCACTGGGAGCGCCCCGCCGGCTCGCAGGCTTCCTCCTCGAGCACCGGCGCCGGGGATAATTGCTACTCCTCCACGCTCGGCCGCGAGGTGCCCGAGAAGACCTGCGTCGAGTCGCGCCTGGATAGCGCCTGGTACCAGTGCGACAACGGCAGTTGGTTCGCGGGTCAGGGCAGCCGGGGGACGTGCGCCTCGACGCACCCCCTCAGCGGCGGATCTACCCCGGCGCCGTCAAGCAGCGGTCATTGCTACAGCGGGACGCTCGGCCGCAACGTAAGCGTCGGGGCGTGTCTCCAGAGCCGCTTCGACCGCGACTGGTACCAGTGCGCCACCTCGGGCTGGGTCATGAACAACAGCATTCCCTCGGCCCGCCGCGGTGCCGCAGGCGCCTGCGGCAGCTACACGCCCCTGTAAACCACCCGATCAGGCGCTGTTCTGGTCTTCTCAGGCCGTCGCATCCACCCACTCAAGGTCTGTCCGGGCTCCATGGAGCGCTCACGATCCCCTGGTCAGGCTCTGTACGGGGGTCCGTGACGCCTCGGTGAAGCCAGTGCAGGCATTGGACGGGCATCCGTGAGGTCTCGCGAGGGGTCGTACAGAGTCCGACCGGGCATCCGCGAGGTCTTGAGAGGGTGTCAACAGGGTCTGACCGGGCGGTAATCAGGGACGAGGGAGAGAAAAAGGCCTGCAGAACAGGCCCGCGGATCAGTGCGAGATGCTGTTGGGGGCTGCGCGCCCGCCGATGGGGGGATGCCCCGGGGGGAGGGCGCCCGGAGCCGTGGGCGCCGCGACCGCGGGAGCAGAGGGGCGCGCAACGCCAGCACGGACGACCCGAACCCCGGGCGCGAAGGTGATCTGGTCGAAGGTGCGGTCGAGCGTTCGGCTGTGAAACCCGGGCATCTCACTGCCCGGCGAAACATCCACCACGTCGCCGACAGCCACGGTGGTCACCGGGACGGCGATCCATGCGCTGGAACCGTCGCCATCGACGCGGAGGTAGGTGTAGCCACCAGAGTTCATGGTTTCGCGCACGGTGCCGTGACGCGCGCCGGGGGGCAGCGCGGACGGCGCTTCCGCAGCCGGGGCCACAGCGACCGGAGGAACCCCTGCAGCGGGAGCCGCGACCACTGGCGCGCCCGCCACGTGGACGGCCGCCGCGAAGAGAATCGACTCGAAGGTGCGGTTGAGCGTTCGGCTGTGGAAGTTGCTCATCACGTCGCCGCCCTCGATGGAGACATCGTTGCCCACCGCGACGGGAGTCTCCGTCGTCGCGACCCAACGGTCGGTGCCGGCGGAGTCGATGCGGAGGTAGGTGTAGCCAGCGGCGTTCATGGTTTCGCGCACGATGCCGCGGAGCTCGCCCTGGGCGGTCGGGGCGGCGCCGGGAGCCCCTGCGGGCGCTGCCGCGTGCGGTGCACCGGGCGCGCCGTTGGTCGGAATCCATGACTGAAGTTGCGTCGCAGGGTCGGGCGCGGAGTGATCCGTGGGAGTGCTGGGCTCAGCCGCTGCGCGAGGGGCCCGATCCGTGGGTTGTTGGCTGCAACCGAAGGTGAGAGCGGCGAAACAAAGGGCGAGTCTCGTGGACGACATGAACGTCTCCCTGGGGATGATGGATGGCAGGGCGGCCGGTACCGCGCCGGAATGATGAACGTTAGGGGTTCGGAAGAAACATTGGGTGCACGTTCCGAATGAGGAAGTGAAGTCCTCTGGCTGGGTCGCAGCGGCAGCGCTCGGCTGGACCGCGAAGCGATGACCCGCGATGTCTCCTCTGAGGTACTGCACAGGCCTCGCGGTGGCGGGGTCGTCTAGTGGCACGAAGTGCAGAGGGTGTTGTCCGCTGCGGGCGTGCGGGATGCTGTCGTTGCCGTGCGGGTCATTGGAGCGACGGGCAGGTCGTAAAATGCGATGCGTTGCGGCCCAGCGTGGAGCGAATGAAGTCCGTGAAGTGCGGGTGTCTGGAGCGGGAGTCGCCGGAGGGAAAGAGCACCTACCCCCGCGGATCGACCGCGTCGCGGAGCGCCTCGCCCAGCAGGTTGAACCCCACCACCGTCAGCAGGATCGCCAGCCCCGGCACCAGCGTGAGCCGCGGCACCGCGCGGGTGAGCGACTCGGACTGCTGCAGCATCGACCCCCAGGACGCCGCCGGCGGAACCACCCCGACGCCCAGGTACGAGAGCGAACTCTCCGCGACGATCATCCCGGCGACCTGCGACGTCGCGATGACGATCACCAGCGGGATCACGTTGGGAAGCAGGTGCCGGGTGATCACCCGGAAGTGCGAGGCGCCGAGCGCGCGCGCCGCGAGTACGTAGTCGAGTTCCTTCAGTTGCAGTGTCTTCCCGCGGATCTGCCGCGCCATGGAGGGCCACGCGAGGGCCGCCAACACCACGAAGATCACCCACAGGTCGGGGCGGTCGATGATCTTGTTGAGCGTCATCACCACCAGCAGAAACGGAAATGACAGCAGCGCATCGACAAGCCGCATCAGCACCGTGTCGGCCCAGCCGCCGAAGTACCCCGCGAGAAGGCCGATGAAGGTTCCGACCAGCACGATGAGGGCGGTGGCGGCGAAGGCCACGGTGAGCGACACGCGGGCGCCGTAGAGCAGACGCGAAAGCTCGCAGCGGCCCACCACGTCGGCCCCGAGCGGAAACTCCCACGTCGGCCCGATGGGAACGCCCTGCATCGTGAGCGTGCGGCCCTTGAAGGGAAGGTTGGGATCGTGCGGCGCCAGCAGCGGGGCGAAGAGCGCAGCCGCCACCGCAAGCACCACCAGGATGAGCCCGATGCGAGCGCCGCGGTTGCGACGGAATCGGGCGATCGCCCGCGGATCGAGAAGTGCTGCCATGCCTCAGGCGCGCGACGATACACCGTCTCCCCACGGGCAAACCGACGCTCGGTACCGCGCCCCCGCCCCCGCCCGATCGGGCTTTCCGCTCGGCAGCGTGGCGATCGTATCGACCCGCGCGAGACACCGCGGGCGCTTGAAGTCCGCGAGGTGCTCCGTCACGTAGGCGCGCAGCACCGCCCGCCACGCCGCCTCGTCGGGCACCGCGCCGCGGGCCACCACCGCCGCCGCCACCCGCTGTCCCCATACCTCGTCAGGTAACCCGAAGACCAGCGCCGCAGCCACCGTCGGGTGCGCCTCCAGGCACTGCTCGACCTCGACGGGGTAGACGTTTTCGCCGCCCGTCACGATGAGGTCCGTGCGCCGCGCATGGATGGAAAGCACCCCGTCGGCGTCGACACACCCGAGGTCGCCGGTGTCAAACCACTCCTCCGCAACGAGCGGTTCGTGGCCCCAGTACCCGCGCATCCGCATCGGCCCGCGCACGGCGATGCGCCCCACCGCCTCCGTCGCGACCGCCGCGCCGTCGTCGTCCACCAGGCGCAGTTCTACCCCCGGCAGCGCCGTCCCTACGCCGCGCTGCGCCCACGGCTTCAGCGTCGGGCGCTGCGTCGCCACCTGCGAGCACATCTCCGTCATCCCATACGTCGCCAGCGCCCGCACGCCCCGTGCAGCGCTCTCCGCCAGAAGCGCCGGTGCGCACGCGGCGCCGCCCACCAGAACCGCCCGCGCCCGCGCCAGTACGTTGTCCCGGTCGGCCTCGAGCAGCGCGCGGAGCATCGTCGGCACCACCGAGACCATCGTCCCCCCGGCGCGCACGGCGGCGAGCACGGCCATGGCGTCGAAGCGCGGCAGCAACTCCACCGGGAGCGCGGCCAGCAGGCAACGAGTGAGCACCGACAGGCCGCCGACGTGGGCCAGCGGGAGCGCAGCCACCCAACGGTCATCGGGCCGCCGCCCGAGGTGGTTCCAGTGGGCCCGCGCGCTGTGGGTGAAGCTCCCGTGGGTGAGCACCGCCGCCTTCGCCCGCCCGGACGTTCCGGACGTGTAGATCATCGCTAGAGGGTCACTCAGCACGTTGGAGGCGAGCTTCGGCCACGGACGGTTTACGCCATCATGTAAGAGTGCATCCACTGCGCCGTCGTCGAGGGTGCGCGCGACCTGCGCGTCGTCGATGAGCGCCTGCGCCTCCCCCGCGGTCAGCCGTGGGTGAACCAGCACCGCCACCACGCCCGCCCTCGCCATCGCCAGGAGCGCGACCACCGTCTCCGCCCGGCTGCTTCCGCGCAGCGCCACGCGGTCGCCGCGGTGCACGCCGGCGTCGAGCAGCGCCGCCGCGAACCCGCCCTGCTGCGCGGCGAGCGCGTCGAAGCGATACGAGATCCCATCGCTCACGAGCCCGATGGCGTCGCCGTCGCCGTCCTGGTCGGCCTGAAACGGCGATCGCTCCGCGGTCACGTCAGCACCGCGAGCCCGAGCCCCGCTCCCGGCGCACGTCCCACTCGCGGCCCCTGCGCCTGCGCAACGTCCACCCGCGGCCACGCGTCCAACCCCGCGTGCCGGTCGAGCCCGCTCGCCCACGCGCCCGGAACCGACCGTGCCAGTTCGCACGCCGCAGCCAGCGCCACAGGCCCGTCGAGCATGTGCGTCACCACCACGCCCATCCCCCGTGCGACCGCGGACAGCGCCGTCTCCCGCGCGGTCAGCCACCCCAGCGCCATCGGCTTGAGCACCACCGCCACGCAGCCCCGTCGGGCGTCTGCGTCTTCCAGGAAGCGCTCCCGGTGCGCGGCGTCGAGCAGCGCCTCGTCCACTGCCCACGGCACCGCCCGCTCGCCGAGCGCAAACACCTCTGCGCCCGCGCACGGCTGCTCGACGTACGCCACCCCGAGGCCCGCCAGCGCGTCCAGCCGCCGCCGGGATTCGTCCAGGGTCCAGGCGCCGTTGGCGTCGAGACGCCACGTCACCCCGGGGAAGCGCGCGTGCAGGTGTGCAAGGGTATTACGTTCTTCGGTAAAATCGATGCCGCCGACCTTCAACTTGAGGAGCGTGAAGCCGCGCGCGATCGCCTCGGCGCAGCGCTCTTCGATGTCGTGATCCACCAGCGCGCCCGGCTGCGCGTTGCACGACACCGTCGGCGCATCGTGGCCCGCCAGCGCGGCGACGCTCGTGCCCTGGCGCTGCCCCCAGAGGTCGAGCAGCGCGACCTCCACCGCACACCGCGCGGACGGTAACGTCGCCAGCGTGGGAAACCGTCGCAGAGTCCCAGCGACGTCGTCGTCGACCTCGCCCATTCGCGGGATCACGTCCACCAGTGCCTGAGTCACCGCGGCGAGCGGCTCCGCGGAGTGTCCCGGCAGCGGCGAGGCCTCCCCCTGGCCGATGTGTCCGTCCGCGTCGGTGATCTTCAGGAGCAAACCCGAGCGCGCGACGGACACCCGCGCGACGGCACCCGCAGGACGACCGAGCGCACCCTCGTAGCGGCGGAGCGA
This sequence comes from Deltaproteobacteria bacterium, assembly GCA_947477565.1. GTDB lineage: Bacteria > Myxococcota_A > Polyangia > Polyangiales > SCUS01. The sequence continues at coordinate 7,844 of CANJUR010000035.1, forward strand.
GCGCGACGTGAGACGGATTGCCATCGGGGTGTGAAGGGACCTACTGGCCGCTGCCGCCGAGGGAGCGGCGGAGTTCGCCCGTCGGGACGTACGCGGTGCCGTCGACGCGGAAGGCCTCGCTGTCGTCACCGCGCACCAGGATCACCCCGCGCTGCGTGGTGTCCGCGGTGTCGAGTTCGCCGCCGACGGCGAAGACCACGGGGTCTTCGAAGGAGTTCGCCCAGCCGCCGACGCCGTGGAGCGTCGCGGGCGTGAGCGAGCGCGCCGCGAAGGACTGATACCCGTTGGAGTGCATCGTCTGCCCGCCGACCCCGACGAAGAAGGTGTTGGATGCGTCGGCGAACCAGACGCCGTTCCAGCCGCGGGCTTCGGTCAAGGCGGCAGGCCGCCAGTCGAACCCGGTCGGGCCGTCGGTGCCGCTTCGGAGCACGATGCCGGTGTTTTGTCCGCCGACGGCCCAGCACCCACTACCGTAGCAATTCACCGTGAAGAGCCGGTTGTCCGAGCCGACGATGGAGGTCGCATCCACCGCCGTGGCGACGCCGTTGCGCACGCGGAAGGCCACGCCCCGCTCGCCAACCACCACCAGCTCGCCGCCCTCGCGCGCCGAGACCTTGTAGAGGTTGACGTCCCGCGCCTCGGCCGGAACCTCCACCCGCGTAAACGTGGTGCCGTCATACCTGACGAGCACGCCCTTCGGCCCCGTGGGCAACGCCGATCCGCCGACGAACCAGGTGATATTACCAACCTGTGTAAAGCCCCACCAGGTCGGGTCGCCTTCGGGGAAGGTCAGACCAGTCGCGACGGTCTCGCACCCGACGCCTTCGGTGTAGCGCACGACGCGGCCGTGTTCGCCGGCGGCCCACGGGATGCCGTTCACCGGGGCGGTCCACCAGAGGACGGCGTCGGCGGTGCAGACGGTGCGAAACGTTCCGGGGCCGCTGTAGACCAACAGACGTCCGGCGGGTTGCCCGCCGAGGCGCGCCGGATCGACGCCGACGTAGCCGCCCGCCAGGTACGCGCGCCGGGTGCGCTCATCGCCGTAGACTGAGAGCAGCGATCCGCCGGGGAGGGCGGCCACGGCGACGCGGAAGAGGTCGGGCCGCGTGTCCGGTTCGGGGCTGTCAGGGAGGCACGCGAGCGCGAAAGCCGCGGTGGTGAGTGCGAACGCGGTGGTGACGAAGGTCTGCCAGGTTTTCATGATTGGTGTTGGTGGTGCGTGCTCAGCGGCGCGCGAGTTCGGAGCGGAGCTGCGCGATGCGCTCGCGGAGCGGGGCAATGAAGTCGAAGCTGATGGTGCGCATCTGGCCCTGCATGGCGCGTGTGGCGTGCCACTTCGAGAGCGCGAGGCGGGCGGCGGTGGCGATGAGTTCGCCGCGGAGCTTCCCCTGGGGGCCGGTGCGCGCGCGAAACTGACCGAAGGCCGAGCCCACCAGCGCGAACTCCTCGCGAGTGAGCGTACCGATGAGCACCTCGTCCTGGAGGTATTCGCGGATGATCCGGCCGCGGCGCAGGGAGAGCGCGAGCACCATCCCCGAGAAGCCCAGTACGAAGACGAACCACAGCGGCAGGAGCAGTACCACGAGCGGTATTTCCAGGGCCGTGGAGAGGACGGCGGCGCCGTTCCAGACGGCGTGGAGGAAGACCGCGGCGGCGTAGCCGAGGAGGGGATAGAGCCAGCGGGCGAAGGGGCTGGTGCTCTCGCGCGAGAGGCCGAAGCCGATGCCGGTCATGGAGGTGAAGAGGGGATGGGCCCACGGCGTGACGATGCCGCGGAGGATGAAGATGCTGGTGAGGTCCACGGTGGCGTGGCCGGTGCCCGCGCGGGCGTAGTAGACGACGTTCTCCACGGCGGCGAAGCCGAGCGCGGCGAAGGTGGCGTAGATGATTCCGTCGATGACGCCGTCGAACTCGCGACGCCAGAAATAGAACATCCCAAAGAGGCTGAGGCCCTTGAAGAATTCCTCGACGATGGGCGCGCAGATTGCGGCGCCGAAGGACTCGCCGGCGATCGCGGCGACGACGCTGTTGATGGGCGCAGAGAAGCCGCACGCGCCCAGGGCGCCCCAGGTGAAGACCAACGCGAGGGCCCAGGTGGGCTCCGGGTCGTACCGGTCGAGCAGGCGCGGAAACGTCATGTAAAGGAGCACCGCGGGAAACGCGAGCGCGGCTCCGTAGGCCATGGCGGTGTACGCGGCGATCGGGTCGTGGCCGAAGAGCGGCGGCACGAGGAAGAGCGCGTGGAGGAGCAGGCCGCCGAGGGTGCTTCCGAGCACGAAGAGGGCGAGGCCGACCATGCGACGCCCACGCTCAGGATCGACGGCAGTGTTGGGGACCATCTCGGCGCGGACGATACCTCAACCCGCAAGGTGGGCGGCGGCGCCTGGAGCACGCTGCCGAGGGCCTGCCACGGATGATCGACCTTCGAGAGACCCTCGCAGCGTCGGCACGGCCATCGGGAGCAGCGAGTCCCGCGCGGTCGCGTCCTTCGTCGCGTGATGTTCCCAGAGGCGCACGATGCCGATGCCCGCGAGCATCGCCGCGACGAAGAGCCAGACCTCCGGCGCGCCGGTGGCCAGCGAGACCACCGCGGGTCCAGGGCAGTAGCCCGCGAGCGCCCAGCCTGCGCCGAAGAGCACCGCGCCGATGATGAGCCTCGCATCGACCGCGCGCTGCGTCGGCAGGTGAAACTGCGGATCGAGCAGCGGGCGCGGTCGGCGCAGCACCCAGGCGAAGCTCCCGAGGCCGAGCAGCACCGCGCCGCCCATCACGCCCGCCAGGCGCGGGTCCCACGCGCCGGTCACGTCGAGGAAGCCAAGTACCCGCGCGGGGTTGGTCATGCCCGAGAGCCCGAGGCCCAGCGCGAAGAGCACGCCCGCCCCGGCGGAGGCCCACAGCGCCCGCGGATCAGTCGCGCGCTCAGCCGACATGGCGCACCGCCCAGACGACCAGCATTGCCGTGGCCATGAAGGTCAGCACCGAGGTGAGCGAGCGCGGTGATTTTCTTGAGAGCCCGCACACCCCGTGGCCGCTCGTGCAACCGTTTCCCAGCCACGATCCGGCGCCCACGAGAAGCCCCGCGAGTACGAGCGTGGCCCACCCCGGCGACGCCGCCCGCGCGCCAAACACCGCGGGCGAAGCCAGCCGCAGCGCGACGCCTCCGCCGACCAGGCCGGCCACAAAGGCCAACCGCCACGGGCGATCGCCCTGAGACGGAAACATCACCCCTCCGACGATGCCCGAGACGCCCGCGATGCGACCGTTGAGGGCCAGTAACATCGTGCTCGCGACGCCGATCAGCAATCCTCCGGCGATCGCAGGGAGCATGGAGAGGAGGTTCATGCGATGGCTTTCCTGGGAGGGTTCTGCACGGAAACGGCAGTCGGAGAGCACCGCCGAAGTAGTGGATGGTCGTCACTGTAATAGATTCATCTCTATTATTCAAGACGCGGCAGAGGCTTGTCCAGCGCGAGTCTGAGCAGGGAGCGGGGGGAGGGAGGTTGCTCTCCCTTCCCGCGGAGATGAGGTCAATGCACAAACCACCTGATCAACTCGGCATGGCCTCTCCGGTCGGTGGTGCGCGAGGTGATCGAGCGACACGCACGCAGCGGTGCAGGGCATCCGCCTCAACGAGGCGCCCTGCGTGGCGGTGCACGGGGGCCGGGCGATGTTGGTTGCCTCGGAGCGGCGCACGACGATCGGGATGGAATTTCTCGCGTGTGCGGGGACGAGCAAAGGTGCCGCCGTAGCGTCCTGAGTGAAGCTGGTCTAGAGATGCTGGTGATGGCGAGAACTCACCTGGTACCCATGCTACTGGCTCTCGGGTTTGGGGCTTGTGCGCTCGAAAACCCGGAAGTTCGCATAGGTCCCCCGGCGACCACGGACGCCGCGCTCGACCTCGACGTGGGGGCGGACGTCGGGGAAATGCTCGACATTCCGATCGCGCCTTCAGACATCGGCCTCGACGGCGGAGTGCTGGACACCGGTGTCGTGGACACGGGTGTCGTGGATGCGGGAGCGATCGACACGGGAGCGATCGACACGGGAGCGATCGACACGGGAGCGATCGATACGGGAGCGATCGATACGGGAGCGATCGACACGGGAGCGATCGACACGGGAGCGATCGATGCGGGCGCGGACGACACGGGCGCGATCGATACCGGAGCTATCGACACGGGCGCGATCGATACCGGAGCTATCGACACGGGAGCGATCGATACGGGAGCGATCGATACGGGGCCTGCCGATACCGGTGTGCCGGATGTGGTGGTGCCGAGGGACAGCGGAGCGACCGATGTTCCTGTGACTCCGACGTGTGGGGCGCAGAATCAGGATTGCTGCGCGGGATCGCCGAATTGTCAGACTCGCCTGAGCTGCCAGGAGCGATTATTTCAGTCGAGTACGTGCAGACCGTGTGGTGGGTATTTACAGGCCTGTTGTGGTGGCGTGTGCGCGGTTGGACCGTGTCGATTGTTAGGTTGCATAGGGATCTGATCGGTTCTCTTCTACCGATTTCGATCGAGGGGATCCTGAGCACGGCCGTAGCGTAATTTCATCGCGAGGATGGCCAGCGCCAGGACCAGCGTGACGATGTTGGCGAGCACCACCGGCCACGCCATCAGCAGCAGTCCGTACACCAGCCAAAGCACGATACCGACGACGAACGCGCAGTACATCCCCAGCGAAACACCGCTCACGTTGCGGGTCTTGTAGATCAGCAGCGCCTGCGGGACGAAGCTCGCCGTCGTCAGGGTGGCGGCGGCGTAGCCGATGAGTTCGATTCCGGTCATTGGGAGGTCTTTAAGGCACGCCGGGGGAGGGCACCACCCTCTGCGTCGGGCATCTCCTCGGCGCCTTCCATCCGCCCGCGGTTCACTCTCGCCTAAGCAGGGATGCGGGGAACGCTCGTAACTCTGCTGAAACACAGACCCGGAAACCGTCGCACAAGCGCGGTCCGAGGAAACTGAGCTTGCGCGCGGAACGCCGCTGGATCGAAGTCGGAGGCTCCCATTGGGTCGAGAAAGCCACCACTCGTACCCGACGGCGGAAGTGACCGGTGGGGTTCGCGAGCCGGGGTTCGCGAGCGGGGGTTCGCGAGCCCCACCCTCGCGAGCCCCCTACCCTCGCAAACCCCACGGAGCACTTCCGTCGACATGTGCCGAGGGTGCCAGTCGTCGGCGCGGGCTCAGTGAGCCCTGCTACGCTCGTGAGCCCGCGGTTCAATCCAGCCTTAGAGTCGGGTCCGCAGCGTCCACCCGAGGTGAACATACGCTGCCAGGTAACCCAATCCCGCCACCGCCACCGTGCCGAGCACCCGTGATCCCGCCAGCGGCGCCAGGCCGAACCCGCCGCGGTACTGCACCGTCGAACCCACCAGGCCGACGCGGTGGTGCAGCAGCACGCATCCCACGAGGCCCGCGGCCAGCAGCCCGAGGGCCATCGCGCCGGGCCGCCGCGGTTGGTGCGCGCGAATCCACCACGCACCCAGCGCAAACCCTCCCAACGCGAGGCCCCCGCACGCGAGCGCCGCCAACAGCAGCGCCGCGGAGGGCACCCGCGCCCCATCGGCCGCGTAGCTCAGGGCCCAGTCGGCGTGTCGTGCCAGCACCCAGAAAGTCACCGGCACCGCCACCGCGGCCTCGTGCGTCGCCAGCGCGATGAAGGTCCGCAGTTGCGTCACCCCGCGCGGCGACGACCGTAGTTCTCGCGCGGCGAGCACCGCGGCGAGCAGGCCCAGCGCGACGCACCAGCCCATCCACGCGAGCAGCGGCATCGCCCGCCCGTCAGCCCGCGATACCGAGCACGTCGCCGATGGAGTAGCGCCCAGGCGCGCGGCCCTTCAGCCACCGCGCAGCCCGCAGCGCCCCCGCCGCGAACACCGCGCGGCTCGTCGCCTTGTGCGTGAGTTCGATGCGCTCCCCTGCGCCCGCGAGCAGCACCGTGTGGTCGCCCACCACGTCGCCGCCTCGCACCGCGTGCATGCCTATCTCTTTGTCCGTCCGCTGCGCTGCCCCGCCGTGCCGCCCGTGCGTGAGGTCGTCGCGGGTCAGCCCGCGGGCCTTCGTCACCACGTCCGCGAGCCGCAGCGCAGTTCCCGAAGGGGCGTCCCGCTTGGCGCGGTGGTGCGTCTCGATGATCTCCACGTCCCAGTCTGCGCCGAGCAGGCGCAGCGTCTCCGCGAGGGCGTGCGCGAGCACCTGCACCCCGAGAGACATGTTGGGCGATGCCAGCACCGGGATCTTCATCGCCGCCTCGCGCAGCGCCTCCTCGGCCTCCGCGCTCAGCCCGGTGGTACCGACCACGCAGGCCACGCTCGCCGCCGCAGCCGCGCGCACCACAGCGGCGGTCGCGCTCGCGTTGCTGAAGTCGATCACCACGTCGGCGTCGCGCAGGGCGACGATCGGATCGCTCACGATGCGCACGCCCCACGGTCGCCCCACCAGCGCGCCCGCGTCGGCGCCCAACTCGGGCGAACCTGCGTGCTCGAGCGCGCCGACCAGTTTCGTGTTCTCCGCGGTGGCGATCTGCTCGAGGAGCAGCCGGCCCATCCGCCCCGACGCTCCTGCGATGGTGACCTTCAGCATGGGTGGGCTCAGCCTCCCTGGAGTCCGTAGGCCTTGAGTGCAGCGATGGTCTTCGCCACGGATGCTTCCGCCGGCCACACCATCGGCAGCCGAATCTCCGCGGGAATCTTCCCCATCCACGCGAGCGCCGCCTTGGCGGGCCCCGGGTTGGTCTCCACGAACATCGCCTCGTACACGCCGAGCAGCGCCTGGTGCCGCCGCCGGGACTCCGCCACGTCCCCCGCAAGGAACGCCGTCACCACCGCTTGCACCGCCGCAGGAACGACGTTGCTGGCAACGGAGATCACTCCGCGCGCGCCGCACGCCATCATTCCGACGGTGAGTGCGTCGTCGCCGCAGAGCACCGTAATCCGGTCGCCGAGGGCGGCGATGGTGGCCTGCGCGCGGAGGATGTTGCCCGTGGCCTCCTTCAACGCGATAACCCGGGGACAGAGCTTCGCGATCTCGACCATGGTCTCCGTGGCGAGGTCGGCGGTGCCGCGCGTGGGGACGTTGTAGAGCACCAACGGGAGGCTGGTGGCGTCGTGGACGGCGCGCACGTGCGCGAGCAGGCCCGCCTGCGAGGGCTTGTTGTAATAGGGCATCACCACCATGGCGGCGTCGGCCCCGAGATCGTGTGCGGTCTTCGTGCGGGCAATGGTCTCCGCGGTGGCGTTGGTGCCGGTGCCGGCGATGACCGGGACGCGCTTGTTCACCACGCGCACGACGGTGGCGATGATCTCCCGGGCCTCCGCTGCGGTGACCGTCGGCGACTCACCGGTGGTGCCGCAGGGGACGACTCCGCCGATGCCCTCGGCCACCTGCCAGGCGGTGAGGGACTCCATCGCGGCGAGGTCGACCGCGCCCCCGCGAAACGGGGTCACCAGGGCCGTAAAAGCACCATCCAATCGAAGCGCCATCATCACACCTGTGGGAGCACGCGCGAGCACCGTCGTCGCGCGAGGGCGTCACCCATAACCGAAGCGCCCGGCTTGTACCAAACCGCCCGCGCCAAACACGGCATCGAGGAGTTCGTCCGTGGGCCAGCCGTACCGCGCAGCGCGGGCCGCGGGGGAGGCTCCGGCGAGCAGGGCGCGCAGGGCGGCGTGGTGGTCGGCGACGCGAGAGCCGGCGTACGTGGCGGCGGTTCCGTTGCGGGTGAGGAAGGGCCAGTCCGAGGCAGCCATGAGGCACAGCTCGCGAAGGCCCTGGCGGAGCACCGCAGGCGGGGCCGTCGCGGCGAGTAGCTGCGCGGCGGATTCATCGACGGAGCGCAGCATCGCCGTGGTGCTCGGGTGGACCCAGCGCGCGAGGTGGCCGCCCTCGCCCCAGGTGCTCGCGTTGGGCGACACCCGGGGGTGGGAATCATACCTTGATAGGTAATCCTTCGGGGTGATCGCGCGAGCGTCCAGGGTGGCGAGCAGGCCTGCGAGGAAGGAGGTTCCTTCGGACCACCAGTGGCCGAAAAGCTCGGCGTCGTAAGGGGCGACGATGACCGGACCGACCACGCCGCGAAGGGCGAGCGCGTCGAGGCGACGGGCGCAGCGGTCGCCGAAGTCGCGGGCGTGGGCGAGGGAGAGGGTGCGGGCGAGGGTTGGATTCCAGGGCTGCTTGGGGGAGCCCTGGCGGTCGGTGATGCGCCAGAGCTTGAGCCCGGTGGGGGCACGCGAACCGTCCGCGGCGAGGAAATCCGTGAGGCGTGAGACGGGCGCGCGCAGGCCGACGTCCTCGTGGAAGTCGCGGTACAGCGGGTGCGCGGGGTAGCCCGTGGAGCGGCTCCAGACGGCGGCGGCGGCGTCCGGGTCGCGGCCAAAGCAGGCGACGCCCGCGGGGGTGATCACCGGGCGCGCGGTGGCATTCGGCGGCCGCGGGTGGCCGAAGAGCAGCGCGTGCGACTCGAGCACGGTGGCGTACAGACCGTGGTCTGCGAGGGCGACGTCGAGCCCCGGCGCGATGCCGCACTCCGGCAGCCAGAACCCGTCGGGCGCATCGCCGAAACGGCGCGTGTGCGTGGCGACCGCGAGCGCGATCTGCGCATCAACAAACCACGGGTGCGCGCCAAACAGCGGGAGCAATGCGTGGGTGAGGGCGGTGGTCCAGAGGGAGAGACGCCCGGCGCGGGCGAGGCGGGCGAAGGCGCCGGGGAGGTCACCCTCGATGCGGGTCCAGGTGAGCCGGGCGTAGCGGAGGGCAGCGGCGTGGGCGTCAAGGGCGGCGCCCGGGAGGTCGTCCGCGCGGAGGCTCGCGATGAGGGCGTCGAGGTGATTGAGGTGCCGCTCGAATCGTGCCCGGAGTAGCGCGTCGTCGAGCATGGCGACGAGCGACGGGGAGAGCGAGAGGGTGATGCGGGCGCGGTTGTACGGGGACAGTCCATCGAGCACGGCGACGAGCGGGAGGTAGCACTCCAGCATGGCCTCGAAGAGCCAGCGCTCCTCGAGGTGGTCGTCGTGTTCGGGGTGGCGCACGTACGGCAGGTGCGCGTGCAGGAGGAGGACGACGCCGCCGTGGGGTGAGCTCACGAACCGGGGTTGTAGCGCGCTGGGCGGCCTCTCCCGAAGCGAGAACGCCGATGCTATGAACGCCGACGCGATGACCACCGCCGCGCCTGCGTCTGTTCGATTCGACGAGTCCGACCTCGATCTGTTTGCCGCCGCCAGCCACGACGTCAACCCGCTGCACCGCTCTGCTGCGTATGCCCGGCGCACGGCCTTTGGCGAGCGCGTGGTGTTCGGGGCGTTGGGTACGCTGCGAGCTCTCGGTCACCTGCGTCCACGCCCGGGGCAGGCGCTCTCGAAGCTCTCCGTGGAGTTTGTCGGGCCGATGTTCGTGGGGGTCGGGTACGTGGTCGATGTCGCGGAGTTGTCCCCTGAGCGCGCGAAGGTGAAGCTCCGCGACGGGCGTCGGGTGGTGCTGCGCCTGACGGCCCACTTTCGCTCCGGGGAGGTGGCTGCGACGCCTGCCTGGACGGAGTCGTTTGCTGCGCGCGCGGAGTCCGCCGATCACGCCGACGACGCGCTCGTGGCGGGACTCGCGCTTCACGGTCGCTACGCCGCCAGGTCTGCGGCGCTTGCGACGCTAATGGTTCGCCATGCGCTCGCGGCGCGCGGTGTCGGCCCACGGCACGTCGAGACCCTCCTCCTCGCCAGCTACCTCGTGGGCATGGAACTCCCCGGTCGTCGCGCCCTCTTCTCCGACCTCGCGATGGACTTCGACGCCGACGTCTCGGCCTCCGCGGCGCCGCTTGAGTGGTCGCTCCGCCTTGATGCGATGCACGCGGAGTTCGGGATGCTTTCTCTGTCCCTGGCGACGTCCGTTGCAGGGGTTTTGTCGGCGCGCGGAAAGCTCACTGCCTTCGCGCGGCAGGAACTCTCTCCCGCCCCGATGGATGCCGTCGAGGCCGCGGTGGGACGCTCCGATCGACTGCGCGGCCAGGTGGCGCTGGTGACCGGCGCGAGCCGCGGGCTTGGTGCGGCCATCGCCCACGCGCTGGCGTTGCACGGCTGCACCGTGATCGGGACGTACCTCTCGTCGGTGTCGGAGGCCCATGCGCTCGCCGCGCGGTTGACCGGGACGCCTGGGCGTTTTGTTCCTCTTCACGGCGACGCGGGCGATCCGGTGTGGGCGGCGGCGGCGCGGGCGATGATCGTCGCGGAGCACGGTCGTCTCGACCTCCTGGTGTGCAACGCATGTCCGGCATTGCGGCCGTTGTGGTTGGAGCCCGCGTCGGCGCTGCGCATCACCGAGCACGTCGCTCGCAGCGTGGCGATGGTGGCTGTTCCGCTGTCGTACTTCCTCGATCTCGTGGCCGCACAGCGTGGAACCGCCGTGGTGATGTCGTCCTCGGCGGTGCTCGATCCGCCTGCGGAGTGGCCCCACTACGTGGCGGCGAAGTGCGCGGTGGAGGCCCTCGCCCGCGTCGCCGCGGCGGAGCAACCTGCGGCGCGTGTGCGGGTGGTGCGTCCGCCGAAGTTGCTCACCGAGTTGGTTAACACTCCGCTTGGGCGTCAAGACGCGCTTGCGCCGGAGGAGTACGCCGCGCGCCTCGTGCGCCGACTTCTGGACCCGGGAGAGATCCCCGTCGATGGGGTGATGGATCTGGGCTGAGCTTTTGCGACCCGCAATCCATCACAAAAATGCTTGAATCATATTGGTTTGAGCGTGGCGTCGACCCGTTCATCCTGGGGTGATGTGTCGGAGGTCGAGGCCGCCCGGGTACATGTACGAAGTGTACGGCGCGACGCCGTAGACCTTGAGCCCGAGGCCCTGCCCACCGGGGCTCACGAGGTGGTGGTTGCCGGGCGCGATGGGCAGCGTAAACACCGTGAAGCCCGCCACGGCGGAGGACGATCCGCGGAGGGCCTGGCCGTCCATCTCCAGTGATCCTCCTTCGGTGGTCACGACGTTGATGAAGTTGGACACATACGACGCCGGGACGGTGAAATCATACGAGGTACGGTATTGCTCGATCGGCCCCGACCGCAGCGAGGCGTCGCTGGTGTACGAGTACACCCCGTTGGGGCGCGAGAACGTCAGCGGGTTGAACGGGTACGCAGTGGTCGGCCCATTGCTGTGCACGTGGCACGCGCCGCCAAGGCGGGGGGTCGAGACTGCGGGGGTTCCAGAGCACGCAAAACTCGCCGGTCTGGGCGCAGCCAGGGTTGCTGAGCACCACGGCGTACAAACGCCCGCGTCGGCGCAACCGAGTGCGGCCGCGCACGCGAAAGGGAGGACGAATCGGAGGGTTATCGGGCGTCGATGCGATCGCTCACACCCGCTCGACGGAGAGGACGCCTTTCACCTTCTGCAGGGCTCGCATCACGCCCTTGAGCGATCCGAGGTCGGTGATGGTGAAGGTGAAGAGATTGACCGCGCGCTCCTCTTCGGCCGCGCGACAGTTGGCTTCTTCGATGTTCACGCCGCACTTGGAGAAGGTGTTGCCGACCTCCGCAAGCAGCCCCGGGCGGTTGGCCGTGATGACCCGCAGGCACACCGGCCGGGACATCTTCGCGCCTTCGTCCCAGCTCACCGTCACGCGGCGCTCGGGGTCGATGTCGAGGCCCTTGGTACAGCTCCGGCGGTGCACCGAGATGCCTCGGCCGCGGCTGATGTAGCCGACGATCTGGTCGCCCGGCAGCGGCGAGCAGCACTTCGCGAAGCGCACCAGGATGTTGTTTTCGCCATCCACCAGAATGCCGTTGCTGTCCCGCCCGGTGACCTTGCGCATGACGCGCTCCATGGTCCCCTGCTTGATGTCCGGCGGGGGCAGGCTCTCCGGCGGCATCAGGCTGCGCACCACGGCGTCGGCGCTGTAGCGCCCGTAGCCCACCTGGATGATCAACTCGTCCACGCTCTGCAGCTTGGCGTCTTCGAGGGCGCGGCCGAGGGCGTTGGTCTTGAGTACCTTGGCGAAGCTCAGCCCCGCGGCATGCAACGCCCGCTCGAGCAGGTCGCGCCCGAGCTTGAGCGCCGACTCGCGCTGCTCGGAGCGGAGATACCCACGAATCTTGCTGCGTGCCCGGGAGGTGACGGTGAACTCCAGCCAGTCCTTGTTGGGGTGGCGGTTGGGGTCCGTCATGATCTCCACGACGTCGCCGGAGCGCAGATGGTAGCGCAGTGGAACGATCTGTCCGTTGACCCGCGCGCCGGTGCACTTGCTGCCGACGTTGGTGTGCACCGCGTAGGCGAAATCGACCGGCGTCGCGGTGCGCGGAAACACCTTGATCTCCCCGCGCGGCGTGAAGACGTACACCTCGTCCTGGAAGAGATCGACCTTCACGCTCTCGAGGAATTCTTGCGGGTCTCTCAGCTCCTGCTGCCACTCCATCAGCTGGCGCAGCCAGTGGAAGCGCTGCGCGTCCTTGTGGTCGATGGCATGCCCCGCGACGTTTTTCGGGCGCTCTTTGTACTTCCAGTGCGCGGCGATGCCCTGCTCGGCGATGCCGTGCATGTCGCGCGTGCGCAGTTGAACCTCCATGCGCTCGCGGTCCGGTCCGAGCACGGTGGTGTGCAGCGACTGGTACCCGTTGGGCTTCGGCAGCGCGATGTAGTCCTTGAATCGCCCCGGAATTGGCGTGAAGAGCGAGTGCACCACGCCGAGCACCGCGTAGCAGTCGGCCGCAGACTCGACCACGGCGCGAAACGCGATGACGTCCCACACCTGCTCAAACTCGCTCTTGGACTGCTGCATCTTCCGCCAGATCGAATAGAGGTGCTTCACGCGCCCGCTGACCTCCGTGGCGAAGCCCGCTTCGGCGAAGCGCTCGGAGAGCAGCGCCTGCGTGCGGTGGATGTACCCGTCGCGCTGCTGCACGAGCGCGGTGAGCTTGCCGGAGACCTGCTTGTATCCGTCGGGGTTGGTGTGCTTGAAGCCGAGGTCTTCGAGCTCGGACTTCATCCATGCGATGCCCAGCCGGTTGGCGAGCGGGGCGTAGATGTCGAGGGTCTCTCGCGCGATGCGCTCCTGCGCTTCGGGCTTCATGTGATCGAGCGTGCGCATGTTGTCGAGGCGGTCGGCGAGCTTCACGAGCAGCACGCGGATGTCGCTCGCCATGTGGAGAAGCATCTTGCGGAAGTTTTCCGCCTGCGCGTCTTCCTTCGAGGTGAAGTTGAACTTCGACAGCTTGGTCACGCCGTCTACGAGGAAGGCCACCTCCTCGCCGAACTCCCGCTGCACGTCTTCGATGGTCGCCCTGGTGTCCTCCACCGTGTCGTGGAGCAGCGCCGCGCAGAGCGAGGCAGAGTCGAGCCGTAGCTCCGTGATGATCCTGGCGACCGCGATGGGATGCGTGAAATACGCTTCACCGGATTTGCGCTTCTGCCCCTCATGGTGGCGTTCGCCGAACTCGAACGCCCGCCGCAGCAGCCCCACGTCGGCTTCCGGATGATAGCGGGTGACCTGTCCGATAAGCTCTCCAAGCGCATCCATTGCCAGTCACTATGCCCGGGGGCACTGAAAGGGCAACGAACCGACGCGCCGCAGGGCTTGACAACCCCGGACCAACCGACGACCCAACGCCATGACTGACCTCCCGGGGCTCCTCGATCGCACGAGCCGAACCTTCGCGCTCTCGATCCCCCGCTTGCCCGAGCCGACGCGCCTCGCCACCACTCTCGCGTACCTGCTCTTCCGCCTCGCGGACACCTTCGAGGACGCCGCCGTGTGGCCACGCGCTCGCCGCGCCGAGGCCCTCACCGACCTGCTCGCACTGCTGGCCGATTCCCCCGTCGCAACGCGCGCCCGCACGGCTGAACTGAGCCAGCGATGGTGCGCCGGGCGTCCCACGGAGCACGTCGGCTACCTCGATCTCCTGGCCGCAGCACCAGACGTGTTTGCTGCCCTCGATGAGTTGTCTGCCTCGGCCCGGGCCATCGTGCTCCACCACGCGCGGCGCACCGCCGACGGGATGCGCGGCTTCGTCGAGCGCAGCGACGAGCACGGCTCGCTCCAACTCGCGACGCTCGATGACCTCCAGGAGTACTGCTACGTCGTCGCAGGCATCGTGGGTGAGATGCTCACTGACCTGTTCGTTCACGATGCTCCCGCGCTCGCTGCGCCTGCAGTGGAGGGTGCCCTGCGCGCCGACGCGCGGGCCTTCGGCGAGGGGCTGCAGCTCGTCAATATCCTCAAGGACGCCGCCGACGACGCCCACGACGGCCGCACGTATCTCCCGCCGGACACCGACCGCGCTGCGGTGCTCGCGCTCGCCCGGTCCAACCTCCGGGCGGCGAACCGATACGTGATCACGCTCCAAAGCGCCGGGGCGCCGCGGGGCTTCGTGGAGTTCACCGCGCTGCCGGTGCTGCTCGCGCGTGAGACCCTCGACCAACTGGAGCGCGATGGCGCCGGGGCGAAGCTCCCTCGGGCGCGAGTGCTGACGCTCGCGACAGAACTCGATCAGCGCCTCGACGAGGGCGTCGCCGCGGTGGGGTCGGCGTGAGCGGCGAGCGAATGCACCGGTCGCACGGCACCGGGATCTTCGAGCCGTCGCAGTTTCGAGCGCTCGGGGAGGGCTGCGTGTTCGAGCCCGGGGTGATGATCTTCCATCCCGAAAATATCTCCCTCGGGCGCAACGTGTACGTCGGCCACCAGGCGATCTTGAAGGGCTACTACCGCAACGAGATGGTCATCGGCGATCAGACCTGGATCGGCCAGCAGTGTTTCTTTCACAGCGCCGGCGGGATCACCATCGGCGCTCGCGTGGGCATCGGCCCCGGGGTGAAGATCATCACGTCGGCACACACCGAAGCAGGGCGCGAGGTGCCGGTGCTCTTCTCGCCCGTGGCGATGGCCGCGGTGGTGATCGAAGACGACAGCGACCTCGGGATCAACAGCGTGATTCTGCCGGGGGTGCGCGTGGGGCGCGGCGCGGTGGTGGGCGCCGGGGCGGTGGTGACCGAAGACGTGCCTGCGTACGCGGTGGTGGCGGGCGTCCCGGCGCGGGTGCTGAGGATGCGGCCATGAGGGTGGAGAGCTTCGCGGTGGTGGTGTTCGCCTTTCACGAAGCGGAGAACGTCCCGACGGTGCTGCGGGAGATTCACGCGTGGCTGCGCGCGAAGGGGCCCGAGCACGAGCTGATCTTCGTCGATGACGGGAGCACTGACGGAACCCTGGCGGCGGCGCGCGCGGTGCTCGCGGGTGACCCGCACGCGACGGCGTTTTCCCTTGGCGCCAACCGGGGCATCGGCGGGGCGCTGAAGGCCGGCGTGGCGTCGGCGACGCGGCCGTGGGTGACATTTCTGCCGTGCGATGGGCAGATTCCGCCAGGGGAGATCGACGTGCTTCTGGCCGAAGCCGAGCGCGGGGACGCCGACGTGGTGTTCTCGGTGTACCGCGACCGCGACGACGGATTACTCCGCAAGGTATTCTCCGCGGGCGTGCGCGGGATGATTCGCGCCGTGCACGGGGTGACGATGCGCTCGGACGGGCCGTACCTCTTCCGTCGCGAACTCTTCAGCGCGCGCGCGCTGGTGCCCGATACCTTCTTCCTGAACTTCGAGTTTCCGATTCGCGCGATGCAGCAGCGGGTGCGCTCGGCGGTGGTGACCATCGAGTGCGTTCCGCGTCGCGCGGGGCAGAGCAAGAGCGCCGGGTGGCGCACGGTGTACCGGGTGGGTCGCGACCTCCTCGACCTGAAGCGGCGGCAGCTCCGCGGGGGTTGAGCCCGCCACCGTGCATCCCGGTTGACACCCCCGACCGCGAACGCCCCGGTACACGCGTCGGCTCGAAAAGGTGCTACGAACCGCGTGTTTGCACGTTGCCCGGCGCTGGCACGGTCCGTGTTTTGCGCTCGCGGAGAGGATGATCCACTACCCCATGAAGACCTTTCCCCAACCGATGTTTCTGGCCGGGTCGCTGGCGCTGCTCGCGGGCTGCGCGAGCGACGCGCTCAGCGTGCAAGGGTCCGCGGTGCTGACCGCTCAGATCGCCGGCCAGACCCCTACGCGAATGGGCTTTGACTTCACCGCGAGCACCACCGCGCTCGAGTCCGGCTCCGGGTTCACCGGGCTCTGCACCCGCGTGGCCAACCGCTGGGAGATTCAGGTCACCCGCGAGAGCCCCGGGCCCACGGAGTTCAAGCGCTTCACGCTGAGCATTCCGCTCCCCTCGACGGGCCTTGCGCGGGAGAGCCCCACGGCCAACTTCGTCGTCGGCGACTCGACCTTCTCCGGCAGCGGCACCTGCGTAGACACCACCACCACGGTCACCGACGGCCTGCACGTCGTCACCCGCTGCACCGCCATGCGGGCCAGCGGCGACACCCGGGTCATCGACGCCGACGTCAACCTCGTCTTCACCCACTGCTCCCTGGATTGACCCGGCGAGCCTTCGCGCTCGGCGCTGTCCCCGCGGCGCTCTGGTTCACCCTCCACGCCGCGCCCTCCGTCACCTACCGCGACGCCGGCGAACTCTCCGCTGCCGCCTTCCTCCTCGACGTGCCGCACCCGACGGGATTCCCCGTCGATATGCTCTTCGTGCGCCTCGCGATGCTGGTGCCCATCGGCGATGTCGCCTTCCGCGCCAACCTTGCGGTCGGCGCGCTCATGGCCCTGGCCTGCGGGTGCGCCGCGGCCCTCACGCACCGTCTCCTCGCCGCCGTCGCGCCCGCTCCGCGTCTCGCCCTCGCGGGACTTTCCTCCGCTGCGCTCCTGGCCTGCGGGACGGTGCTGCGCGCCGCGACGGCGATGGAGGTCTACGCGGCCTCGCTGCTGGTCACCCTCGCGGCCCTCACGCTTACCAGTGGTGGTATGCCCGTCCCGACGCGCCGCCGCCTCGCGGGCCTCGCGCTCGGACTCTCGCTGGCGATGCACGTCACCACGCGCCCGGCGGCGCTCGTCGCCGTCGCTCTCACGGTCTGGCCCGCGGGGCGCTCGGGTCGGTGGTCGGAGTGCGTGCGTTCGCTAGTTCCGGTGGTCGCGCTCGCGCTAGTTGGGTCGCTCGCGGTGGTCTACCTCCCGCTCGCGGCGCGGCGCGGCGGACCCATCGACTGGGGCGACCCGGCGACCCTCTCACGCTGGATCGATCACCTCACTGCACGCACGATTCGAGCGTCCCACGTGGGGCGCATTCTCGTGCTGTGGCGCATCCCGGAAGACCTCACGACCGCGGGGCGCATGCTCGTCGAAGACCTCGGCATACCGATGGCGCTGCTCTCCCTGGCCGGTGCGGTGCTCGCTCTGCGTCGGCGCGCTGCGTGGCCGGTGCTCGCGGTGACGGTGCTCGACCTCGCCTACGCCGTCTTGATCAACCCGATGGGAACCCTCGATCGGCAGACCCTCTTCGTTACCGAGGCCGGCCTGGCGGTGCTCTCCGCGCTCGCGCTCGGAGCTCTCCTCTCCCGCCTCGCCGGGCCGCGGACGAAACTCTCGGTTCTGGCGGTTGCGGCGCTGACCGTAGGCGTACTGGCGCGGTGCGACACGCGCTGGGGAGGGGCCGCGGACGGGTGGGCGGCGAGCGAGGTACTGGGCGGCGCTGGGGCGCTTGGGTCGGTCCCTGCGCGCTCGGTGGTGTTGTGCAAGTCGGATGATACCTGCGGCGGAGCGATGTACGCGCAGTGGGTCGAGGGCGAGCGGCCCGACGTGACGGTGCTGCCGCAGCGCAACCTCGCGGACCCGTCTACCTGGCGACGTCTCGATCCGCGGCGATCGCTGCTGCGCGGATCCGATCAGGCACACGGCGAGGGCGGGAGACTGCGTTGGCTGCTCGATCGCGCAGGTACGCGGGTGCGCTGGGAAGGCGACGGGCGGGATGCTCCGTGGATTGCGCTCGCGCCGGGGGAGACGCCGGTGTTTGCGCGCGTCGGTGGGGCGGTGGCGGTCACCGGGTCGGTCGATCGGACGGCGGTGGAGTGGGTGCTGCCGCGGGTGCCGGGCGCAGGGGTCGGAGCGCGGCGCATCGGGGCGATGGTGCTCTTCGCCGCCGGGGTGCGCGAGGCGCGGGGGGAGGTGGCGCGGGGGGTTCCGCTGTGGCGCGCGGCGCTTGCGGAGTGGCCCGATCACGCCGCGGCGTGGACCAACCTGGGTCTGGCCGAGGCCCGCGCGGGGCACTTCACCGCGGCGGTGCTGTTGACGCAGCGCTCGCTCGACCTGCAGCCCGATCGCCCTCGGGCGTGGCGCAACCTCGCGGAGTATCTTGCCGCGACGGGTGACGAGGTGGGCGCTGCGGAGGCGCGCCGCGAGGCCGCCCGACGGTGACAAGGGTTTCGATCGCCGAGGATGGGGACTACCCTGCTTTCCGTGATGAACCGACGAGCGCACTGGGCGACCCTGACCGTGATCATCGCCTCGCTCGCGGCGTGCAGCGACGGCACAACACCCGGCGCGGACGGCGGTACGGAGGTCGGGAGCGTTGTCGACGTGGGCTTCGACGTGGGCTTCGACGCGGGCGCGGTGGACGTGGGCTCCGACGCGGGTGCGCCGGAGGTCACGGTGGACGCGGGTGCGGCAGACGTGGCTGAGGACGTCGTGGATGTCAGCGCGGGCGACATCGACGATTGCGGCGCGTGCGTGCGCTGCGCGGCGGGCGAGCGGCGATGCGGTTCGCGATGCGCGAGCGCGACGGACCCGACCGCCGGGTGCGGTGCGGTCGGCTGCGAGCCGTGCGCATTTCCCAACGCGATGGCGACCTGCGTAGCGGGTGCGTGCGCGCCCGGGCGCTGCCTCGATGGGTTCTCGGAGTGCGACCTCGACGCGCGCAACGGGTGCGAGATATCGACGCGCTCAGACCGTGACCACTGCGGCGTCTGCGGCAACCGCTGCGCCCTCGCCAACGCGATGGCAGGCTGCGCGGACGGAACCTGCACCGTCGGCGTATGCGTGGCGGGCTTCGGCGATTGCGACCTGATGCCGTCCAACGGGTGCGAAGTGAGCGTGTTTGGCGACCTCGCGCACTGTGGAGCGTGCGGTCAGCGGTGCGCACCACCCCACGCGACTGCGCGCTGCACGGCGGGCGTGTGCGGGGTGCTCGCGTGCTCGCCGGGCTTCGGCGACTGCGACGCGAGCCCGGGCAACGGCTGCGAGATCGATACTCGCGCCGACCTGCTGCACTGCGGCGGATGCGGGATGCGCTGTGCTCCCGCGCACGGGACCGGAGCCTGCGTCGCGGGGGCGTGCGGAGTGGCGGCCTGCGATCCGGGTTTCGGCGACTGTGACGGCAACGCGAGCAACGGCTGCGAGGCCGACCTCCGCACGACCGCCGCCCACTGCGGAACGTGCGCCAGTCGCTGTGCCTACCCCAACGCCGTGGGGGTGTGTCGCGACGGGCTCTGCGGCCTCGGCGCGTGCGGTGCGGGCTTCAACAACTGCGACGGAGACGCGGCCAACGGCTGCGAGGTGGAGACCGCGAGCAACCCGGCGAGTTGTGGGGTCTGCGGGCGGGTGTGCGATCGCGCCAACGCGACGCCGGCATGCGTCGTCGGCGGGTGCCGCATCGGGCGCTGCGACGCGGGCTGGGCAGACTGCGACGCCCGGGACGACAATGGCTGCGAGGTGAACACCAACCTCGCGCTCGCGAGCTGTGGCGGCTGCGGGCGGGTGTGCGCCCCGGCGAATGCTTCGCCGATTTGCGAGGAGGGGCATTGCGCGGTCGCGTCGTGTAGCCCGTCCTTCGCCAACTGCAACGGATCGCCGGACGACGGGTGCGAGGTCGATATGCGGAGCAACGTCGCGCACTGCGGCGGGTGCGGCGACGACTGCCGGTTTCCGCGTGCGACGCCGCGGTGCACGAGCGGGCGGTGCCACATCGCGACCTGCGAGGCGACCTTCGGCGATTGCAACGGCGACGAGGGCGACGGCTGCGAGACGGCGCTGCCAAGCGATCCGAACAACTGCGGGGCGTGCGGGGTGTTTTGCGCGGAGGTATGCCGAGCGAGCGCGTGCGAGCCGTGCAGCCGTGCGAGCGAAGGCGCGATGTGCCGCGGCGGATCGATCTGCATGTGTGTCGGTAGTCTCTGCGCTTGCGCGAACTGAGCGCGGTGCAACGGCGCAGAACCCACCTCGCGGATTGACAACGGTCGTCCCTGCTTCCTATAGGGATGCCCCTTGCACCCCCAAGAGGTGGTCGGCGGCCTCATCGCCATCGCACATTTCTTGTGGGTTTTCCCCCCCCAGCGCGACGCGAGCACACCGGCTCCAATCACTGCCCCACATTCGTCTGGGGGTAGTGGATATCGGTGTGCTCCAGGGCGACGGGGTGGGCGTTGATTCGAGGCAGTAGTCCGGAGGCGAACGATCCGATGAGCGCCAAGCGTACGAAGTTCATCTTCACCACCGGCGGCGTGGTGTCTTCTATCGGCAAGGGTCTCGCGTCGGCGTCCATCGGGGCGCTGCTCGAGGCGCGCGGGTTGCGCGTCACCTTCGTCAAGCTCGACCCGTACATCAACGTCGATCCCGGCACGATGTCGCCGTACCAGCACGGCGAGGTCTACGTGACCGACGACGGCGCGGAGACCGACCTCGATCTTGGGCACTACGAGCGCTTCACCAACGCGCGGCTCACCCGCGCCAACAACCTCACCACCGGCAAGATCTACCAGGCGGTGATCTCCAAGGAGCGGCGCGGGGAGTACCTCGGCGCGACGGTGCAGGTCATTCCGCACATCACCGACGAGATCAAGGCGCGCGTGCGCGAGGCCACCGCCGGGGCCGACGTTGCCATCGTCGAGATCGGCGGAACCGTCGGGGACATCGAGTCACTGCCCTTCCTGGAGGCAGTGCGGCAGCTCAAGCTCGAGGCCGGCGCCACCAATGCCGTCAGCGTGCACGTCACCCTGGTGCCGTGGATCAGCGCCGCCGGCGAACTCAAAACCAAGCCGACGCAGCACTCCGTGAAGGAGATGCGCGAGATCGGCATCCAGCCTGACGTGCTGCTTTGCCGCACCGACCGGCCGCTGTCGCAGTCCATCAAGGAGAAGATCTCCCTCTTCTCCAACGTGCCGACGGACATGGTGATTGCGGCCCTCGATGTGAGCTGCCTCTACGAGCTCCCCGCGGCGCTGCACTCGGAGCGCCTCGACGACCTGCTCTGCGAGCGCCTCAACATCTGGTCGAGGCTGCCCGACATGGCGCCGTGGCAGCGCGTCGTGGAGCGCTTCACCCGGCCGACGAAGGGCACCGTCCGCGTCGCTGTGGTGGGCAAGTACGTGCACCTGCGCGACTCCTACAAGAGCCTCAACGAGGCGCTCATTCACGCGGGTATCGCCAACGACTGCCGCGTCGATCTCAACTTCGTTGACAGCGAAGAGCTTGAGACAGGCCCCGGCGAAGTGGCGAGTGCGCTCGGTGAGTGCGACGCGATCCTGGTGCCGGGCGGCTTCGGCGAGCGCGGCGTCGAGGGGAAAATCAACGCGATCGAGTACGCGCGCGAGAAGGGCATCCCCTTCTTTGGCATCTGCCTCGGGATGCAGCTCGCGGTGGTGGAGTTTGCGCGGCACGTTGCGGGCATTGCCAGGGCCAACAGCGCCGAGTTCGACCCGCAGGCGCCGTCGGTCATCGACCTGATGCCCGAGCAGCGCGGCGTGCGCGACAAGGGCGCGACGATGCGCCTCGGCGCCTACGGTTGCGTGCTCACCCCGGGCTCCCTCGCGGCGGAGGCGTACGGCGCGACGGAGATCTCTGAGCGGCACCGGCATCGGTACGAGTTCAACAACGAGTACCGCGAGGTGCTCACGGGAAAAGGGCTCGTGCTGTCGGGCACCTCACCGGACAAGAAGCTGGTCGAGATGATCGAGCTGGGCGGGCATCCGTATTTCGTGGGGTGTCAGTTTCATCCGGAGTTGAAGTCACGGCCGATGGCGCCGCACCCGCTGTTTGTGCGCTTCGTACGCGCGGGGCTCGAGCGCACCGACAGCGTGAGCGCCCGGCAGCCGAACGAGCGCCCGTCCGCGGCGCCCGTCACCGTCGTCCACTGAAAGCTCGCGCCTAGGGCGTCTGCCACACGACGGCGGTGCCCACGAGGCGCACGCGCCCGCCGCGCAGCGGTCGTGCCGTCGCTTCGACCACGGCGTCGGCGTCGGCCTCGCACGCCGCGATCTGCATCGCACGGCGGCACTGCTCGGGGTGCTCGCCGCTGCACTCCGAGGTGAGCACTGCGATGTTTTCGCGTGGCGTCTCGGGGCCACGGTCGGTGAAGACCGTCGGCTCGACGCAGGGTGCGGCGCGCGGGGTGCGGCGCGCGTTGATCATGTGCAAGTGGTGTGTGGGGCCGCTCGAACAGCCGAGGGACAGGGCGAGCGCCAGGAAGACCATCGATCGCATGCTGCGGAGGATGCTGGATGCACCCTGCGGGCGTCTACCGGCCGTGGCGGTGGCGGGGCCGCGGGCCCGGCGGCATCGGCGGGGGCGGTGGGGGCGGTGAGGCGATGGTGGCGGGCACCGGGGGCGGCAGCGCCTCGACGGGTGAGTGCACGCAACGGAAGCCCAGGGTGGCGAGGCGGTAGGTCGGGTTCGCCGGGGTGCGTGCGGTGGTGCGCAGCGCGGCAGCGGTGCCGGAGAACCAGTGTCCGCCGCGGGTCACGCGGTCGGTGCCTGCGGGTGCGCCGGTGGGGTCCGTGGCGGGGGCGGCGGTGTAGAGGCCGAACCAGTCGCCGGTCCACTCCATCACGTTGCCGGCCATGTCGAGCACGCCGAAGGGAGAGGCGCCCGGGGTGAAGGTGCCCGCGGGTGCCGTCGCGCCCTGCGAGTCGCTGCCGGGGAAGGATGCCGCGGGGCGCGAGAGGTTGCTGCGCGTGAGGAGCGCGACGCAGTCGGCGTCGCACGCGTTGACGCGGTCGAGCGACGGGGCGGCCTCGCCCCAGGGGAAGGTGCGGGGCTCGGCCCCTCGCGCGGCGAACTCCCACTCGGCCTCCGTGGGGAGGCGGCCTCCGCGAGAGAGGCAGTAGGTGTTGGCCTGAGACCAGTCGATGCAGTTCATCGGGTGGTCGGCGCGGTCGGCGCGGTCGGCGCGGTTGCAGAGTTGGTTCCAGGCGGGCACCTGGGCGGCGGGGATGTCGCGAAAGTTCACCGTGCCGGAGGTGGTGCACTGGCCCGAGCCGGCGCACTCCTGGTAGCGGTGGACGGTCACCTCCGTGCGGTCGATGCAGTACGGCGCAATCGTCACACGGTGCGCGGGCGTCTCGTTGGCCTCCCTGGGTTGGCCCGCCGCGGCGCCCATGTTGAACACGGCGTTCTCGATAAACGCCATGCCGTCTGGGCATCGGGAGGGCGGTGGCGGTGGTGGTGGGGCCACCGGGAGTGCGGCGATCGCGGCCTGGCGGCACACCTCTACGCCGTCCACGCACATACAGAGGTTGCGGGCGCGGACCCACTCCTCGCCGCCGAGGCAACAGTGGCCGTCAGAGGCGTGCTGGGCGGCGGTGCAGGCGACCGGGGCCGCGGCCCGGCGATGCTGTGCGTGGCCGAGGGTACCAAAGAGGCTGACTGCGCCGACGAGGGTGAACATCGACGAGCTGCGGAGGGCGGGGACAACGTGCATCGAGAGGCTCCGTGGTGATTTAGTCAGGAAGGGTTCAACCGCACTCCGGCGTCGGGTGCAATACCTCTTGTGGACGGCGTTGACACTCCCCGTCCGGGGGGTGCTTTATGCGCCCGTCATGCTGGCCATTCGATACGCAAAAGTGATGTTGTCTGCTCTCTCCCTCGTGGGGGCGCTCGGGTGCTCGTCCAACGGTTCGTCCAACCCGTCGGACGCCGGCGAGACGGACGTTGGCAAGGACGCGGGCGATGTTCCGCTCTTCGTCGGGCCTGGAAACCTCAACGTGACGTGGACCATCAACGGCAATTCCCCGGCGACGGAGTGCGCCGTGGTGGGGGCGGCGTTCGTGGACATCCAGGCCACCTTCGGCGCCGCGATGCGTCTGCCCTGTACTCAAGGCACGTACGCCAAGGCGATGCTCCCGGCCAACCGCCTCAACGTGGGCGCACGCCTGCTGCGCGCCAACGGGACGCCCATCTACGAGTACGTCATCCCGACGACGATCGTGTCCGACCAGACCACCGAGGCGGCCATCAACTTCGAGCCGCCCGGTCGGCTCACCGTGCGCTGGACCGTCAACGGCAATCCCCCCGGCAGCGAGTGCGCCACCACCACCGCGACGCGCGTGGTCGTGCGCGTTGAGCGTCTCGATGGCTTCCAGGCTTCGTGTTCGGCGGGGACGATCCCGTTTACGCGCGTGCCTGGCGCAACGCTCACGGGCCTGCAGCCCGGGCACTACGCCGTCACCGGTGAAATTGTCAGTACGAGCGGCTCCAGCAGCCGGGTGATTCAGACGCTCATGGCCGACGGCGAGGTGCCGTCCGGGGCCGCGGGCGTGGTGGTTTTCCCCTTCGAGGCGCCCCTCCGACCCATCGATCCGTGAGCGCTCCGCCCGCGGAGGTGCTCGCGCACTACGCCGGCTTCGAGGTCGCCGCGGCGCGGCCCTACGGGCGCGGCCTGATCAACGACACCTTCCTGCTTGAGGGATCAGGCGGAAGGTGCGTGCTTCAGCGGTTGCACCCGGTGTTTGGCCCGGCGGTGCACCACGACATCGAGGCCGTCACTGCGCATCTCGCGCGCAAGGGCGTGGTGACCCCGCGGCTCATCCCCACCCGCGACGGCGCCCTCTGGGTCGAGCGCACGACGCCCGAGCGCACCGAGGTGTGGCGCGCGCAGACCTTTCTCCCCGACCTCTTCACCTACGACCGCCTCGTGCGCGACGACCACGCCTTCACCGCGGGCGCCCTCGTCGGAACCTTCCACCGCGCCCTCCAAGACCTCGACCACGAGTACCGTTTCGTTCGCGCGGGCGTGCATGACACGCGCTCGCACCTCGACACCCTCGCGCTCGCAATCGACTCCTCCCCCCGCCATTCCCTCTTCGAGCAGGTGGCCCCGCTGGCCGAGGCGATTCTCGCTGCGGGGCAGGCACTGCCCGACCTCGGGGTGTTGCCGAAGCGCCACTGCCACGGCGACCTCAAGCTCTCCAATCTCCTCTTCGATGACCCCATCAAGGGCGTGTGCCTGGTCGATCTCGACACCGTCGGCCGGATGGCTCTTCCCTTCGAACTTGGCGACGCACTGCGCTCCTGGTGCAACCCGGCGGGCGAGGACGCCACGGACTGCGCCATCTCCGCCGAACGCGTGGGCCTGGCGCTGGCGGGCTACGCGAGCACCGCGCGCGGCCTCGTCGAGCGCCCCGAATCCGAGGCCCTCATCGATGGCCTCGCGACGATCTGCGTCGAACTTGCGGCGCGCTTCGCCGCGGATGCCCTGCTCGAGCGCTACTTCGGCTGGGACCCGTCGCGGCACCCGTCGCGCGGCGCGCACAACCTGATGCGCGCGCGGGGTCAATGGTCCCTCGCGCAGAGCGTGCTGGCCGATCGCGCGGGTCTCGACGCGCGGGTCACTGCGGTGCTCTGGTAGCGTCTCGCGGGTGCCACTCCCGACCCTCTTGTGCCCGTGCGGCAGCGCTCTCTTGCCCGATCTGTGCTGCGCTCCCTTCCATCGGGGTGAGCGTGAGGCCCCCGATGCGGAGGCTCTGATGCGCTCGCGGTACAGTGCGTTCGTGCGCGGCGACGCGGAGTACCTCCTCCGCACGACGCACCCTGACCACGCGGACCGCGAAGCGGGCGACGCCGCCATGTTGCGCTCGTTGCGGGAGACGTTTCGGCTGTACCGTTACGAGGGTCTGCGCGTGCTCGATCGGCGGCCGGCGGGGAGCGACGGGCTCGCGGAGGTGTTGTTCTATGCGCGGGTGTGGGAGGGGACGCGCGATCGGTCTTTCGTCGAGCGCTCCTACTTCGACCACGACGGGACGGGCTGGCGCTACCTCGCGGGCGACCTCGTCCCCGCGGCGGCGCTGAGAGGCCGCGTCGAGGGGCTGACCCTGGACGCCTTTGCTCGGGCGCTGGAGGCCGCGCGATGAGCGCCCCGACGCTGACCCGCGGGCAGTCCTGGGCGCTGGTGCTCGCGGCCACCTTCACGATGACCATCAGTTACATCGACCGGCAGGCGCTGGCGGTGCTGGCGCCGACGATCACTCGCGAACTGCACATTTCCGAGACGCGCTACGGGCTGCTTGCGTCGGCGTTCTCGCTCGCCTACCTGATCAGCGCTCCGCTTGCCGGTCGTTGGATCGATCGCGTCGGCGCGCGTCGCGGCCTGCTGGGCGCGGTGCTGCTCTGGACCGTCGCGTCCGCCCTGCACGCGCTCGCGCCGGGGTTTGGGGCGCTGGTGGTGTTTCGCGTGCTGCTCGGCTTCGCGGAGTCGCCGTCGTTTCCCGGCGCGTCGCAGACGGTGCATCGCGCCCTGAGACCGGCCGACCGACCACGTGGGGTCGGGGTGCTGTTCACCGGAAGCTCCATCGGCTCGATGATCGCGCCGCCCATCGCGGTGGCGCTAATGGGGGTGTTCGGCTGGCGGGGCGCGCTGCTGGTGTCAGCGATCAGCGGGCTGGTGTGGGTTCCGCTGTGGATGGGCGTGGCGTGGCGGTCGCCTGGGCGGGAGGTGCTCGACGCGGCCCCGGAGGCAGCGACGGCGACGCCTGCCACCATGGCGGCGTGGAGCGTGTGGCGCGAGCCCGCGGTACTGCGCACGCTGGCGCTCATCGTGGCGTCGTCGCCCGCGATCGGCTTCGTGCTCACCTGGAGCGCGAAGTATCTGGTGCGCGCCTGGGGCATTACGCAAATCGGCGTGGCGGCGTTCATCTGGCTGCCGCCGTTGATGTTCGACCTGGGGAGCGTCGCGTTTGGCGACCTCTCTGCGCGGCTCGCACGGCACCCGAGCAACGCGCGCGGCGGTACGCACCCGGCGCTCGTCATCGTGAGCGCCGCGATGGCCGTCGTGGCGACGCTCGCGATGGTGGGCGCGACGTCGCCGTGGATGGCGATGGGCTTCGCGGGCGCGGCGATGTTCGGCGGCGGTGGGACTTATTCGATGATCACCGCGGACATGCTCGCGAGAATCCCTGCCTATGGTGTGTCGACCGCGGGCGGGTGGTGCGCGTCGGCGCAGGCCCTGGCCTTCGTGGTGGCCAACCCACTCATCGGGCGGGCGGTGGAGACCTACGGAGGATATCAGCAGGTGCTGGTGGCGCTGGCGGTGTGGCTGGTGCCCGGCACGCTCGCCTGGCTGGCGTGGCCGCGGGTGGGGCCAGTGCGCACGGGTTGACCGCGCGGGCGGGGTAGGCGTCGGGTGTCTGCGGGCCAGGTGACCGGTGAGCAGGTCTGCCCAGCGGGCGACGCACCGCCGATCGAACCGGCGTGCTACCAAGACTTCCATCGTCATGGAAAACGGCATCGGGCTGCTCGTTGCGATTGTGTTGCTCTCGGCGGTGGTGTCCTGGATCAACGGTCGCCACGATCGCAACAAGGCCGCAGCGGAGCCGACGCCCGATGAGCGTGTCGAGGCCGCGTGGGAGGGCTTCGGCTTCGGCGATGACCCGTCGGCCGCGCGCACCGCGCTCGACGCGCTCCTCGACGACATCGACCCCGCTACGCTGCGCCGCAAGAACTCCCTCGTCTCGCTCGCGGTGATGGCCGCTCGCACCGAGCGATACGACGCGCTCCCGTCCCTCGCCGACCACGCGCGTACGCTCGACGGCGGCTGCGGCGAGACCGCGGCACTCGCGGTGCTGGCCGAGGCCTGCGCCGGGGACCCGAAGCGCGCGCGGGAGATGTACATCGCCTCGCAGGCGGCGATGGCGGGCTGCGGATCGTGCGGCACCCAGGGGCCCGGGCGCTACCTGATGCAGGAGGTGGCCATCATGGTCGATGCGATGGATGGCCCCGGCGGTGTTGGGGGCTCGGCGGCAGAGGTCGGCTGAGGGGCGCTACGGGGCCTCGTCGATCGCGGCGAGCAGCCCAACCGAGGCGCGGACGCAGATGTCGTAGACGCGCGCGAATTCCCCCGTGTACCAGGGGTCCGGAACGTCCTCGTGGTCGGCGTTGGGCTCGTATGCGCGGAAGATCGTGACCTTCGCACGGTCGTCGGCGGTGTGCGCGAGACGCAGCAGGTCACGGTGGTTGCGGCGGTCCATCGCGACGAGGTGGTCGAAGCGCGCGAAGTCGGCGTGGGTGACCTGCCGGGCGCGGTGCGTGAGGTTGATGCCGCGACGGGCGGCCTCGGCGCGCGTTTCCGGGTGCGCGAACTCCCCCAGGTGCTCGGTGCTCGTACCGGCGCTGTCGATGTGAAACCGGCCCGCGATACCGCGCGCGGCGATCAAGGCTCCAAACGCCCCCTCCGCGGTCGGCGAGCGGCAGATGTTGCCGAGGCACACGAAAAGCACCCGCTGCATGCTCGCTCAGTACCCTTCGAGCTTGCTGATGATCTCGTTCATGATCTCGCGGGTTCCGCCGCCGATCGGATACAGCCGCGCGTCGCGGTAGAGCCGCTCGACCAGGTAGCCCCGCATGTATCCGTAGCCCCCGTGAATCTGCACCGCCGCGTCGCAGACCTCGCTGCACATGTCCGTCGCGACGTTCTTTGCCATCGCCGCCAGGCCCGTCGCGGCCAGGTCGCCCGCCAGCACCCGAGTCACCACCTCGCCGGTCAGCGCCCGCGCTGCTGCGATGCGCGTCGCCATCTCCGCCAGCTTGTGCCGCGTCACCTGAAACCCGCTCAGCGCCTTGCCGAAGGCCATGCGCTCCCTCGCGTAGGCCACGGACTCCCGGTACGCGAGCTCCGCGATCGCGACGCACTGCGCCGCCAGAAAAACCCGCTCCGTAGCGAAGTTCTGCATGATCGTCACGAAACCCTGATCAACCTCGCCCAGCACGTTTGCCATGGGTACGCGGCAGTCCTCGAAGTGCAGCTCCGCGGTGTCCGAGGCCCACCAGCCCATCTTCTTCAGCTTACGTCCCACGGTAAATCCGGGGGTGCCCTTCTCCACCACGAGCAGCGACACGCCGCCGTGCCCGGGGCCCCCGGTGCGCACCGCGACGGTCACCAGGTCAGCCCGCGTGCCCGACGTAATGAACGTCTTGCTCCCGTTGATCACCAGCTCCGCCCCGTCGCGCACGGCGCGCGTCTGGAGGTTGGCCACGTCGCTCCCGCCGCCGGGCTCGGTGATCGCCAGAGCCGACACCCATTCGCCCCGCAGCACCTTCGGAATCCAGCGTTGCTTCTGCTCCTCGGTGCCCGCCCGCAGGATGGGTGGCAACGCGATGCCGTGGCTTCCGAGGCCCACGGTGGTGCCGACGGAGCGCCCCGCGAGCACCATCGCTTCGCTTGCCACCACCACGTGGGAGAGGTCGCCTCCGACGCCGCCGTAGGCCTCCGGGTAGCCGATGCCCAGCACGCCCGCGGCCGCGGCCTTGCCGTAGAGTCCGAGCGGAAACTCCTCGGCCTCCTCCCACGCGTCGGCGTACGGTCCGATTTCCGCTCCCGCAAAGCGCTCGACCTGCGAACGGAGTGCGGCATGCTCGTCGTTCTCGAACAGGTAGGACATGCCCGATCCCGTAGCACAGGTCGCCTGCTTCCCCGCGACGGGTTTCGGTTACGATGACCGCCTGTCTACCCCCGAGATGTTTACCAGGATCGGTATGTTTCACTCCCACGCTGCCCCCCTCCGATGAGGCTCGCCGAACGGATCGATCACGCCAACTCCGAGGCCGCTCGTCGTCTCACCTTGAGCCGGGCGCGCTGGGTGAACGTGCGCGCGCTTCGCGACGTGGTGCTCGACCTCGGGGCGTACGAGTTGACGCACAGCGGGCCGCCATTGCTATGGCGCGAGATGATCGGCGCGCAGCGGGGCGCGGTGCTCGCCGCGGTGCTCTTCGAGGGCTGGGCGAAGACTCCCGCGGAGGCGCGCGGGATGCTCGATCGCGCGGAGGTGACGCTGCGCCCCAACCATCATGCGGGCGGCGTCGGGGCGAGCGCCGGGGTGGGCTCGCCGACGATGCCGGTGTGCGTGCTGGAAGAGCGCGGGGTGAGCGACCGGCAGGGGGCGCAGGCATGGGTGGTGCTCGATGCCCCTGGGGTGAACCCGGGTGCCACGGACGCGGAATCGCTGGCGCGGCGACGGCGGTGGCGCGACGGCTTCGCCCCGGCGCTGGCGCGGGCGGTGACGGCGGCGGGCGGGGTCGATGTCGATGCCATCGTGGCGCGGGCGCTGCACATGGGCGACGACGGGGTGCACCGTGCGGGCGCGGCTGCGGCGCTGGCGGTGGCGGCGCTGGCCCCGGCGCTGGCGCGCGCTGGACTCGGCGGCGAGGAGATGGCCGCGGGGCTCGAGGGGTTGCTGGCGGGGGAGGGGTTCTTTGGGTCGCTGGTGATGGCGGCGGCGAAGTTGGCGTGCGATGGCGCGCAGTCGGTGGAAGACAGCACGCTGGTCACGGCGATGAGCCGCAACGGCGCGCGGTGCGGGGTGCGCCTCGCGGGCACCGGCGAGCGGTTGTTTACCGCGGCAGCGCCGACGGTTCGGGGCCGTTTGCTCGACGGCTTCGAAGACGACGCCGCCGGGCGAGACCTCGGGGACTCCGCCATCGGTGAGACCGCGGGCCTCGGGGCGTTTGTTCTGGCCGGGGCGCCGGCGCTGCACGCGCGACTCGGCATTCGCATCGTGGACGGGCTGCGCGTGACCCGGGACATGGGTGAGATCACGGTCGCGAGGCACCCGCGGTACACGCTGCCGGCGCTGGATTTCGTCGGCGCGCCGGTGGGCATCGACGCGAGGCGGGTGGTGGACACCGGAATCCTCCCGGTGATCGGCGCGGTGATCGTGCACCGGGAGGCGGGACGCCCGGCGATCGGCGCGGGGCTCACGCGCATGCCGCTGGAGTGTTTCACCGCGGCGATCGAGCAGTTTGCCGAAGACCGGGGAATCCGATGAGCGGAACGATGCGCGCGATGATTCGCGCGGACGAGTACCGCGACGCGGGCGTGCTGCTGGCGCTCACCCGCGCGGTGGAGGCTTTCCCGGGCGTGCGGCGTGCGGTGGCGATGATGGCCACGCCCCGCAACCTCGACGCGCTCCGAAAGATGGGGATGGCACCGCCGCACTGGCCGCTCCCTCCGAAGCCGGGCGACCTGCTGGTGCTGGTCATCGCGGACGATGAGTCCGGGGCCGTCGAGGCGATGCGTGGGGCCGACGCCTGGCTCTCTGCGCGGCCCCCGGCGGGTGCGCTCGTGGCGCAGGGGACCCCGATGGACGACGCGCCTCGAACCCTCGAGCAGGCGCTGGTGCGGCAGCCCGAGAGTCGCCTCGCGGTGGTGTCCGTGCCGGGTTTGTTTGCGGCGCGGGAGGCGCGGCGAGCGCTAGAGCAGGGTTTGTCGGTGCTGCTCTTCAGCGACGGGGTGACCGTGGAGCAGGAGGTGTCCCTCAAGACGCTCGCCGACGCTCGCGGGCTCCTGGTGATGGGCCCGGACTGCGGCGCTGCGTTGCTCGATGGGGTTCCGCTGGGCTTCGCGGGGGCGGTGCGACGCGGGGACATCGGCGTCGTGGCGGCGTCCGGGTCGGGGCTGCAGGAGTTGACCACCCTGATTCATCGAATCGGCGGCGGCGTCTCGCACGCGGTGGGCACCGGCGACCGGGATCTGAGTGAGGTCGTCGGGGGCCGCACCACCCTGGCGGCGCTCGATCGGCTCGCGGGGGACGGCGCGACGAAGACCCTGGTGCTTCTTGCGAAGTCCTGCGCGCGGGCGGTGGCGCTGCGGGCGGCGGAGCGCGCGGCGGCGACGGGACGACCGGTGATTGCGCACTTCATCGGATGCACCGGGGACCTCCCGGCGCTGTCCGGCGTGACCTGGGCGACGTCCATTACCGACGCTGCCTGGCGTGCGTGCGCGGCCTCCGGCGTAACCTCCGCGGCGTGGGCGACGGTCCCTTGGGTGCGTTCGGACTACGCGCCTGCGCAGCGCTGGCTCCGCGGTCTCTACCTGGGCGGAACCCTCTGTGCCGAGGCCCTCGCTCGCTGCCGTCACCTCTCGCCGTTGTCGTCCAACCTGGCGGTCGATGGGGTCACTTCCAGCGCCCGATTTCGTGTCGCCGGGCACCACCTGCTCGACCTCGGGGATGAGGAGTACACCCGCGGGCGCACGCATCCGATCTTCGACCCGTCGCTGCGCATCGAGGCGCTCTACAACGTGGCCAACGACCCGGCCGTAGCGGTGCTGCTCTTCGACGTGGTGCTCGGCATCGTGGGGCCCATGGACCCGGCCGCCGGGCTGCGCGACGCGCTCACGGCGGTGCGCGAGCGCTCCCGGGCGCGCGGCGGGGAGATCGCGATGGTGGCCGCGGTGGTGGGCACGGACGACGATCGGCGCGGTGCGCAGGTGGCGGCACTGCAGGCGCTCGGGGTGATGGTGATGCCCGACCACGCGACGGCGGTGGAAGCGGCGCTGGAGCTACTGCCGGAGGAGGCGGAGCAATGAGACGTTACGAAGATCACGACGTGGATGTTTACGGCACGTTCGGTGTGCGCGTCGGTGTGCTGGTACTTGGCCTCGAACACTTCGCCGACGGCCCCCGGGCGGAGGGCGTCCCGGTGGCCGTGGTCGCGTGGGAGCCGCCGGCCGGCGGTGACGAGCGCCTCGCTCGCATCCTGGATGAGCTTCTGTGATGAGTGTTCGCGTCCGCACGGGCCTGGAGCGGCTGGTGGCTGACGAGGCCGCGCGGGTGGCCGGTCGCGCGGTGGGGCTGCTCGCGCACCCTGCGAGCGTGACGCACAGACTCGGGCACGCGCGGGACGTGCTGACGGGCGTCGGGGCGAGGGTGCGCGCTCTCTTCGGCCCGGAGCACGGCGTCGGCGGCGAGGCGCAGGACATGGAGGGCGTCGCGGACGGCGGCGGCCCCGTGCGGACGTACTCGCTTTACGGAGCAGAGTATTCTTCCCTGAGCCCGCAGCCTGAGTGGCTCGACGGTCTCGACGCGGTGGTGATCGACCTGCAGGACGTCGGGTCGCGGTACTACACCTTCGTCTGGACGGCGCTGCTGATGGCGCGCGCGTGCGCGGCGCGGGGGGTCGAGGTGCTGGTGTGCGATCGGCCCAACCCGCTGGGCGGGGCGGTGATCGAGGGGGCTCCGCAGCGGCCCGAGTTACGGTCGTTTGTGGGCCTGGAGGCGTGCCCGGTGCGGCACGGTCTGACGCTGGGCGAGGTGCTCGCGTGGCGCGCGCGGGAGGAGTCACTCCCCAACGTGACGGTGATTCCGCTCGATGGTTGGACCCGCGCGATGCGCTGGGAGGACACCGGGCTTCCGTGGGTGCTGCCGTCGCCCAACATGCCCACGGCGGACACCGCGACGGTGTACCCGGGCGGCTGCCTCCTCGAGGGCACCAACCTGTCCGAGGGCCGCGGGACGACGCGACCGTTCGAGGTGTTTGGTGCGCCGTGGGTGGACGCCGCGGCGCTGGCCGCGGGAATGGAGGCCGAGGGCGGCGGCGGGATGTCGGCGCGGGCGATGAGCTTCCGGCCGATGTTTCAGAAGCACGCGGGCGTGACCTGCCAGGGGGTGCAGGTGCACGTGACCGACCCGCGAGCCTTCGCGCCGTACCGGGCCTACCTCGCGGCGTTACGGGTGTGTCGGCGCTTCGAGGGCTTTCGATGGCGCACGGAAAAGTACGAGTTCGTCGAGGAGGTTCCGGCTATGGACCTGCTCACTGGCGACGGCGCGGTGCGCGCGGGACTCGACGCTGGGGCAACTGTGCAAGAGCTCTTTGCCATTGGGAGCGATCGGATGGACTCGTGGCGCGAGGGTGAGCGTGGTCGCTGGCTCTATCCCGCGACCTGATTTCCCCGATCGGGGGGATTGCTATGCCTCACCCCGCTCTCTCTCCCGGTGGCTGTGTGGCAACGATCTGCGAGTGGCCTGCACGTCGCAGGATTCGATGCAGAATGACGTGCGTGAAGGCGCCGATAGTGTCCAATGGCGTCGAGGCAGGTCCGACGCAATCTCGTGACAAGAGGAGGTTCGAGGGATGGGCGATGATCAGCGATCGGTGCCGCCGCCGAGGGAGTTTGCAGAAGCCCTGAGCGGTGGGGCCGCGGGAGAACGGGCCGGGATCCTCGGGCTCGGCCGGAAGGATCCGCGGTCGCTCATTGCAGTGCGGCACTTCGCCGGGCCGGCGTCATTCGTCGGGCGGCTGGACGGACTCCGCGTGGCCCACCTCACGGACATTCACGTCGGGCGCGTCACCCCCATGGCGATTCAGCAGGCGGCGGTGGCGCTCACCAACGAAGCGAACCCCGACCTGGTGGTGATCACCGGTGACTTCGTATGTCACAGCCAGAAGTACCTCGACCAACTCGAGATGTTGGTGCGTGGATTCCAGGCGCCCGTTATGGGGGTGTTGGGCAACCACGATCATTGGTCGGGCGCCGACGAGGTGCGGGCTGCGCTGCGACGCGGCGGGGTGGAGGTGCTCGACAACGTGAATACGACGGTGACGCTGCGGAACCAGCAACTCCAGGTGCTCGGCCTCGACGACGCGTACACGGGCCACGCCGATCGCGCGCTCGCGCTGCATGGGATGCGCGCCGACCTTCCCACGCTGGGTCTCTCGCACATCGCGGAAGAGGCCGATCGGCTGTGGCCGCACGGAGTGGGGCTGGTGCTGTCCGGGCACACCCACGCGGGCCAGGTGACCCTCGCGCGGCTGCACGAACTCGCGATCGGCCACCTCGCGGGGCACAAGTACGTGCACGGTCTCTACGGCACCCGGCAGCGGGACGTCGCGCCCGGCGGGGCGGTCTATGTGGGCGCGGGCATCGGCGCGTCGGTGATCCCGTTTCGGCTGGGCGAGCGGGGGCGGCGGGAGATCGCCATCTTCGAACTCGGCATGGCGCCGGGGACCCTGGACGAGCACCACGAGGAGCAGATTGCCTTGAAGGGGCGGGCCCCCGGCCCCGAAGTGGTGGCGAAGCGCAACGCTGCGGTAGAGCGGCAGCGCGTGAAACGCGCACGAAAATAGCTGTTTTGTTCCACTGCCGACGGTGGGACATCCAATCAACCGAGCGCTGGTTTGGATACGAGCGGCGGCGGCCACTGAACCTCCCCCGGTTCAAATATCCAATGATCCGATTCGATACCCCTTCCACAATAAGAGTGTATGCGGTACGCATCGGCGCCAGTGCGAGGGCGTTGGTGCCCTTCTCGCGTCCTTCAGCGCATTTTGCTCGCTGAGTTTGGCGCAGTGCTTCCGATGGCCCGTCGCCCCCGCGACACTCCCCACGAAAGAATCTTCGATGACCACTTCCCTCCAGTCTGAGCTGTCCCAGATCTCTGAAGAGTTCGCCCAGAAGGTGTTCGATATCATCCGTTCGGCGTTTGTTGTCGAACTCGGCAACGTGACACTGTCTCTCGGCTCCTCCCCGGCGCTTCGCGGCCGTCCGCCGGTCTCGAAGTCGGTGGATCCTGCGGCCACGAAGGGCGCCAAGGCGACGAAGCTGGGGGCCTCCAAGGGGGCTTCGAAGCGCGGTCGGCTCGAGCGGCGTTCGGCGGAGACCATCGCCACTGCGCTCGAAGGAATCGTGGCCCTGCTGGTGAAGAAGCCCGGCATTGGCAGCGAGGAGATCCAGAAGACTCTCGGCCTCGCACGCAATGAGATCGCTCGCCCGATTTCCAACGGACTCGCCGATAAGGTTCTCGTCAAGGAAGGCGAGAAGCGGGCGACGAAGTACTACGCCGCGAGCGCCATGAAGGCCGTCGAAGTCGCGGCCCCTGCGAAGAAGGCCCCAAAAAAGGCCGTCGCCGCGAAGAAGCCGGTCAAGAAGCCCGCGAAGAAGGCGCCCGAGGCCGTCGTCGCGGCCGACGCGACCTGAGACTCCCCCCTAACTAGAGCCTCTCCCTCGGTGTCCCTCGGAGGGGGGCGGACTCCGGTGCAATCGGCGCTTCGATCAATCCATCACTGATGAACTACCTCGCCACCGTGGCTCAGCAGGGATCCGGGGAAAAGGCGGTCTACCGTCAGACTGCAGGGAAACAAGGGTGAGAAACCGTCGCGTTTCGCGCGGACTGGCACCGACGAGCGGCCAGCAGTCTGAGCCCGCGCCGACGACTGGCACCCTCAGCACATGCCGACGGAGGTGCTCCGTGGGGTTCGCAAGGTGGGGGGGGCTCGCGAACCCCACCGGTCACTTCCGCCGTCGGGTACGAGCGGTGGCTTTCTCGACCCAATGGGAGCCTCCGACTTCGATCCAGCGGCGGTCCGCGCGCAAGCTCGGTTTCCTCGGCCCGCGCTTGTGCGACGGTTTCCGGGTCTGTGTTTCAGCAGAGTTACGAGCGTTCCCCGC
>CANJUR010000036.1 GCA_947477565.1 Deltaproteobacteria bacterium
GTCGAGGTGCTGGTGTTGTCCGACTGCACGCACTCGATGGTCGCCTCGGCGCCCGTCTGGACGGAGTCGCCGTCGGTGAACGAGATGCGCTGGGTGCAGCTCGGGTTCGCGGGGTCCACGGTGGTGTCGTAGTAGAACCCGTGCGACATGGGCGGCGGGGCCATGCCGGGGATGACGGCGACCTGGCTCACGAGGCAGACCGCACGGCCACCCTCGGTGGCAGCGGCGCCCGGCGCTCGGCGCCGGCCGTGGGCGGGAACGCACCACTCGGCGGCGTTGACCGTGGAGGGGAGCTTCTCGCGCACTTCGCAGCCCACGCTGATCGCAGTGGGGTTTGTTTGCGCGTTGCAGTACGCGCCCGTCGAGCAGCCGAGCGGTCGTCCCGTGGCGTCGCAGCAGGTGGCGCGGGTCGTGGCGAGCACGCGCGGCAGGCAGCGGCCGGTGAGGCGCTGCTGAATGCGCAGCACGATCTGCGTGAGGGCGTCGGTGTAGTCGTTGCGGCAGATTGAGCTGACCGAGCCGTTGCTGTAGGTCGCCTGGAAGCGCCGGGCAATCTCGACGATGCGGCGCGACGGCGACGCGAAGTACTGCTCGTTGGTGGCGCATGCGGGGCGCATCGGGTCATACGAACTGCCCTCGCGGCGGCAGGCCGGAACCACGCGGCTGGAGCAGCTCGGATCCATGTTGCGCTGGCGCATCGAGACGGGGCCCTCGGTGGACATCCCGGTGTAGCCGTCAGAGCCGTCGGGCATGGCGCCGAGGAGCGCGGCGTAGTCGGTTCCGCCGGAAGCGGTCTGCGGCAGGGTGATGGGGACGCCGGCGATGGCCGCGAAGATGACGTTCTCCGGGCGGTTGGGCTTGAGCGAGGTGAAGCCGCGGTTGGGCATGCGCGGGTTCATGTAGCGATCGAGGTTCCAGGTCGGGTCCTGCGCAGAGCCGGGCTGGTACATGTAGAAACGGAGGTTCAGGTCTGTGCTCGCCCACGCGGCGCTGGTGCTGTCGAACACCCCGATGCCATCGGTACAGGTTGCGCCGGACTCGGCGTAGCGACAGTCGCGGGTCGAGCCGTCTTCTTCGTCCGAAACAACCACGATCGCGAGCACGGCGTTGGGGCGCACGAAGCCGGCGTTGGGGTCCATGTTGCCCGCCTGCTCGCGCGGGTTGTGCACCACGAGCGCGCGGTACGCCGACTCGAGCTGCTGCTCGAGGCCGCAGCCGCCGGTGGAGAGGTACGCGTTGCAGACGAAGTCGTCGCGAAACTCCACCGGGTTGGTGGTCGTCGCGTCGAAGGTAAGAAAGGCCGGGTACTGGTTGGGGTTGTTTGCCATGCAGCTCGCAGGACGAGCGCCCGCGGGGGCCGTGGTCCAGGGCTGGTGCGAGCGAATCGCCTGACCGTTGCGAATCGGGTTGAGCAGGCCGTCGTCGCCGATGTCGCTGTTGGCGCACGACGGAACGGTGCTCCCCGGGGTGCCGAGGTCGGACGAGATGACTCCCACGTGGAGGCTCTTCACCGGGGGGTAGTCCGGGACGCCGTCCATGTTGCGATCGGGCGGGGATACCAACTGGTTGATGAGCACCGCGAAGTTTCGCGCGAGGTTTCCCTGGTTTGCGGCCATCGAGTTGGAGTTGTCGATCTCGAACAAGATATCGACGGAGTCGACTGCGTTGTTCTGGATCGCGAGGCTCACCCCCGATTGGAGCCGGGTGTCAGGCTGGGCTACGGGGCGATCGAGGCACCCTTGACCGAGGACACCCAGCATCGCGACGGCCACGCCGTAGTGCATCGCACCGCGAAGACGAATGGAATGGGACATGGAACGCACTGCTCCTTGAGCGAGGAAACCTGAAACACCCAGCGCAGCGGCGGACCATACAGATAGCCGCGCATGACATCAATCCCAGACACACTCGCCGTGATGTGGCTGGTGGAGTCTTCTTCAGCAACCCCGGGGCCACGCATCGCACCGCCGCTCAGACTGCGCCTTTCACCCGGTCACAATCGCAGGTTGACTCACATGTCGCTGGCACCGCGCACCTTGCCGGTGGCAACCCTGGTTGGCGCTGCCCTGTCCGAATTGTCGCCCGCTCAAGCGAGCTTGCTTGCTTGTCCCCCCGGGGATGCTGAACCCTACGCGCGATGCCTTGCGGAGCGATCGATCGATGACCCGGGTCTTACTGGTTGATGATGAAGAGAGCCTGCGGCTGGCGTTGAAGACGCACCTGCGCAAGCAGGGCCACGAGGTTCAGGCGGTTGGCGGCGCCGACGAGGCCATCGCGGTGATGGAGAAGGAGCCGGCGGAGTACGTCGTGACGGACGTGCGAATGCCAGGCGGGCGCTCGGGGCTGGAGCTGCTGCTCGAACTGCGCCGCCGGTGGCCCGCGACGGCGGTGCTCGTGATGAGCGCGTATGGCTCCAACGAGGATGCGCTCGCGGCCATCAAGGCGGGCGCGCAGGACTACCTGACCAAGCCCTTCGCGCCGAGTGATCTGGCGTTCATGCTGCGCAAGGCGCAGGAGCGAGAGGCACTGCGCAGGGAGAACCGCGAGCTGCGGGCGGCCGTCGCGCGGGACCACAAGTTTGATCAGCTGGTGGCGCGCAGCGAGCCCATGAAAGCGATGTTTGCGACCATTGCGCGCGTCGCGATGTTCAAGACCACGGTGCTCATCAACGGCGAGACGGGCGTGGGCAAGGAGCTCGTCGCACGGTCGCTGCATCTGCGGTCGCCCCGGTCGGCGAAGCCCTTCGTCGCCGTCAACTGCGGCAACTTTCACGAGAACCTCATCGAGAGCGAACTCTTCGGACACAAGAAGGGATCGTTCACCGACGCCAACGTCGATAAGCGCGGGCTCTTCGAAGAAGCCGAAGGGGGAACGATCTTCCTCGACGAAATCGGCGACCTGCCGCTCGGGCTCCAGGTGAAGCTCCTGCGAACGCTGCAGGAGGGCACCATCCGGCGCATCGGCGAGAACAATGACCGCAAGATCGACGTGCGCGTCGTCGCCGCCTCGCTGCGCGACCTCACCAAGGAGGCGAAGGCCAACCGCTTCCGCGAAGACCTGCTCTTCCGGCTCAACGTGCTGACGCTGGTGATCCCGCCCCTGCGGGCGCGCAAGGAGGACATCCCCCTGCTCGTCGATCACTTCGTCGTGCGCTTCAACGAGCGCCTCGGCACGGACATCAGCGGCGTCGATCCGCAGGCGATGCGGCTGCTCTCCGACTACCAGTGGCCGGGCAACGTGCGCGAACTCGAGCACGCCATGGAGCGCGCGATGGTGCTCTGCGAGGGCACCGCGCTGCAGCCGCATGACTTCGAGGGGAAGATTCGCGAGCCGTCAGACCCCATCGCCGCGGAGCTTGAGCGGGGCAACTACTCCATCAAGAAGACCACGCGCACCATCGAAGAGATCTTGATCCGACGGGCGCTCGAGAAGACCAAGGGCAACCGCACGCGCGCGGCCGAACTGCTCGAAATCTCGCACCGGGCGCTGCTCTACAAGATCAAGGAATTCGGCATCACGTGAAGCTGATGAGCACGGCGTTGGCCTCGACGGTCACGCCGACCCGCGTGTGGATCTTCGCCACCACGCCGTCTCCCCTGGCCTTCACCTCGTTT
This sequence comes from Deltaproteobacteria bacterium, assembly GCA_947477565.1. GTDB lineage: Bacteria > Myxococcota_A > Polyangia > Polyangiales > SCUS01. Next base: position 3,615 of record CANJUR010000036.1, read on the forward strand.
TCCATCTTCATCGCCTCGACGATCACCACGGCCTGACCGGCCACGACGCTCTCGCCCTCGGCCACGAAGACCTTGATGACCCGCCCGGGCATCGGCGCTCGCACTTCACGGCTCTTCGCGGCGCTCTCCGGGCCCTTCGCGCGGGCCGCGACGCGCATGCGCTCACTCTCCACCTGAACGTAAGTGCGCGTCCCGGACGCCACCACGCCGAGCCTCGGGCCGCTGCCCTCGATGGTCAGGTCGAGCACTTTGGAGCCCACTCGCACCGAGAGCTCCCGCTCGGAGAACGCCACCACGTCGAGCACTACGGGACGCCCCCCGACGCTCGCCGCTACGGTGCCGTCGGGCCGGTTGGCGATCTCCACTTCGTGCTCGCGACCACCTGCCTGAACGAAATACCGCATGGATGTGCGGCGGACCCTACGCCATCCCGCGGCGCCCCATCAACGCCTCGCGCCCCCGCGGTGAGCGTGGCAACCTGTCCCAATGCCCTCCAGGCCACGCGTCCGCGAGACCCCAGCCTTACTGCGACCAGTCCTCGGGTACTTCGAGCGCCGGGTCGATCCGCTGACCAACCTCTTCCTGGTACTGCCGCTGTTCGCCATCTACCACCTCGGGGTGCTGACCCAGATGCGGCGCAGTGGGCGCGGCTTTACCTGGGTCGGTAACGGCATGGACTTCCTCACGGGCACCGTTCTGGCTCTCGTGAACGGCGATGTCATGGCCTACGCGGGCATCGCCGCCGGGGTCACCATCCTGCTCGGGCTGCTCATCCTGCGGGCGCGGCGGCAGTCGAGCCTGCACCCGCGGCTCTTCATCCCGGTGCTGCTCGAGAGCACCATCTACGCCCTCATCGTCGCGTCGCTCATCGGCTCCATCGTGCGCACCTTCGGGCTCGGCGTGCTCGATCAGGAAGGCCTCCCAGCGCAGATCATCGCCTCCTGCGGCGCCGGACTTCACGAGGAGATCGTCTTTCGCATGGGCCTCTTCGCCGGCCTGGGCTACCTGCTCTCCCGCCGAATGCGCCCGTGGGTCGGCTGGGCCATCGCGCTCCTCGCCTCCTCGGTGCTCTTCTCCGCGGTGCACTACCTGCCGCCGCTCGGCGACCCGTTTAGCGCCTCGAGCTTCGTGTTTCGGTTGCTGTGCGGCGTGGCGTTCGCGCTGATCTACCGCCTGCGCGGCTTCGCCATCGCCGCGTGGACCCACGCGCTCTACGACATCTTCTACTTCGTTTTACGGCACACCTGAGCGGGCGCTACGCGACGCCCGCGAGGTCGTCGTCGTCCGCCGTCGAGGGCGCAACCATCGCCGCGAGGTAACACGCGCGGCAGCGGGCCTCGTAGGTGTCCGCGGCCCCGACCTGCACGCGGTCATCGCTGCCGGAGAGGCGAAAAGATCGGCTGGCGAGGGCGCCGCACTGCGAGCACACCGCGAGGCACTTGGTGATCTGTTCTGCGATCGCCAACAGCTGCGGAACAGGCTCAAACGGCCTGCCCAGGTAGTCTTGATCGAGGCCCGCGATCACCACGCGCACGCCGCGATCGGCCATCGCCTGCACCGCCGCGATGAGCGCCGGACCGAAGAACTGGGCCTCGTCGATGCCCACCACCTGCGTAGTCGGGTCGATCGCGGCGATCATCGCGGCGACGTCCGGGAGCGCCTCGGCCTCGAGCGACTGCGCGCTGTGACTCGTGATGCGTGTGTCGTGGTAGCGCTTGTCAATCACGGGCTTGAAGACCTGTACGCGCTGCTTCGCGATGGCCGCGCGGCGGAGGCGGCGGATGAGTTCCTCGCTCTTGCCGCTAAACATCGGACCGCAGATGACCTCGATCCATCCGGCGTCGCGCCGCGGGTGATCCATAGTCCGCGGAGGCTCCGACGGCGCAGGGCCCAGGGGCCAGAAACGGGCACGTCGGCCGGTCAAGAGCTCCGATGCACCCTCGCGTCGCCCGCGACCAAACGCGATGACCGGGGATGGCGGCTGTTGTAGGTTATGGCCCTGTTGTCCAGGCCTTTCACGGTCTTTTTCCGCTGAAGCCAACAGGCCAGAGACCCGATGCAGAAGCTCTCGATGGACGCCCTCTGGCGTCAAACCGACGCGTACATCCCACCCGCGCTCATCGCCGAAGGTGGCCTCGTATTACTGCGCGCCCGACTGTTGATCACGTTCTGTTGGCTCTTCGTGGTCACCGCTGTCTTCGCGCTGATTCCCAGCGTGCTGCGGCCAGAGACGATGCTGTTCGAGGTCGGGTTTTTTGGCTGCTTCGCGCTCCTGGCCGCCGCCGGGCCGCCGGTGCTTCGCCGCACTGGCAAGACCGCCGTCATCGGTCTGGCCATCTCCGTGGTCGGCGTCGCCGCCGCGATCGCCGGCGCCGTCTGGATGGAAGGCATCTTTTCGGCATCCGTGATGTGGGTCGCCGCGCTCCCGTTGCTGAGCGCTTTCTTGATGGGCAGCGGAACCACCATGCCGGCCATCATTGCCTCTACGGTGGTGTTCTGTGCTGTTGCCTCGCTCCACGCGATGGGCCTGCACACGGTCACGACGCCGGCGCTTCTCGTACACCGCGTCGTGAACCTGACGTCGCTGACGGTTTTCTGCGCGATCATCGCCCGACTGCATGAGTGGTCTGCCGCGCAGGCCCGCGCATCCGAGCAGGAGGCGTTGCAGTTGTTCCAGGTGGTGTCGAGCCGCATGGGGGTCGGCACGATCCTGGTTGAAGGTGGCGTCATCCGCCTCGCCAACGCCGCGGCCGAACAGCTCCTGGGCCGCCCTGTGGGCACGCTCGACGGCGAGCCCTGGTCGCACGCGCTGCCCCCGGAGGTGGACATCGACATCACCGGCACATCGACCTCCCGCGAGTTTGATCTCGACGCCGCCGTCGGTCTGCGTCGCGTCGCCGTCCGGGCCGACACGATCGATGGGCCGCGCGGACCAGCGAAGCTCGTGACCCTGGTGGACATCACCGAGCGCTGGCAGCTGGAGCAGCAGCAGTTGGCGGCGCAGAGCGCCATCGCGCAGTCGCTCGAAGAGAAAGAGACGTTGATCAAGGAGATCCACCACCGGGTGAAAAACAACCTCCAGATCATCTCCAGCCTGCTCATGCTGCAGAGCGCGCAAATGCCTGACGACCGGGCCCGTGACCTCCTGCAGGAGAGCGTTTATCGGGTGCGCTCGATGTCGCTCATCCACGAGCAGCTCTACGGCATGGAGTCCCTCGCCCGTATCGACTTCGGCGAGTACGCCCGCAGCTTGTCTGGTTCGCTCGGCTCCGCCCTGGCGCCGACGCCCCGCATCCGCGTTGAGTCCCCGTCGACTCCGATCGAGCTGACCATTGAAATGGCCGTCCCCCTCGGTCTGATTCTCAATGAGCTGATCACCAACGCCATCAAGTACGGTCGTCGCATCGACGTGATCGACGGTGGCCGTATCGGCTCGGACTGCGATGTCCTGGTCGAGATCAGCCGCGACGGGGGCGACCTGGTGCTCGCGGTCGCCGACGCGGGGCCGGGCCTGGCAGACGGTATCGACGTGAAGACATCGAAATCACTCGGACTTCAGCTGGTTCGCTCTCTGGCTCGGCAGATTCGGTGCCGGTTTACAGTGGAGTGTAAACAAGGCACGCGCTTCGAGATCCGCGGCGTCCTCGCCCCGCCACAGGCATCGACATAATTCCAGTCGGCCACCCCACCCGATGCGGCGCAGCCACGCGCCGCCCGCCTCGTCCCATTCCATCTCCACTCCGCGCTCGGCGAGGATGACCGTTGTGGCGGCGTGGCTCGTCCATTAGCGTCACCGACGATGTTCTGTCCTACCTGTGGTGAGTCCAACCCCGACGGGTCTCGCTTCTGCAATCAGTGCGGCGCGACGTTTTCAACCCTTCCTGGAGCCGGGAGCACCGCGCCGGGCGGCGGCGGCGCGCGCGTCCCGACCGGTCAGGGCACCGGAGATCGCATCGAACTACCGATGGTGGGGCCCTCGAAGCGCACCGTGGTGGCGATGCTGCTGGGCGTGGGACTCGGGTGCCTCGGGCTCGGCGCGCTCGCGGCGTGGAAGACCCTCGGGCGGGCCTCCGAGCCGCCGCCGGTGACCCCCGTCGGACTCTTCGGCGAGCCCACCACGGTGACCTCCTCGGAGCCCTCCAACGATGGCGGAATCACCGCTGCGCCGAGCGGTTTCGACTCACCCGCACGACCTTCGCGTCCGGCGCGTCCGAGCGGCTCCGGCCCGACGCCCGCCCGTCCCGCGACCGTCGCGCGCAACGAGCGCACAACGCCCTCCGGGGCGACGCCTCCCTCACCAATGGCTCAGCCCGGGCCGGGCGATCCCGATCCCGTGATGCGCGTCGAGCCGACGACCCGGCCCCCCGCGGGCACTCCCGCTCCCCCTGCGCCGAGGGGCGTCCCTGCGGCTGCGCCGAACATCCCCGCCGCGGCCCTTCCCCCGGAGCCGGGCGGCGTGCGCGAGCGCGTCCCCGGAACGCCCGCGGGAAGCGGCTTTCGCATGGGTGAAGAAACCGACGCTACCGGGCACATGGACCCGGCTGCATTTCGCTTCGTCTACAACCACTACCGATCGCAGGTCGCGAGTTGCTACTCCAGCGCCTCGCGCAACACCGACGTGTCCGGCGTCGTCGTGATGCGCGTGCGCATCGGCGAAGACGGCCACGTCCGCACCACCCGGATCATCTCCGACAGCGCCCACAACCCCGCTCTCACCCGCTGCGTTCAGACCAGCGTGCAGAGCTGGCGCTACCCGCGGCCCGAGGGCGGCGAGGTCGAGGTTGACTACCCGATGCGCTTCGGAAGCACTCGCTGACGAAACTTTACATTATCAGGTAAGCTGAACTTATCCCGACGGTCGCATCGCCGCGCCCAGCCAGGCCCGAAACTCTACCCGCTCGGCCGCAAGGTCTCGCGTCGGCCCCAGCACCCGAAGTTCGTCCCATGCGCCCCGCAGCACCGCCCCCGCCCGCGGGTTGCGGAACCAGTCCTCGTCGCAGCGCTCACGCAGCCGCGCGCGTGTCGATTGCGCGCACCACAGCCCCGCGACCCGGCCCGCGGATCGTCCCGGCCACGCGCCGCCGGGCTCCATCGCTCGCGCCACGAGGTGCACCGCCCACACCGGCGACGGCGCGATGCGCAACGCACGCGTCACCTCCGTCCCGAAGCGCTCGGCCATCCCTGGCTCGCGCCGCATCGCCGCCGCCGTGAAGCGCGCCATCGCTGCGTCCCAGCGCATTCGCGAGAGCTCTCCGTGGAGCGCCGCCCGCAGCGCCCGCTCGCGCGCCGCTCCGCTCACCCCTGCATCCCGCAGCAGGAAGCCCGGCTCCGTCAGCAGCCCACGCCCCAGTGCGTGCGCTGCGCCGTCGAGCACCCGATGCACGCCCCGCTTCTGTCCCGCGGACAGCCCCGTTGCGATCGCCCCCGCCGCGCACACCGCCAGCGTGCCGAGCACCTCGCCCGCGTCGCTGCCCAGCATCCGGGGACGACCGAGCACGATGGCCCGACGCCCCGGGTCGGTCACCCACGCCTCGACGCCCTCCGCGTGCGCCGCCGCGGGTCGACGCCCATCCACGATCGCCCGCTGCGCCGACTCGAGGTCCACTCGCGCGAGCCACCCGGTTCCCAGTAGACCGTAGCTCGCCGGCGGAACCTCCCGCAGCAACGCCACGCTTACACCAAGGTGTAATCGATCGGCCCACGTGAGTCTCCCTCGCTCGAGTTCGGCCTGCTTCGTCGCCCACGCGTCGAGTTCATCGAAGGCGTCGTCCGTGTCCGCCAGCAGCGCCGCCGCGTCCTCGTCCACGTCGCTCATTCCGAGCGCATCCGTGAGCCCGCCGCCCAGCGCCGCGGTCGCCTCGCGCAGCGCGTCCACGACCTCTCGCGCCTCTTCGCGCAGGTCGAACGCCACCGTGTCGCCTGCCGCCCAGAGCAGCTCGCGCCGCGCCCGGCTCGGCTCCGCGCCCACGGCGCCCGGCAGCACCGCCCAGGGCACCGCCGTGTCGTCCGCCCGCAGTTGCACCGTCGCCTTCGCCATCGCGGCCCGGTAGCGCGCCCACGGCGTCCGCAGCGCCATCCAGATCGCCGCCTCGCCGACCAGAACCGCCCTCGCCCGATCGACCTCGACGAGCTCTCGCGCGGTGCGCGTCAGCCCCTCCGCGCCGGGCCAACGCTGCGGCAGCTGTTTCGTTCCTTCCAGGGCGCACTCACGCGCGTCGGCCACGGAGTCGATCGCCGCTGCTGCGGAGCGCTCCACGGACTCCCAGGACTCCGCCCCCAACGGATCAGCTCCCCGCGCCGGCTTCGGCGCGCAGCACCGAGAGCTTCTTACGCTTCGGCACCACCCCCGCAGCCTCGAAGGCCCGCTGGTAGTCCGCGAAGCGTCCGCCTGCCTTCACGGCGTCATACACCGCGCGACCGGCCCTCTCGCCGCCCTGCGCGAGCACCCACTCGATCCACGCCCAGCGCGCGCTCGTCGGCCGCACCTCCGCGCGCCCCTTGAGTCCGCGACGAAGCCGATCGAGCCGGTGCTCGACCACGTCGATGCCCGCGAACCCGAGTCCGTCGAGCGGCGTGTTGCGCTTCGACACAAACGGCGCGATGCCCAGCGCGATCGGAATGACTTTACTGAGTCCGGTAACAAACTCCACGCACTCGTCGATGTCGTCGTCGGTCTCCGAGGGCAGGCCCACCATCAGGTAGAGCTTCATCGTCAGCATGCCGTTGGCGCGGGCGTGCTCGGCGGCGCGCTCGATGTGCTTGATCTTCGCGTGGCGCTCGAGCATCGCGCGGAGCCGCTCGCTGGGCCCGTCCATCGCGGTGGTGAGCGTGCGGTACCCGCCGCGCTTGAGGGCGGCGACGAAGCGGTCGGTCATCCGGTCGGGTCGCAGTGACGAGAGTCCGACGCCCATGCCGCGGTCTACGAAGGCGTCGATGATCTCCACGATGCGCGGGTGGTCGCTCACCGCCGCGCCCACCAGGCCGACCTTCTTCGCGTCTGCAGGAACCCGCGCCAGGATGCTCTCCATCGACGCGAGGCGCATGCCGCCGTTGGTGCTCTTGCGCATGACGCAGTACTGGCAACCGCGCGAGCAACCGCGCTCGGTCTCCACCAGAAACATGTCCGACAGCTCCGTGTCGGGCGTCATGATCTGCGCAAACGCGGGGAGTTTCGTGTGGTTGTCTGCCGCGGCGATCTTCGCCAGCGCCTCGCCGTGCACCGCCGGAACCCACACGTTGGGATGATCGGCAAGCTTCTTCCGCCGCTCGTCCGGGTCGAGTTCGGACGTGAGGATGTCCATCACGTCATGGATGACCTCTTCGGCCTCGCCCATGACCACCGCGTCGGCGAAGGGCCCGAGCGGCGTCGGGTTGGAGAACGTCAGCGGCCCACCCATCAGCACGAACGGGTGTCGCTTCGGGTTGCGCTCGCTCCGCAGCGCGGGGATGCCACCGAGTTCGAGTGTCTCGATCACCCCGCCGAGCTCGTTTTCGTAGGCCACGGAGAGCGCCACGACGGCGTGGTCGCCCAGCGGCCGCATGGACTCATAGGTGAGCACCGTCTCGCGATGCCGGCGCGCCTGCGCGAAATCGTCGGGCGCGAACGCACGCTCGGCCACGAGGTCGCCGCGGCCGTTGAGCTCGCGATACATGACCTGGTAACCGAGGGAGGACATCCCGACGCGGTACGGTGAGGGGTAGGTCAACGCCACCCGGAAGGGAGCGTCGCGGTAGAGCGTCCCGCGTTCGCGGGATAGCCGATGCTGAATGGTGTCGCGCAGGGAGGCCAATAGGCGGCGGAGTATCCGTGCGCTGCCCCCGACCGGGCAACCCACAGGACCGGGATTGGTCCGTTCGTGGGCGATCAGTCTTCTTCGTAGTCCTCGTCCTCGTCGTCGAGGTTGAGGTCTTCGACGATGGTGCACTCGATCTCAAGCTCGTCCATCGACCACCCCACCCGGTTGCCGGGAGCAATCTCGTCGCGCGCAAAATCCTCGAACGAACTGTAAAATCTCGACATCGCACCCTCTTCGCTGGCCGTGGAGATGCGTTCGCCGGGAAGGCCAACCGTTGGCCCCGATGACGCATTCAATCTTTGGAGGTGTAAGTGCCACCTGCACCTACATCTGCCGCCAATGTATCCCCCCGGATGGGGAAATCCATTTTGTGTCCGGATCGGTGCTGCCTCTACGAAATCGCGGAGGTTTCTTGCGATCGTGTCCTTCGGGTGGGCGCGACGGCCGAGGACGCTGGACAGGGTCCGCCGGGAGGGGTTAGTGGTCCCGGCCCGACGGCGAGGTTGCGCGTTGGAAGAGCAGGAGAACGCGGAGTTATGGGCAGGGTCTACGCGATCGCCAACCAGAAGGGCGGAGTGGGAAAGACCACCACCAGCGTGAACCTCGCCGCCTCCCTCGCAGCCGCCGAGATGCGCGTGCTGCTCATCGACATGGACCCTCAGGGCAACGCCGGCAGCGGCGTCGGAGTGAGCCCGAGCGATGGTGTCACGCGCGGCACCTACGACGTGCTTCTGGGCCACGCCCGACTCGACGACGTCCTCGTCCCGACGGCGCTCCCCACGCTCAAGCTCTGCCCTTCATCACCGGCCCTCGTCGGCGCGGAGATCGAGCTTATCGAGATGGAGCGTCGCGACCTGCTCTTGCGCGACGCCCTCGAGCGGGTACGCAAGCGGTTCGACTACGTCATTCTCGACACGCCTCCCTCCCTCGGGCTTCTCACGCTCAACGCCCTGGTCGCCGCGGACGCGGTGCTGGTGCCCATGCAGTGCGAGTTTTATGCGCTCGAGGGCATCGCGCAGCTTGTGGGCACCGTCGATCGGGTGAAGTCCACGCGCAACCCGAAGCTCGCCATCGAGGGCGTGCTGCTCACGATGTACGACCCGCGCAGCAACCTCGCGCGTCAGGTCGCGGAAGAGCTCCGAAAGCATTTTCGGGTGTTCGATAGCGTGGTGCCGCGCAACGTGCGGCTGAGCGAGGCGCCCTCCTTCGGCAAGCCGGTGCTCCTTTACGACGTGGCGTCGAAGGGCTGTCAGGCCTACCTCGCATTTGCGAAGGAGCTGATGGGCACCAGGGGTCCAGGGGCAGTGGGCGGTCGCACATGAGCAACGACAAGGGAAAGAAGCCGGCGGACGCGAAAGAGCCGCGGCGGGCGTTGGGCAGAGGTCTCGACGCGCTGCTGCCGGTCTCGCAGATCGCGGCTGCGGCTGCGGCGCGTGCGGAGAGCCCGTACCAGATGGTGGGCATCGAGCGCATCCATCCGCGGCGCGATCAGCCCCGTAAGCGCTTCGACGCAACCGCCCTCGAAGAACTGGCGCGCAGCATCGAAGAGCAGGGGCTCATCCAGCCTCTGGTGGTGCGACGCTCGGATATCGAAGAGGGCTACGAGATCATCGCAGGCGAGCGTCGATGGCGCGCGGCGCAGCAGGCGGGGCTGCGCGAGGTCTCGGTGGTCATCAAGGACGTCGATCCGGAGGCGGCCTTCGAGCTGGCCCTGGTGGAGAACGTTCAGCGCATGGACCTCGACCCGGTCGAGACCGCGACCGCGTACCGGCGTCTGATGGACGAGCACGGCTACACGCAGGACGTACTGTCACGCCGCATCGGGAAAGACCGATCGACCATCGCCAACACGCTGCGTCTCCTGCAACTGCCCGACGAGGTGCAGGAGCGGGTCGTGGCGCGCGAGCTTACCGAAGGGCATGCGCGGGCGATTCTCTCGATGAAGGACCCCGTGGAGATCACCAAGCTCGCGCGGGTGGCTGCGGAGAAGGGCTGGTCGGTGCGGCAGACCGAGCAGTTTGCGCGCCGCAAGCTGGAAGGTCCGAAGCACCCGGCGGCCCCGGAAGTGCCGAAGGAGACGGCGCCGACGTCTTCGGCCAACGTGCGCGACCTCGAGAAGAAACTGGAGAGCGCTCTCGGGATGCCCGTCGCGATTCGCTCGGACGGAACCATGAACTCCGGCACCGTGGAGATCGGTTTCGACAACCTCGATCAGCTCGATCGTTTCTTGCGGCGCGTCCTGGGGGATTGACTGCGGTCGCGACTCCAGCCGCGTGGCGCTAAACCTCACTCGATGGGGTGCTGTAGTCGCCAATGGTTCATCTTCGTTGTGCCATCGATTTCGTGAAGCGGAAGAGCGTAGTGCATATTCGTCCTCCGGCTGATTCGATATCGTCGAGTCGAAGCACGTCGGGTGTCCGCTGCGCGCACTCGCGGGAGGCGGAATGTTCGATTTCGCAATCGACTGCCTGCTGGCGCGTCCGGTTGTGAACGGCAGCCGATTCATGGTCCAAGGGCTCTCCATGGAGCTGACCGTGATGGCCCTGTGCTCTGGCTGTCGCTCGCACCGGACGCCGCGAGGTGGACCTTGACGCTATCCGCAGGGGTGGAGTACCGCTCCCACGGCAAGCTCCTTCGATGACATCGTTGACGGGGGATCCTTCACTCCACTCTCGACCACGGCGGTGAGAACATGACCCGAGACGGCAGTGAAGATGGTCCGGGAGACACTGGCGCGGTCCCTGGGATTCTCACCACGGTGACCGGCATCTCGGCGTCGATTACCCGCAGCGCCATCGACGCGGAGATTCTGCGCGTCATCGATGCTGACGGTCGGTTACTGTTTGAACACAACACCGGCACCCGAGTGACCGTCATCGTGGCTCCCGAGGGCGACCTCGAACTGCGGGCGCCGCGGGGCAAGGTGAAGATCATCGCGGCGGAGGGCTTCGAACTCGAGACGCCTTCGCTGCACGCCCGGGTTGGAGAGGTGCGCGTCGAGGGGCGCTCGCTCAGCACTACATTCGATCGGGTGAAGACCATGGTGGGCGTGCTTGAGACTCGCGCGGAGCGCATCATCGAGCGGGCGAAAAACACCTATCGCGAAGTCGAAGAGCTATCGCAGACCCGCGCTGGGCGGCTGCGCCTGGTCGCCGAGAAGACCGTCAGCCTGCTCGGGCAGCGCGCGGTCATCAAGGCCAGGGAAGACGTCAAGATCAAGGGCGACAAGGTCTATCTGGCCTGAGCGGCGGATGGGTCTGCAACGGAGAGGCAAGTACGATGTTTCCAGCGTCTTCCAAGGGTGGCGGCCAGTGCATGGCCTTCCCGGATGTGTGCAAAGTTCCAGCGCCGCCGGCGCCGTTCGTGCCGGTTCCGTTTCCCAACATCTCGATGGTGATGCAGGCCTCGGGCACGGCCAGCAAGGTGAAGATCTGCGGCAAAGACGCGGTCACCAAGTCGAGTGACGTGGGCCGCTCGCAGGGTGACGAGGTCGGCACCCTCTTCGGCATGATGAGCCAGGTCAATATGAACAAGACCACATTCAAGATGGGTGCATCGAATGTGAAGTTCGAGGGCGCCGATGCCATGACTGTGCTCAAGCCCACCGCACAGAACGGCATGAATGCCAACGCCCCCGTGGGCGCCCAGATCGCCCCGAGCCAGACCACGGTCATCATTGTCGGCTGAGAGCCTTTATCGGCATGGATTCTCGGTGATTACGCCACCCTCCCGCGAAGATTGAACGACGTTGCGCATCGTCAAAGAGACTCCCTTCGAGTTCGGATTTCTCCCCTGGCAGGTTCGGCCACCGGAAGGAGCACTGATGGTGTTCCTGAAGGGCACCTTCGAGCTGGTGCACGACGGCGTGTGCACCATCGCCGCGGAACAGAGTCTCATCTCCGGCCCGCTCCATTGGGGCGACGATCCGAATCAGTCACTCCGCCTCGACGGCGACTTCGCGGTGCTCAAGCCGCGCGCCGAGTGTCACTTCGTCGGACACGCCCACGCCCCCGGGGGCGAACCCGCGGGCAGCCTCCTCGCATCGTTTCGCGTCGGTTCCGTCTCCCGCAGCCTCGCGGTCTTCGGCGATCGCACCTTTGACGGCTATGGCGCCGTCACTGCCCCAATCCCGTTTCACCAAATGCCCATCCGCTGGGAGCGGGCGTTCGGCGGGCCGGGTCACTCCCGCAACCCGCTCGGCCTGGGCATCGCCGCGGTGGACACCGAACAGGGCCGCAAGGTGCTCCTGCCCAACCTGGAAGACAGCGCCGCGCTGATTTCCAGCGCGAGCGACCGGCCGCGCCCGGTGTGCTTCGCGCCGGTTCCACCTGCCTGGCCCGAGCGCACCGGCAAGGCGGGCACCTACGACCAGCGCTGGCTGAAGACCCGCTGGCCCTGGCTCCCCGAGGATTTCGATTACGGCTACTACCTGAGCGCCCCAGCCGGGCAGCAGATTGAAGGTTATTGGCGAGGCGACGAGGCCGTCGGGATGCAGCACCTCACGGCGTCGCAGTCGATACTCCGGTCGCAGCTGCCAGGCTTGCGGGGCCGATGTTTTGCAGAGGTTCGTCGTGGCGAGTCGGTGGATTTTGTCGAGGTGCCCCTGCGGCTCGACACCATTCTGCTTGATGGCGACAAGGAGCAATGCCAGTGCGTCTGGCGCGGACTCCTTGAGGGCATCGCGGAGAAGCTCACGGAGGTCGAGACCTTCTTCTTCATTCATGAATCCATCGATGTCGGATATCCGCTGATTCACTATCAGCAGTGGCTGGAGCGGAAGAGGCTGGAGAGCGTCGCGGAGGAGGAAGAACTCGAGGCCGTAGAGCCGCCCGTGGACGATGCGCCCGCCGCGCCCGCGCTGCTGCCGCCGACTCCGGCGGTACTCTTCGCCAACCTCGCGAAGTCCATGCAGGAGGCTGGTCCAGCTCCTGGAACCGACCCGGCGGCGCACGCCGCGATCATCGCGCAGGTCGTTGCCCTGGCCACGGCGCCGCCCGAACCCCCGATGCCGCAGCCCTCCGTCGTGCGGGCGCGGATGGACGCTGGAGGCATCGAGGTTCCCGAGGAGTTGCGCGCGCTCCCCGATGACGAGCCCGAGGCGCCCGAGGACGAGGACGAGGAGGTGCCTGGGCTGACCCGGGCAGACGTACTCCGGCACCGCGCGTATGGAGTCCCGCTGATGGGCCTCGACCTCACGGGCATTGACCTCTCGGAACTCGACCTCACTGGACAGGACTTCAGCGGAGCGATCTTGAGTCGGGCCGATCTGCGCGGGTGTGTATTGCACGAGGCGGTGTTCAAGGAAGCTGTGCTCGACCACGCCGACCTCACCGAAGGAGACTTCGTCGGGGCGTCGTTTGAGGGCGCGGACCTCACCGGCGTGGCGGCGGTTCGGGTCAACGCGGAGGGCGCGAACTTCGAGGGCGCGACGGCCGAAGAGTCCGCGTGGACGGGGTCGCGTTTCTTCAAGGCCAACCTGAAGGGCGCGGAGTTCGTGCGCTGCGCGCTCAACGCGTGCGACTTCCGGGAGAGCGAGTGCGACGGCACCGACTTCAGCGGGTCGCGGGGCGAGCAGGCGCACTTCGAGCGAGCGTCCCTGGTGGGAGCGACCTTCGAGGCGGTGCAGTTCGCTCGCGCGGTCTTCGATGACGCCGTGATGACCAACGTGCGCGCCGACGAGAAGGCCGATTTCTCCGAGGCTTCGATGCGAAGGGTGCAGGCCGCGGATGCGCATTTCGAAGAGGCCAATCTGCGCGGTGCGCAGTTGGGCGAGGCCATGCTCGACAAGGCGGAGTTCGCCCGGGCGACGCTGGAGCGCGCCAATCTCACGGCGGCTTCCTTGAAGGGCGCGCGCTTCCACGAGGCCAACCTTACGGGCGCAGTGATGCTCAAGGTCAACGCGATGGAGGCCAACTTCGAAGCGGCGATCCTGGTCGAGGCCGACCTGCGCGGGGCCAACCTCACCAGCGCGCAGCTCTGGCGGGCTCGCACCGACCGCGCACAACTCGAACTCGCGCTTTTGCATCGCACGGTGCTCGACCCAGACAATCAGGGATGAGCGTCACCCCGCCGGAAGACCTCGCCGTGGTGCTCGAGCGCTGCCGCGCGCAGCGGATCGCGCTCAACCGCCGCCTCGCGCTCGCACCCGACAGCCTGCACCGCGTGTTGCGCTGCACGGTCTGCCAGCAATGGAACCTCGACACCCGCGTGTACGAGGGCTTCCTCCAGTTTGGCGACGGCGGTCAGCGCGCGTGCTGGAGCCTCGACGAGCTCCGCGCCTTCGTCGAAGGGCAGCACCGCGCGCTGCACCGGGTAGACAAGCTCGATCGCTGCCGCTGTGGGGCGCCCGCGGTGGCACTGTCGCTGGTCGCGGCGCGCTTCCTCCACGCGATGCCGGGCAGCGGCGCCGAGCTCGTCGTGGAGGTGCGCTACGAGCGCGATGCGGTCGCGTCGGTGCGCTTCGGGCGAGCCATCGTGGGCGGCGCGGTGGCCTTCCTCGAGGAGGCCTCGGAGGCGGCGCTGCAAGGGCTTTTCGGGGTTCCGCTGACGGTGTGGGGCGTGTGGCGGGAGGTGATCGCCGCGCCCGAAGGGGGCCTCGCGGCGGTAGAGGAGGGACTTGCGCTGGCGGCCTTCCCGCTGGGCGCGGAGGGCTTCCGCGCGGAGTTCGAGCAGGCCCTGCGTGCGGAGCCCGAACTGCGGGCGTACGGGCTCTCCGCGCGGGTGACCGCGGAGCCCTCGTGGGGTTGGCTGCGCGGGGATGCGCACCTCACGGCGCGTCCCGACACGGTGCTGGTGATGATGCTGCGGCACGATGTTCTGACCGCGCGGGTGTTGCTGCTCGCGGCGGCGCGAGGCGTGGGCGCGAGGCGCGAGGGCGACACGGTCTGGTTGGAGGACGGACTCGCGCGCTGGCCCGTCGAGTTGTCCACGGTGGCGGAGGAGGGCCTGCGCCGCGGGTTCACGCTATCGACCATGGCGGCGGCATCGGTGGCCCACGCGCTCGATCGGGTGGAGACCCTGCGTACCTTCCTCGAGGCCATCGAGCAGCTGCGACCCGGGGTGACGTTTACGGTGGAAGGTATGTCGCTGGTGCCGTCGCGGGAGGGCGTCACCGGGCGGCCCATCGACTTGCGCGTGGCTCCCTTCGGCGCGGTACCCGACCCGGAGACGCTCGACCGCGACCTGCGGTTCTATCTGCGCGAGGCGCCGAGCTGGAGCGACCCGTGGCGGGTGTGCCCGTGCGGAGCGGCACGGGAGGTGTCGCTGCACCGCTGGCGTCGGGCCGACCTCGTAGACCTCGGCGCGAGCGCCGCGGATCTGGTGTTTCCCGACGGCGAAGAGTCTGCGGCGGAGACCGTGCGGGTGTTCGCGGTGAGCTGCGAGAGGCACGTGGAGTACGCGGTGGGGGCATTGCCTGGACGGGCGCGCGAGGCGATCGCGGCGCAGGCAACGCGCGACCTCGAGCAGCAGCGATTCGCGATCAAGGTGGCGCCGTACGTCGATGCGGCAGGGCGGGTCGCGGCGCTCGTGGAGGCAGAACACCTGCTCGATGCGACGGCGCACCCGGGGCTGGTGGCGGGGCTGGTGGCGGCGGCGCTGGGAAGGTCCGTCGGGGCGACGGTGACGACGCTGTCGCGCGAGCTAGCGGTGGTGGCCGAGGAGGGCGCGGCGGTGCAACTGGTGGAGCGACTCGAGGAGGTCGGGCGGGTGCTCTGGACGATTCAGCGGGGCGCTCCGCCGACGCCGGTGCGGGCGGTGTTTACGCACGACGCAACGGTGGGCGCGGCGGGGATGTTTGTGCGCGGCGAGGGCGATGTGGGCGTCAGGGGACTGTGATACAAGCGCTCGCCCACGGCGCGGCTCTCGTACGGAGGTGGTGATGACGGCGCAACTCTTGTCGGTGCAGGTTCCGTTCACCGAAACCGGGCTGCAGATGGGCTCGTCGGTAGGCGGTCCCGGGGTGAGCCTGGCGACCGCGGGCGATGTGCTCATCGACTCCGTCGGGGTGATGGACATCCAGTCGATGGGCGCGTTCGTCGGGCAGACCAGCGCCGCGATGTCGATGCTGTCAGCCTCGGTGCAGAAGATCCACTCGCAGGGGAAGGTGGAGATCTTCGCGGGCGGGGGGAAGGCGCCGTCGGCATGCGGTCCGTCGGGGCCGGCGACGCCGCCGGATGCGGGGCCGCCGGGTGCCACGGGGGAGAATATCACCGGTATGGCGTGCGCGGCGCTCTCGGGCATCAGCGCGGGCTTCGGCCTGGACGACGCGTTCACGCCGCGGCTCGCGATCGCGGCTCCGGGCCTCGTGGCGCAGGTGCCGGCGGAGGTCGAGGAGGGCGTCGCGTTGTTCGACGCGGGGGCCGCGGTGGCGGCGGCGGGTGGCGGCGGCGGGCCGGACATCGAAGAGCGCGCGAGCGGCAACATCAAGATGGTCGCGGGCAAGAAGATCTCCGGCGTGGCGCCGGCGATCATCAGCTCGAAGACGCCGGGGAAGTTCGAGGTGAAGGCGCTGGCGGTGACGGACTTCACCACGGTGCTGTTCACTAATTTCGCGCTCGCGAAGTTTGAGGTGAAGGCGCTCGATGCCTTCAAGACGACCTCGGCGATCTTCGAGATCGAGGCCGATGTGGCGGTCGAGATCAAGACCAAGAACTTCAAGGGCAAGGCCAAGCTGATCACCATGGACGGCCACACGAAGGTTACGGAGAGCATGGAGGTCATGGGCATGACCACGTGCAATGCCGACCTGCATGTCGAGCGCGACGCCAAGCTGACGGGCAAGCTGAACGTGACGGGCAAGACCGAGGTCAAGGGCACCCTCACGGTGAAGAAGAACACGAAGGTCACGAGCACTGCGACCATCGACGGCGACGTCAAGACGGACACCGCGGAGTTCAAGTCGAGCGTGACCTTCGGGGTGTAGGCCGCTCAGGGAGACGCGCAGATGACGACACCGCAGACGTTCGCGATCACGGTTCCGCACTCCTCGAGTCAGCTCGCGCTGGGCCGCTGCGCCTGCCCCGACGGGGCCTCGCTCACCACCGTCGGCAGTGTGCTGGTCGACGCCGCCGGGACGCTCACGGCGCAGAGCGGCGGCCCGTTCATCGCGCAGACCAACGCCGCGATGTCGTGGCTGTCGCAGTCGAGCACGCAGGTGCACACACCGGCGGGCGTGACCGTCTATGCGGGCGGCGGCACCGCGCCAGGAGCCTGCGGGTCGGGCGCGCCTGCCGATTCGCCCGGGGCGACGAAGCCCGCGGAGACTACCGAGAAGGTGGTGAACGTGACGCTCTCGGCGGCGAGCCTCGGGCGCAACGTGGTCGACGCGGCCGGGGCCGACAACGCCGCCGGCGTCGTGGTGCAGGCCCTCGATGCGGAGAAGAACGTTCGGGAGTTGTCGAAGGAGCTCGGCGCTCCGGGGGGAGACGCGGCGCCCTACTTCGAGGCGGCGTCCGGGGCGGTCGGTGTGATGGCGGGCATCTTGTCGGGTGACTTCGCCGGCGCGCTCGGCAGCGCTGCCACCGTGGCGTCCGGGGCGGCGGGTGCGGCGGGTGCGGCGGGCGCCGGGGCCGACCTCGAAGAGCGCGCGGTCAACGAGATCAAGATGGTCGCGGGCACGATGATCACGGGCTCCGCGGGGGTGGGCTACGACTACAAGACGCTGAACAAGTTCGGCGTGACCGCGGGCGCGCTCACGAGCTTCACGACGACGACCTGGGGGGCGTTCTGTCTGTTGAAGTTCGAGGTGAAGGCGGGCGTCGCGGTGAAGGCGAAGACCGCGCGAGTCTCGGTGCACGCGAAGGTGTCGGCGACGATGGACGCCAAGGCGGCGCTGACGGTGATCAGCCCGAAGATCGACTACGTGAGCAAGCTGAAGGTCACGGAGACCCTGACGGTGAAACAGAAGACGACGGTCAACAGCCTCGAGGTGAAGAACGGCAAGACGTCGAACCTCGATGGCACCCTCACGGTCAACGGAAACATGGTCATCGAGGCCAACCTCTCCTTGAAGAAGAAAATGAAGGCGAAGGCGAAGGTGGAGTTCGCCAAAAAGATCAAGGCCAGCGGCGCCGCCACGGTGGGCGGCAAGACCGAGGTCGCCTGAGACCGAGCGGGAGCCAGACGATGGGCGACAACATCACGGGTGAGCTGAACAACACCGAACCGGTCTGCGTTCAGGGGATCGACAACCAGGGCGGCGCGGTCGAGGCGGACGACAACACCGAAGATGACCGGTGCGCGGGCACTGGCAACATCGACGTCGCGCGGTTTCCGTCGCAGACGCTCGACCTCGATGGGCAGGCAGAGGCGGCTGCGAAGCGTGCGGCCACGTCGCCCAATGGAGGCGACGCGACGGCGCAGTTCTACCGGGCGGAGGTGCCGTTCTCGGACAGCAAGCTCGAACTGGGCGCGGCGAGTTCGAAGGGCGGCGTGGGCGCGTCGATCACCACGAAGGGCAACGTGTTCGTGGGCGCGACGGGCAAGCTCGGGCTGCAGTCCGTCGGGGCGTTCACGGGGCAGACCAGGGCCACGATGGGCCTGTACGCGGCGGCCGGGGTGACGGCGCACTCGCAGGACAAGTTTGAGATCTACGCCGGCGGAGGCGTGGTGCCTGGAGATTGCGGGAGCGGCCGTCCGGCCGGCAGCGCGGGGACGACGAAGCCCGCGGAGGCGGCGGAAAAGTGGACCACCGTCGGGTGCAATGCGCTCGGGGTCGTGAAGGCCGCCAACGATCTCTACAACGCAGGGCTGAGCCTCTCGTCGGACGTCAAGGCATTCAAGGACCTCGCGAGCGACACCAAGACCGCGGCGAGGGTCGTGGCTGGCCTGAAGGTGGCGGCCGACGCGGTGAGTGGGGCCAAGGCCGTCAACGACATGGCCGGCAAGGGGTACTCCGCGGGCGCGGGCGCCACCGCGGAAACCAAAGACGAGAAGGATGCCCTGAAGAAGAACTCGAAGGGCGCCGACAAGGTCTCTGGGGGCATCAACGTGGGGAGCGGTGCGGTCAGCCTCGCGAGCGCCGTGGCGAGCGCCTTGGCCGGCAAGCCCGACGACGCGTTCTCGAGCTTGTTGAGTGGCGTTTCGTCGCTGGTGTCGGCGGGGTCGTCGTTGTCCGGCGCCGCCGACGGGACGAGCGGGCTCAACCGCGAAGGCCCGGTGCCCCGCAGCACGGGGGCGGCGAGCGCGGTGCCGGGGGCGGAGCCTGCTGGCCCCGGCGGACCGCTCGACATCGAAAAGCGCGCAGCGGCGAAGATCCACCAGGTCTGCAACGTGAAGATCAGCGGCAACGCGCCGGAGGGCATCGACTGGAAGGTGGGCGGGGCCTACCTGGTCAACGCGATCTCCGGGGTGGACTTCGCGACGACCAACTGGGGCGCCTTCGCGGCGGCGATGTTCAAGGTTCGCGCGGTGGCGGTCATCGACGTGAAGTGTCGGAAGTTCGAGATGAAGGCCCTGGCGAAGGGCACCGTGAAGACGCTGCACACAACCATCACGGCCTCGTCGCTGAGCACCCTCGATGGCATCACGGACGTCACCGGGACGCTCACCGTGTTGAAGCACAGCACCCTGCACGACGATCTTCACGCAGCGAATAACACCCTCGTGACGGGCAACCTGACGGTGCAGAAGGACGCCACCACCAAGAACGACGCCAAGTTTCACGAGGTGTGCAAGTTCACGGGCGAAGTCACCGTCAAGGGACAAGTTGTGTCGAAAAGAAAGCTGAAGGCCGCGTCCGAGGGCAAGTTCGGTTGAGCGCCGAGCCGATCACCACGGTGGAGGAATTCGAGACAGCGCTGGCCGCCGGCGGGATCACCGGTGCGCGCGTCTGCGGCCTCACGCTGGCCGACCGCACGTTCGAGGGCTTCAGCCTGACGGCGGTGGCCTTCGAGGGCTGCGTGTTCGAGCGCACGTCGCTCGCGCAGGCGTCACTCACCGCGGTGGTCTTCCGCGGCTGCCGCTGGGACGACTGCGCGTGGACCGAACTCAGCTTACAGGGCGTGCTCTTCGGCCCCGATGACGCGGGCCACGTCTCGCAGTTTGCGCGCACGCGCTTTCAGGGCTGCAGCGGGCAGGAGGTCACCTTCGACTCCTGCCACTTCGACGCGTGGGGCCTCGGCGAGAGCGGCCTCGGCACCGTGCGCTTCGTCGGCTGCGCGCTGCGCGACGTGCTCTGGGCAGGCGTCGTGCTGACGGACTTCACCCTCGAGGCATCGACCGTCGAGGGTGGGCGCTGGCTCGAGACGCTCTTCGAGGACGGCGCGTTTTTGCGGTGCGACCTGCGGGGTCTCGCCGCGCCGGGCCTCACGCTCGAAGACGTGCGCTTCGATCAGGTCGAGTGGGCCGCCGCCGATCTCACCGGTGCCACGCTCGCGGGGCTCTCGTTCGCGGGCGTCCTCTCGATGCCCGCCGTGCTCGATGGCGCCAACCTGCAGGGCTGCGATCTCACCGGCTGTGACCTCACCAGCGTGTCGCTCCGGGGAGCCGACCTGACCGGCGCTACGCTCGCGCGGGCCCGTTTCGACGCGGCAGACCTGACCGGCACCGACCTTACCGGTGTGATGGCCGCCGGGGCTTCGTTTCAGGCCGCGATCGTACGGGAGGCGAACTTCTCCCAGGCGGTTCTGCAGGGTGCTGATCTGCGTACGCGCGATGCTGTATCGACGGTCTTTTCCGGTGCCGACCTGCGCGCCAGTGATGTCCGTTATGCCGCCTTCGAACAATGCTTCTTCGATCAATCGTTGTGGAATCAAGTCCGAACCGCGCACGCCTCTTTTCGGGACTGCAACTTCGAAGAGGCCAATCTGGAGGGCGCCTCGTTCGATGGGTGTGCGATGAGCGAGGCATCCCTCGCGGGTGTTCTCGCCAATGGGGTTTCGTTTCGCGAGTGCGACCTCACGGACGCCGATCTCTCGGGTGCGCAACTCCGGGGCGCCGTGCTCGCGGGAGCGCGGCTGCACGACGCCGTGCTCACGGAAGCTGACCTCACGGGCGCCAATCTCTCCGGTGCCCAGCTTTATCGCAGTGACCTCGCGGGGGCCAGGCTCGCCGACGCGGTGCTCCTCGGCGCCGACCTCACGCGCATCGACGCGCGCGGGCTCCAACTGGGTACGTGCCAGGTCGATCGCTCGACGGTGTGGCAGGGGGCCGACCTGCGGGGTGCCACCGCCGCGGGAATCAACTTCAGCGGGGCCAACCTGCGCGACTTCGATGGCCGCGGAGCCGACCTCACCGGCTGCCGCTTCGACGAGGCAATCATCGAGGGCGCGACCTTGCACGACGCAAAGTTGCGCGGCACCTCGTGGCTGAAGGCGAAGGGCCGCGGGGCAGAGTTCGACGGGGCCAACCTCGACGAGAGCGACCTCCGCGGGGCCGACTTGCGCACCGCGAGCTTCGTGGGCGCCAGCGCTTTACGCAGTCGGTTTACCCGCGCTGACCTCGACCGCGCGCGCCTCGTGAAGTGTGACCTCCGCGAGGCCAACCTCTCGCTCTGCACGATGCGCTACTGCGACCTCTCGCACGCGAAGCTCGACCGCGCCGACTGCACCCACGCCAACCTCTCCGGCTCGCTCTTGCATCGCATGAGCGAACTGGAGACGCGGTGGTTCGATGCCACCCTCGATCAGGTGGCGCGAACCGACCCGAAGCTCGCCGCGGGCGAGGATTTCGTCCCCACGCCGCGCGGCTGAGCGGGCCGATCAGCTCTGGTCGTCGAAGGTGACGGTGATGCCGTGGCGGGTGCGAATCTGGCTCTGCGTCGCGTTGGCCGAGTTGACCGGCGACGCAGTCTCGAAGTTGGGCACCGAGGACATGATCAGCGGTCGGTCGGGGTCGCCGTTGACGTGGATGATCAACACCTCGGTGCCGACGTGCAGCGGAAACTGCACGCCGTAGCCGCTGCCCGAGGCGGGCTGCGCCATGCGGAGCCAGCGGGACGCCTTGCCGCCGGCCTTGCCCGCGAGGTCCCACGGGAGGATGACCTTGTAGCGGCCGTGCTCGTCGACCGGCGTCGACCGCACGCCGTCGCTCGCTGCGTCCACCTTGCCGTGAATCACACCGGAGATGCGCGGCACCGGCGTCATGCGCACGGGGCGCCACGGCACCGCAGACGGGATCGCGTTGAACTCGTTGTGGTACGCCTGTGAGCCGGAGCCCGAATCGATGCCCGCCTGCTGCACCGAGTGACGGATATCGGTAATGACGTATTGCTGATCCATCGCATCGAAGTAGTGATTCTCGACTGCAAACTTGTGCCCCGGGTGGAGGCCGCGGACGGCGGTGGCCCCAGCGTAGGTTTCGCGGTGCGCGAATAGCTCCTGAGCGCGGAGTTTGGCGATGCGAGTGCCGCCCGCGTGGTCCTTGAAGTGCTCGCCGTAGTAGACGTGCACGCCGACGCCGTCGGGGTCGACGTTGTCCTTGCCGACAAGCTCCGTCGAGGGGGTACGGTAGTTGTAGTCGCGCACTGTCACCTTCGTGGTGACCATGCGGCGAGTGCGGGTGAGGCTGCTGATGCGGTGCTCGCCGCCGGAGGTGCCGCCGCGCGGGTCGAAGGTCAGTGACTCGAACCCTTCGAGTTCCTGGAAGTTGTTGTTTCCGTCCGCGAAGATGAGTTTGGTCCCCTCGTCGCCGTGCTCGAAGAAATAGAAGATTCCCTCGTACTCCATCACCCGCGACAGAAACTGGAAGTCCGTCTCTTCATACTGGACCTTGTATTCGTAGGGCGCGTACTTCTTCGAGAGTCGCATCTCGTAGTGGCTGCCGTCGTGCAGCCCCGCCTCCGTAAGAACGTCCTTGATGACCTGCGGAGCGGAGAGTTCCTGGTAGACCCAGGACCCGGCGGTGAGGGTGGTGTCGAAGAACTTCGGCACCATGCGCAGGTGGTAGAGCACCGGCGACGGCTGCGTCATGTTGAGCATCTCGACCTCGCGGATCACCCCGTGGATCTTGTGTTCTTCGCTGTCGCCGAATGCCAGGTAGGCGTCCTTTATGAGGAGTTCTTCGACCGCTTCGAAGGACAGCGGACCGCCCGTGGAGGTCTCCACGATCAGGTCGAAGGCGTAGAGCTGCGAAAGCCCCTCGTGGCCGTCCATCTGTCGCACGTAGAGGTCCGGTGCTGATTCCGCTTCAGTGCGAAACACGACCGTGTAGTTCGAGTGCTCCTGCGTAGTCATGGCGCCTCTGTCATTGATGAATGGGTTGTAGACGAGATTGCAGCGAACCTTATCACGGGGTCGTCTCCCTGTGGTGATCACGGGGCACGTGCGATAACATCGCCGTTGCGCCGGTCCTGCGCGGGGGGCGTCGAGAGAACCCAATGCTCATCCAAAACCGCCTCGGTACACGTTTCGAGCTTCTCCTCCACCCGGCAGCCTCGGTGGCCTCGGGGGTGCCCGTGCCGTACGCAAGCGCCGAGGCGTTCTTGTCTACGTTCACGTCTGCGCAGCGGGCGGAGATGCTGCGCTCGCTCGGTAGCAACGCGTCGTTTCCATCGCTCGATCCGGTGGCGCTGCGCAACATCCACAGCGACGACGTCGCATCGACGGTGCTGGTTCGCCTGCTGCGCGGGCGGCAGATCGGGTTTCGCGCCCCGATCGCAGCGGTGCAGCAAGCGAAGGCCGTCAACGCCGGAGCCCGGGGCGAGCCTGCGACGAAGGGGCCCGCGACCCCGCCGCCGGCGGTGAAATCCGCGGTGGTCTGCGAGCTTATCGCCATCGAGGCGGCGTGCGCGCACAACGGCCGCAAGGCCAACAAGTCCGGGCTCCTGGAGGTGGTGCCGGGGCGCTCGGATGACCTCATTCAACTCAAATCGACGATTCGCGGTGGCTGCGGCGAGCATCCGCGCTGGGAGGTTCGCGAGCCGCTCTCGTCGGGTGTCGTGAAGACGGGCGTGAACTCGACTTTCGTGGCCAAAAGCTGGGGCTTCAAGGCACTCGGTATCTTCGAGGTGCAGCCCAAGTCGTACCATGTGAGTTGCACCTGCTGCTCGGGGCCGACGAAGCAGTTCGAGGTGCGCGCATATCCTATCGACGAGTGGGAACTTGCCATTGCCATTGACTTCCAGAAGCCACCTACGCAGTGGGGAGTCGAGGTCAAGATCACTCCCTGGGAGGACTCGTCGCTCACGCTGAAAACCGACGTACTGCGGAAGTTCAATGAGAAGTCCGAGCGGCTGAGGTGGGCGCTCGACAAGGTGATGGTCCCGCTGGTCGGCAAGCAGGGCGACTGGGAGTTTCTCAAGACCAAGCTGAAGTTTAGCGGTAAGTGGGCAGAAAACGAGACCGACCATCGCGCGTTCTACAAGTACTCCGCTTCGCTCGAGTTCGACCCGCTTCTCAAAGGGAATTTCCTCATCCCGTTTGGTCCCACATCGGCCATTCCAGGGTGGATCAAGAAGTGGACGACCGACTACATCGGTGACCTGTATCTGTATTTGAAGTTTGAAGGCGAGGTAAAGCTTTCGGGCTCGTGGAGCCGCACCACTGCCGACAAGTCGAGCGCCAACGTCGAAGGCTCCGGAAAGATTACAGTGAAGGCCGGCGGCAACCTCTTCCTCATGCAGAAGAGCGCGCTCAACCTCGACGTCAATGGTGCGACCAGCATCACCGCGGAGGCCAGGGCGCCAGTGTCGCGCATGCCTGCGGTCGAGTACGACCTGAAGTGGGGCGGGCTCGAGATCGAACTCACCATCGAGGCCGCCTGGGGGCTCGTGGAGTACAAGCGCAAGTGGAAGCCTATCGACGGCTTCTCGCTATTGGAGAAGATGCTCGGCCACAAGCCAGAGCCCTGGTATCCGCTCGGTCATTGAGGGAAACGAACCCGAGCGCAGCGGTGAGGGCGCGCTCGGGTTTCAAGACGCCGACGAATCAGCGCGCACCGCAGCCGGTCGCGGGGTTGAAGCACATCCCCGTCGCGCAGTTGCAGACCTGCACCGAGTGGCTCGATGCAGGCGCGCAACTGCACGCGCCGACGAGGCAGCTGCTCGGGAAGTCACTGACGGCCCGGCAGCAGGTAATGGTACCGACAGTTCCGCCCGTGGAGGTGCAGAGTTGCGCGAGGACGCTGGGGACGTCGGTGGCCGCGGGGACATCGGTGGCCGCGGGGACATCGGTGGCCACGGGGACGTCGGTGGCCACGGGGACGTCGGTGGCCACGGGGACGTCGGTGGCCACGGGGACGTCGGTGGCCACGGGGACGTCGGCGCTGCGCGCGTCACGGACGACGTCGGTGGCGGTCACGTCTGTGGTTGATCCCGAGTCGGTGACGGGGGTCGGATCGTCGCTGCAACCCGCGCCGAGAAGGCCGAGAGCGCTGACAAACAGGAGGCCGCGAACCGAAGAGCAGGTGTTCATAAAGCAGCCGACTAACGCATGACCGCCGCAGCGTCGAGCAGTGTTGCGAGAGAGCGCAGGGCGGAGGCACCATCCGCCGATGTCGTCTGTACCGCTCCACCTCCGCGCGCAGGGCACCGTCGCCCGTGCCTTGTTGAAGCTCCCACGCTCTGTCCTGGTGCGTCTTTCCGGGGGCGAGCGCATCGCCCGCGATGGGTGCGTCCTCGACGAACAACTCCAGTTCATGCTCGTGGCCGCCGAGCGCCTGGGGCGTGGCACCGCCGACTTCAACGCGTCGATTCACGAGCGTCGCGCGGCGATGGACGTCGACGCCATCATCTTCGCGCCGTCCTCGCCGGATCTCGAGAGCGTGCGCGACGAGCGCGTCAACGAACACGTCGCCGTGCGCGTGTATCGCCCACATGGACTCACGCGGTCCGCGCCGGCGCTGGTGTTCTTGCACGGCGGCGGCTTCGTGCTGGGCAGCCTCGCGTCGCACGATCCGGTATGCCGCGGGCTCGCCCACGAGGCCCGCTGCGTGGTGATCGCGGTGGACTACCGCCTCGCGCCAGAACACCGTTTTCCTGCGTCCGCAGACGACGCGACGGCGGCCTTCCGCTGGGTGATCGCCCACGCAGCGCGTCTCGGTGTCGATATCGCGCGCGTCGCGGTCGGCGGCGATAGCGCGGGCGGCAACCTCGCGGCGGTGGTCGCGCTCGACACGCGCGCGGACGATCACCCGCCGTGCCTTCAGGCGCTGCTCTATCCCGTCGTGGACCAGACGCAGTCGTTTCCCTCCCTCAAGCTGATGGAGAGCGGTTTTCTGCTCGATCTCGCGACCATCAATTGGTTTCGTGCGCAGTACACCCCCGACGCCGCGGACTGGGAGCACCCGCGGGCGTCGCCGTGGTTCGCCGACGCGAAGGGCCTCGCGGCAGCGCATGTGCAGACGGCGGGGTTCGATCCGCTGCGCGATGAAGGCGAAGCGTACGCGCTGAAGCTGCGCGCCGCAGGGGTGGCCGTCACGTCGAAGCGCTACCCCTCGATGGTGCACGGGTACATCAGCATCACCGGGTCGATCGTCGGTGCGCGCGAGCCCTGGGGCGACCTGGTCGCCGCGCTGCGGACGGCATTCGGCTGAGCAGACCGACCGCGTCGCAGAGGATCACCCCGCGCGACGCTGGCGGTATCTGCGCCGCGAGCGACCGAGTGCGAGCAGACCCGCGACCAGCGCGAAGCCTCCGGCCGCACCATGATCGGTGCGCCCGACGGAGCACGCGCAACCCGACTGCGCGGTGGGTTCGCGCTCACCGGCATCCGGCGAGGTGACGTCGGGCAGTGTGATGTCCACCACCGCGGGCGCATCGACGGAGATCGGCGGTGCATCGCGCGTGGTGACGTCGGCGGTGGGCGTGGTCACGTCGGCGGTGGTCACGTCGGCAGTGGGCGCGGTCACGTCGGCACTGGGCGCAGTCACGTCGACGGTGGGCGCAGTCACGTCGACGGTGGGCACGCCCGCGTCGATGGGCGTCCGGGCGATGCAGCCCCGCGCGGCGTCACAGGTGGTGCCCGTGTCGGCGCAGCGCGTCTCCGTGTAGACGCCCTGGACGCAGCGACGCTGCACATCGCCTGCGCAGCCGACGCTGTCGTAGGCAGCGCAGCGGGCATCCATGCAACGGGCGCTCGCCCCGTCAGGGGCGCAGCCGAGACCGAAGGCGCCGCAGTCGCCCGTGGTGTACTGCCCGTCGTTGCAACTCGCGATGCGCCGCGCGTCGAGGCAAGCGCTGCGGTTGCCTGCGTGTCCCGGGCACCGCGCATCGACGCAGTAACCGTAGCTCCCTTCGGCCTCGCAGGTCGCGCCGAAGGCCGCGCAGTCCCCGCCGCCCAGATAGCGCCCGCCGGAGCAGGTCGCGAGCTGTGTGCCCGTACACCATCGGCCGTCGGGGACACGGCAGCGCGCGTCGGCCGTGGTGGTGTAGATCAGCCCGATGTGGTTGCTGACGACCCGCGGGGAGCCGTCGGAGGGGGTGTTGCGCACGGTGCCATCGACGACGAGGGTCGAGCTTCCGCCGCCGTCGAGCATCGCGGCGTTGTGGCACCCGAGGTCGAGCATGAGGGCCCGCGTTTCGTTGCAGGTCATGCCTGCGGCGCCCGCGGCGGCGCGTCGCCCGTCGATCACGACGAACCACGCGGTGTTGCCGTCCGGCGAGAGGCCGACGGCGCTGCGCGGGTTGCGAGCGGTGTCGTAGCAGCCCGACTGCGCGCGACCATCGACCATCAGGAGAATGCCGTTGCCTCCGATGGCCTGGAAAAACCGGTGCGGTTGAAGCGTGGGGGCGAGGAGATCCGAGTCCACGTCGAGGGGCCGCGGGGCGCCGATGGAGCAGGCCCGGCCGAGCGTACAGCCGAAGTAGCCCCACCTTCCGCCGAGGGTGCTGTCGCGGATGTGGTTGTGCCAGAGGGTTCCGTCGGCGATCGCCAACCCGACGGGCGTGTTGCCGTCCGACCAGTCGCCGTTGATCGCGATGAGGGCGCCGACGTTGCGCGCGAAGGTGGGCGTCGTCACGCGCCGCTCGCGCACGTTGTTCGCCGACATGTGCAGCGAGACGCCCGCCTGCCGGAGATTGATTCGCGCTGCGAAGATGTCCTGCGGCCCGCTCGCCACCACGCGGTGGAGGTAATCGACGCCGGGGCGCACGTTGGTCCAGGTGTCGCGCGGCTGGGCGTAGGCGGGGTGCGTGAGGGCCAGCAGCAGGGCCGCGCCCGCGGGGAGAGTGGCGAGTTTCATCCTCGCGATGCTAGCGAACGTGCCGCCGCGGCGACCACAAAGATGCTCACCGAAAGGAGGCACCGGCGGGCTACGCGAGGCGGGCGGTGTTG
This sequence comes from Deltaproteobacteria bacterium, assembly GCA_947477565.1. GTDB lineage: Bacteria > Myxococcota_A > Polyangia > Polyangiales > SCUS01. Next base: position 31,621 of record CANJUR010000036.1, read on the forward strand.
GCGAGGCCCTGCGAGCGGGCCATGTCGGCCACGGCCTGGCGGACGGCGGCGTGAACGCGAAGGTCGAGGGGGTTTGGCACGAGGTCGCCGGGTTCGGCGTGCGCGGCGATGGCCTCCGCGGCGGCGAGGCGCATCTCCGGGGTGATCGACTTCGCCCGCAAGTCGAGCGCGCCGCGGAAGATGCCCGGAAACGCCAGGGCGTTGTTGATCGAGCGGCCGTCGCCCGCGTAGGCAGCGCCCGCGGCCACGGCGACGTCAGGGTCGATCTCCGCATCAGGGTTGGAGAGCGCGAAGATCACCTGGCCGCGGCGCGCGTTCACAACCGCTGTAAACAGGATCACAAGTTTGGGGAGCCACTGCGTCTTGCCATCGGCCGTGCGCATCCCGAGGACGGCCCCGTCCTCGAAGGCGTCGAGGGAGTCACCGAAGGTCTTGCCCGTGAGCGCCGTGGCCGTGTGCAAGCAGGACGGGTCGGCGCATCCGCGGGTGTCGCGCGAAGCCTGCGGAGGGCTGCAAGCGCCCTTCCGGCGGATCAGATCACTGGAGGTTGCCGAAGCCCGGGAGCACCGAGTTGATGACGTTGTTGATCGTGCTGGTGGCGCCCCGCATGAAGAAGTCCCGGGGCACGGTGCCGTGCGTCTCGAAGGGCGCGCGAATCGAGATGTAGTGGTCTACGGTGACCTCCCCCTGGAGGGTGTAGCGGAGTTGCGCGGAGCTGCCGCCGGCGACCAGAAGCGAGGCGGGAACGCCGTTCCAGGGGAGGGTCATGGTGGCGGTGACGGGGGTCCAACGGCCTGGCGGAATCTGCGCGGCCACGGCAGACACCGTCGATCCGAGGTCGTTGCCCTCGATGATCATGTGAGCGCGCAGGTCGTGCAGGTCGAGGGTGAAGGTGTTGGTGTTGTAGGCGATGAAGTCGACCTGGAAGGTGAGCCCGGCCGCATCGACGCCGGTGAAGCGCAGGTCGCGCGCCTGGATCTGTGGAATCTCCGCGGTGATGGTGCACCCGACGGAGAAGAGCGAGGCGAGGCAGACGGCGGCGAAGAGGAGGTGACGGCGGGGGAAACTCATGTGCTGCATCGCTCCGTGGCGGGAGAAAGAGGGTCGACGAGAATCGTCGGGTCTTATACGCCGGAAGGGGCGGGGGAGTCGCAGTGAGGAATGGCGTCGTCGGCGCTGGAAGGGATAGGTTCCGCCGGGTCGTGACCCTTCCTCTTGGTCTGCATGTTCATCTCGTCACCCACGGTACTTCGCTTCGCTTTGCGCTCTGGTTCGAGCGCGACCTCGGACCCGGTCGCGTGCGCGAGAGTCCAGTTCGAGTCGTCGGGGCGACGACTCACCCTGCGTCCGCCGCCAGTCCGACCAGTCTTCCGCGCGGATTCGTAGCCGAGCGCATCGTAGTCAGTCTTCCGGTGCTCGCCAACCGCCGCCCCATGCCCCTTCCGGGCCTCATCCACAACCTGGACCCCGCCCGACAATCGCCCGTCTCCCTCCTGTCTGACGTGGCCGATTTCACCGTCGATGCGTGGATCGTCCCGCCGGGTTTTTCGCTTCTCCCGCTACGGCAGTTTCTCGCCGACTGGTCTTCGCGTTACGGCGCCGGCTTCGTCTCTCCGCACACGCCGGAGGTCATCGCTCTGCTCGATGATCTCGCCGCCCGCGTCGCCCGCGGCCCGCTGCTCCCTGCGCTCGCGCCTGGTCCCGCTGCGATCCATCCGCGCGTCACCCGGAAGCCGCCGCCTCCAGAGAAAATCGCCGTCGTCGCGTGGGTTCCGCCGCTTTCGCTTCCCGACCTCCTGGCCATTGACCACGCTTTGCGCGCCCGGGCCTTCCTCCCCGCTGTCGTCGCATCCGAGCGCATCCTTTGGACCTCCACGGTGCTGCCCACGCCCCTCTCGCTCTTCCTCCTCGAGGTCTTCGCCGCCGCCACCGCGCACTCGGCCGACGCCCCTACGGATGCGCCCAGCCTTGCCGCCCTCCGCGCGGCCATCACGCGCGGCGAGGCGGCCTCCCTCCACCGTGCCCACGACAGTTGCCTTTTTCCACAGCACCCGTTGTTTACGCCCATCACCACGCCGCCAACTGATCACCTCCACGCGCGGGTCTATCCCCTCGATCGACCCGACGCGGCGGGGGACACCTGGGCTCTCGATCTCGGCTTGATCCAGGGCAACAAGGTGTTTCTGCCCCTCGCCGCGCTCGTCGCGCAGCGCACCCTCGACGACTCCCTGCTCGAACACGACGGCGCGACATGGTTTCGCCCCGCGGCGGTGATCGACCGCGATTGGGGCGCACTGTTACGCGGCGTGAGCAGCTTCTGCCGCCCGGAGATTCTCCTCGGGCACGCGCGGCTCTCCGAGGAGCAGGCGCAGCGCATCCTCGCGGTTCGTCCGGTGCCCCTCGGGGGCCACGACTACGACCGCTGGCTGCAAACCGTCCAGATCACCCCGCCCAGGCGTCGCCCGCGGGACTTCATGGGGTTCAGTGTTTCCTCGGGCAGCGCGTCCATCGCCCGCGTCCGCGTCCGATGGGATCTCCTCGGCGACCCGGCCGATCCGGAGCGCCTGGGGTTGCACAGCGCGCGATTTGTTCCGCACCTTGAGTTGAGCCTCGGGGACGACGCGCTGCCCGCCGTCGAGGCCGAGCGCCTCCTCGCGCTGCCCGCCACGCCGTACATCAGGGTGAACGACCACGTGCTGCCGAGGGCCGACCTCGTGAGCGCGATCGAGTTGTTGCGTGCCCGCGAGAAGGTGCTTCGCGCGATGGGCGCCGAGCGGGGCATCAACTACGCCGGCGCCGTGGCCCTGGACGACGAGTGGGCCGCCGCGCGCGACGCACAGGCAGAGTCGATCTTCTCTGCGCGCTGGGAGACGTTTCTCACGGGTCTGCGCGACGGTGTCGGGGTGCCACCGCTGCAGGCTCCAGAGACGTTTCGCGGGACGCTCCGGCCGTACCAGGAGCGGGGGTTGTCCTGGCTGGCGTTCCTGGCGACGCAGGGGTTTGGCGGGTGCCTGGCGGACGACATGGGGCTTGGAAAGACGGTGCAGGTGCTCGCGCTGCTGGCCACGCGTCGCGCGAAGGGCGCTGCCCGGCCGCGCGGGCCCGACCTGGTGGTGTGCCCCACTTCGGTGGTGATGAACTGGGCGAAAGAGGCGAAGAAGTTCACCCCGACGCTGAAGGTTCGGGTGCACCAGGGGGCCGAGCGCGAGCGAAACCCGGCGGCGTTTGCGAAGGCCACGGCGAAGGCCGACGTGGTGGTCACCAGCTATGCACTCGCGAGGCGCGACGAGGAGATGCTCACCGCCGTTCGCTGGGGCACCGTGATCGTCGACGAGGCCCAGAACCTCAAGAACCCCAATGCCCTACAGACCCGCGCGCTGCACGGCCTCGATGCGGAGTCCAAGTTTGGCCTCACGGGCACTCCCGTGGAGAATCACCTGCGGGATCTCTGGTCGATCTTTAACGTGGTGGTGCCGGGTCTGCTCGGCGGTGCGACACGCTTTGCGCGCACATTCGGGACGCCCGCGCGCAACGGCGATCCGAAGGCCCTCGCGCGGCTCTCCCGCCGGGTAGGGCCCTTCCTTTTGCGGCGCACCAAGCGTGATCCCGCGGTGGCTGCGGACCTGCCGCCCCTCCAGGTGCAAGACCTCTCCTGCGAACTCACCAGCGAGCAGACGGCGCTCTACCAGGCCATGACCGAGGCGACCTTTGAGGGCATCGCCGACAAGGACGGCATCCAGCGGCGGGCGCACATCCTCGCAGCGCTGATGCGCTTCAAGCAGATCTGCAACCACCCGGAGAGCTTCGAGCCCGAGCGTCCGCAGGTGCTCTTCGGCCGATCGGGCAAGCTCGATCGCGTGATGGAGGTGCTCGAAGAGCTGCTCGAGGAGGGTCAGCGGGTGCTGATCTTCACGCAGTTCATTGAGATGGGTCGCATCCTGCAGCGGGCCATCGCGGAGCGTTGCAAGGTCGCCGCGGATTTTTACCACGGCGGTATCACCGCGGCGAAGCGCGAGGAAATGGTCGAGGCTTTCCAGGGCGACGCCGGAGCGCCGGTGTTGATTCTCTCGCTCCGGGCCGGGGGCACCGGGCTCAACCTCACGGCGGCCTCCGCGGTGATTCACTACGACCGCTGGTGGAACCCCGCCGTCGAAGACCAGGCCACGGACCGCGCGCATCGTATCGGGCAGACCCGCCGCGTGAACGTCTACCGCCTCGTCACCGAGGGCACCCTCGAGGAGCGTGTTGCTGAACTGCTCGAGACCAAGCGCGCCATGGCTGACAAGATTCTCGGCGGCGCCGACGAGTCGTGGATCACCGAGATGGACGAACGGGCACTACGGGCGTTTCTCTCGCTGGGCGGCACTGCGAAGGAGGTGGAGTGATGGAGGGCACGGACGATCCGCAGCGGGTGCTGATCGATCGGGTGGCGGGCATCTCGCTGCGCGCACCGAAGGAGCAATACGAAGTGGTCGGGCTGTCGTTTGGCGCCGCGACGCTGCAGCGCAACATCGACACCGGGCGCTGGACCGCGCTCACCCTCACGCTCACGCCGCAGGCGGTGTTGGAGCACGTGAAGGCCGTTCCGCAGCGGGTTGCTACGGTGGTCTTTCCCTTGGGGTACTGGATGGCGGAGGCGTCCGGGCTGGTGGACGTGGACGAACTCGCGGTCGGGCTCCGCGAGTTGCTTGTTGACCACGGGTTGCTCTCGCATCCCGACTGGCTCCTTGGGGCCCTTCCGACCGACCTCCCGCCCGCCCAGTGCGAGGCGCTGGAGCGCCTTCAGACGGTTCTGGCGCAGGTGACCGGGAAGAGCGCGATCTGTCCGGTGTGTCCCCGGCCTCCGCCGCCGCGCGAGTCGAGTTATGGCGAGGGAATGGACTTCGACGCGGGGTTCTCGCGGATGCTCCGGATGATGGGCATCGCCATGCCGAGCCCGAGTAAGACGATCGCTGCGGTTTCCGCGCCGCCACCGGTGGAGTGTCCGCACGCGGCGATGCGCGAGGAGGCGCTGCGGGCGCTTGGGGTGGCGTTTCCAGAGGTGGCCTTCGAGGCGGCGCAGTTGTTGTTGGCGGTGCCGGCGATGGTGCCGCCGCGCTTCGTGCTGAGCCCGATGGTCCTGCAATCGGTGCTCGATGAGTGGTTGATGAAGCGCGCACCCATCGCGACCGCGAGCGCGACCGCGCCGCCGTTCGAGGAGGACGCCGGACTGAAGGAGGTGCAACGGGCTGGGCTCGCCTTCGCGGCGAGCGCGTGGAGGCTCCACGGGCCGCTGGTGCGCTTCGTCCCGACGGACGACGACGGCAGCGCGCCGCCCACGATAAGCGCCACGGCGGCACGGACCGAGGCGACCCTGTGGTGGCCGGAGAGCGTCCCAAAGCCGCCGCCGCGGCCAGCAGCGGAGCGAGCGGCTCCGAGGGTTGTTCGCAAACGTGCGAAGCCCGCGCCGACAGTGAAGCCCGCGCCGACAGCGAAGCCCGCGCCGACAGCGAAGCCCGCGCCGACAGCGAAGCCCGCGCCGACAGCGAAGCCCGCGCCGACAGTGAAGCCCGCGCCGACAGCGAAGCCCGCGCCGGGCCCGCAGCCGGGGCAGGAGATCATGACCTCCGATCTCCTCGCGCTCGGCTACACGACCGAGAAGGTCAAGGCGCTCATCACGGCTGGAACCCTCGAGCGCGCTGGCTACGGGCGGTTTCGCTGGAAGGGCTGAACTTCGTTACGGCGCCGTAACGAGCGGTGAGGGGCGCGGGCTCACCTCAACCGGAGCCGGAGTGTGCTTACCGAACGGTTTCGCTGATCAGCGCCCGCCGCCGAGTTGGAGCGCGCGTTGGTGAGCCGTGTAGGCCGGGATGGCGTGGGCGACGACGCCGGACAGCGACAGCGGGCCCGCGAGGAGGAAGAACGCGGTGTAGAACACCGATGCGACCATGAACCAGAACAGTGCTCTCAGAAAGTCACCGTTGTAGAGCTGTCCCGCGCCCGGGATGAAAAACGACAACATCGCAGCGGTACCGGCTTTGGTCATTGGGTGCCTCACTATCCGCGACTCCACAGCGGTCGCGCGAAGGTTGTAGCCATGACACGAAGGGTGCGCACGCAGTGACGGCGAATAAATCCATCGGGACGGATGCAGCAGCGCGGGTGGCTGTGGTCCGGGAGCTTCTCCTCGGGTGGTTTGCCGCGAGCGCGCGGACGCTGCCGTGGCGCGCAGCGGGAACCACGGCGTGGGCCACGTGGGTGAGCGAGGTGATGCTCCAGCAGACGCGGGTGGAGACGGTGGTGCCGTACTTCGCGCGGTTCATGGAGCGGTTTCCGACGCCCGGGCATCTGGCCGCGGCGGCGGAGGCGGAGGTGCTCGGGCAGTGGGCGGGGCTCGGGTATTACCGCCGAGCGCGCTTCCTCCATGCGGGGGCGAAGGCGGTGTGCGAGCGCTTCGGGGGGGAGGTTCCGCGCGGGGTGGAGGCGCTGCAGGGGTTGCCGGGCGTCGGGGACTACACCGCCGGGGCGATCGCGAGCATCGCTTTCGGAGAGCGGGCCCCGCTGGTGGACGGCAACGTCGAGCGGGTGCTTACGCGCCTCTTCGCCGTCCCGGGCGACCCCCAGAAGGGAACCGTGAAGAAGCACCTCTGGGCGCTCGCCGAGGCCTTCGCCGATCACCCTGATCCGGGCGCGGTCAACCAGTCCCTGATGGAGCTCGGTGCGATGGTTTGCGCTCCGGTGACGCCACGCTGCCTGACCTGTCCGGTGCGCGCGATGTGCCGGGCCGCGCAGGAGGGCGACGTCGAGCGCTACCCCGAGAAGCCCGTCAGGAAAGCCCCGCGCGACGAAGACTGGACCACCCTGCTCTGCCTCTACCAGGGCCGCGCAGTGTTGGCTCCGAGCGCGCTCGGGCGCTGGGAGGGAATGCTCGTCCCCACGCTGGTTCCCGGCGTGATCGACCCCGCCACGCTGGCCACTCGCGCTGGCGCCCACGCAGTGATCGACCACGGCCTGGTCGTCCACGTTCTCACGCACGCGCGGATGCGCATCCGGGTGTTCTCCGCGACGCTCGACGCGGCTCCGGCCGGCGGCACTCTGGTCTCTCTCGACGCGCTCGCGGGCCTCGCCGTGCCGAAGGTCACGCAGCGGGTGTTGTCGGCGCTGCGCTCCACCGAAGACGTCCCGACCAGGCGAATGCGATGAGTTGCAGCGCTCCGCCGAGCAGTCGCGCCGTGAGGAGGGCGAGGCTGCCGCCGCGGGCATCGTCGATGAGCACGCCGCGCCACGCCGTCGCGGCGGTGAGTGCGTGGGCGCCGAGTGCGAGCAGTGCGCCGAGTGCGGCGATGGCGAAGAGCGCGCGTCGGGGTCGTCGGTCCGTGGGCGCGATGGCGAGGGTTACGGTGCCGGTGACGAACGCGTGCTGCGCGAGCCGCGCCGTCGCGACGGGGTAGCCCGCGAGGTGCCACGGCGACGACGGAGGCTGGAGCGCGACAAACTCCCACGCCGACGCCACAGCGCCGACCGCGAGACAGACGAGCGCGAGCCGTACGAAGGCGCGATCGGCGTTCACGGCGCGACGCTCTCGCCCATCGCCGCGAGGGCTTGCCGGGCGCCGCGGTGGTTTGGATCACGCTCAAGCACCATGCGCAGCGAGCGCACGGCCTCAGAGCGCTGGCCCATGGCGTTGCGGGCCTTCCCGATGAGCACGCGGGCATCGAGTGCGCCGCTGCCACCACGACCGACTGCCTCGTTGGCGTGCGCGAGGGTCTCCGCGTAGCGCCCCGCGGCGAAGGCCTGCTGCGCGAGCGCGAGCGGGCTCGCAGAGTTGTGCCGGGGCGAAGCGACGCCCGCATCCGGGATCGTGGCGACGACCGCGGGAGCAGTCACTGCGATGGGAGCGGTCACTACGACGGGAGCAGTCACTGCGACGGGAGCAGTCACTGCGACGGGAGCGGTCACTGCGATGGGAGCAGTCGGGGGCGAGATCGTTGGTGGGGTCCGTAGTCGGGTCAGGCCGAATGCGGCGAGGAGCACGCCGACGGCGACGAGGGCCAGCGCGGGCAATGGGTTTCGGGCGGGCGCAAGGGTCCTGGGAGGGATCGGGAGGGAGATGGCAGAGACGGTGATGGTGTTGGGGGCTGACTCCGTGACGTCGGCGGCGTCGAGGGGGTGGCCGAGGGCGTCGGCGAGGGAGACCGCGGACTCGAAGCGTCTCGCCGGGTCCTTCGCGAGGCAGCGGAGAATGATGGCCTCGAGGCCCGGCGGAATGTTCGCGCCGGGGGCGCGGCGGCGCGGCGGATCAGGCTCCTGCGCCATGTGGCGGGCGAGCAGTTCGACCATCGAGGCGTCGTAGAAGAGGGGCGTCCCGGTGGCGCACTCGTAGAGCACCGCGCCGAGGGAGTAGAGGTCTGTGCGCGCGTCTACCTCGCGGCCGCGGGCCTGCTCCGGGGCCATGTACGCGGGCGATCCGAAAAGCTCGCCGGCGCGGGTGACGTTGCCGTCCGTGCCTCCGAGAATCTCCGTGTTGGTGGTCTTCGCCACCCCGAAGTCGAGCACCTTCACAGTGCCGTCCTCGGTGAGGAAGATGTTCTCGGGCTTGATGTCACGGTGCACCACGCCGACCGTGTGCGCGGCGGCCAGCGCTCGCGACACGGACACCCCGACGTGCACGCACTCGCGCGCCGTCAGGCGGCCCGCGCTCGTCGATTTCGCGCGCTCCAGGCGACCGCGGAGCGACTCGCCGCGCAGGCGCTCCATCGCGAAGAAGAGCCGCCCGTCGTCGGTGGTGCCGAGGTCGTACACCTGCACCAGGTTGGGGTGCGAGAGCGCCGCGATGGCCCGCGCCTCCAGGCGAAAGCGCTGCACCAGCGAGGCGTCCGAGGAGAGCGCGGGGGAGAGCACCTTGAGCGCCACCGGGCGTCCGAGGTCCGTGTGCTCGGCGGCAAAGACCTCCCCCATGCCTCCTGCGCCGATCTTCGCGCCGAGGCGGTACGGCGTGCCCGGAAGCATCTGTGGGTCGCGCGGCGCGAGAGGCTCGGTGTTCACCTGCTGCCGTAGCCGCGGAGGATCAGCCGTGGAGCCGCGGTGCGCGCGCGCCTCGGTGATCCATTTGCGGTTGCGCTCGGACTCCGTCTCCTGTGCGCCGGGGAGCATCGCGCGAAGGCCTTCGGCGACCACCTCGCGGTCGATGCGCACGTCGAGTCTGTGCGCCAGGTCGAGCAGCGCGCGGCGGGCGGTGCTGGCGTCGGCGAAGCGCTCCGCCGGGTCGAAGGCCGTCATGCGGGCGACCCACGCATCGACGGCGGCGGGGACATCCGTGCGGAAGGCCGACGGTGCGATGGGGTGGTGCGCGTCGGTGGCGAGCGCGCGAAGGTGCTCGACGATCTCGAGGGTCATCCAGTCGCGCAGGGTGAGGAGTTCCCATGCGACGACGCCGATGGCGTAGAGGTCGGTGCGCGGATCAAGGGGATCGCGGCGCGCCTGCTCCGGGGACATGTATCCGGGCTTGCCGAAGATGGCGCCGTGGGCGGTCTGCGCGTGGCGTCCCGCGGCGAGGGCGGTGCCGAAGTCGAGCACCTTCACGTCGCCGTCCCAGGAGGCGCGCATGTTCTCCGGCGAGAGGTCGCGGTGCACCAGGTGGAAGGGCGTCCCGTCGAGCCCCTGCGCGCGGTGCGCGTAGGCCATGCCGTCGAGCACCGCGGAGAGGCACGAGAGCACCACGTCGAGCGGCGGATAGTTCCGCGCGCTGCGGCCGGCGTCGATGACCTCCGCGAGGTCTGTTCCGGCGACGTATTCCATCGCGAGGAAGGGGACGCCCTGCTCGATGGCGACCTCCATCACCTGGCCGACGTTGGGGTGCTGCAGCGCGCACAACACCCGGCCCTCATCCATGAAGCGCGCGACCAGGTTGTCCTCCCCGCTGAACTCCGCGCGGATGGTCTTCACCACGCAGAGCTTCTGGGCGTGCGCGATGGAGCCCGCCAGAGCCAGGTGAATCTCCCCCATGCCGCCGCGGGCGATGGTTCCGAGGAGGAGGTATCGGCCGAAGGCGCGGTGGGGTTCGGAGGAGAAGATCCGGGGTGCTGCCGGGTCGGTGTCAGTGGGGTCGGGCATCGGTGGGGTTCAACGGGGGCGCGATGCGGTTTGGGCCTTTACCCCCGGGGGCGCAGCGCGACCGAGCGCTGGAGGAGGGCGCGCAGTGACGGCGTCGCCAACTTCGAGGCCGGATCGATCACCTGCGCGACGACCGGGCTCATCGGCAGCGACGGCGCGTAACGCTCCACCCGCTCGGTCCGACGCTCGCTCGAATCGTCCCGCGTGCTGACGGGCAGCGGCGGCGCGGGAACCTGCGACGACCGCGGGAGCACGCGGCCCACGCCGAAGGCGAGGGTATCGAGCTGGTCCGCGTCGTCTTCGCCGAAGCCCGGTGAGAGCGCGGAGGCCGCAGCGAAGGAGGCCGCGACGCGATCGTCGGCTCGGACGACCTTGACCGGAGTGGGCAGCGGCAGCGAGGCCTTCGGCGTCAAGGCCACTGGAGTGGGATCGATCGCGCGCTGCGGGGCCACCGCAGTCTCGCGCAGCACATCGGCGGCCCTCGGCGTCTCCACCATCGGGGTAGCCGCACGGTGGATCACCGGGGCGGGCTCGACCATCTGCAGCGGCGGCGAAGAGGGCGCTGCGACGACGACGGGCGTGGCTTCCGGTTGGCGAGCTTCGACGGGTTGGGCGGCGGGCTTCGGTGCTTCCGCGGCGATGGCCTTCGGAGCGGGCGACGTCGCGAGGATGGGCGCGGCGACCGGGGCGGCCACGCGGGGGAGCGCACGGCGGGTGAGAACGCGGTTCAGGAGGGACTCAAGGCGGGCGATGACGTCGGTGCTCATGCGGAGACACCTCCCAGCAGGGTGGCGAGGATATGGGGCCCGGGCTCGCGGCGGCCGACGCGCTCGCGGACGAGGGCGCAGGCGTGTTCGGAGCCGAGGAAGAGGGTGATGGCTTCGGGGTCGGTGGAGAGCACCGCGGCGTGTGTGGGCACCCCGGTGATGTCGCTCACGACCTGCGCGACCAGCGTGGTGGCGAAGCGGTGGAAGGTGACATCGGAGGCGGGGGGGAGGCTCCAAAGGAGGGTCAGGGCGTCGCCGAAGCGCTCGAAGGAGCAGGTGCCCAGGCCGCGTTGACCGAGGGCCAGGGCGATGGCGTAGGCGACCTCCTCGGGCGTCGGGTCGGCGGTGCCGTCGAGAATCAGCACGGCGTCCCTGGAGACGCTCTCCGCGAGGGACTTCGCGAGGGCGACGCCGTTTTCACCCAGCGCCGCGATGGCGCGCGCCAGCCACGTCGCGGGGACGGCGACGGCGCGGGCGAGCGACGGTGTCTTCAGTTCGATGCGACCCTGGGAGAGGTCCACCGTTACGGCGCTCGCGAGGGGGTGCAGTCGTGTAGCCATTGCTCCGGTCACGATCGCACACCGCCCTCCGCGCCCGCAAATACCTTGGAACCTCCGACCTCCCTGTCACACTCACCCTGCCATGGCTCCCACCCGGTTTGCGTTCGCGCTCGCGCTCGGCCTCTTCTCCGGTGCGGCGGCGGCGCAGTCGCCTCGTGCGCTTCCGACGTGGCCCGAGCGGGCGTGGGGACAGGCGATTGCGCCCGACGGGGTGCGCCCCACCGGGGAGAGCGGCGTGCTGCGCTCATGGCGTGCGCCCGTGGACGTGCATGTCGGACCGGGCATCGACGCGGCGACGGCGACGGCCGCGCTCGCCGACGCCGAGGCCGTGATGGACGCCCTCGAACAACACACCGCCGTAGCGCTCCCGCTGCCTGACGGCGTCCGCGGCGGAACCCCCGCTTTTGACCTCTACCTCCGGCGCGGCGCGGCGGGCGGGCGGGCGGTTCCGGATGCGCTCTCGTACGGCGGGCAGTGGGATCGCGCGACGGCCTTCGGGCTCGCGGACGTCGGCGTCGATGCGGTGGCGCGGCGGCGCGCGGTGGCGCAGGCGATCGCCGAAGCGTGCGTGTACGGCGCAAAGGCAGACCATCCCATCGGGTTTGTGCGGGCGATGGCGGCGAGCCTCGCGCGGCGCGCGACCGGCGATGCGCTCGACCCCGCGGATGTGCAGGCGTTTCAGCGCGAGCCCGCGCGGGCGTGGTGGTCCGACGACGGGCGCTCGCCGGCGGCGCAGCGAGGGGCGGCGCTCGTGCTCGACGCGATGGCCGCGCAGTGGGACGACGACCGCGCGACCTTCCTCCAGGGGCTTCTCGAAGCGCCGGTGCAGCGCACGCCGCCGGGATGGTCCCGTCTCTGGGACGAGCCCGACGTGATGGAAGTGCTCAAGCGCGTGACCCGCGACGAGCCGCGCGGGCTCTGGGGCGCGCTCTTGACGGCGGCGAGCGCGCGGGTGGTGCAAGACCCCACGCTGGCGACGCCGTCGGTGCGGGTGGCGCGCTGGGGGGAGCTTCCTGCGTGGGCGCTGGCGACGGGCATCGCGCCGAC
>CANJUR010000037.1 GCA_947477565.1 Deltaproteobacteria bacterium
AAGTGGGGGCAGGGTGCAGAAATACCTATTACAGAAGCGTTTTGTCGCTCCGAACTCCCTGCCCCCACTTGTGGGGGCGGGGCTGGGGGTGGGGGCTCGCGAACCCCACCGGTCACTTCCGCCGTCAGGTACGAGCGGTGGCTTTCTCCACCCAATGGGAGCCTCCGACTTCGATCCAGCGGCGTTCTGCGCGCAAGCCCAGTTCGCGACGGCGAGCGTCGTGCGACGGATCAGGATCGAACATCACATCCGCGCGCTGCGCTTTGAGGGCGGGTGCCTCGAACTCCCTCTCCAGGCAGCCGTGCGCCGAGAGCATCAGGTCGAGAACATCTTTGGCGAACTGGTCGAAGCGTGAAGACACGGTGAACCCATACAAAGCGCGCGCCGTGCCAGCGGAAATCTACGGGGAATACAGTGTGATAGGGCGTGGCGGCGGGTGGCGGCGAGGTGGCGGCGAGGTGGCGGCGCGAGCGACCACGGCGAGACGCGTCGGGTCAGCATGGGCGTCCCTGGTCCACTCGATAGCCGCTCCAACTCGCCCCGCGGGCGCAAGGATCGCTCATCGCTCGGGGACGGAGACAGCGCTCTTTGCAGCAACACAGACATGCAGCGACACACAGCGACGTCGGGGTCTGCACACCGCGACGTCGGGGTGTCAGCGAGGACGGTCAGCGAACCCGAACCCGCAGACCGGGGTCGCGATTCGTCGGGAGCACCGCGGTCCACCCAGGGGGCAGCGCGGGGGGGGACCACTGGAAGAGCCAGGCCGCGTCGCGCGGGGCCATGTTGACGCAGCCGTGTGAGCGTGGTCGCCCAAAGAGGTCGTGCCAGAACACCCCGTGCAAGCCCTGGTCTTCGTTGAAAAACATCACCCAGGGGACACGCGCCGCCGTGTACAGCGCCGTCGCCGTCATGATCTCCGTGTCGCCCGCGTTGGACATGTCCGTCGTCGCCAGCTTCGACCACACCCGGTGCTCGCCGGGCTGCGTCGGGTGCTCGGCGCGGCCCGTCGAGACCAGCGTCGCGAACACCGGCGCACCGCCCTCCAACGCCACCAACGTCTGCTGCACGCGGTCAACGTCCACCCAGCGCTCGTGCGCTCCAAGGCCCGCCGGCGCGACACCAGGGTTCGGACGCATCAAAAGCGCAGTGCGCACCCAGCCCGCGTCGAGCCGCGCGAAGCGGATGCCCCGCAACGCGCGCTCCTCACGGACGTGCACCACCTCCCGGCGCGCGAAGCTCACCGCCGCACTGGGCGGACCGCTGTCCCGACGCGCCATCTCCAACGTCGGCCAGGCACGGGTGTTCGCGCGGAAAAAACCCACCGCAGTGACCGCTTCGCCAGGCTCGTAGAAGATCCCGACTCGCTCGCTCGGGCGCGCAAAGGAGAGGTCGCGCATGGACACCCAGCGCCCGCTCGCCGTGTGCACAAACGACGACCCCTCGATGCGCGCGGTGCCCACCACCGCGACGGACATCCCGCGCTCCAACTCCTCGGCCCAGTTCTCCTCGGCGACGTCTTCCATCCGGCGGTACGTGCGCACCCCCGCGTGCGTCGCAAACGCATACTGAAACGGCACCACCTCCCCGTCGCGCACCACAGGCTGCCGCACCGCCGACGGGGCATCCGCGGTGAGCGTCGCGCCGTCGCCGCACACCCACGCTTCGACATCGATGCGAATCCACGCCGTGCGACACCCACGGCCCTGCGTGGCTTCGTGCGCCGCAAGCCGCACGCCTCGAGCGAGGGTTCCCCGACGGGCAGACTCCACGTCCGGTCGCGAGCGCACCACCTCGCCCTCGCGCTCCACCCGCAGCGAACGCGCCGCAGCGGGGAGCACCGTGCCGTCTGCGCGGTCGTTCGTGGCCCGCAAGCCGAGCGCCTCGGCGACCACCGGCCCGCTCACCGGCGACCGCCGCGGCGGCACCTGCGTGTGACCCGCGCGCGCCCCGAACAACGTCAGCCCCGCGATCAATCCCCACTGCCCTCCCCGCCCGGTGCGCATAGGGAAGTGGGCCTAGCAGATCGCTTCCCAGGGCTCCAATTTCACTCCGTTGTCGACTGTACGCCCATCACCGCGAGCGCCGCCGCCAGAGGCACCACCGCGTCGGCTCCGTCCCAGGCCACGGTCACGTCCACCGCCACGAAGGGCGACACGCCCACGGCCTCCAGCGCCCGCAGCGCGCGCTCGCGAGCCAGCGGCGGAACCTCCCGCATCGCCGTCGTCGCCACCACCGCAGCGAGCCACCAGACGTCCTCCGCGGGGCCCTCCTCGAGGTCGAGCACGGTCTGCAACTCGGGAGAACCATTGCGCGCCCAGATCAGAACCCGCTCGCGCGCCCCACGAAATGTCGTCACTCGCGCGAGCCGAGCCCCGCTGAAGGCGTCCTCCCACCCGGCCGCCGTACGAACGCGCTGCGACTCGTCGCGGTCTGTCGGCGGGGGCGGGACGGACGAGCGGCGATCCGTGCGCGGGGCAGGGCGCTCGAGAACAAGCTCGTCGGCGAGGTCCCACGGGAGCGCGGAGAGAAGCGCGCGCGCCTCGGTGGCGTCCTGCGGGCGATCGTCCTGCGACTTCGCCATCAGCTTCGCGATCGCCTCGTCGAACACCCCCGGCAGCCGCGGGCACCGCTCCGTCACCTTCGGAACCGCCTCCCCGAGGTGCTGCGCCATGTAGTCCGGCCCCGCAAACGGCGGCTGCCCGGTGAGCATCTCGAACACCACGCAACCCAACGCGTAGAGGTCCGTCGAGGCGCTCACGGCCGCGCCGGTCATCTGCTCCGGGGCCATGTACGGCAGCGACCCGATGAGCCCGCCGGTCACCGTCGCGCCGAGATCACCGAGATGCGCCGCGCCGAGGTCTCCCAGCCGCGCCTGCCCCGCCGCGTCGAAGAGCACGTTGCTCGGCTTCACATCGCGGTGCACCACCCCGTGCCGGTGCAGCGTCTCCAGGGCGTGCAACAACCGCAGCGTCACGTGCCCGACCTCCCGCAACGCCATCACACCCACCCGGGCCGCGAGCGTCCCGCCGGGCATCCAGTCGAAGACAATCGTCGGCCCGTCGGGGTCGAGCGCGCGCATCCGCACCAGGCACGGATCGTCGAGCGTGCGAGCCATTTCCGCCTCGCGCAGGAAGCGCCCAAACGCCGCGCTTCGATCGTCGCTCACGGTCAGTACCTTCAGCGCCACAGAGTCCCCGGTCAGATCGTCGATGGCCTCCAGCACCCGCCCGGTCGCGCCAGATCCGGCCTCGCGCAGCACGCGGTAACGCCCCGCATATCGCTTCGCCGCACCCTCCGCGCGCGGGAGATGCTCCGCGTACGCCTCCGGATCGGCGGGCCACTTCATGTCGCGATCGCGCAGCCGGGCGATCCAGTACCGCGACGCGTGCATGTACCCGAGACGCAGCATTCCCGCGGCGAGCTTCGCCATCACCGCGTCGCTCGCCTCGACCTTCGCCGCCGCCTGCAGCGCTCGCACGGCGCCCTCGTCGTCGCCCTGGCGCGCCCGCAGTTCGCCCAACCGCAGCGCCGCGGCGGCGTCGTCCGGGGTCTGCGCCAGGTGCTGCTCCCATGCCCGCGCAGCGCGGCCCGGATCGTTGGCGCGCTCGAAGCACGGCGCCGCTCGCGCGTACTCCCCACGGGCATACCAGGTCTCCGCGGCCTCCTCCGGGCGCGTCTCCTCGAGCAGCCGCGCGGCCACGTCGTCGCGCCTCGCCAACCGCGCATGCGCCACCGCCTCCGGCACGCGCGCAGGGTCGCTCGCCACCCGCGCACAGATCGCCTCGAGCACCTGCTCGTCGGCAGCCTGGAGCGCGATGTCCATCGCGAGACGCCACTCGTTGCCCTCCACCGCAGCCACCACCGCGTCGGCCACGCGACCGAGGGACGACAGCAACTCCGCCGCACGACGCCACTGTTTTCGGGTGACCGCGAGCGCCGCGGCCTGGTCGATTTCGGCCCGCGCGACGAGCGCCTCGACCTCTACGTCAACCGCCACTCGGGGTGACCTGCGGCGAGGCGGGCTGTTGTTCGTCGCTCTCGTCGTCGGCCTCGGGGGAGTCTGGGGGTGCGGGCGCATCGGTGCCGCCGAGGGGCGTCACGCCGAGCGCGCGGGCGCGGGCGTCGGACTGCTGCGCGATCGTCCCATGGACCTCCTGCATCCCGCCGCCGCGCCGCCGCCGGGAGCGACGCCGGGAGGTGCGACCAGGGGAGCTGCGATCGACCCAGAAATAGCTGTGCGTCCGCACATCCACGTGGACAAACCCACTCACCGGATACACGCCCACCCCGAGGAACCCAATGCTGCGCGCAAACGTAGCCACCTCCTCGTCGCTCACGCCCGGGAGCACGAGATCGACGGCGCGCCCGAGGGCGTGGTTGCTGCCGCGGGACTCGGCGCGAAACCCGGACACCACGTTGACCTGGCCCACCTCGAAGTGGCGCGCGATCTGGAAGACGACATCGATGAGCCGACGATCGATGGGGGCGTGCGTGCCGGTGTGACGGTCGCCGAGGACGCGCGCTACCTCCGCGCGGGCGGCGTCGTCGAAGCCACCGTCCTGGTGCTCAGGGGTCAGCTCGACGGAGCCCATGCCGTTGAGAGACGAGAGCCGCAGTACGAAGCGCCCGTCGCTCGTGAAGCGCCCAGCAGGAACCGCCGCCGCGTTGTGCCAGCGCTGGTTGATGGCGCGGTAGTTGGAAAGACTGATGCGAGGCCGCGCCGAAGGGTGATGGCGCGCCTGCGCGAAGAGCGAGACCGGCAGCAGCAGACCGACGAGCAGCGTGAAGAGGGCTGTAGGGCGGCGGTCCATCAGCACGGGAGATTCCTCGATGAAAGGTGCCCGCGCAAGGGGCGGAATATTACAATGGAATGTAAAGTGATGGCGACGGGTCGGTGGAGCACCGGGCTCAGAGGTCGATCTGCTCGACCTCGGTGACGGGGTGCCCGAGGAAGCGCGAGGCCACGTCGGCGAAGCTCTGCGGCCGGTCGGTGACCAGCATGCGCAGTCGGCCCTCGCGCACGGACGCCGCGCCCAGCGAGCGCGTCGCGAGGAAGTCGCGTAGCTCTTCCGCAGTGGCCTCGGCGCTGTCCACCACCGAGGCGTCGTCGCCGAGCACCCGGCGGGACTCGACGGCGATGAGGTCGCGCAGCACGGGGTAGTGCGTACACCCGAGCACCACCACGTCCACGTCGCACGCCGCGAGCGTCTCCAGGTAGCGCGCCACCGCCAACCGGGGCACCTCCCCGTCGAGCCACCCCTCCTCCACCAACGGGACGAGCAGCGGCGCCGAGCGGCCGAAGACCTCCGTGCGCGACGAACGCGACGCGATGGCCCGGGGATAGGCGCCGGAAGCGATGGTTCCGGCGGTGGCGAGCACCCCGACGCGGTGGCGGCGCGTGGCGGCAACCGCAGCACCGGCACCGGGCTCGATGACCCCGAGCACAGGGAGGTCAAGCTCGACGCGCAGCATGTCGAGGGCGACGGCGCTGACGGTATTGCACGCCACCACCAGCAGCTTGATGCCCCGCGACACCAGCGCCCGAGCGCAGGCCCGGGAGTAGCGTAAGACGGTCTGCGCGGAGCGGGTTCCGTAGGGCACGCGGGCGGTGTCGCCCAGGTAGAGGATGTCCTCCTGCGGACACATTCGACGAATCTGTCGGACCACCGTGAGCCCACCGAGACCGGAGTCGAAGACGCCGATCGGGAGCGCGCGGCGAGGGTCGCTGGCCTCGTCTCTCAAGAGACCCACCGCGCGGCGCAAAGGGTGACGACGACGGGTGCGCTGGGCCTGACGATCACTGGGCTGGCTCCGGGGAAAATAGGGTGACGAACGAGTGAAAGGTACCGCAGCGCCAAGGTGCGACGGAAGGGCGGCGTGCGGGTCCGGGCGCGACGGTCCACTGATCGGAGACGATGCGGACGTCCACGAGGTCGATGGTTCGGTCGCAGCGCGCGGCCAACCGCGGGTCGTGCGTCACGATCAGAAACACCACCCCGGGCTACCGGTTGAAGTCCCGCATCCCCTCGAAGATCGGTCGGCGGTCTTCGTGTCGAGGTTGCCCCCGGGCTCGTTCGCCACCACCTACGGCGGACCAGGCGCGAGCGCCCGCGCGATGCCCACCCGCTGCTGTTGCCCGCCGGAAATCGCGTTGGGGCGCTTATCCCCGGCTCACGACGCGGCGGCGACCGGCCCGCGGCGAGACTCGATCAGCCCGCGCAGCGCCGACTTGATCGTCGATGTGGTCTGCACGCTTCCCAGATCGATGCCGAGTTCGACCATGGTCTGCGCGATCGCCGGCGAGACGCCCGTCAGAATCGCACGGCACCCCAGCAGCGCCGCCGCCTTCGCAACCTTGATCAGGTGACTCGCGACCGCCGTGTCGACGACGGTGACGCCGGTGATGTCGAGCACGAGGGTGGCCGCCCGGTGCTTGACGATGCTCGACAGCGCGCGGTTCATGACTTCGGTCGATCGCTTCGAGTCGATCACGCCAACAATGGGGGCGAGCAACACGCCGTCCCACACCTCGGTGACCGGCGTCGACATCTCGAGGCGCTCGCGGCTGAGGGCTTCGACATTCTCGGTGATGTCGGAGGCGAACTTCACGACCTTTACGAGCTTGCCGTCGGCGTCGAAGATTGGATTGTACGACGCGTGCAGCCACACGGCCCTGCCATCGCTCGCGACGCGCCGGAACTCTCCCGCGACGAACTCGCCTTGCCGCAACTTCTGCCAGAACGCTGCGTAGGATGCCGACTGCGCGACGCCAGGGGGACACAGCACCTGGTGCGGCTTGCCCTGCAGATCGGCCAGCGAATACCCGAAGATTTGCAGAAAGTTGGGGTTCGCGGTCAGGATTTTCCCGTCGAGACTGAACTCCACGACCGCTTGCGAGCGGTCGATCGCCTCAATCTTGCTGCGCGCCTCGGCGGACAGCTTCCTGGATGCCGTGACGTCGATCGCGGACTTCATCACGCTGGTCGGCGCGCCGTCGGCGCCGAGAATCGGATGATAGGATGCCTGGAGCCAGATCTCGCGACCGTCCTTGCCGATACGCTTGTACTCCGCAGAGAACGCCTCGCCCGCGCGCAGGCGGTTCCAGAACGCCTCGTACTCCGCCGACTCGGCGAACGACGCGACGCACAGCATCCGGTGGTGCTTACCCAGCAACTCTTCGCGCTCGAAGCCGAACAGCTTGAGGAAGTTTGCGTTTGCGTCGATTACCGTACCGCCAAGATCGAACCGGATGATCGCCTGCTCGCGATCGATCGCGCCCCACGCCGCAAGCAAGAGAGATGTGCTGCTGTCCGTGGAATCGACGTTCTTCATGAGTGCTCCTGCGACAAGCCGAAAATGAGCATCGCTGAGGACACCCTCTCACGTTCGCTCGCTGCGATGTGCGCCATCGCTGTCAGCTTTCAGAAACCCGCTCTCCTCCCGGGATGATGGTTGAGCTCATGTTCGAGGTTCGGGGGGGTGTGTTTCCGCTCGCAGCACCGGCCTCAGGCTGAAGCAAAGGGGCGAAGCCTCTGGATGAAGGCACGAGCGCCGACGGCGAAAACCTCATTGCCCGAATGGTCATTTCCCAATCACGGACAGGGAAGGCAGCCGAAGATGGGGATATTGCACCCACACGACGTCGCAATCAGAATCGCAATACAACACGGAGCAAACGTCCCATTGCCCTGACAGGTGCGATTGCCCGCTAGCGCCGTGCAAACCAGCGTCGGCCTCGCGTCCACCGGTCCCGTATCCACCACCCCGGTATCCAATGGTCCCGTGTCGATCACACCGCTGTCTCGCAGCCCAGTGTCGATCATACCGCTGTCGATGGTCCCGGTGTCCGGCGCGCCTGCGTCCATCGTTCCGCTGTCGATGACGCCGTTGTCCGTGGGCACTCCGCTGTCCAACTCGCTGCCCACGTCGTCGCCAACCACGGCGTCGGGCCCCTCGCCAGTGTCCTCGCCTGTCTTCCCGGTGTCCTCGGGGGGCTGCTTCTCGACATCGTTGTCGAAGATCCCATTCGCGTCAGGGTCGGCGTCTTGTCCGGTCGCACAACCGATTGCGATCACCCCACCGAGAGCCAACGTGCCGATGCACCAACCACGTCGATTCTCCATCGTCTTCTCACGCTACAGCCTCCGCCTTGTTTCGGTAAAGACTCCAATGCCTTTGCCCCGCGGCGGGCGATGCATCGAAGCCCGCGCGACCTCACCCCCCCGCCGCCGCGCGCCACCGATTCCAGGAGGATAGGGTGCTCAAATACATGTTGCCCCGGGACATGCCTGCCAGCATCCAGAAGCCCTTCTCCTCCCGGGAAAAGGGCTGCGCGGCTGCGTGGGGTGAGGTCGCGCGAGCTTCGACGAATGGCCCCGCATCCCGCCCCGATTGCACCGTTCCCGGTCGGCGCGCGTATAACTCCACCGAACCCCACGGAGGTTCTCCATGAACAAGCGTCTTCTGTCGGTCATTCTCGTCCTCGCCGCGGTTCCTGCGCTTGCGCAACCGCAGCCGCCTGCCCGCCCTGCGCCACGCCCCTCCGGGGCTGCGCCACGCACCTCCGAGGCTGCGCCACGCCCTTCCGGGGCTGCGCCACGCCCTTCCGGAGCTGCGCCACGCCCTTCCGGGGCTGCGCCACGCCCTTCCGTGGCTGCGCCACGCCCTTCCGTGGCTGTACCACGCCCTTCCGTGGCGGTACCACGCGTCCCCGCGGTCGCCCCTCCGCCCGTGACCGTCGTGACCAACCCCACCGGGCCCGGCCAGCAAGTCACCGCACCGGCCAACCCCAATGGAGTGTTGAGCGCCGACGAGGTCGCCCAGCGCATCCAGGGCTTCTATGACCGCACGACGGACTTCCAGGCCGACTTCGTCCAGGTATCGCGCAATCGCCTCTATGGAGAAGAACGTCGCAACGGGCGCGTGATGTTTAGCAAGCCCGGGCGCATGCGCTGGAACTACGCCGCCCCCAATGGCGACATCATCGTGTCCGATGGCGCCACGCTGTGGGCCTATCAGGCCGATGAGCGCCAGGCCATCCAACAGAACATGGGACAGTCCCAACTCCCCACCGCGATCACCTTCCTCGCGGGCACCGGGCGCATCACGGACAGCTTCACCTTCCGGCTACTCGACGCCAACCAGTTCAGGTTTCCCAATGGATATGTACTCGAACTGCGCCCCACCACGCCGCAGCCCACCTATGAGCGCATCGTCTTCTACGTGGACCGCGCCAGCTTCCAGGTGGTGCGCACCGCCGTCATCGACGCGCAGGGCAACCAGAACCGCTTCGACTTCAGCAACCCCCAGGTCAATCTCAACATCCCGTTGACCACCTTCCGCTGGTCACCCCCGGCCGGGACCTCCATCGTCCGGCCGTAAGCTCACCCCACCGCCTCCGCGACGTGTCCCAACAGATTCAGCGCGGCCATCACCGAGTCGCGACGCAAACACACCTCATCCCCCAGCATGAACGTCCGGTAGCCCAGGGACATCAGCCACGCCGCGTCGCCGATGTCCTGCGCCTCGGGCACAGCCCCCCGCGCCAACGACGGAAATAACCGGCTCGCCACCCACGCCTGCGGATCCGCCGCGTGCACCGTCCGCAGCGCCCGCACGACACGGTGCGGCTCCAGCACCTCCACGTAGAGATCCCCCCGCGCGGCCATCAAACGCCCCTGCCGATCGCCCTGCCGCAAGGCCAGGTCGAGCCCCTTGATGGACTCGATTTTCAACACCACCTCGACCCCCGGCAACAGCGCCTGCACCTCCTCCACATCCGACTTCTCTTCACAGTACGACAGCATCACCCGGGTCAGCCCGAGGTCGCCCATCGCGGCGAGATATCCCTTGTCAGTGGTCGTCAATGTGCCGTGCACCTTGAGCGATGGATGCACGATGTTGAGGCTCTCGCCCGGCCCCACGAAGCGCCGCGGAGTGTCCTCCAGGATCAACCGGTCGCCGTCCACCGCCATCACCCGGGCGTACTCCCGGCCGTCATCGAAGAAGCAATCCGCCGGGGTATCGACGCTCAGCGGGTGGCTCACCCGAACCTCCGTGAAGGGCGGAATCGCCCCGCCCAGCACCCGCAATTGCCGTCCCTTCAGGTCAACCCACAACGGCACGCCGTATCCCGACAACCGCCGTAACGTCTCGTGTGGAGTGCCCTTGATGGGCATCACCGTGTTGAGCCGTAGCCCAGTGACCAACGGGTGCCGAGCGACCTCCTCCAGGAAGGTCGCATACGGCGGAACCGTCACAATCGCCGCAACCTTCAAGGCAGTTGAACGATGGACTGACAGAACACGCAACTGACCCGCGCACCGCTCGTCAGCGCCGCCGTGCCGCGCAAGGGAGCGCCGCACTGCGGACACGCCACGACCTTCGGCGCCAGCTTGCTCAACTGGTCGGCCAGCGCGGCGACCTTCGTGTCGTCCTGGCGTGCACGCATGTTCTGCTGGAAGTCACCGAAGAAGCCCCAGGAGCGGGCGATGAGACCCATCGCGTAGTCCACCGCGCGCCCCTCGTCGTCCATGTGAACCACCTGCTGGTCGCCAAGCGCGGCGATCCATTGCTGGTCGGTCTCGTCGCCCTTCACCCCACCAGGGCGGCGGAGAAAGAAGGTGTTCCAGGTGCGGGTGACGTTCATCCAGGTGGCCACGCTGTCGGCGTCCTGGAGGTCGTCGCCGAGAAACTCCTTCGCCTCGCTCCCGCGAATCTTCGCGTGCATCGGCGCATCCCCAAACACGATCAAGAACGGTCGCTCTTCCAACGTGGGAACCTCCACGTGGTTGAGCACCCAGGACGCAAACACCCCGTAGGACTCCGGGATATCCCCGCCGCCGCCCTCCCCGTAAATAGCCTTCAACTGCTCTTCGAGGTCGAACCCTTTACTGAACTTCGTCACCTGCAACGGCCACCGGTCAGACTTCGTATCGCCAATGGCCGCAAAGCTGATCTCCAGGTCAGGCTTGTATTGCGACAACGTCTGGTAGAGAAGCGGCAGTCGGTCGAAGATCTCCGCCGGCCATGTCTGCATCGAACCCGTCACGTCTACCCCGATGACCAGCGGCGTCTTGGTGGTCGTCGATACCCGCTTCTTCGGGTCCGTAAGCTGCACATTGGGCCCAGTGCCCTTGCCCCGATACGAGCGCGGACCCTCCGCCTCGGAACGCGCCGCGTCCTTCTTGCGCGACTCGGTCGTCTTCGCATCGAATCGATACGCCGCAGGCTTCGCCCAGTCGTCCATCCCATCGCCCCAGCTGTACATACGGTATCCCTTTCTTTCGTGCCGTCGCGCAGCCTCGCACGGTGTCCCGACGCCTTCAACCCGTCAATCGAACCCGTCGCCCCGGCGCATCGCCGCCTCCGCCCCATCGCCCAACAGCGCCGCCCGCGTCGCCGCGCCAAACTCCCGCCGGAAGCGCTCCGCCCAGCCCTCGCGCTCCAGGAGTTCGGCCACCACCGGGGAGACCAGCGACCGCCAATCGGCGTCCCCCGCCAGCGCCCGACGAACCATCGTGCCGTCGATACGCACCCGCCGCGCCGGATCGAGCAGCGCCACCGGGTGCACCACCGTGTATCGCTCCATCAAGAGCGAGCGCACATATCCGTTGGCAGTCACGTAATAGTCCAATGGACCCAACATCCGAGTGACCATTTCCGCCCACCGCGGACCGTCGCCCAGGTCATTCACTTCAATGATGGAATAACCCGAGCGCCCGGCGAGAGTCGCGTCGATCATTCGCGCGGTCTCCGCCGCCGTGAACGGGTTGTCGAGGTCGTAGCGGTTGGCGCTCCCCACCCCGATGATCACCGATTCCGCGCGGTCGAGCAGGGCGTGCAGAACCGCGGCGTGGCCGAGGTGCACGGGCTTCCAGCGGGCGATCATGGCGATGCGCGTGGCGAGCGCAGGGAGGACGACGGTCATGGTCCGGGAAAGGTACCGCGACCGTCGGGCGGACGGTCAGATGCAGGAGCCCGTGGACGTGTCGCAGGTACGCCCGGCCGAGCAGGCGGAGCTTGACGAGCAACCACACCCCGCGCCGCGGGTCGCGGTCGCGGCATAGCAGCGGAAGCCGGTGCCGCAATTGGTCGTCGGTCCGCACGTGCAACTCGACGTCGTGGTGGTGCAGGTGCTGCCCATCGAGCAGGTCGCCGACGACGTGCACGAGCCGCTGCATTCGCCGGTCGAGGTGTTGCAGCGCTGCGCGCCGCAGACGGCGCCGGGGTTCACGGTGCAGTTCGGGTAGCAGATGCCGATCGAGCCGTCGGTGGAGACGTCGAGGCAGATGTAGCCGCTGCGGCACTGGCCCGCGGTGCCCGGCGTGCAGTCATGGAAGCAGATCATCTGGGTGCCGCTGTTGAGGCAGATGCCCGTGCCGCCCGCGCATTCGTCGCCCTCGGTCGCGCCGGAAGGGCAGCCGTAGATGCAGTAGCCGCCGGAGAAGCCCGCGCCGGTCGCGAGGCAGCCGCCGCCGGGGCCGCAGTCCGAGTCGCGCACGCACGCCCCGCCCGCGGTGCCCGTGGTGGTGGTCGTCACGCACGAGCCCGCGTCGCACACCTGACCCGCCGCGCAGGCGTTGCCGCAGCGGCCGCAGTTGGCGAGGTTGCGCGTCACGTCGAGGCAAGTGCCGCCGCAGACGAGGCTGGGCGGCGCGCAGGGCGTCCCGCAGCGGCCGCCGGTGCACACCTGGCCAGCGGTGCAGGTGCGGCCGCACGCGCCGCAGTTGGCGTTGTCCGAGGAGGTGTCGGTGCAGCTTGCGCCGCACATCGTCCGCGGTGCCGAGCAGGTGCTCATGCAATTGCCCGAACTGCACACCTGGCCCCCCGAGCAGACGCGACCGCACGCGCCGCAGTTGGCGTTGTCCGAGGAGGTGTCGGTGCAGCCGCCACTGCACATCATGCGCGGGGCGCTGCAGCCGGTGACGTCGGTGCACACGCCCGCGGTGCAGATCTGGGACGACGAGCAGCGGGTGCCGCACGCGCCGCAGTTGGATTCGTCCGTCGAGGTGTCGCGGCATAACGCGCCGCAGAGGTTGAGCCCGGTCGGACAGGTCATCGTCGAAGGGACGTCCATCGGCGCGACAGGTGTGTCCGTCGCCACCACCGGGGTGTCCGTCGCGCCGCCCTGGTCGGCGGTCACGATCGGTTGATCGGAGCCGCCGCCGCCGTCGGTGTCGATCGAGCCGCCGAAGTTACCGCGCGAAGAGCAAGCCGCGCCCCCGGCCAGTAGTAGGACCACTGCGAGCATCCCTGGGTGTGCGTTGAACATGATTCCTCGGGTTAAGTGATGTCGAAGAGCCCAGATTGGGCCGTGCGGGCAGCAACCTAGACCGAAGTTCTTGTGCTTCAAAATATTGTCGGGCGCAGATCGTGCGGCGGGCATGGTCGGACTCAGTCGTCGTCCTCGTCCTTAGCGACCGCCCTGGGGAGGTACTCGGGCATCCCACGGCCGAAGATCGCCGCGGCGTGCCAGCAGAGCACCACCCCGAGGGCACCGAGCGCGAGGGCCGCACCGACGACGGGAGCCCCGCCGCGGTCGCGCAGACGCACGATGGGCAGGGTGAGCGCGACGATCGGCGCGAGGGACATGCTGGCGATCAACGGGCGGGTGGCCATCATCGAGGGCGCCGTGCGCCGCGAACGCAGTAGCGAAAGCAGGAAGATGCCCGCCCCCGGGAGGAGCCATGCGCTCAGCCGGCCACGCAGGGCGGGATACGTCCCCACGAGGAGATCCCACGGGCGGACGGTGACGTCCGTGAGGACCTCGGGGCCGACGCGCAACGTGAGTCCACCGAGAAGTGGGAGCCCCAGAGCGCCCAGGAAACAGAGGCCCGCGAGCAGCACCGAGAGGCGGCCGCTCTGCCACCAACGGGCGATCGGGGAGGGTGGGTTGTCTCCTGCCGCGTGGGCCACGGTGGTGGCTTCGCCGGCCTCGAACGCGCACGCAGCGCACGGGCCGTGGGGGGACTTCTGGACGCCGCAGCGCGCACACACCGTCTCGCTCATGACCGTGCTTAGTGCCACGGACCGGCGAAAGTTTTCAGCGGAATTCCCGGGCGAGCAGGCCGTAGCGCCAGTGGTCGAGGAAGACATCGCCGACCGGACGGTCTTCCCGGAGCGTCCCCTCACGGACGAAACCGAGCTTCTCCAGCACGCGCGCGCTCGCCACGTTGCCCACGGCCACGTCCGCGCGAATCTTGTGCATCCGCAGCGCCTCGAAGGAGTAGCGCAGCATCGCGTGGGCTGCCTCGGAGGCGTACCCGTGGCCCTCCCGGTCGGCGCGAACCCAGTATCCGATTTCCGCCTGTTTACGGCGTCCATCGATGTTGTCGATCTCTGCGTTGCCCACCAGCAAGCCGCTCTCGCGCTCGAACACCCCGAGGCGCACCGTGCGCCCGGCCATCCACTGCTCGCGGCCCATCTTCACGAAGCGCCTCGCGTGGTCGAGTTCGACCATCTCGCGGGGCCAGGACATGTACCGCCCGAGGGTGTCCCGGGAGGCCATCACCACCAGCAGGAGTTCACGCGCCTCTTGCATCACCAGCGGGCGAAGCTGCAGTCGGGGCGTGTTCGCAAACGAGAACGGCGGCAACATCGCTTCGGGTACCCGGTAGAACGGCCTCCGTTGGCCGCTGCGGATGAAGCACCGAGGCCGCGCCTGCACGCAAACATCCGGCAGCGCCGCCGTGGTAACCAGCGCCTCCGGGCCCTTCCTTTCGGCGGGGGCCCAGCACCACCACCATGGAAACACTCACCGCCTCCGAGCTCCTCGCCCGATGGTTCTGGGCGCACTACCCCGCGGATGTTCGGGCGGCGCCCTTCCTCCACCGCGACGTCGATGCCAACCCCGGTCAGAACCCCGCGCTCCCAGCAGCCCTCGCGGAGGCCGCGGAGTTGTTTGCCGCCAACGCCGCCGGACTGCTCGGCGAGGCGCTGCCCTTCACCGACGAAGGTGTCGCCACGCTCGCCCGCGGGCTCACCCGCACCCGACGCGACGCGTGGATGGCGCAGAGCGATCCGTCCTCCGCGGAGAGCCATTTCGTGCAGGTAATTGTGCATGCCGCGGCCTACCTGGGCGAGGTGATGGTGCGGGCCCACGGAGCGCGCTGGGAGATCCGCCGACCGCTCTGGGAGTCGGTCATCCATCGGCGGCGCGGCGGTACCGTGAGCCCCTTCCACTGGCTCCTGAAGAGCCTCGCGGACGACGCCATCGAAGACGTCGCGCTGGCCGCGCGCTGGCGCATCCACGTGGTGATGCACGACCTCGACCTCGAAGGGCTGCCGGTGATCGCGCCGGCGAAGAAGCTCCCGACGCTGAAGCACCCCACCTACGACCTTCTGGTGAAGTACCTGCACCAGCACCTCCCTGAGTTGCGCGATGTCGGCGAGGGGTTTCCTTCCCCCGCGGAGTTCACTGCCCGGGCGTACACGAGCCTCTCCTTCGAGCGCCTGCACGGCGGGCGGGTGGTGGCGCTGCACGGGTTGGTTCCGGCGGCGGGCGAGCGACCGCCCGTGGTGGAGGTGTCGTGGATCACCGGGCGCGGGTTCGACCACGCGGACACCATCCCCTGCGATGCAGATGGGGCGTACTTCGGCCGCGCCGTGAACGACGAACTCATCGAGGTCACCGTCGCCTGGCAGCAGAAGCCACACACGCACCGCCTCTCGATTCGCGGTCACGCGTAACGGGATTCACACGCTCCGCTGGTGTAGCCTGATCCGCCTATGGGAACCGCCGTATCGCGCCTTCATGGCCTCGTCGTACTTGGACTTCTCACCGCCGCCTGCGGCTCCACTATCGCCCCCGGGACCACGCCCGAAGCCGATGCAGGCAACGCCGTAGACACGGGCAACCGCATCGACGCAGGCAACGCCGTAGACGCAGGCAACGCCGTAGACACGGGCAACCGCATCGACGCAGGCAACGCCGTAGACACGGGCAACGCCGTAGACGCAGGCAACGCCGTAGACGCAGGCAACGCCGTAGACACGGGCAGCCCCATCGATGCAGGCAACCGCATCGACACGGGCAACGCCGTAGACACGGGCAACGCCATCGATGCAGGCAACGCCGTAGACACGGGCAACGCCATCGACACGGGGCTCTCGGTCTGCGCCACGATCCGTTGCTCCGCGGGCAACGCCTGCTGCGACGTCGCGGGAGCGCCTTCGTACGGAGGCTGCTACGCGACGACCTGCGTCGATTGCTGCACCGCGGGCGGAGCGCGCGACGCGGGGCCCGCCGTAGACCTCCCCGTCGGCGGCTGCTTCAGAAACGCAGACTGCCCGACGCGCACCCAGTTTTGCGCGGGCAGCGGGTGCGGCACCGTCGGTACCTGCCAGACCCGCCCACAGATCTGCAACTCGCTCTTCTCACCGAACTGCGGCTGCGACGGGGTCACCTACTCCAACGCCTGCATGGCCGAGGCCGCAGGCGTGCGCGTGGCCTCGCGCGGCCCGTGCACCGACATCGCCGACGCGGGCGTGTCGCCTTGCGCGCTGATCGACTGCACGGCGGGCCAGGTCTGCTGCGACAGTCCGCGGAGCCCTTCGTACGGCCGCTGCTACGACACCCGCTGCCTCGCCTGCTGCATGTGAACGGCCGCACGCCGACCATCGATTACCACATCACGTAATCGCAACCCGCCCGGTCACTCCCTCGGATCGTTGCCGCGAGTCTCCGGGCCGTGCTACCCGGTGATCGCTGATCCATGGGCGCACCGATGTTGCAGGGGTTTCGTTCGGTTCGCGGCCACGAGGCGGCGATCGGTCTGCTGCGCCGGTCGATCGCACAGCGACGCACGGCGAGCGCGTATCTCTTCGCGGGTCCGCAGGGCGTCGGCAAGGACCGTGTGGCCCACGCGCTCGCACAGACCATGAACTGCACCGCGCGCGCGAACCCCAGCGATGACGCCTGCGGCGAGTGCCAGAACTGTCGGCGCATCGCGCTGGGACAGTTCGTTGACCTGCTCGTGGTGAAGCGCGAATTTCGTGACACGGTCTCCGCCCGGGAGCGCGAGAGCGAGGCCGGCGCGCGCCCGGAAGACATCGACGAGAAGAAGCTCCGCCAGGAGATCGTCGTCGATCAGATGAAGCCCATCATGGAGAGCGTGGCGTTTCGCCCACACGAGGGCGGCACCCGCTGGATCATCATTCGCGAGGCCGACCGGCTCCACAAAAACGCTGCCAACAAGCTCTTGAAGACCCTCGAAGAGCCTCCCGCAGAGACGCACTTCGTGCTGCTCTCACACCGCTCGTCGGCACTTCTCCCGACCATCCGATCGCGCTGCCAGACGGTGAACTTCGGCCTCCTCGACGAACCCGACGTACACGCCGTCCTCGCGGGCCTCGAGCTCACCCCGGAGCACATCCGCGAGCTACTTCCTCTCGCCGAGGGCAGCGTCGGCCGGGCGCTCATCTACAGAGACCCGGAGCACCTCGCGGCGCGCAAGAAGCTGCTGGAAGAGATTCTCGCGACGCTGCGGGTGAAAGAGGTCGCCGTCGGCGGCTTCGTCGAACTCGCCACCCGCTACAAAGACCCGACGGAGAAGAAAGACCAGTTCGGTCGCGGAGAGCTCGAAGAGACCCTCGCGCTGCTCTACCGCCACCTGCGCAACGAGGCGCTCGCCGCCGCGGGGAAGTCCGCGCGCACGTCGCTCGTCCACGCCGCCCGCGCAGAGATCGTCCGCGAGACCATGGAACTCCTCGACGGAGCCACCAGCTTCAACGTCGGCATGCAGTTGCAAAATATGCTCGTCCGCCTCCGTGAGGTGCGCCCGTGAGCGAGCGCCAGCCATCGCGTCGTCCGCCGCCGCCCGGCGTGGATCCGACTCGCCCGCGCGACAACGCCGTGCTTCCGCGCCCGTCGAAGCCACCGCCTCCGCGCCCGTCGAAGCCACCGCCCCCCGCTGCGCTTCGCCCGTCCCGGCAACCGCCGCCCGTCGCCCGCCCGTCGAAGCCGCCGCCGCCGCCCGTCGCCCGCCCGTCGAAGCCGCCGCCGCCCGCGGCACCGATGGTCGAGTCCCGGCGCGTTCACCTTCCGCTCGAGAGCCACGCAGCGGGTGTGGATCCGTACGGCGAGCCCGACTTCCCCGACGACGCCTCGGCCCCCGGCGCCGTCCTCATGAACATCGCCCTCGTGCGCATCGCCGACGCCCCTCGCGCCACCCTGGCCGACGCGGGCACCCTGCTGCTGCGCAAGGGCGACACGGTGCTCGTCGAGGCCGAGCGCGGGGTCACCATGGCCATCGTGGCCTTCCCCTCGCGGCGTCAGCTCGTCGAGTCACGGATGGTCCCGCGCATCCTGCGACGCTCGGACGAGGGCGACCTCAAGGCCGAGGCCCGCGCACGGCTGAAAGAGGCCGAGGCGGTGCGCACCACGATGGGCATCCTGCGCACGCTCAGCCTCCCCGCGAAGGTGCTGCGCGTGGAGATCTCCCGCACCGGCCAGCGCGCCGTGGTGCACCTCTCCAGCGACGATCGCATCGAACTTCGAGAGCTCGGACGTCAGCTCAACATCGCCCTGCGCAGCCGCGTGGAGATTCGCCATGTGGGCGCGCGCGACGCCGCCAAGGCCATCGGGGGCGTCGGCCCGTGCGGGCTCCAACTCTGCTGCAACACCTTCCTCTCGGACTTCGCGCCGGTGTCCATCCGTCACGCCAAGGAGCAGGGCCTCGCGCTCAAGCCCGAGCGTGTCAGCGGCGTGTGCGGGCGGCTGATGTGCTGCCTCGTTTACGAAGATGCGTTCTACCGATCGCAGCGATCGCTCTTCCCGAAGCCCGGCAAGCGGGTGCTCACCCCGAAGGGCGAGGGCCGCGTGCGCGACGTGGACGTGCTCGCGCGCACCGTGCGGGTGGCGCTCACGGACGGCGGGATGGAGACGTTTCCGGTGGATGAGCTATTACCAGCGCCGTCGGTGGCCGGATCGCCCGCAAGCAGCCCGTAGACCGACGACGCTCACCTCTACCGCCGCGCGTTTACCATCACAGGTAAACCAAACGAAGACCCCCGGACCATGACCCAGCGCTTCTACGTCACGACACCGATCTATTACGTCAACGGCTCACCGCACATCGGGCACGCCTACACGTCCGTCGTCGCCGACGCCCTCACGCGGTATCACCGCATGCGGGGCGATCGCGCGCGCTTCCTTACGGGCACCGACGAGCACGGACAGAAGATTGAGCGCGAGGCCACCAGGGCGGGCGTGACGCCGCAGGCCTTCGTCGATGACGTGAGCGGGCGCTTCCGGGGCCTCTGGCCGAAGCTGGGCGTCGAGCCCGACGATTTCATCCGCACCACCGAAGAGCGCCACGTCGCGGGCGTGCAGAAATGGTGGCGCAAGGTGCGCGACGCGGGCGACCTCTACAAGGGAACATACAAGGGCCTGTATTGCGTCGCCTGCGAGGGCTACAAGACCGAGAAGGAACTCCTCCCGGGGAACCTCTGCCCCATTCACGAGCGCCCGGTGGAGACGCTGGAAGAGGAGACCTGGTTCTTCCGGCTGTCGAAGTACCAGGAGCCGCTGCTCAAACTCTACGCGGAGCACCCGGAGTTCGTGCTGCCGGAGACGCGACGCAACGAGATCGTCTCCTTCGTGCAGGGAGGCCTCGACGACCTCTCCGTGTCGCGCTCCAACTTCACCTGGGGAATCCCTGTCCCCGATGATCCCGGGCACGTCATTTACGTGTGGTTTGACGCCCTTTTCAACTACCTCACGGCGGTGGATGGCACCCCGGAGGCGGAGTTCTGGCCGCCGCAGGTACAGCTTGTCGCCAAGGACATCGTGCGCTTCCACGCGGTGTTCTGGCCGGCCTTCCTGATGAGCGCGGGCTTCGAGCGCGACCGGCTACCCACCACCATCTGGACGCACGGGTACCTCCTCTCGGGCGGCCGCAAGACGTCCAAGACCCCCGGGCTCACCGCGGTGAAGACCCCGGGGACCACCGACCCGACGCGCATCGCCGACGTCCTCGGCGCCGACGTGCTGCGGTTCTATCTCCTGCGCGAAGTGGGCTTCGGCCAGGACGGCGAGTTCTCCATCCCGGGCGTCATCACCCGCGCGCGCGCAGAGCTCGGCGAGACCGTTGGCAACCTCCTCCACCGCGCGCTCCCGTTCGTCGGAAAGTACTTCGACGGGAGGGTTCCGTACGTGAAGGACGAAGACCTGTCGGACCTCGAACGCACCTTGCGCACCCGCGTCGCCACGCTCGTCGCGGACGTCGCCGCCGCGTGGGATGTGCTCGCGATGCACCGCGCGCTCGAGCTCACCATCGAGACCGCGCGCACGGCCAACCGGTACTTCGACGAGACCGCTCCGTGGAAGCTCGCGAAGTCCGACGACCGCACCCGCCTCGGGGTGGTCATCGCCCACGTGCTGGAGATCGTCCGCGCGGTGGCCGTGATGCTCTGGCCGGTGACCCCGACGAAGAGCGACGAGCTGCGATTCCAGATGGGACTCGATCCGCTCACTGCGCACGAAGATGCCGACCTATGGCCCCTCGCCTGGGGCGGCCTCGCGGCGCACACCGTGGTGCGTCCCGGACAGCCCG
This sequence comes from Deltaproteobacteria bacterium, assembly GCA_947477565.1. Taxonomy (GTDB): domain Bacteria; phylum Myxococcota_A; class Polyangia; order Polyangiales; genus SCUS01. Next base: position 20,559 of record CANJUR010000037.1, read on the forward strand.
TGTTTCCCAAGTACGACCCGGCCACCGAGGCGGCGATGCTACTCAGCCTTGATGTTCGTGACACCGAAGCGACCCCGAAGAACACACCGAAGACCATGAGCACCGAAGAGAAGACCGAGACCGCCGCACCCGTCGTCGCACCCGTCGTCGCCCCAATCGTCGCAGCCGTCGAGGAGGCCCCCGCGGCCATCGCATACGACGACTTCGCCAAGGTTGACCTGCGCCTCGGGAAGGTGATGACCGCCGAGCGAATCCCGCGCAAGGACAAGCTCCTCAAGCTCTCCGTGGACCTCGGCGAGCCGAGCGGACCACGCACCATTATCGCGGGCATCGCGCTCGCGTTTCCGGTGGTCGAGGAGCTCGTCGGCAAGCAGGTGGTGGTCGTCGCCAACCTCGCGCCGCGGGACTTCGGCAAGGGCCTCGTCTCGCACGGGATGCTCCTCGCCGCGGGCCCGTCGGACTCCCTCTCCCTCGCCACCTTCGGCAAGGAATACCCAGCCGGAACCCGGGTGAAGTGATGTTCCAGCCTTCGCCGCTGCGACGCACGTACGCCGCTGCGTTGCGCGATCTCACCTCCAGCAAATCCGCCGTGCGCGCCTCCGCCGCGGCGGACCTCCTCTCCGTCGGCACGGACACCCCGCGCGCCTCCGCCGACGCGCTCGCCCCACTCCTCGACGACCGCGACGCCGCCGTGCGCACCGCCGCGCTGACCAGCCTCGGAGCGCTCGACGCCCGGCACCTCCTCGACGCCATCGCCGCGCGCCTCGACGACGGCGAGAGCACCGTCCGCCAGACCGCTGCCATCACCCTCTCCGACCTCGGCGGCGACCGCGCCCTCGACACCCTCCGCGGGGCGCTGCGCCACCGCCACGAGGACGTGCGCTACCAGGCCCTCCTGGGCATCGTGCGGGCTGCCCCGGCGGAGGGATTTGCGGAAGCCCTCAAGGCCCTCGACGACGCCGATCCATGGATCGCCGCGGAAGGCGCCGAACAGGTCGGGTACCTGCTCGACCCGCAGCGCGATCCGCCCGTTGAGTTACCGCCGGAGGAGCGCTCGCGGGCCATGGAGGTGCTGCGCCGGGTGTCCGAAGACCGCGACGCCGGACGCCGACGGGTGGCGGTGCTCGCGGCGATCGCGCGAGTGCGCGCCGGGGACGACGGCGCCATCGAGACCGTGACGGACTTCGCCCGGGGGACGCTTACCATTCCAGGTAAAGATTCGTCGGAGCTGCGGCTCGACGCCATCGACGCGCTCGGGTCCGTGCGCCACCACGCAGACGCCCGCTCGGCGCTCGAACGCCTCGCGCGGAGCATCCTGCCGACGCCCGCCCGGGCGCACGCGCGGCTCGCGCTGGGGGAGTCGTCGCCGTGAGCGTTCCCATCGTCGATTCGCACTGTCACCTCGACTACGCGGAATCTGTAGAGGCTCGGCAAGCGATTCTCTCGCGCGGCCGGGCGGCGGGCATCGCGTGGTTTGTCACCGTCGGCGTCGGGCGCGGAACGGACGGCGCACGGGACGCCATCGCGCTGGCGGAGAGCGAAGCCGACGTGCGCGCCACCGCGGGGGTGCACCCGCACGACGCTGCGGGGTGCACCGAAGAGACGCTCGCCGTGATGGCCCGGATGATCGCCCACGAGAAGGTGATGGCGGTCGGCGAGGTGGGGCTCGACTTCCACTACGACAGCTCGCCGCGCGACGTGCAGCGGGAGGTGTTTCGGAAGTTTGTCGCGCTGGCGAAGAGCGCGCGCAAACCCCTGGTGATCCACACGCGCAACGCCCCCGCGGACACGCTGGCGATCTTGCGCGAAGAGGGGGCGCGGGACGTCGGCGGGGTGATTCATTGCTTCTCCGAGGACGAGGCGTTTGCGCGCGCGGCGCTCGACCTCGACTTCGACATCTCGCTGTCCGGAATCGTCACCTTCAAGAAGGCCGAGGCGGTACGGGCGGCGGCGCGGGTGATCCCTCTCGACCGGCTGATGATCGAGACGGACTCGCCGTACCTCGCCCCGATGCCACTGCGGGGGAAGACCAACGAGCCGTCGTTTCTCGCGCACACGGTGCGTCAATTGGCGGAGTTGCGCGGCGAGGACGAAGACGAGGTTCGCGCGGGCACGACGGCGACGGCCACGAGGCGCTTCGGGCTGCGCGCGGGCTTGTGATAGCTTCCGCGCGCCGTGGCGTTTTAGAGGGGTTTTCCGAGACGGTGAGCTTGAGGGCCGGACGATGACGGACGCAAAAGACCACGACCCGCACGCTGTCACCAGGGTGACCCCACCGGGGCGCGTGGTGGCGCTTACGGGGGCGGACGGCTTCCTCGGACGCAACCTCATCGGGTTGCTGGAAGACGACGACCGGGTGTCGCGCATCGTCGCGCTGGACGTCGAGCGCCCGGCGACAGCGGGGCGAAAAACGCGGTTTTACAAGGTCGATCTGACGCAGCCGCGGGTGGACGCGCGGCTCGCGGAGATCTTCGCCAGCGAGCAAGTGGACACGCTGCTGCACATGGCCTTCCTGTCGTCGCCGACGCACGCGAGCGCATGGGCCCACGAGTTGGAGAGCGTCGGAACGCTGCACGTGCTCAACGCGTGTCGCGAGCGGCCGGTGCGGAAGTTCGTGCTCTGGTCGCACACGATTCTGTACGGGGCCTCGCCGCGCAACCCAAACTTCATCCCCGAGACGCACCCGCTGCGCGGACGGGCGGAGAGCCGCTTCCTGCGCGACAAGATCGAGGCCGAGCAGGTGGTCGCGAGCTTCGCGCGCACGTCGCCGGGCACGCTGGTGACGGTGCTGCGCCTCGCCCCGATTCTGGGGCCCACGGTGAAGAACTACCTCACGCGCTACCTCGGTCGCTCGATGGTTCCGACGGTGATGGGGTTCGACCCGCTGATGCAGTTTCTCCACGAGGTGGACGCGCTCGCGGCCTTCAAGCTCGCCGTGGCGCGGGACATCCCAGGGGTGTTCAACATCGTCGGCGACGGGGTGCTGCCGCTCTCGACGGTCATCCAGTTGGCGGGGCGCATCCACCTGCCGATTCCGCACCCGGTGATCTATCCCATCGCCCGCGCGCTCTGGACGGCGCAGCTGAGCGAGGCGCCGCCGACCTTCGTAGATTACGCCCGCTGGCTCTGCGTCGCGGACGGCGACAAGGCGCTGCACGAGTTGAAGTTTCGCCCTGCGTTTACGACGCGAGAGGCAGTACTCGACTACACCCACTCCCAACGAATGCGCGACGCACGCTTGCTCCGCACGACCCCCTAGAAACCTGAACGAGCGGTTCACCCAATGGCGCGCAAAGTCCTCGGCAACGATCCCTTCGGCGGCGACGCCCCGAAGCCCGCGACGGCCTCCGCGAAGAAGCCCACTCCCACAAAAAAGCCACCGCCCCCGGCCCGAAAAGCTGCGGCGCCGAAACCGACCGTCGCGACAATACCGCTGGAAATACCGCTAGAAATATCACCAGCGGAATCAGCCGCTCCCACTCCATCCATGGAGAATGTGACGGTGGCTGAGGTTTCTCCGTCGCTCGAGTCCGTCATCGCGCAACTCGACGCGCTGCTCGATCAGGCCCGCGACCCGGCCGAGAGCCGCCCCCTCCTCGATCGTCTCGCCACGCGATTGAAGGCTCTGGTGCAACCCGAGGAGCGCTCCCTCGCGGTGGAGACGCCCGTCGCAGCCGCGGTCAACGACGATCCCTTCGATGTCGCCCGCGAACTGCTCGGGAGCGACTTCTATCTGCGCCGCTGGGGGCAGACCGCCATCCGTGACCGCTCCGAGGAGGTCGATGATTTCGGGCTCGACCCGGACTACGCGCGGCGCTGGCAGCCGGTCTGGGATCTCCTCTACGACCGCTGGTGGCGCGTCGAGATCGAGGGCATCGAGAACGTTCCCGCGACCGGGCGCGTCGCGCTCGTGGCCAACCACTCCGGCGCGATTCCATTCGATGGCGTGATGCTGCAGACGGCGATCCGCAAGGAGCACCCGAGCGGTCGCGTACTGCGCTGGCTGGCGGAAGATTTCGTATTCCACTTCCCCTTCGCCGGCGCGTACCTCAACCGCCTCGGCGCCGTGCGCGCATGCCAGGAAAACGCCGAGCGCCTGCTGCGCAAGGACGCCTGCCTCGCGCTCTTCCCGGAGGGCGTGAAGGGCATCGCGAAGCCCTACAGCGAGCGCTATCAGCTGCAGCGCTTCGGGCGCGGTGGGCACATCAAGCTGGCCATTCGCACCGGGACGCCGATCGTGCCCGTGACCATCGTCGGAGCGGAGGAGACGCATCCGATGTTGTTCCAGTCGGGGCGGCTTTCTAAGCTACTCGGGGTGCCATTTGTGCCCATCACGCCGACGTTTCCGCTGTTGGGTCCGCTCGGCCTCGTCGGGCTCCCGGCGCGCTGGAAGATCGTCTTCGGCGAGCCCATCTCCATGGAGGCCTACCGCCCAGAGCAGAGCGAAGACCACGTGCTGGTCAATCGTCTCAACGAGAAGCTGCGCGAGACCATCCAGGCGACCCTCGATCGCCTCCTGCGCGCACGTCAGTCGGTCTTCAAGGGCTAAACCATCTCACGGCGTCCGTCGCATCGTGGGACGCCCCATGCGCGGGTGCACCGTCTCCGGCGCGACGCGCTGGCCCGTCTCGACCTCCGAGCTGATTCCACCCTGCAGCGCCTCGCCGATGGGCTCCGCCACCGTCACCGGCGGGGGTATCGGAAGCCCCGGGATCACGCCCCCCTGAACCGTTCGCACCGGCGCGCCCATCTGAACAAACGCGAGGCTCACGGCCCCCGCAGCCAGCGCCGTCACAGCACCCGCGGCGGCCACCCACCTCACCCGCTTGCGGCGCACGCCGACGGAGCAATCCGCGGTGAGCACCGTCCCGTCCGCGCGGCGGTAGTAGCGCACGCAAAGGTCGCCCTCCTTCGCGCGCACCAACGCCTCGGCGGCCTCGCGCGTCATCTCGGAGAGGTTGTAGACGTCCTTCTGGCAGCTGCCGCAGAAGCGCGATTGCTCGTCGCCCGTCATCTCGTCCCAGCGCGCGGAGCATGGCGACGCCACGCGAATGTCGTCGAGCACCGGCAGCTTGCGCGGCGCGCGAGCGTGAAGCCGCCGACGCAGCCGGTCGATCTCATCGACGAGCCGCGGCATGCGCCGGGCGCCTTCGAGCAGGCGGGAGCGCTCGCCGAGGAGGTCGGCGTGCTCCCGTTCGAGTTGCGTCAACTGAATCTGCAATGCCTCGAGGTCGTTGCGGTAGTTCATCGCCGGGTTGAACGCTCGAACCCCGGAAAGGGTTGGAAACACCCCGACGAAATCCCCGCGCGCCGTCCAATCACACGGCGGGAGAAGGCAAAATCAGAGCTTGATGACCTTGAACGCGTGGGTCCGCTGGTTGCGCAGGAAGACCGGCGCGCACCAAAGCTGGCAGAGAGGCTCGATCGCGCGAGCGCCTTCGACGCCGCCGACGTCTTCGCTGTCCCAGCCAAACGAATCGAGAATCGCCGTGACCTCCGCCTTCGCCTCGGCGCTGTCACCCGCGATAAACATCGTCGGCCGCCCATCAGGGAAGCTCGGGTTCACGAAGAACTCGTTGCCCACGGACGAAAATGCCTTCACGAAACGCGCGTTCGGAACAGCCCGCTGGAGCCGCTCCATCAGTGAGTCGTTGGGCCCCGTGAAGTACGTCAGAATCCCTTTCATCGGCGCTCCCCCGATGGGGTTGGTCGCATCGATTACGGTCTTGCCCGCGAGCGCCCCGGCGACGCCTTGAACCACCTCCTCGGCCGCGCGCCCGGCGACCCCGAGGGCCACCACCTCGCCGTGCTCCGCGGCGGACGCGAAGGTCCCCTCGGCGATGCCGTGCTCCGCGCACCAGGCCGCGATCTTCGAGCCATCACGGCTCCCGATACGCACGTCGTGACCGTGCTTCTTGAACCCCAGCGCGAGCGCCTTGCCCACGCTACTCGACCCGAGAACACCCACCTTCGCCATCGTCGTCCTCCGTGCGCTTCACCAGCGCTTCCGTCACCGTCGCTCGTCGGGGGATTAGGGAATCTCCCTCTCCACCCGCCGTGATCCGAATACCTTCCGCGGTGCTCGTCAACCGCGATCGAGCAGAGCCACCGCGCGGGCCCAGTCGTCCGGTCGCGCGCCGTCCAGAGCCATGGCCTCCGTCGGCCGGGCTGACCCCCGCGCGAGGCTCTCCCCCAGCGCGTCCAGCCACGGGGTCGCCACCAGCGCGTCGCCGCCCAGCCACAGCCCCGCCTCCCCAATGCGCGCCGCCTCCACCCGCCCAATCGGAACCACCACCCCCACCGCCCCATCCGGTGGCTCCGCGGGGGTCCAGTCCGTCACCTCCGGCGTCGCCGCGAGCACCGTCGCGCCCGCCCGCTCCGCCACCGCCGCCACCAGCGCCGCCAGAAGCGCCTCTGGATCGCGCCCCGCGCCAAGCGCCACCGGCGTCTTCCCACGCCACCGATCGAGCGCCCGCTCGTCCGGCGCGCAGTGCTCCGCGGGCAACGCGATGCCCTCGTCCCACCCGACGATCATCTCCAGCAGCACCGCGCCCGTGGGCGACACCTCGTAGCCCAGCACCGCCGCCGGCCGATGTCCCACCGCGATGGTCTCGCGCCCGAAGTACGCCGCAGCCAAACCTGATCGGGTAAAGCCACGGAGCCACGGGCGCACGTTGCGGTTGAGCAGCGTCGCGAGCGTCGCGTCTTCGTAGAGCGCCGCCACCGTCGGGAGCGCCAGCGAGCACCACAATGCCCTGCGCCCGATCCACGCCGCGGTCCCGGTGGTGCGCCGCCGCAGCACCGTGGGGAAGGTCGTCACCGCCGCGCGCCGCTGACGCGCACCGAGCACCACCGCCGGGCCTTCGACCACGGAGCACGCCAGCCAGGCCTCGCCCGCCCCGGCTTTACCCAATAGGGTATGACCCAGGCTCGCGGCCTCGCGCAGGGGACGAAGAGTGCTGGGAATCTGCCGGAGCATCGGCGCCAATCGGGTAGCAGGAGGGCGGAAGGAGCGCGGAGCCCTTCAGCGGATGGGGGGCGGGCGCTCGTTGTCCATGCCGGGACGAATCACCACGCCGGGATCGGCGAGCCGCGGACCGCGCTCGCGAGGCACCACCGCGTTGGTGGTGATCGGCGCGCCGACCTCAACATCCTGCATCGCGCGGCTGGGCAGACGCAGACGCACGGTGTCCGGGGCCTGGAAGGTCGGGAAGTCCACGAAGACGAAGTTCATCCCCTGGGGGCCGACCTCCAGGGACATGCGGTGCTCGACCTCCGCGCGCATCTGAACCACCAGGTCCACGCCGCCGCGCACGTTGCGCAGCGTGGCGCGAACCATCGGCGTGTCAAAAGCCTCGGTGATGAGCGGGCGACGGTTGTTCGACAAGGCGATGCGACCGCCGGCGATGTGAAACACCCGCTGCAGGGCAGTACGCGACTCGGTGACCACCGCCGGGCTCGTCATCGCCACAAACAGCCGACTCCCGCCCGGCAACATCTGGAAGCCCGGCCAGGCCAGCACCGGCACCCGCGACGTCCCCTGCCTCGCCAGACGTCGAAACCCCGGCGGCAGCGTCCCCACCCCCGGTGTGACCCCGCCGTACTCCTCGGGGCGATGCTGCCGCCCGCTGTCCAGTCGTCGCGTCTCCTGGGTTCGCGCGGCTGGGTCGGGGTTTGCCGAGGGCACCACTCCGATGGAAGAAGTCCCGTTCGGGGTACCTCCCACCACCGTGTACCCGCCCTGCTGGGCCTGCGCCGCCGACGCCACAAACGCGACCACACCCGCCGCCGCAAGCCCGAGCAACCACTGCCGCATCGAGTACCTCATTGACCCACATTCCATCACGACGCCCCACACGCTGCCAACTTCGCAGCATCGTCCCCGCTCGCCCGCGGCAGCGTCGGCTGTGCGCCCCAAAAGAGTGCGCCGTTGCTCGCTCAAGCCGGACCGCACGACACGGCCACGTCGCTCACGTTGTCTGCCTCGTCGCACTCGCGCGCCGCGCTGCCGTCGTCCACGCGCACCCAGACCCGCGTATCGACCGGCGACGCCGGAATCCCCACGCACACCCGCTCGCTCTGCCCCGGCGCGAGCACCCGTGTGGTCGCGCCGAACCCTAGTCGAACCGCTCCCGCCGTCGTCGGCGAACGATCGTAGACCCCGACGGACACCGACCCGACGGCGGCGTCGCCCTCGTTGCGCACGGTGCTGCAGATCGTCGCCACACCGAGCCTGCAGGTCGGCGTCTCCGGGGTCGATGCGAGGTCCGGCGCCAGCAGCGTGCGGTCGCGGGCACGGTTGAGACGGAAGGTGTTGTGCGTGCGCCAGGACGGCGACTCGCGCCGGGGAATGCTGCCGTCGTCGTTGATGTTGTCGATGTGGTAGCCGTGCTCGTTCCAGAGCGGGCGCGCGGCCACCCAGGAGCCGTCGCCGGAGGTCCAGATCTCGAGCCCCGGCACGCGCTGCGTGGCAATGAGCGCCGCGGGGATGGTGTCGCCCGCAAAGGCCGCGCACTGGTTCGCGCCGAATACGATGTCCGCCTGACCGTCGCCGTCGGCGTCCGCCACGATGGCCTGCTCGGTGCGCGTCTGGCTCGGATTCCAGTCCTCGAAGAGCACGCGCCCGCTGCGCCCGTCGAGCACCATGAAGCGCTCCTCGTCGTTGTAGACAACCTCGCTCGCGCCATCTCCGTTGAAGTCGAACACCGTGCTCGACGTGACGTTGCTGGACGTGTCCTCGGTGACCGTCGCCCACCGGACGCCCACCGCGAGACACTCCGGTCCCACCGCGCGGCAGTCCGGATCGAAGAGCGTGTATCGGTTGCCGCCCGCGACGCCGACCTCCGCGTGGCCGTCGCCGTCGAAGTCCGCCACCGTCGGCGCTCCACCCAACGCGCTCACGCCCTGCAGCGTGGCGCTCCAGCGCGCGACGCCGCTGCGCCCGTCGTGGAGGGTGAGCGTCCCGGCGGCCATCACCGCCACCTCCGGGAGTCCGTCCGTTCCGGCGTTGCCGCGCGCGTCGAGCAGGTCGCCCACGGCGGCGAATCCCTCGCCCGTCCCCACGCGAAAGCGCTGTCGGCCCAGTGCGTCGTACACCGCCGACCCGGTGATCACCTCGAGGCTTCCGTCCCCGTCGAGATCGACCACGACGCTCAGCGGACCTTGCCCGTTGGCACCCCTCGTCGCGGCCTGCCAGCGCACTGCGCCGGTGCGGCCGTTGAGCACAGCGCCGCCGGCGATCACCTCCGGGACGCCGTCGCCGTCGAGGTCTGCGAGGCTGATCGAGGGGTTGGGTCCGTTGATCCCGGCGAGCGGCTCGACGGACTGCCAAAAGAGTTGCCCGTTGCTTCGAAACGCCGCGAGGCCGGCGCGCGCGGTGATGGCGACCACCTCCAGGCCGTTGCCCGTGTTGCCGTCGAGGTCGCCAACCGCGGGGTGCCCGTCCCAGCGCAGCGCGAAAGGAGCGCGCTCGTCGTTGGGCGCGCCGACGCCGTTCTGCGACCAGAGGAGCCGGTGCGGCGCACGCCCGGAGATCACCCGCAGCACCGACCGCGCGTATCCCGCCTCGCACGAGAAGGTCATGAACGCGACCTCTGGAACAGCCTCGTCGTCGGGCGAGTCGCGCACGATGTCGGCAACCACCGGGGTGGAGCACACCTGGTCGGCACCGACGAAGGGCATCCCCACGGTGGCGCGCCAGTGCAGGCGAAGGGTGGGCGTGCGAAACGCCTCCGCGGAGGGTGTCACGGTGCAGCGCTGCGGCCCGGCGTCGCCCGCGAGCGCATCGGCGGCGGCGGCATCGGAGACGATGTTCGTGGCGGCGTCGCGGAGGGGCAGGTCCGCGGTGACGGAGCGATCGCTGGCGAGGTCGTTGGGGGGGCGCGCGTCGAGGCGGCCGGCGTCGAGCGGCGTGACGCCGGTGTCGGGCGCGCAGGCCGGCGTGAGGAGGCAGAAGGCGATGGCGCATACCGACACGTCGCGAACTCGCATGGGATGGACAGGAGCACACCCGCAACCGTGCTCCAAGAGGGGTCGGTGGGTCGGTCTGGAGTGGGCGTTCAGGAGGGCAGGTCCGGCGACGGGCGCACCGTACGTCTACCGAGCGCTTCGGGCGCGAGGTCGAAGGCCGCTACGAGGCCCGCGGATTCCATCGCGCGGTGATTGATGGCTGACGGCGGGTACGGCGGCCAACGAGTCACTCCGGCTGCCAGTGTACGAGCCGCCGCTCGATCGCGATGAGCGTGCTCGAGAGCGCGGCGTTGAGGGCTCCTGCGAGAAGAATTACCAGCCAGAGGGGCTCCGGGCGGTACTCCTGCAGCGCCGCGAGGGCGCGCACCCTAAAGGCCGTAGCGCGAACCGCGCGCCGGTGATGAGCGAGGGCAGCGCCTCGGGGAGGTGAAGTACCCGCAGCGCCGCCCACGTCCGCGCGCGCCGCAGGGACGCGAGAGAGCGCGGAGGCCACGGGGAGCAGAACCATCCCGAGAGCGCCGAACGCCACCGTCGTGATTCGAGATTCTTCGTTGTATCCGAAGCCGAGGAGCATCAGCGGGTACACCAGTACGGGCGGAATCGATCGGGCGAAATCCGCCGTTGGTTCGACCGCCCGCCAGAGCGTCGGCCGTGCGCCGAGCCACACACCGATCGCGCCCGGCGATCGCGCGGCGAGCTCTCCCCTCGCCGTGCTCGCGGGCGTGGTGACGAACGGAGAGCACATGCAGTACGCCCGGCTCGCGCTGGTAGAGGATCACCACCGGGAGGACGAAGTGCCTTCGGCAATCAACGCCCGGCTCTAGTTCCACGAGGCGCCCCTCCACGCGGGGTGCTGTGCGCGCACAGCGTGTCGAGCGCAGCGAGGATCGCAACGCGCACCCGTTCCGCGGCGACGGGATTGCGCTCCACGATGTATGAGATCGTCGCCCCCAACGCCGTCGAGCGCCTCGGCGGAGAGAACGATGCGATCGTTCATCGCGTGGCGGAGGCGATGGCCGCACGCATCCGGGCATCAGCTTCCGCGACGGTGAACGTTCGCCCCGCGCGCTCGCGCGTTCTGCATCCGTCAGTTCGTCACTGTCAGCGCCTTCGACGAGCTCGACGCGATAGCAGCCCGGCGGAAGCGCCGTGAACTCGGCCGGTACATCGGTTCCGTTCCAGTCGTTCACCCTGGCCGCGTCGCCCATGCCGCCAAGGGTGCTCCACGGAGCGGACAGCGAGCAATATCGGGAGTCGTCGCCTGACCCGCCAGAAGTACCCGACGCGCGGAGGCAGGCGCTCACCAGCGCCCGCGCGCAACTTCCACCGTGCGGCGGATCGTCTGCGCCTTGTGCTTTGCGATCGTCCAGCGTGCGGCTGTCTCCGGATGCATCGAAGCCGCGTGCCGAGCATCGCCGGTGATGAACCCGTGCCCAGACGTACTCGGCCCCTTCACGGAGTACTTCGCGGCCTCGCGCACGAGGTCAGCAAGCGCCTCCTCGCAGGCGTCGCCGTTCAGTTTCAACGCGGGGCGATCGACGATGCAGCCCGTGACCTGCTGACGTGTCGGTTCCTGCGCATTCCTTCGCGCCCACGAGTGGCTCCCCGGACGCTCTGCAGCGCGGCTTCCGATGGACGGGCGCCTGCGATCGACGGAGGCGCTGCGCACCGACTGGCGAGAGAGTCGCCCGAAGGGGAAGTCGATCTTCCCCAGCCCCGATCGCGCGGACCATGGCCATGCGCTGACGCGCGCGGTGGTCGAGTGCATGGGACACGCGCCACGCGTTGGAGATCGGCACCGACCTGCGCATCGTGCAGATTCTATTGGGGCATCGGTCGCTCCAGAGCACGGCCCGCTACACGCCACGAACGCCCCGTGCCCGTGGCTGCGTCGTCCGCGCGCGCTGCGATGAACCACCGCGCCTGGAGTATCTGCAGAGCTACTCACGAGTACCCGCGCAACTACTCCGCCACGGGAGTGAAGATGGTCGACATCGTGCGTGGCGTGACCTTCGCCACGAAGGGAGGCCATGAGTGCGCGCTCTCGTGGGTCGAGTTTCTCCGGCGATTCGTCGATCACGTGCTCCCGAAGGGCTTCACGCGCATCCGGCACTACGGGTTGCTCGCGCCCTGCCACGCGACGACGATCACGACGCTGGCGGTCGGATCCGGTGCCTCGCCGCCGACATGGGAGGAGCGCCTGATGGCGCTGACGGGCATCGACGCCGATCGGTCGGTGCGTGCGATGTGGCGTGGGTCGCCTGGTGCGACATCCGCTCGACGGACGACCGGCGTCGTCCTCCTAGGATACCTCGTGAGGGTGCGCTCAAAGCACCCGGGGCCGCGTGGTTGGCTCTCACCCGACCGCGGTGGCGCTTCGCCAAAACGCGATCTCTTAGCGCACCAGGAGTTGTACGAAGCGGGCCTTCGAGGTGGCGGCGGAGGGGTAGACCGCGCTCGACCAGTAGAGCCCGTTGGCGTTGCAGGGCCAGGTGCCCGCGGTGCACGCCGCGAAGGTCAGCGTGGCGAGGTTGAGCATGCCGTTGTCGTAGGTGGTCCAGTCGCCCGCGCAGCCGACGCAGTTGCCCACGCCGAAGACCCACCACGACGGACCGGACGCGAAGTTGATGAAACTGTTTTCGTTGGTGCCGCGGGTGGCGCAGCCGTTCGTCGCTCCGCCGCCGTTGAGGTCGAGTCCGCGCACGGTGAAACCGAGCCCGCGGCGCTGCACGTCGGTCAGGTTGGCCGACACGAAGTCCGCGCCGGAGCGCACCCAGGTCGTAGCGCACTGCGCCGTCACCTGGCTCGCCACGTACGCCCCGAAGCCCGTGCCCCGCATCATCCCGCGAAACCCGAAGTGGTACTCGTCCGTAAGAACGAGCAGGTCGCGCGCCGCAACCGTCGCGTACGCCGGACTCTTGAAGTCATCAGTCCCGCGCGCGGCGAGCGTGCCAAACGTGCTCGCGTCGGAGAAGACCGTGTCGGTGGTCCATCGGCGGGTGTCCGTGGGGGCGGTGTTGTAGACCGTCGCGGTGAGGGTCCAGCCGCCGCCGTCGGTGGTCATGTCGCAGTACGCGTCGAAGGCCGCGGCCCCGGAGTCCACGCCGTCCGGGTCGAGGCTGTACACCCCGCTCGGGAGCACCGGAAAACGCACATGAATCGCGCTGCAACTCGCCAGCGCCCCGCATACCGATCCCGTGCAGGATTCGCCGTTGGTGCACTCCCGCCCGCATCCGCCGCAGTGGGCGTCGCTCGTTCGCGTATCGACCTCGCACCCGTTGGTCGGGACGCCGTCGCAGTCCTCGAAGCCGATGTCGCACGCAGCCACCGCGCACGCGCCCGCCGTGCACGCTTCCGTCGCGTTGGGCAGCACGCAGACCCGCCTGCAGCTACCGCAGTTGCCCACTCCGGTACGCGTGTCGGTCTCGCATCCGTTGGCCGCCTCTCCGTCGCAGTTGCCGAAGCCGACGCCGCACGCCCCGAGCACGCACGCGCTCGCCGCGCAGCCCGCCGCCGCGTTGGCAAACGCGCACGCCCGCCTGCATTCCCCGCAGTTGCCCGCGCTGCTGCGGGTGTCCACCTCGCAGCCGTTGCTCGCCATGCCATCGCAGTCCGCGAAGCCCGTCGCGCATGTGCCGACGGTGCAAATCGAGCCCGCGCACGCCGCCGTCGCGTTGGGCAGCATGCAGGTGCGCCCGCAGCCGCCGCAGTGCGTGGCGCTGGTGCGGGTGTCCACCTCGCAGCCGTTGCCCGCGACGCCGTCGCACTCCGCGAAGCCCGCGGTGCAGGTGATCGCACACATCCCCGCTGCGCAGGCCGGGATCGCGTTGGGGGCGCCGGGGCAGGCGGCGCGGCAGGTTCCGCAGTGGGAGACGCTGGTGCGGAGGTCTGTCTCGCAGCCGTTGGGCGCGTTGCCGTCGCAGTCGCCGAAGCCTGCGGTGCAGGCCGCGATGCCGCACGCTCCGGCCACGCAGGTCGCCGTCGCGTTGGCGAGGGAGCACGCGCCGCCGCAGCGACCGCAGTGGGTGGTGCTGCTCCGGGTATCGACCTCGCAGCCGTTGCCGAAGTTGCCGTCGCAGTCAGCGAAGCCCGCCGAGCAGATGAATCCGCACGCGCCCGCGGCGCACGTGACCGTCGCATTGGCCCGGGGCGGGCACGCCATCCCGCAGCCGCCGCAGTGCGAGAGGTCGCTCTGCGTGTTGGCCTCGCAGCCGTCGGTCGCGTTGGCGTTGCAGTCCCTGAAGGGGGCGGTGCAGGTGCCGACGGCGCAACTTCCGTTGAGGCACGTGGCGGCGGCGTTGGGGACGCTGCACCGACGGTCGCAGACGCCGCACGCTGCGGTGTTGGCCTGCGTATCGACGCACGCCCCGGAGCAGCAGGTCTGCGCGGAAGGACAGGCCCGGGCGGTGTTGCAGCCCATCACGCACAGGTTGCCGACGCAGAGCGTGCCTGAGGGACAGTGGTCGTCGATGACGCACTCGACGCAGGCGCGGGCGGCGACGTCGCAGTGGCGGCCGACGGTGCCGGCGTCGGTGCTGCAGGCCTCGTCGTTGCGGCAGCCCGGGACGCAGGTGTTGCTCGCGGCCACGCAGTACTGCCCGACGGGGCAGGTGTCTGCGGCGGGGAGGCACTGCACGCAGACGCCCGTGGTGGTGTCACAGACGGTGTCCGTGCGACCGACGCAATCGTTGTTGGTGGTGCAACGAAACGGGGTGTCGGTGGGCACGTCGGTGGGTACGTCGGTGGGTACGTCGGCGGGTACGTCGAGGTCGGTGACGTCGGTGGGTACGTCGGCGGGTACGTCGAGGTCGGGGACGTCGGTCGGGGCGTCGAGGTCGGGGACTTCGGGGCGATCGAAGGCGGTGACATCGAGGGTCGCGGCGTCGGTGGCGCTGGCATCGGCGGGGCCGCCGACCACGGAGGCGCCGGTCGAGCATGCGGCGGTTGCGAGGAGCGCGAGCGCAAAGCAAGGGGTGAAGTGACGCATGACTGAGACGGTATCACCGGGCGAGACCGAACCCCCGTGACGGACACCCAATGGTCACCGGTGTACGGGACGATCGGTGTTTGACAGTCATCAGAGGGGCTGTGATGAGTGCCGTCCCGCCTGTGGCTGACCCACCGACAATCAGGTTCCTCAACGATCGGTGGGAGATGCTGGAAGCCATCGGTACCGGCGCGATGGGCGACGTCTGGCGGGGGCGGCACCGGGTGCTCGGGCACGAGGTCGCGATCAAGCTGATGAAGCTTGCCGCGGCGCGGGACGAAAACCTCGTGGCGCGATTTGTTCGGGAAGCGCGCATCGCGGCGCAGCTTCGGCACCGGCACATCGCGCGGGTGGAGGACTTCGGCACCACCGCAGATGGACTGCCCTTCCTGGTGATGGAACTGCTCAAGGGAGAGTCTCTCGAAGATCGGCTGCAGGCGCATGGGCGGGTCGATCCGTACCTGGCGCTGACGGTGGCGCGGCACGTCGGCGCGGCCTGCGATGCGGCGCACGCGGCGGGCGTCGTGCATCGCGATCTGAAGCCGTCGAACTGCTTTCTCGTGACCGAGGAGGGCGCCCCGGTGGTGAAGGTCATCGACTTCGGCGTGGCGCGCTGGGCCGACGGGATGAAGCTCACGCTCAACGACGGCGACCATGGCCCGATGCTGCTCGGGACGCCGTCGTACATGGCCCCCGAGCAGATCGCCGGGGACGCGAACATCGACGGCCGCGCGGACCTCTGGTCGCTCGCGGCGATGCTTTACGAGCTACTCACGGGGCGCTTGCCCTTCGAGGCAGGCAGCCTGCCGGGGCTGTTTTTTGCGATCACTACGGGCACCGCACCGCCGCCGTCGGGCTACGTCCCGACGCTCGGGCCGGGCGTCGATGCGTGGGCAGTGCAGGCCTTCGCGCGCGATCGGGAGGAGCGGTACTCCAGCGGACAGGCTCTCGCCGAGCGCTTCGCGGAGGCGCTCGCGTCCATGGCACCGGGGCGCGCGTCGATGCCCGCCACGCGGGAGACTCCGATGGTCATGGCGCCCACGGAGCGGGCGTTTCCGGCCATCACGGCCGCCGAGCTACTTCGACCAGCGCAGACCGGCGCAGCGCCGTTTTCGACCTTCGACGCCGCGGCATTTTCGGCGTCCGCGCACGGCAGCATGAGCGCCGCCCCTGCGGCCGTGGCTCCCCGGCGCACAGCCTGGATCGTCTCGCTCACCGCGACCCTGGTTGTCGGCCTCGGCGTGGTCGCGTGGCTCATCCAGGGCGCACCCGAGCACCGCGAGGCACCCGTTCGTGCGAGCCCGCCCGCAGCGCCTGCGCCCGTCGCTGTTTCCCCGACGCCTCATGCGCTGCCGCCGTCCCGTCCCGCGCCGGTCGTTGCGCCGGTCGTTGCGCCGGTTGCTCCTGCGATCGATCGCCGCCCGTCGGCGCTGCGTCCGGTGCCCGCGCACACGGTGGTGCGCTCGCCGATGCTGTTGGCTCCCCCGACGCTCTCCCCATCGCCCCGGCCACTGCCGCAGGCCTACAACCCGGAAGAACCATGATTCGTCTCACTGGAGTTCGCGCGGTCTTGTTTGGGTCGGCGATTGCGCTGGGGTGTGGGGTGTTGCCGTCGGTGGCGGGCGCGCAGGTGGCGATGGATGGGCGGGCGCTCTTCCAGCAGGGACGGGCCTACTACGACGCTCAGCGCTGGGACGAGGCGCTCGGTCTCTTCCGGCAGTCGATGACGGCGCTGCCGTCGCCCAACACGCGGCTGTATCTCGGGCGCTGTCTGCGCGCGCTCGGGCGCTACGGTGATGCGTGGCAGGAGCTATCCCGCGCGGCCACGGAGGCCAACGCGCGACGGGCGCAGGAGCCGCGATTCACGCCGACCGCAGAGGCCGCGGTGGCCGAGTCGATGGCGCTCACCGATCGCATCGCCTACGTGGTGGTGGAGGTGCCCGATGCACCCGCAGGGACGACGGTGATGCTCAACGGGCGGGTGCTCTCGAGCGGGGAGTTCAGCACGCTGCTGGCGGTGGACGGAACGACCGCGGCGGTGGAGGCCATCGCGCCAGGGGTGGTTCCGTATCGCGGGACGAGCCAGGTGACCGCGGGGCATCAGGCGCGCTTCGTCGTGCGCTTCGGCGCGGCCAGTGCCGCGGTGGCGACGACAGAGTCACAGCCGATGGTGACGCTGGTGCAGTCGGGAATGAACCCACCGACCCTGATCGCCGCAAGCGGAAGTTGGAGTCCGTGGCGCTCCGTGGGCCTCTCGGCGCTGGGCGTCGGAGTGGCGCTGGGCATCGCCGGGGCGGTCACCGCGGTGATGGCCCAGGGCGACGAGCGCACGTTGATCGATCAGTGCCCGAGCGGGTGCGGCGCGCGCATCACGCCCGCGCAACAAGCGCTGGTCCACGACGGCAACACCCTCGTGACGGCGACCAACGCGCTCTGGATCTCCGGCGGCGTGCTCGCGGCCGCGGGCCTGGTGACTTTCCTGGTATCCGGCGGGCGCAGCGACGAGGTGTTTACGCCGACGCTGGCTGTTGGGCTCGGCACCGTGGGAGTGCGCGGGCGCTTCTGAGTCAGCGCGGGCAGGGCCTCGCGCTCGCCGTCGCGAAGGCCCGTTCGACGTACGTTCGCATCGCTGTCAGCCATTCCTCGCCGAGCGCCGCCTCGCTCTGCTGCGTCACTCCGAGCAGTACGCGCGTTCCATCCGATGCCCGGCCGAAGCGCACATGATACGCAGCCTGGTACTCCATCCCCGACACCACGCACTCTTCTTCGCCGCACTCCGGTCCGTCGCCCGCGGTTTGCGCCACCGCGTCTCGCAACCGGGACCGCAGCGCGGCGTCCCGACCGATCGCCGCACCACAAAGCCGTCGGTTGGATCGCCGCGCCGGCGTGCGCTCGTCCGGCGTCGCTTCGACGTACGTCGCGAACACCACGCCGCGCGCCGAATCGACGTGCGCTGCGAGGTCGATGCTCCCGTCGGCGAGGCCGCGCAACAGCACTGCGTCGACGTGTGGGGCTGCGGGTGCATCGACCGTTGCGGGTGCTTCGACCGTCGCGGGTGCATCGACCGTTGCGGGCACATCGGCGGCGACCATGACGGCGGGGCGGGCGATGGGCTCGATGGTGGGGCTCTCGTGCGGACGGCGACCGCATGCCCCGAGCAGCACGAGCAGAACCATCGTAGGACGCAGGGGGGTCATGGTGTGTGGTGCTTCGTGGCGGTGAGTCCGGCGGCGATGCGGGCGAGACCCTCGCGGAGAATCCCCTCGGAGGTTGAAAACACCAGCCGTAGGTGCCCTGCGGCGCCAGGCCCGAACCACCGCGGCGCTCCTGGAACCACCGCGACGCCGTGCTGCGTGAGCAGTCTCTCGACGAGCACCTCGGGAGAAACTCCCAACGCGGAGATGTCGGGAAACAACACGAAGGTTCCTTCCGGCGCGCGTACGGAGACGCCGGGAACCTGGGAGAGTTGATCCACAGCGAGGTCGCGCATGCGGCGCAGGTGCGAAACGAAGGCTGCGAGGTGATCGGCGCAGTGTTCCATCGCCGCGATGGCGGCCACCTGCGAGAGGGTGCTCGCGCCGGTCATGGTGGTGCGGCACAGCGAGCGCTCGGCGAGGCGCTCGAAGCCCGCGGCGTCGGGTGCCTGCACGAAGCCGACGCGTAGCCCGGCGAGGCCGTGACTCTTCGAGAAGCCACTGACCGTCCAGGTGAGCCGCGCCACCGCGGGGCCGAGCGTGGCCAGGGAGACGAAGCGCGCGGGCTCGTAGACGATGTCCGACCAGATCTCGTCGTTGAGTACCGGGATGTCGTGGCGCACCGCGACGGCGGCGAAGGACTCAAGCTCAGCGCGGGTCCACACGCGGCCGAGCGGGTTGTGCGGGTTGCAGAGACCCAGCAGGCGGGTGCGGGGCGTGACGAGCGCGGCGAGATGATCGGGGTCGAAGGTGCCCGTGCGCGTATCGACGGGGAGGCGCACGACGGTGGCGCCGGCGGCCTCGACGGAGGCGGCGAAGAGGAAGTCCACCGGGTCAAAGACGATGGCTTCATCGCCGGGTTGGAGCAGCGTGCGGGCGACGTGCAGCATGCCCGCCGCGGCGCTATCGACGGCCAGGATGTGCGCAGCCTCGGCGGGCACGCCGCGCCGTTCGCGCTGAAAGCGAGCGCAGGCTTCGCGAAACTCGGGCAGACCTTCGGGCGGTCCGTACGGGTACACGCCGCTGCGGGCGTACTCGGCGAGCGCCTCGCGGATGGGGGGCGCGGCGGCGAAGTCCGGGTCGGCGGCGGTGAGTGCGATGACTCCCGGCGGGAGCGTCGCCCAGCGAAGGTTGAACGCGCGCTGCCGCAGCAGCGCCATGGGTACGTCGTCGTCCAGGAAGCTCGGTGCGCTCATCACGCGATGGGTACCGCGAACCCGGAGCCCGCGGAACTCCCCAGGAACTCGTCGCGCATCCGACGGCCCGCCTCGACGAAGCGGCGGAGCACCGGGAGGCGCTCGCGTTCGTAGCGGAGCAGTGCTTCCTCGCGCCGGTCGTCGTCGGCCTCGGGAGCGCTCAGCCAGCCTGTGTCGTGGAGCGCGCGGGCGAGCACGGCGGCGTCCTCGAGGGCGCTCGCGGTCCCCTGGCTGGTAAACGGCAACATCGGGTGTGCCGCGTCGCCGGCCATCACCACCCCGCCTTCGTGGAGGTAGGGAAGCGGGTCGAGGTCGGCGGTGTTCCAGATGTGGATGGGGTCGGTGTGGAGGTGCGGGATGAGGGTGCGGACGGTCGCCGGCCACGGCTCGAGGTGCGTCCGCACGAAGCGCTCCAACGCGGGGCGGTCGGTGCAGTTATCGGGCAGCATTTTCGACGGGAATTGCAGGTACCACACGACTCGCGCCCCGCCGCACGGGACCACCCCGACGGCGCATCGCGCCTTTGGGTCGTAGTACTTCACGAACCGGTCACCGAGTGCCTCCGCGAGGCCCGGAGCCTCGACGTGACCGACGATTTCCCGCACTTCCCCGGGCAGCAGTTGGCGGTCTGGGAAGAGTGCGCGGCGCACCAACGAACCGACCCCGTCGGCGGCCACAAGGAGGTCGGCCTCGACCTCGGTGCCATCTTCGAGAACGAGCCGTGGATGGGATGTCGGACCGCGCATCGCGGCTGCTCCTTGCGCGTACTGGACGGTGCCCTCGCGGAGGCCTCCGGCCAGTGCGCCGAGCAGTGCGGATCGGGAGATGCCTCGCGTGTCGGCGAGGTCGTGCGCAGCGAGGACTGCGTCGTCGGCCGCGCGGAGTTCGAAGCGTCGGAGCGGTGCGCCCTCGACGGCGATGCCGAGGTACGCGAGCGATCCCATGGCTTCGCGCGAAAGGATGAAGCCACTGCCGCCGCGCTGGGTGCTCGTGGTCTGCACCGGGGCGGAGCGCTCGTATACGGTCACGGCGGCGCCGACGCGCTGCAGGGCCACTGCACAGGCCAGTCCGGCTACGCCACCACCGGCGACAACCACGCGCCGACGAACCACGGTCCTGGAGGGTTGCATGCAGTGGGAGATATTCAGAATCTCCAACCAGGGCCAGCGGATATCGAACTTTCGTTGTCGGGCTGCGTGGGGGTACGTCGACTGTAGGTGGGGTCGGGCCTGCGTCGCAGTGGGGAGTTCGCGGGCTTCTTTCTTTGATCCGAAGGGGGCTCAAATAGCTGTTGCCCCCGGGCACGGCTGTCAGCATTCAGAAGCCCTCTCGCTCCAGGGCTGATGGGTGACCTCATCTTCGGAATCCCCCCGGGCCACCGCCCGCAGGCTGCCGCGTCCCCGACTGAACCATCGGGGCACCGCCCTCAGGTTGAAGCACAGGGGCTAGCCGGGTTGTGGGTCCGCCGCCGCAGACCTGTACAACTCGATGGGCCGATTGCATCGATGGCAGCGAAGGGTCTCCTCGGCTCGTCGCTGCCAACCCCGAAAAAGCCCACGAGCGCTCCCGCGAGGCCCGCGCCGGCGGGCCTTCACCCACGGGTAGCCCCTGTGCTTCAGCCTGAGGGCGGTGGTGCAGGTGGGGACTTACGGGGGTTGGCGCGCGGCAGCGCGGAAGGGGGCGCGCGAAATCACCGAATCTCCTCAAGGAAAAATGAGGGGATGCCTCCGGTGGGTGGCCCCTGGCGCGGTCTCCCGCGGCAGGCGAAAGCAGCCGCATTTGAGGCGCTTCGTGCGCGATGAACAGGCGCCTGGTCTCGGCGGGGTGTCGATTCTGTGGGCGGCGACGATGCTGGGGACCGGGGGAAGGAGTCGGAGAACGATTGGACTTCGGCATGCCGGTCGGCGGCCGTGCACTACCCGATAAGCAGGGATGCGGGGAACGCTCGTAACTCTGCTGAAACACAGACCCGGAAACCGTCGCACAAGCGCGGGCCGAGGAAACCGAGTTTGCGCGCGGACCGCCGCTGGATCGAAGTCGGAGGCTCCCATTGGGTCGAGAAAGCCACTGCTCGGACCCGACGCCGGAAGTGACCGGTGGGGTTCGCGAGCCCCCACCCCTAAGCCCCGCCCCCACAAGTGGGGGCAGGGAGCTCGGAGCGACA
>CANJUR010000038.1 GCA_947477565.1 Deltaproteobacteria bacterium
GAGGCGACGTACTCCGAACCTCAGGAGCGTGGTCCGGGATTCGGAGTCCGCGACGTCGCCCCTTGTGCCGAAGGGTGCCCGACGGGCACCGAAGACGCTGCGACGTACTCCGAATGCTGGCGCGTGGGGTCACCGGAGCGCTCGGAGCGCTCCGTGGAGGGGTGTGCTGTGGTGTTTGGAGCGCTCGGAGCGCTCCGTGGAGGGGTCTGCTGTGGTGTTTGGAGCGCTCGGAGCGCTCGGGAGACGATGTGCACCCGGAGCGCCCGGAGTGCTCCGGCGGTGGGTCGTGCCGCTACCCCTGCGCGACCTCGTCGGCCACGCGCAGGCCGGACTCCACGGCGCCCTCGATGAAGCCCATGCACTCGCGCGCGGTCTCCGTGCCGGCCCAGTGGATGCTCCCGATGGGCGTTCGCATCGCGCTTCCGTGCGTGGAGAGCGTGCCGGTCGGGAAGAGGGCGATGGGTCCGCCGCCGCTCCAGCGTTCGGTGCACCAATCGACTTCGGCGTATGCGATGGGCGCCCGCGCTTCCGGGCCGAAGTACGCCGCGAGGCGATCGAGCACGAGCTGCTTGCGCGCCTCCGGATCGCGCTGATGCCAGGTGCGCGCGGACCGTCCGCCGATGAAGGCGAGGAGGCACGGCGTCGATCCGTCATCGGAGCACTGGTCGAAGGTGACGGAGACGATTCCGTCGGCGCTCGCGGCCTCGCCGGAGAACCCCCGATCGCGCCAGAAGGCCTTCTCGTACCGCACGAAGCACTTCACCGCTGCGCCCATGTACGAGCGCTCCATCAACTGCGCTCGCAGCGGCGGGAGCGCGGGCTCAAACACGATGCGCGCCCCGATGGCGATGGGAACCGCCACGACGACGCGCCGCGCGCGCCACTCCTCGCCGCGTGCGTCACGCACAACCACGCCTGCGGTGTTGTGGGTGATCTGCACTACGGGGCGTCCGAGGTGCACGCGCTCGTCGCCGAGGGAGGCGGCCATGGCGAGGCTGATGGACTGCGCGCCGCCGAGGATGCGGTCGTGCTGGAAGCCCCCTTCCGTGGCGATGAGATTATTGAGGCTGCCCGCGGAGCGGATGTACGCGAGCGCGTGGAGCAGGGAGAGTTCGCCGGATTCGGCGCCGAAGATGGTGCGCATGGCGGCGTCCATCACGCCGCGGGCGTCGGCGCTCCACATGACGGCGCGGCGGGTGGCGTCGAGGGTGGTGGCGTCCCAGCCGGCGGCGCGCGCATGGGCCCACGGTTCTTCCGTGGAGAGGCCCTTTGCGAGGGAGTCGAGCCACCAGATGCCCGCTTGAATCTGGATGAGCTTCCACGGCGCCATCCAGGGGATGGTGCCTTTGTAGGTGGAGGTTCGGCCGCGGACCTCGAGCACCTTTTCGCCGCGGTCGTAGGTGGTGAAGGTTCGCAGCCCGAGTTCTTTGATGAGCTTGTAGACGCGCGGTTGTCCGTGGCCGATCCACTCGCCGCCCCAATCGACTTCGGCGCCATCGAGGGTTCCGCTCCAGGTGCGGCCGCCGACGCGTTCGCGGGCCTCGAGCACCTGTACTTCCACGCCGCGCTTCTTGAGTTCGAAGGCTGCGGTGAGTCCCGCGACCCCTGCTCCGACCACGAGGCAATCGGTGTCTTTCATCACGGCGCGGAGGATACCCGAAACCCCCGCGCGACCATCGGCGGGTCAGACCTTCTCGCGGGTGACCTTCCCGAGGAGCCCTTGCGGTCGCACGAGCAGCACCACCACGAGGATGGAGAACACGATCGCGGGCGCGAATGAGCTGGAGAGGTACGCGGAGGAGAGTTGTTCGATGAGTCCGATGAGGAGGCCGCCGAGCATGGCGCCGGGGATGTTGCCGATTCCGCCGAGGACGGCTGCGACGAAGGCTTTGAGGCCGGGCTGAACGCCCGTGAGCGGGGTGATGGCGGGTTGGTCGATGCCGAAGAGGACGCCGCCCGCCCCGGCGAGTGCGGAGCCGAGGCCGAAGGTGACGGCGATGATGCGGTTGGTGGGAACACCCATCAGCCGGGCGGCGTCGAGGTTGGCGCTGAGCGCGCGCATGGCGCGGCCGACGCGGGTGTGGCGCACGAGCAGGGTGAGCGCGACCATGAGCAGCACGGCGGCGCCGAGGTCGATGAGTTTGACGTTGGTGACGGTGATCGGGCCGAGCGCCACGGGGACGGCGCGCACCACCGGGGGGAATCCCCGCGGGGTGGCGGTGAAGAGAAGAATCGCGACGTTTTGCAGCAGCATCGACACGCCGATGGCGGTGACGAGCGGGGTGAGCTTTGGGGCGTTGCGGAGGGGGCGGTAGGCGAAGCGTTCGATGACCATGCCGAGCACGGCGGAGGTGAGCATCGAGGCGATGAGAACGGCGGCGGCGACGCCGGCGGATGCGCCGTGGGTGGAGGTCGCGAGGAGGCCAAACGCGGAGGCGGTGAAGATGCCTGCGTACGCGCCGATCATGAAGACGTCGCTGTGGGCGAAGTTGATCAGCCCGAGGACGCCGTAGACCATGGTGTATCCGAGGGCGATGAGGGCGTAGACGCCGCCGAGGGAGATGCCTTCGACGAGGTTGCGCAGGAAGGCTGTGGGGCGCTCGGTTGCGCCCTTCACGATGAGCATTGTGGGGTAGGCGGCGAGGACGCCGATGACGAGCGGAAGCGCGCGCTGGGAAAGTCGGTGGGGCGCGGCGGTCATGGGTTCACCGTAGTGCGGTAGTTGGCAGAGTTTTCGTGAATCTCCAGGATCACCGCGCTCTTCACTGCGTCGCGGTGATCGTTGAGGGAGATGAGTCCGGTGGCGCCGTCGAGGTTGCGGGTGCGGGCGAGTTCGGCGCGGATGCGTTCGGGGATGGGGGCGCCTGCGCGGGTGACGGCCTGGGACATCGCGAGGGTGGCGTCGTAGGCGAGCGCTGCGAGGTCGTTGGGGGCGTAGTGAAACTTCGCTTCGAAGTTGCGTGCGAAGCGCCGTGCGATGTCGGTGGTTGCACCGTCCGGGGCGAAGCCGACGGAGTAGAAGTCGCCGACGAGTTGGTTGTCGTCGTTTTGCACGAGGGAGGGTGAGCTCCAGCCGTCGCCGCCCATGAAGCGCCCGCGGAAGCCTTGTCCGCGGGCCTCGCGGGCGATGAGGGCGGCTTCGGTGTAGTAGCCGGGGCAGAAGATGCCTTCGGGGTTTTGCGCGAGGATGGTTCCGAGTTGCGCGGAGAAGTGGGTGTCGCCGGAGCGGTAGGCCTGCTCGGTGGGGATGGTTCCGCCGAGACCGAGGAAGGCGCGGCGGAAGGCGTCGGCGAGGCCCACTGCGTACGCGGAACCTTGTTCTTTGAAGATGGCGACGCGGGAGAACCCGAGGGTTTGCCGAGCGAAGCGGGCCATCACGTCGCCCTGGAATGGATCGATGAAGCAGACGCGAAACACGCAATCGCCGAGGGCGGTGACGGCGGGGTTGGTGCTCGACGGCGACACCATGGGGATACGGTATCTCTGGCAGATGCGGCCGCCCGCGAGGGAGAGGGAGCTGGCGACCTCGCCGAGGATGCCGACTGCGCCTTCGATATGGATCAGCCGGGTGACGGCGCTGGCGGCTTCGGCGCTGTCGCCGCGGGTGTCTTCGATGGCGATGTAGAGCGGTTTGCCGAGGAGCCCACCGGCGGCGTTGATCTCCTCGGCGGCGAGTGTGACGCCGTTACGCGAGGCGGTTCCGAAGTCGGCCATGGAGCCGGTGAGGGCTGCGTAGAGGCCGAAGGTGATGGCGTCGCGGTGTTTGCGACACCCCACGATCGACGAGCCCGCGAGGGCCGACGCGGCGAGGGTACCGGCGGTGCCGGCGAGGAAGGTGCGACGTGTAGAAGGCGGAGCCCCGTTCGCCATAGCGGTACGGGGGGTTGTATCAGGGAAGTCCGCGCGAGGGGAGCGCGCCGAAGTGGTAGCCGAGGCCTTCGAGGCGGGTGAGGATGGTGTCGAGGTTGATTGCGGTGACGCCCTGGATGTCATGGAAGAGCATGACGCCGCCGCCGGTGCGGCGGGCTTCGGAGACGACCCAGCCCACATAGTCGCGGCGATAGGCGGTCGGAACCTTGTCGCAATACGCGTCCGGTCCGAAGCACCAGTCGAGGGTGTCGACGTCCCATCCGATGCCGCCATCGGGGTAGCCGTTGGCGCGCACGACGGCTTCCTTGGCGGTGTTGCCGGCGCCGTAGGGGTAGCGAAAGAGGCGCGGGTGGGGGACGCCGAGGGCGCGGTCGAGGGTGTCGCGCTCGCGGGTCAGGAAGCCCGTGAACTGCGTGCTTGTCGCGACGACGTGGCTCCACTGGTGGTTGGCGACGTGGTGGCCCGCGGTGTTTTCCTCACGGAGGATGGCTTCGTTACCGGCGATGTTGGCGCCGGTGACGAAGAAGGTTGCGGGCGCATGGTGGGTGGCGAGCACCTCCATGATGCGGCGGGTGTAGCGGGCGGAGGGGCCGTCATCGAAGGTGAGGTAGAAGGTTCCGTTGCGGGTGAGGCCCAGGGAGGTGGGGACGCGAACGCCCGGCGCCGCGGCGGCTTCGGAGACGCCGTACTGGCTGTCGCCTTCCTCGGCGTCGTCCTGGTGGACGAAGTCCGTGGGGTCTGCGGTGCAGCCGAGAACGACGGAGAGGCTGAGTCCGAGCGCGCGGAGGAGACGGGCGGTGGGTCGCATGGTGGGGGGTGTGCCTTCAGTCGGGGATGGGGAATCAGCCGCCGGAGAGGCGAGCGATTTCTTCGTCGGAGAGGTCGAAGTTCGACCAGATGTTTTGGACGTCATCGTGGTCGTCGAGGTTTTCGACGAGTCGGGTGACCTGATCGGCCTCGCGTCCGGCGACCGGAACAAGGTTCTTCGGGATCATCGCCAACGATGCTCCTTTGACTTCGATTTTGGCTTCTTCGAGTGCCTTGCGGACGACGTCGACTTCGACTCCCGGGGTGGTGACGAGCCACTCTTCTCCTTCGTCGGAGATGTCCTCGGCGCCTGCGCCGAGTGCGACGTCGAAGAGTTGCTCTTCGGACGCGGCCTTCTTGGCGAGCTTGATCTGGCCTTTGCGTTCATAGGCCCAGGAGGCGGTTCCGGCTGCGCCCATGGTTGCGCCGGCTTTCTCGAAGATCTTGCGGAGTTCGGCGACGGAGCGGTTGCGGTTGTCGGTGAGGACATCGACGAGGAAGAGGGTTCCGCCGGGGCCGGCGCCTTCGTAGGTGAGCTCTTCGTAGCTGATGCCTTCCATCTCCCCGGTGCCACGCTTGATGGCCTTGGTGATGTTGTCGGCGGGCATGTTCTCGGCGCGGGCCGAGTCGACGGCGGTGCGCAGCCTGGGATTGGAGCTGGCGTCGCCTCCGCCCATGCGCGCGGCGACGGTGACCTCCTTGATCAGCTTGGTCCAGACTCTCCCGCGCCTGGCGTCCGTGGCGCCCTTCTTGTGCTTGATCGTGGCCCAACGTGAATGCCCGCTCATGTCCGTGGTCTCCCAGCGCAGCGGCGGGTGTTCCGAGACGGAAGGCCGCGTGCGCTCGCGCGAAGGCATCGGAAGCTAGCCGATGCGACCGGAGCCTTACAAGCTTGCGAACGCGCAGAGAAGAACAGACGCTCGAAAAGAAACCGTTGACAGATCGCGAAGAGACGGGGCATATACCGCGTCCGTCGCGAGGATGGCGGAATTGGCAGACGCACTAGCTTGAGGTGCTAGCGAGTAACATCGTGGGGGTTCAAGTCCCCCTCCTCGCACTCTAGAAGGCCTCGAAACTCCAAAGGTTTCGGGGCCTTCTTCATTTCTACTCACCTTTTCGCTCACTTTTATTCCTGGACCGCTGAACGGCGCGCTGCCCCCGGGTGGGCGTCCCGCACGTCGGTCGGAGCTGGAGCGGGTGTCAGCGACGGCGGGCGAGCATGTCCGCGAGCGTGTGGTCCACCTCGGCGGAGACCGGCGGCGGGGCGAGGCGACCGGGAGTGCGGCGGTGTTCGGGCAGGATGGTGAGCGCGTGGTCGAGGTCTTCGGGGCGTACGAAGACCTGCTTCTGCGAGACGCGTCGCATCGGCACGCCCAGCCGATGACAGAGGTTGCGCAGCGCCAGCGTGCGCAGGCCGCGGCGCTTCGCCAGCGCGCTCAACAGGTGCCAGCCGTCGCTCGCGACGATTTCCTCCCCGGTCACCACCGGCGCGCGCTCGGCCCGACGCACGCGCATCGGCCGCTCGACCGCCTCCGGCGCAGACACGAAGACCGGTGCAGACACGACGACCGGTGCGGGCACGACGACCGGTGCGGGGACGACGACAGGCGTGACCGGCAACGCGGGTCGATCGGGGACGCGCACGCGCCGCGGCGCGACGCGCGCCGTCTGCATCCGTACCGTCGGCAGCCGCAGAGGGACCACCGACATCTTCCCTCCGAGCATCCCGACCGCGAGACCGAAGCCCCACTTCTTCCTCTGCTTCTTCATCGCGGCACCGCGCTCTCCGTCGTCCAGCGCGCCGCCGTACTCGGGCACAGCGCGATCTTCGACATCTCCGCGCACTGCCGATCCCAGCTTGGTGCGTCGTAGAGGTGGCGCGCCGAGCGACTCCCTGCGGTGTGCGTCCAGCGCTCGCCGACGTTGGCCGCCACACCGGCATCGCTGCACAACGAGATCAGCGTGTGCCTCGCGTCATGCACTCGATGCCTCGGCAGACCGGCGCCCTCGAGGTCGCGCTGCATCGCGTCCCACACCGCCTGCTGCCATAGCGGACCGCCGGGTCCATCGCACGCCTTCCACGGTCGGCCCGGCCTTCCCCTCGACGGCACGATGAGATCATCCGCCGCCGGAGCCCGCCCGTACTCCTGGACCCACCCGTTCACGCGCCACCACTCCAGCACCGCACCGAGCAGCGGATGCTCCGGCACCACGCGCACGTCGCGGGACTTGATCGGCCCGCGCTCACGCGTCCGATGATGGACCTGCTCAGCGATGGTGATCGCCCGCAGCGGGGTTCGCGCGTCGCGGTCGCACCAGCGGAGCGCAATCGCCTCGGAGACCCGCGCGCCGGTGAGGAAGAGCATGTGCCAGAGCACCAGCCAGCGGTCTTCGACGCCGACGTCACCGAGGAGTGTCTCGACGTCCGTGCGCGACAGTCGGTAGTCGCGCCGCCGCTCGGGGTGCGCATCGACCACCTTCGGTCGAAACTCCGTCGGCAGTGACGCGAAGGGGTCAGCCACCAACTCCCCTTCGAACACCGCCGACCGTAGCGCCCGGGACACCGGATCGATCACGTTGCGCACCGTGCGAGGCGCCAGGCGCTTGCCCGTCTTCGGCGACTTCGCTGCGCGCAGCTTCTCAATGAGTCGGGCGGCGTCGCGCGGTGTGACCTTCGCCAGCGGGAGCGCGGCGAACTCCGTCTGGGCGATCCAGAGACGGAAGCGTTCGCGGTCCCTGAGCACCTCGGAGTAGGCCTCGCGCGCGACCTGTCGATCGAGCCACTCGGTGACCCACGTGCCGACGGTGGTCGGTCCCGTCGTGGTCGTGCTCGGTGCCCCGACCGTGGGCGCGGTTCGATCGTCGGGCGACCACAGTGCGTCGTCGTAACGGCTCTGCCACGCCCGCGCGATCTCCCGCGCGAACGCCACCGTCACGGTCTTGCCGTCGGGGCGGACGATCTCGCGCTCGGTCTTGCGAACCGCCCCATCGGGCGACGCATGGCGGTGGAGGGTGATGCGCGCGAAGGGGAGTTTCTCGTTCGCGCCGCCGCGTCGAACGACCCGCCAGATGACCGCACCGGTTCGTAGTCTGCCCATGGACCTGCTCATGCGTCCCGGGCAGCCGCACCCGGAGACATCCGGGCCAAGGTGACACTGACTCTTTAGGAATTCAAACCGCCGGGTTCACTTTCTTCGGGCGCGGGGGCTCCGTGCGCTCGGCGGGGTCAGCGGGGCGGGTTGCCCGAGCGCGAGCATCGCGTACCCCAGCGCGGCCAGGTGATGGAGAGCCCCGGGCGACAGGTTTGCCGCCGTAGAGGCCGGCAGATGGACGTCTCCGACCCAGTCCCAGACCCACGCCGGATACTGCGGGAGAAGCTGTTTCGCGAACCGCAGGAGCGTCGCCCAGACGGGCATCTCGTTGAGTCGGGTGCGGTCGGTGGCCAGCTCCGACGCGTGGGTTCCGTGGCCGGTGAGCAGCCATTCCGCGCGAACGCCTGCGCCTGCGGCGATCTTGTAGGCGGTCTCGACCTCGATGGAGTGCGGGCGCTCCTTCAGCCGCTTCAGGATGATGCTGATCTGCGTCTCCGCGAGGCCGCTGCGCCGCGCGAGTTCACGCTGGGTCATCCCTGTCTTGCTGAGCAGCCAGTTGAGGCGCTCCTCGATGGTGTTCGGATTGGTCGGGGACACGAGAGGAAGAATGCGCGGAGAACTTGCACCCGACAAGCCCCTCGGACCGGTCCGACGGGGGCAGATGTGCCATGTAAGGGTGTCGTCACGGGGAAAAATGAATTCTTTAAAAGTGCATCTGGTGAGGCGACTGACATGCTTTCGGGTGCTATCGAATGAATTGCTCGGCCAATGCCAGATCGTTCAACTCCGGTCGAATGCCCTGGGAGTCCATCGCGGGTTCACGCTCCGGATGGTTCCCGTCAGCCACTGTTTGCAGCAGCAAGGACTTCCCTATGAAAAAGCCTATCCATCGAATCCCCGGCCGCGCGGTCGAGATCCTTGTCTTCAAGTTAATCGAGGGCTCTCGCCGCAGAACCCTGGTCGCCCACCTGACGCTGGACTCCAACCTGCGTAACGCCATCATGCCCCACGGCGTCGGTCGCTACCGGGTCGAGTGGCGCGACGCGCGCCGTTGGATCACCCGGGCCAACGGCATCTGGGTCTGGCCGGATGGCCGACTTCAGCAGGTGTCGGGGCGCAAGCGGCCGCCGCGCAAACTGGGCGCGCCGAAGAAGGTGTGGTGAGCCGACCGCTCGGCCCGACCTGCGCAGAGACCGCGCTCCGCCTCGAACACCGACCGCTCCCTATACTCCGCAGACAGAACGACGGCGATCGAGCCGCACTCGCAGGGTCGTGGGCTCCGTCCCGCACGCCGTCGCGGCGCGCGACGCGTTGTCGTGCATGGGCTCGTGCATGGGCTCGTGCATGGGCTCGTGCATGGGCTAAAACGGGCTCGACATCGGGTGGGCAGCGGCACGTGGGCTCCGGACGCGCAAAGGGAGTGCCAGGTTGCACGACCGAATGCGCCGTTCGCGCCCCCCCGCCGCCGTCCCCTCGAAAGCCTTGTGCCCCCCGCTCAATCCGACGACACTCCGCGGCCTCGCGGGAGGAGATTCGGTGACCCCTACGTCTGTCGCACCATCGGCCGCTACACCCATCACGGAGGCGCAGACCGATGCGTTCTACCGCGCCTCCACCCTGGGCCTCGCGTGGCTCGATGCCCGTGAGTCCGCCCCTCGGCGCTTCGGCTCCGCCGCCGATGCCTCCTGGCGCAACTACGCCGGCACGCCCACCGACCTCACCGAACTCGATCGCCTCGAACTCCTCCTCCGCGATGCCGCCAGCCTCTACCCCGATGCCTTCAGCCCCCGAGCCGTCTTCGCCATCCCCGGGCTCACCGACGATGAACCCTTTGGCCAGTGGTCCCATGTGCCCGCCCCAGGCCTCGCCCGCGATGCCTTCCGCACACCACCCGCCCCCGTCGCCGACGTGCGCGCCCTCCTGACCGACGCCGCCCGCGAGTGGTCCGTCGCGCTCGGAACCCCGGCGCCGCTGCTCCCGATCGGACCCACCTCCCGGGTGCTCGTCGTCGGCGCAGCCGCCCTCGTCGCCGTCGCCGCGCGCTTCGCCGACCACCGCGACCTCTCCTTCCATGAGCAGGTCGTCGTCGTCACCGACGCGCCTGCGCTCCGGCACCTCGCAGGCCTCGCCGCGCTCGCCCTCGGTGAACTCCGCGCGCCGCGCTGCCTCTCGCCCGAGGTCACCCCTTCGTCGCCCGTGGCCGCCAGCGTCGCCGCGCTCGACCTGCTCGCCAGCTCCGACGATGCCTCGACCGACGAACGCACCGCGGCCGAGGCCCTGCTCTCCGCGCGCAAGCGCTGACCAAAGGCTCCAGAGAAACCATGGGACTGCCCCGCGATCGCGTCCTCGCCGATGGCCACACGCCGCACTCGTGGGAGCGGCAGGCCATCGAGTTCATCAAGTCCGCGTTGCCCAACGAAAACCCCTATTTCCTCTGGGGACTCGTCGAGCTCGTCGATCCGTCCGGGAGACGATACGAGATCGACGCCCTCGTCCTCGGACACAACGCCCTGTACCTCGTCGAAATCAAGAGCCACCCCGCACGCTTCGCCGGCAACTCCGTCAACTGGACGTACTCCTTCTTCGACGATCGCAACGCTCGCTCCCGCGTCATGGAGAACCCGATGATCGGCGCCGGACGCAAGGCCCGCGCGCTCGCAGGACTGCTCGATCGGGAGTTTCGCGGGAGGCGTCCGCGCGTCGAACCACTGGTCTTCCTGTCCGACGAGAAAGTGGACGTCTCGGGGCTCGATGCCGCCGGACGCATGGGCGTCGTCACCCGCAAAACCTTCGTCCGCGCCATCACCCAGGCGGAGTTCGACGGCGCGCAGTCGTCCCTCCAGGACCGCTCCATCGACCCCAACGCCGCGCGCGAGACCGTGCAGACGCTGCGACGCCTCGGCATCGAGGAGAGCAAAGGGCAACGCCGCTATGGCGACCTGCTCGTCGAGGACATTTTCGACGAAGGCCTCGGGTACCAGGACCACCTCGGAACGTCCGACTCCCTCAAGGGCCTCGTGCGGCGCGTTCGCGTCTATCTCGTCGCGCAGTCGTCCACCGCCGAGCGACAGGATCAACTCAAGCGCGCCGCAACCCGCGAGGCCCGCATCCTCATCGCGCTGTCGCACCCGCACGTCCTCAAGTGCATCGACTTCACCGCCACCGGACCGACCGGCGAGCCCTGCCTCGTCTTCGAACACGAACCCGCGTTCGAGCGCCTCGATCGCTACATCCAGCAGCGCCCGAAGCTCTCCTTCGCCGACCGCATGACCATCGTTCGGCAGGTCGGCGAAGCCGTCGGGTACTGCCACCAGCGCAACGTCCTGCACCGCGGCATCGACCCGACCTCCGTGCTCGTGCGCGGCGGCGGTGACGACGGTCCCATCGACACCCGACTCTTCAACTTCCAACTCGCGCAACACACCGACACCCGCGGGACGGTTCACCTCTCCGCTCTCTCGGACATGGTCGTGTACCGCGCGCCCGAACTCCTCGAAGACCCCGAGAAGGCCGACGCCCAGAGCGATGTGTTCTCGCTCGGCGCACTCGCGTGGTTCGTCTTCGTCGGCCGCGCACCCGCGGCGAAGCTCGGCGAACGGCAACTTCAACTCCTCCGCGACGGCAAGCTCTCCCTCGCAAGCGCCGGGGAAGAACTCGCCAGCCTCAAGGTCGAACGCAAGCAGGGCCGCGCGCAGCACTTCGAAAACCTCGACGACCTCATCGGCTTCGCCACGGAGGTCTCCCGCACCGCACGCTGCGACTCGGCCAACGAGCTCGTGGACCTCCTCGGACACGTGCTCCTCGGCGACGAAGACGACCGGCCGCCGGTCAGCGATGCGGTCTCCGGCGATGTCGTCCGCTCGGACGATGGCACCGAGTTCATCGTCGAAAACCTCCTCGGAACAGGCAGTACGGCACGGGTGTTTCGCGTGAGCTCGGGCGACGACGGCGGGGCCTTGAAGGTCGCGCTCGAACCCGAGTTCGACGAGCGACTCGAAGCCGAAGCACGCCTCCTCGATCGAGCGCGCGGCGACCGGATCGTCGGGCTCAAGCGCACGCTGCGCTTCCAGGGAAGGTGCGCGCTCCTCCTCGAAGACGCCGGCGAGACCCTCGCCGCCGTGCTCGCACGCAGCGGACCCGCCGGGCTCGATCAGGCGCGCCGATGGGGCGATGATCTCCTCCGCGCAGCCGAGCGGCTGGAAGAGTTCGGGGTCGTTCACAAGGACATCAAGCCCGCCAACGTCGGCTTCGTGCAGCGTGACCCCAGGGGCGCCAGGCACCTCATGCTCTTCGACTTCAGCCTCGCGCAAACCGCGGAGCACGAGGTGCTCGTGGGCACCCCGCCGTATCGCGACCCGGGCGTCCTGGTGCGCGGTCGCTGGGACGCCGCGGCCGATCGCTGGTCGGTCGCGTTTACCCTCTACGAGATGCTCACCGGGCGGCTTCCGCGGTGGGTCGATGACGTCACCCTCCGCGACGACGCCGAGGTCATCCTCGAAGCCGAACGCTTCGACCCCACCGTGCGCGAAGCGCTGACGGTCTTCTTCCGGCAGTGCCTCGGGAGAGACGCCACACAGCGGTTTCCAAGCGCCGAAGCGATGCGCGAGTCGTGGATCTTCGCGTTCGTTCCGCGCACCGTGGCCTCCCCGCCCGTCATCCTCGACCCGGAGACGGGCCGCACGGGGACAACCACCCCCGCAGGGAACATCGAACACGTCTGGTCCGCGGCCGCGCTCGCGGCGATTCGGGATGCCACGCCGGTCGAGGCCCTGCCCCTCTCCAGCCGCGGCAAGAACGCGCTCGATCGCGAAGGGATCCTCGCCTTCGGCGACCTCCGCAAGGTCTCCAGGACCAACCTCGGCAAACTCAAAGGGCTCGGGCGCGAGACCGTGCGCGAACTCGTGGAGTTTCGTGAGGCGTGGCGGCGCGCCCAGGACGCCGAGGTCGTGAAGCCCGTCTCGACGACCACCCCGAGCGAAGCGTCCGCGACGCCGAGCACCCTCGCGGGGTGGCTCGCAGCCTTCGTTCCGACGGACGCGAGTGGGGTGCGCGGAAAGACCTGGATCGTGGACTTGCGCGCGCTCTTCGGCCTCGACGACGGCGTGCCCGTGGATGCCGGACAGCTTGCGCTGCGCCGTGGTGTCAGTCGGCAGGTCATCTACATCCACCTCGGTGAAGCCCGGAAGCTCTGGTCGAAATCGAAGGTGCTCCCGACGCTGCAGCAGATCGTTCAGGAGGCCCTCGCGGCGTCGGGCGGGCTCGCCCCTGTTCGTGCGCTCGCGGAGACCGTCGCCCGGGCCTGCGGCGTCGCGCGTCCCGATGAACTCGACGACGCCGCGCGGCTGCAGGCCACCGCCCTCGTCGAGATCGCCCGCATGACCGACGAGACCCTCGCCGACGGAATCCTCCACGACGCCCGGTGGATCGCGACGGACCGCGGCCTCCTCGACGTGGCCCGCGCCCTCGGCAACGAGGCCGACCGGCTCAGCGCGCGCGATGTTTTGCCCAGCGCCGACGAGGCCCGCGGACGCCTCGCCCCGCTGGTAGAACACAGCGATCTGGCCCGCCTCGGCGTGGAGCGGTTGCTGCCCCTCGCGGCCAGCGCGAGCACCCGGGCCGCCTGCTCCGCGCGGCTGGAACTGTACCCGCGCGGGATGTCCGCCGAGCGCGCTTTACGCCTGTGCGCGGGCGTATTCACCGAGCGCGAGTACGACGAAGCGCGGCTGCGCAGCGTGGTTGCGAGCCGCTACCGTGAGGCCGTCGCGCTGCCCACGCGGCCCGAGCTCGATGCGCTCGTCGCCTCGGTGCTGACCTTCCTCTTCGACGAGACCCTGCAGCGGTACGCCCGCCCGCTGGTCGCCGAGAACCCCTCGTCGCTCACCACCCACCGACCCGTGGTGGTGCGCCCGGTGGTCGCTCACACCGCGCGGACCTCCGAGACCCCGCGTGCGCTGACCTTCGACGATGCCGCCGCGCGGGACTTCGATGAGCGTCTGCGGATGGCTGCGCAGAAGCGCGCTTTCCGGGTGATCAACGTCGCGCCGGTGTTTGCGCCGGTGGCTGCGCTGGCCATCGGGCGACGGCTCGACGTGCCGGTGCTGAGCCTCGACAAGCTGCTCTGGATCAGCCTCCGCGAACTCGCCGAACGGGAAGGGGTCGAGTGGGACGTCATCGTCGAGGCCGACCGGCAGGGGCCGCGCGGCGACGACTGGGAGACCCTCCGCGATCTCGTGCGCGAGGCCGCGCAGGCCGTACTTGCGGGATGGGCCACGCAGCAGAAGGCCCTGGTTCTTCGCGACCTCGGGCTCGCTGCGCGCTTCGGGCTCCGGGAGTTCGTCGAGGGACTCGCCGCGCTCGCGCGACGCGACGACGGACCAGCGGTGTTCGTGGTGCTCGCGCGGCTCGGTGCGGCCAACGAGGCGCCCATCGACGGCGGAGCGATCGCGGCGCTGCCGCTGCCCAACCCCACCGCGGCCCCGCGCCTCACGCCGCCGCAGACCTGGATCACCGCGGTGGCGGGATGATCACGTCTTCGGCGTAGTCCCGCGCGCGTTGCGTCGTTCGACGGCGCTCGCAACGAGGGGCGCCTTGCCGCGCAAGCCTTCGAGAGACAGACCCTCCTCTTCGTGCAGGCGAAGCCATTCGCGGCGCAGCGCCACGACGTCTTCGCGATGGCCGAGGCCGAGCTTGTCGATGGTGAAGCGCACCCTCGGGAGAACCTCCGGCGGCACCCGGTGCTCGACGATGCGCAGCAGACAGGAGGGCAGTTCGACCTCGAACCAGCCGTCACCGACCTCGAAGGGGTCCAACAGCATGCCGTCCCACGCGGGCTTCTTGGCGCTGTTCACCGCCGAGTCGGCGTAGCGGTAGTTGCTCCATTCATAGGCCTTCGCGACACCGCCGGCGCCGGCCCAGGACTCGAAATGGTCGACGGTCCCGCTCGCGATCCACATCCCGAGATAGGCGCAGCGTTCGTGAAAGGCCGCGCGTAGCTGCGGGAGAAACTGCGTCCAGTACTTGTTCGGCCGCCACGTGCCGAGATCCGCGGGGCGGGGGTGGGTGTCCAGCCAACCGGCGCCCGCCTGTCTGCAGCGGACGTCAAACGTCTCGGGTTCGCGAGTCCTCTCAACGCGGATCACGCCTGCCCCGTCTTTACGATCCAGCGAGGCCAGAAGATGTCGGCGCCACCGAGCACGCGCAGAAGCTCGGTGTGAATCGCATCCTGCGTCTGGAGTTCGGCCAGGTTCTCCTCGGCCCGGTTCAGCATGAAGCGCTCGGCGGCCTCGATCGCCCGTTCGGCCTCCAGTGAACGGCCCTGCTCCAGGCCGAAGAGCGGCGAGACCAGCCAGCGCACGACGTCGCCACGCTTCGCGAAGCGCAGCTTCTCGATGGTGGGGCCGTCCGTCGTCGCGTCGAAGTGGAAGAGCGCGTCCCGGTCTTCGTCGAAGGTCGTCTCCACCGAGGCCAGCACCAACGGCGAGTGCGTGCTGAGCACGATCTGGACGTCGCTGATGTCACCGAGGGCCTCGACCGCCTTCAAGAGCGAAGGGAGGAAGCGCCGCTGCCACTGCGGGTGGAGGTGCGTCTCGGGCTCGTCGAAGAGGATCACCAGCCGACGCTCGGGCGCCTGCTTCAACGACTGGGCAGCGAGCTTGTGCCCCTGCCACGCCCACACCAGCAGGTAGGCGAGCGCGAGCATCCGCTTGATGCCCGCCGAGGCGAGCACCACGGGGGTTCGCCCGTACGGCAGGGCCAGCGTCGGGTGGGCGCGGCGATCGTCGAGGGCGAGGGCGAGGGGATCCAACGGGGCGCCGGGCCTGAGCGGTTCGCTCTCGCTCGGTGACAGCGCGAGCAAGACCTGCTCGAGGAGCTTGAACTCGGGGCTGCTCGTCTGCTGCCACGTCACCCAGTCTTCGATGAGACCGCGGCAGATGGTCTTGCCGTCGGGGGAGAGGAGGGAGTTCCACACCTCGTCGGCGTTCAGGTGCAGCGCGTCGGGGCGCGCCGGATCGTCCGCGTTTCGGGTCTTGTTGCGACGCCAGTAGTGCTGCGCCGGGTCCCACAGGGAGCAGCGCCCGTCGGCGCGGAAGTACAAGACCAGACCGGGCATCGGCGGCCGACCGTCGCGCAGCACCCACTCGTGGTTGTCGAAATGGAACACGCTCTCGACGTGCGACTCCGTGGTCTTGCCCTGGATGACCGCTTCGAGGCGGGGAGGCGCCTCGCGGGTGGTCTCCTCGCGCGGCCAGGGTTGGCGATCGGGCCACGTGCCGGTCAACGCCCACCACGCGACGTCGAGCACGAAGCTCTTGCCGAGTCCGTTGTCGCCCGTGATCAGGTTGAGGCGATCGGCGAGGTGGATCGGACCGAGGTGGGCCGAGGGGCCGACGCCGGTCAGTTCGAGCTTCTTCAACATGGGTGGGTTCGTCTGGTTCTGCCGCGGAACACCTGCGGAGTGCCGCAGGTCGCGGACTCTACGCCGACGGTCGCCACGCAGGCCACCCGGAGGGCCGCGGATCGCGGTAGAACCCGTCACACGGTCCCCGAGACGGGACGGTGACCGCCAACGACCCGAACGCGCTTCTCCGAAGGACGACACCCCCCTATGGCACGCGGACCGAAATCCAGGGACCTCTCCCTCGCGCAGGCGCTCGGGCAGTTTCTCGAGCGCACGCTGATTCCCGACCTTCGGTTGCGCGTGGAGGAGAGCCCGAGCGTGCAGCGCGCCCTCAACGACGCCCTCGCCCGGGAGCGCGCCGCGGGGCGCACCGCCGACGACCCCATCGCGTATCGCGAGCGCACGCTCGAACAGGTCGGCGCGGCGTGGCTCCTCGACTGCGTCTTCGTGCGCTTCCTCGAAGACCGCGGGTTTGTCGCGCACCGACGCCTCGCGGGCGATGGGGCCGTCGATGCGCAGGAGCGCTTCGGCGCAGCCTTCCCGGGCCTCGCGGGCAACGCGCGGGAGTACCTCCTGGGGGTGTTCCGCGAGGTGGGCAACCTGCCCGGGGCGCGCGAGCTGCTCGGGGCGCGCAATGACGTCGCGCGGCGGCTCGGTCCGAGCGCGGGGGTGGCGGGCGACCTGCTCCGGCTCTTCCGGGAAGAGCATGCCGACAAGAGCCTGCGTTGGCGCTTCGACAGCGACGACACGCGCGTCCTCGGGGACCTCTATCAAGACCTCAGCGCCGCCGTGCGCGAACGCTACGCGCTGCTCCAGACGCCGGACTTCGTCGAGTCGTTCATCCTCGATCACACGCTCGATCCGGCGGTGAAGGAGTTCGGGCTCGACGGGTTTCGGATGATCGATCCGACCTGCGGATCAGGGCACTTCGTGCTCGGGGCGTTCCATCGGCTGCGCGCGATGCATGAGCGCAAGGACCCGTCGGGGGATGCGAAGCAACATGCGGGGGCGGCGCTCAGGCATGTGTTCGGCGTCGATCTCAACCCCTTCGCCGTGGCGATCACGCGCTTCCGTCTGCTCGTCGCGTACCTCGGCGCCGCGGGGATCCGCCGCCTGCGGGAGGCGCCGGCGGACCTTGCACTCGACCGCCACGTCGTCGTCGCCGACTCGCTGC
Organism: Deltaproteobacteria bacterium; assembly: GCA_947477565.1. GTDB lineage: Bacteria > Myxococcota_A > Polyangia > Polyangiales > SCUS01. The sequence continues at coordinate 17,342 of CANJUR010000038.1, forward strand.
TGTACGGCGGGAAGAACCCCTCGCTCGCCGAGAGCCTGACCGACAATGCCGCACGACGGGCTTTGGGCGGCGACCACTTTGTCCTGGAAGATCCGGTCGCGGGACGGGCCGTGTTCGGGAGTGGGTATCACGCCGTGGTGGGCAATCCGCCGTACATCGTGTGTCGTGATGCCGCGCTTCGAGAGGTGTACCGGGCGCGGTATCCCGATAGCGCGAAAGGGAAGTATGCATTGGCGGCACCGTTCACGGAGCGCTTCTTCGAACTCGGGATCGATGGCGGCTTCGTAGGACTCATCAACGCCAATAGTTTCATGAAGCGGGAGTTCGGGAAGAGTCTCGTGGAGAAGGTGTTGAATCGATTGGACCTCACCGGCGTCATCGACACGTCCGGGGCGTTCATTCCGGGGCATGGAACGCCGACCGTGATTCTCTTTGGTCGGAACCAGCGGCGGAAGAGCGACACCGTGCGAGCAGTCCTCGGTCGGCGCGGGGAACCCGAGACGCCGGTGGATCCCGCGAAGGGCAAGGTGTGGTCGTCCATCGCGGGTCATGTGGGGGATGCGGCCTTCGAGAACGACTTCGTGACGATTGCCGATCTTTCGCGTGAGACGCTTGCGAAGCATCCGTGGAGCCTCGGGGGTGGTGGCGCAGGTGAGCTCAAGGAGCAAGTTGAGGCAGCGTGCCCACGTCGCCTCGAGTCGATGATTAGCGCGATTGGCGTAATGGCACTTTGCGGTGAAAATGACTTCTATATCGCAGCCGACTCGCAATCCTTTACCCGCAATGGAATACCGCCAGAACTGGTGTCGATTCTCGGCTCTGGAGAAGACTTGCGCGACTGGGCGTTACAGCCGTCGGCGTCACTATTTCCTCACTCCTTTGATGATGGCCGATATACCGAAAACTCGATCACTGAAAGCTGCGCTTGGCCTTACCGAACGAATCTCGCAAATAACATCTTCTTCGGAAAGACGAAGCGAGCGAGGGGCCTTCACTGGCTGGCGTGGGCTGCTGTGCTTAAAGACAAGCTGGAGAACCCTCGCTCCATTGCCTATGCGGAAGTCGCAACGCACAACCACTTCGTCCTCGACCAAGGTGGCAAAGTCTTCACGCAGACCGCCCCGGTCATCAAGCTGCCCGCAACGGCGACGGAGGAGGACCATCTCGCGCTCCTCGCATGGCTGAACAGCAGCATGGTGTGCTTCTGGATGAAGCAGGTCGCGCAGAACAAGGGCGCTGGCGGGGCCAGAGGTGACGAGGGCGCCCCTCGACTTCGTAAGGCAGAGTGGGACGAGTTCTTTCAGTTTGCATCTACAAAGATTGAGCAGTTGCCAGTTCCCACTGCCGACTTCGCCTTGCAGGCTGGTCGCGCGCTCGACGGCAACGCCCACCTGCTTGCGGAATACACACCCGCCTCGCAGTTCGCTACTGGCAAGCCCCCGCCCCAGACCTCTCTGATGGATTGTCTCTCCTGGAGCAGATTGTGCGCGCAGAGCACGCAGGAGACCATGGTCGTGCAGCAGGAGGAACTCGACTGGCGCTGGTACGAGCACCTCGGGCTGCTCACCGACGACGAGCGCACGAAGCACGCCGCCGCACGTGAAGCGGCCATCGAGGACCAGATCATTCCGCCGTACCCAGCGGGGTTGCGGGCCTTCGAGCGGGCGATGTTCCTTTCCGGCGAGAGCACGGCGTGGTTCGAGCGCAATGGGTATCTGGTTCCGACCCACCCGGTGATGGCGCGGCTGTCCGGGGCGATGCAGCGGCTCATCGAAGTGCGCATCGAGATCATCCAGTCGAACCGCTTCATCGGACTGATCGAGCGCCCCGAATACAAGCGCCGCTGGACGAAGCGCGACTGGAACGAGGATGTGTGCGACGCCGCCACCACCGCGCTGCTCGATGCGGTGGAGTCCATTGCGAAGAGTGATGTCCTGGTGGAGTCACTGCGGGCGCTCGCGAGCGCGGCGCTGCGGGACCCGCGGGTTCACGCGATCGCGGAGCTACGCTTCCCCGGGGAGGACGACCTCGGGCGGGCGCTCGCGGCGCTGGTCGAGGCCGAGTCCGTCGCCTTCCTCACCGCATGGCGCTTCACCGACTCGGGCCTGGAGAAGCGCGCGCGCTGGGAGACGACCTGGGCTCTCCAGCGCCGCGAGGACGCGGGCGAGACGCTCGGCGAGGCGATCCCGGTTCCGCCGAAGTACGAGCGCGAGGACTACCGGGAGCCGCGGTACTGGTCACTCCGCGGGAAGCTCGATGTTCCGCGCGAGCGGTTTATCGGGTACCCCGGCGCGACCACGGACGACGACCCGTCGCCCCTCTACGGCTGGGCGGGCTGGGATCACCGCCAGCGGGCCGAGGCGCTCACCGCGCTGTACCTGCGCCGCAAAGACGAAGACGGCTGGACCGCCGAGCGCCTCGGGCCGCTCCTGGCGGGGCTCGATGAGCTTGTTCCGTGGCTGAAGCAGTGGCATGGCGCGCCGCAGGCCGGGGAGGACCTGGGCGCAGGCGACGCGTACGACGGCTTCGTGGAGACGGAGCTGCACGCGCTGGGGATCACCCGGGCGCAGGTGCGCGGGTGGCGGCCGCCGGAGAAGCGGGCCGGGCGGGCGGCCGCGAAGGCGAAGGCCGTGGTGAAGGAAGAGGGCGCGGGGGAAGCGGCGACGCCGAAGAAGCGGGGGGCGGGCGAAGAAGGGGGCGGCGACGGAGACGGAGGGGTGAACGGCGCGGGTGGAGGAATGGGTCAGAGTTCAAAGAGGGAAGATCGATGAAGGATCGGAAGTTCGCGCGACTGAACGCGGCAGCGGTGTTGCTCGGGGTGCTCATGTTTCGCGGGTCGGTGCACGCGCAGGTCTGCCATCGGCGATGTGCGGCCGAAGCTCCTCACGACGCGCGGGGATGCTGCCTACGCTCACGAGGACGACACGGAAACGAGACGCAACTGCAGCCATCCAACCGCGACTCGTGCGTCGAGCCGATGGATGGCTCGGTGTCCCTGACGGGCGTGCTGCGGCGCGTGGCGACCGCCACGAACGAGCCCGGGCGACCCCGGCGAATGTTCTATCTCGAGTTCAACCCACCGATCTGCGTGCAGGGCATCGCGAACGCGGACGCCGAAGACGAGAACGATCGGCAAGAGGAGCGTGACGTCCGTGTCGTCGGCATCGCGGAGGAGACCGCGTTGTACGCCGCGCTCCGCTCCCGGATTGGCGCTCGGATCACGATGAGCGGCCGCCCGATCATCCCGCACACGGGGGAAATGGGCTCGTTTTGCCTCTTCGATGGGGCCATCGGTGCTTCGCCGCAACCGATCGAGGCGCCGCCGCCCGAGGCGCCCACCGACGACAGCGAGGAGGCCCCCGAAGCGCGGAGACCCTCGCCCCAGGCCCTGCCTCGCCGTATCGCGCAGGACCTCGCCGCATGCGACGCCTACGTCGTGGGAGTTCGGCGGCGCCGGGTGATTGGCGTGCAGTTGCAGCGCAGCGGATCACCGCGCTTCGAGGACTTCGCCGAGGAGTTTCGCGAGTGGCTGGAGGCGCAGCAGTCCGGGCGATTCGGGACGGCAATGAACGACCTCCGGGCGATCATGGACGAACTTCAGGAAGCCGACGGAGACGGCGGCGACGGGGACGGACCGCCGCCGTCATACCGGGCGCGCGCGCAGCTGATGCGGCAGATCAACGCGCGTTGTCAGCCGTGACGGGCGACGAGCCGCGTCGGTGCGAATTGCAAGGGCGAACAGTCGGAAGGAAGGGAGCATGGACTGCAGGCGCGATCGAGGACGGCCCTGCGCCAACAGCGCGATCGCAACACCGCGCGCCCTCCTCACCCCATCTCCTCACTTGCATCGGATCTCAATAGGCTGTTAGATCGAAACCTGTCGTTCGCGATCCACGGGGGTGGGTGGGAGAGAATTCCGATGGCCGTGATGATTCCCGACCAACCGATCGACTGCCATGGCAGTCCTGGCGAGCGTGTGGTGTTCGAGGCGCTGCGCGGCATCGACTCGCGCTATTACGTCTTTCATTCCCTGCGGTGGATTCGGGCGGAAGGTGCCCGCGGCCGACCCAATCAGCTGGGTCAAGTCGCACCTCAGGGCGAAGGAGATTTCGTCCTCTTCGATCCTCAGCGCGGCATACTCGTCATTGAGGTCAAGTCGGGCGGTATCCGCTTTGAAGCTGGTCGCTGGTTCCAACTGAATCTGGGCACTGGCATTGAGTACCCGATGCAGGATCCTGAGGCGCAGGCCAACCGCACCCGGTTCTTCCTCGACGACCATTTGAAGACTCGACTGCCCGCGACGATCGCGTGCCCCGTCTATCACGCCGTCTGGTTTCCGTCGGGGGAAGTCTCTCGGGCCGGTCTGCCACCGCACCTGCCGTCGCAGATACTGCTCGACCGCGCCTCCCTCGGGAATCCAGCCGAAGCGATTAACGAGGCATTCTGCTTCGGCTCAGGCGAGCGTCGCCGCGTGTCGATCGGCTCAGGCGACGTCAAGAGAATCCTCGACGCTCTCGCCCCACGGCTCGACGTAGCTCCCTCCATGCGACACTCGCTTGAGAACCGGGAGCGCGCATTCATCCGCTTCACGGAGGAGCAAGCGCGAGTTCTCGACTACCTGGACGAGCAGAGGACCGCAGTGGTGGCCGGCGCTGCAGGCACGGGCAAAACCATGGTCGCTCTGCAACTTGCGCGCAACCTTGCCGACCTGGGCGAAGACGTGCTGTTTGTGTGTTTCAATGCGCCGCTCCGGCAGTATCTCGCCGCGAATCACGGTGGACTGAGAAGGTCATTTCATACTTTCGACAGCTTATCGGTAGCGAAGGTCGGTGACTTCGGAGGTGACTTCGACAAGTCGAAGGCAGCATTTCTCGAGCTCCTGACTGGTCCCGATGCACCGGTGTTGCCGAACGTGATCATCGACGAGGGACAGGATTTCGAGGACGAGTGGATCGCCTATCTTGAGGCAAGCACGAGTGGTCGATTCTACGTGTTCTACGACCGCAACCAGCTCGTCCATCGGGATGTGTTGCCCGAGTGGCTGGTCAGTGCCGAGTGTCGCCTCGTGCTACGACGAAATTGCCGGATGACTACGCAGATCGCGCGATTTGCCTACCGCTGCTCGCCGACGAGCATCTCTCCTCCGTCGGATACGGTCGATGGACCGAAGCCATTCCTTCATCAGTGCCCAAACGAGTCAACTGCGCTGGAACGCGTCCAAGGCCTCCTCAGCGATCTACTCGGTGAACGTGGCTATCTACCGCATGAGATCGCCATTCTCACGACGGCCAGCACGCGCGGATCGCTCCTGGGCCGATTCGTCAAAATCGGTGATTTTCCGATTACCGATGTTCCGAAGAGGGGCGCGGTGATTTTCAGCTCGGTCCGCCGCTTCAAGGGTCTGGAGGCGAAGGTCGTGATTCTCGTTGATCTGAGACCGATCGACCTCGCAGATTCGTCATCGCGGCGGCTGGTCTACGTCGGCGCGTCGCGTGCCATCCACGAACTTCATGTAGTGTTGCATGACTGCGATCGTGACGGTCTGGCAACGGCGGCGAGGGCTGTGATCGACGGCGGCAGGAAGGCCAACGCTCACTCGTTGGCCGCGGTTCTCGGCGCAACTTGGGTGGACTAGGAGGAGCGAGATGTACAAGTCATGGAGCCTTGATGAAGACCCTCGACAGGAGTGGGACGCGGTCTGCGCGCCCGAGCACGACGCTCAGGTCACGGCCACGATCGCATCCAATTTCCAGAAGTACTTTGACTCGTGGCTGAAGCCTAAGATGCCAGAGGGCGAGGACCTCCTGGCGAAATTGGGTGGCAAGTTCAAGGTGCGTTCTGCCAGGAGCCCAGTCCCGGCGGCCAGGTTCGACGGGAACATCCTCGGTGACGCGATCGCGAACTACGAGAAGATGGCGGAGCGCTACCGCGACTTCTTCGAGGCCGAGCGGATCCAGGAGTACCGAGACGACGACCCGGACGCGTTCAAGACCGATCTGTCGAAGAAGTGTCCCGTGATCCAGAGCATCGTTCATTCGAAGCGTGACCAACTGAAGGAGTGGCGGATGAAGTACAACCAAACCCCCTCCGCAGAATTGCTCGCGACGTTCGAACGCCTGATCTCGTTTTCGGACGAGTACATCACAGAGTCGGGCGACGAGGAGCAGTACGCCCAGTTCACGCAGTGGGAGGAATTCGACTTCAGCGGCTTCGAGGAAGAACGGTCCGGCATTCCAGGGGTGATCGGCGGAGGGATCAAGTCGATCGTCCTGTACCATCTTCATCCGAGGGTATTTCCGGAGCGTAGCGGCACTGCTCTCTACGGCCTATACTTCCTCACCGGCGGGTCGCATTTCAGACTTCGTAGCAAGACTTCTGAATTTCTCATGATTGACGACCGACAAGGCGGCGCCGACACGAACATGAAGATGGACCACAACTACTGGTATAGCTATCGATTGTTTACGTCACACGTGAAGGAACTCGCGCTCCGTATAAGTGCCGCATGCGAGGAGGTGGGTCTCCCATTTGACGTAGACTATCGATATGTCTACGTCGCATCGTTCCTGGAACACGTATGCGAGCAGCATCCGGAGGATGTCGCGACGATGCGGGGCGGCGATGAGATGGGTTTTGGATGGGCGGCGCGATGAGCGACGGCAGCGAGAGTCGGTCTGTACTCCGACGGTACTTTCCGGAGATCTCTTCCTTCAGATCCGGCCAGGAGACAGCGATCGATCGGTCGGTAGCGGGGAAGAACACGCTTTGCCTTATGCCAACTGGCGGCGGCAAGTCCCTCGTGTACCAGACGGCTGGCATTCGTCGTGGAGGGACGACGCTCGTTCTCTCGCCCTTGGTTGCTCTAATGGGAGAGCAGGCTCAGCGGCTCAACGCCCGGGCGGGAATCACGGCGAGTTGTTTGAGCGATCTATCGGGACCTCCGCTCTACAATAGCCTCCGGGATTTCGACTTCACCCATGGCCCAAACTTCATACTGACGTCGCCAGAGCGGCTTTCGTCAAGCGGTTACCTTGAGTACGCGCTGCGTCGGAACAAGAGTGCGATCTCGCTGGTCGTCGTGGATGAAGCGCACTGCGTGTCTCAGTGGGGGCATACGTTTCGTCCCGCCTACAGGGCGATTCCCCGATGTCTCGACGCGATCTTCGGCCGGGACGAATGGCCCCCGGTACTCTGTCTCACCGCAACGCTCAATCCACGGGACCGCGCGGAGATTGTCTCTGAGTTCCGGATCGCACCGGAAGACGTGATCACGACGCCCTCGATGCTGAGGGAGAACCTCGTTCTGCGCTGCGAGGAACTCACGGACGAGCCCGCCAAGAAGGTTCGACTCGCCGAGATTCTCGCGCAGCACCGTGGAGAGAAGGTCCTAGTCTACGTTCACCGGAAGGAGGGGGAATACGGCACGGCGCAGATGTCGGCCCATTTCGGGTCACTGGGAATCGAGTGCGCGTACTACGACGCCGATCTCAAGGACACCGAAAAGGACGCCGCGCTCGCGGGCTTCCACTCCGGTGCCGTCAAGGTCATGTTCGCGACGAACGCCTTCGGGATGGGGATCGACATCTCGGATATTCGTGTCGTGGTTCACTACCTCCTGCCGGAGTCGATCGAGCAGTACTATCAGGAGGTAGGGCGCGCAGGACGAGATGGGAGACCCGCGTGCGGATTCCTCTTGTTCTCCGAAACGAACAAGAAGGTGCGCCGCGATCTGATCAGACGCAGTGTCGTGAAGCGATCCGAGATCGAGAGAATGTTCGAGACCAAGTTGACGCTTCGCGAGGGACAGACACTTCGGACGATCGACCCGTTCGTTGATATTGTCGAGGACAAGGGCGAGAGATCGACGTGGTATGCGCTGCAGCTCGCAGGAGTTGTTCAGGTTTTGGCCAAGGGACCTACGAACATCCAGTGTTTCGCGCCCGCTTCAAGGGGGTTTGCTGGCGATCTTGAGCGCTATCTCGAGGCGGGCTCTCGGGCCGGTCTGATGAACACCGTGGCTCGCAAGCTGGCGCTTCCGGTTCCTAGGATCATCGACGATCTCTGGCGATTCTTCCACGAGGGAGGAGCAAAGCTCGTCTCGGCGCCATCGCAGGGGAACTACTTCACGACTCCCGCAGTGCCGCCAGTTGCGGTTTTCGATGAGATTGAGAGAGACCTCGCCGTGAAGTTGAACTCGCGGCTCGACGGCTTTGAGAGACTCGTCGAGATGATAGGCGCGGGCGAAGACCCGACGGATCGAATTCGGGCGCACTTGGGTATCCTGCCCGGATCATGACTGCGTCGATTGTACCTTCCCGCCCGACCCCGTCGTCACGCTGTCGGGCCGTCGTGATCGCGGCGCTCGGGCAGCAGCCGTCACGCGCTTTGCTGCAGCGTGGCGAGCGGGCTCGGTTTGGGGAGGTACGAAGCGCACGGGGTCCGGCGTTCGCAAACGAACCGACGCTCAGCAATCAGCGAGCATCCAAGCGCGACGTCGCCACGCTCGCGATGCTCGAGAAGCGCGATTCGCCCCCAAGTGCGTACAGGAGTCCGACCTGTACCTCGTAACGATCGAGCAGCCAGACCCACGACACCTCGGTCTGATCGGCATTGGTTAGTGCGGCGCAGGCAGTTGCAGCCTCCCGGGCATTGGAGGCCGGGCGGATCTGCGCCGTCGTCACCAGCCGCATGCGGCCACAGTCGAGCAGTCGGGCGAGGCGTGTGTGCTCACCCGCGAGACCGCGCTGGTACCCCGATTGCGCCGCGGCGAGATCGTGCGTGGCTGCGCGTTCGGCCCCCTCGGCGCGGTGTGCGTCTGCCGCCGCGGGGCGAACATCGGCCGCGTGCGCGGGATCGGCCTGCATGGCCGCGAGGTGGGTGCGCGCGGTGGTGGCGGCTGCTGCTGCCTGGGTCTGCGCCGCCTGCGCGGCATCCACAGCGCCCTGCAGCCGCTGTCTGATGGCAGCCGTCGCGAGGGACAGCTGGGCGCGCACGAAGAGCGCACGGCGCCCCTTCGGGATGTTCTGTCCATCGGCCCAATGCGTGAGTTCGGCAGAAGTTGTTCGAAGAGTGAACTCGTCCGCGTGTTCCTCGACGACCGGGGCCGTCGCCGGGAGTTCCGTTCGCTGAACCACCGTGGCCGACACGACGTGCGCGCCGAGTGAGTCGAACCCGACCCCTTCGCCGGTGCGTCGGATGAAGAGGTCTCCGGCCCCGAAGCCCGTCGTCCCATCGGGAAGGCGCAGAACCTGGAGCACCGCGGCGCGACCGGGAAGCGAGAACGTCGCCTCTGTGCTCGTGAAGTGTCCTTCGTTGTAGTGGGGATCGGCGGTGACGGTGAACTGTCCGCGGATGTGTTGAATGTCCGTGTCGAGCAGCAGGGCCGGGCCGCAGTCGGCGCGGAAGCCGAAGCGGATTGTCTCCAGGGGTCGCCAGACGGACTCCGCCACGCTGCGGTACGGTGACTCGTTCCGCCAGGGTCGGGTCGAGGTCGGGTCAAGGCTGACCTCCTGGACCGCCGTCGGCACCTCGCAGCCGTGCGAGCCGTGCGCGCCGTCGAAGGTGATGGCACCGGCAAGGTGGGCTGCGCCGAGCATGAACCCGGTGCGGTTGACGGCCTCGAAGATGACGCCCAGCCCGAAATGCCCGTTTCCGCCGAAACGATTCGCGACGGGGCGACCCGGGGTATCGACCGAGTCCATCGAACGCGACCGCGAGTACGGATGAAACAGCTGCACGTGCCGGATCGACATCTCGATGCCGCCGGTCGCTGCGGCGGGGGGCGTCGATGCAGTCGCGGCGGCTGGCCGTGGTGCCGGTCGGGGTGTCTCGCCCGGCGTGACGGGCGATGGGACCGACACGACCTGCGGAATAATCGCGGGTTGTGGTGCTGTGCGACGACCACACCCCGCGGCCGCAACGGCGAGCAGTGTGAAGGGCGCCAGTGAGAGTTGGCGCAGACGACGACCTTCGGACATAAACCCCTCCATTCTCTCCAGGGAGTGATGCCCCACCTCAGCGACGCGAGACGCCCCTGATCGGCGGCACCACCACGGAGCCAGCCGTGACCATCACGCTGAACTCCCCCCGATTTGGGGCGGGCCGAATCACAGCCCTTCAATGGGAGCAAGATGCGAAGACCGAGAGTGCCGGGCGACGCCGTGACGATTGTCCGCGATCGCAACCTCCGGGAACGCGACTCGACTCACGTCGGAGTGGCGCCCGTTGTAGACCTGCGCGTCGCAATCGACATCGACCCGGGCGCGTCCACTGCGATCCCGTCAGCATGGCCGGTTCCACGCTCGTGCCGTCGCTCCCCCGATGACCCCCTGTTCGCGGTAGAACGCTCGCGCCCTATGAGCGCCCTGCACGATCTGCTGGAACTGCCCGAGTCGGTCGTCAAGAGCGCCTTCGTGGTGCAGCTCACCGAAGGGGTCCGCCACCCCGAGGCGATGCTCAAGGACTACGCGGTCACCCCCGACCTGCAGCGCGCGTTTGACCAGTCGCTCGCGCTGGTGAAGTCCACGCTCGACGGTCGCCGCAGCGTGGCGGCCTACGTCCACGGCTCCTTCGGCTCGGGCAAGAGCCACTTCATGAGCGTGCTCTCGCTCATGCTCTCCCCCGACGCCACCGATCAGTCGTTCGCCTGGAAGGAGGAGGAGCTTCACAGCCTCCACGCGAAGCACGGCTGGCTCGCGGAGAAGAAGATCCTGCGGCTGCACCTGCACATGATCGGGGCGTCGTCGCTCGAGGCGAAGCTCTTCCCGGAGTACCTCGCGCGCACCCGTGAGCTCTTCCCCGACGCGGTGCTCCCGGCGCTCTTCGCCGACGAGGGGCTCTTCGCCAACGCCCGCGAGCTGCGCGCACAGCTGGGCGACGACGCCTTCTTCGCGAAGATGAACGGCGGCCGCAAGGCCGACCCCCGCTGGGGCAACCGCGCGCCGGGTTCGGTCTGGACCGCCGAGCGCTTCGAGCACGCGGTGGAGACGACGGTCCCGGACGAGCGGCAGAAGCTCTTCGACGCGCTGGTGCGCTCGCACTACTCGGCCTACCTCGGAACGACCCACGGCTACGTGGACATCGACCGCGGCCTCGGTGAGCTCTCGCGGCACGCGCGCTCGCTGGGCTTCGACGCGGTGGTGTTCTTCTTCGACGAGGCGGTGCTCTGGCTCGCCAACGGGGCGAGCGACCGCGCGTGGGTGACCCGCGAGATGAGCAAGCTCGCGAAGATGGTCGAGGCGCAGGACGCCGACCGCCCGGCGCCGCTGGTGAGTTTCCTCGCGCGGCAGCGGGACATCGTCGAGCTCGTGGGCGATCAGCTCGCGGGCGGCGATCTGCTGGCCCTGCGCGAGGCCCAGCGGTTCTGGGAGGGGCGCTTCGGGACGATCCCGCTGCCCGATCGCAACCTCCCAGCCATCGTGCGCAAGCGCGTGGTGCGACCGAAGGACGCCGCCGCCGCGAAGCGCCTGGACGAAGCCTTCGATGCGATGCGCCGCAAGCTCGGAACGACGGCGTGGCAGACGCTGCTCGGCGACATCGGCGAGGGGGAGGAGGCCTTCCGCGCGGTGTATCCGTTCTCGCCGGCGCTGATCCAGGTGCTGGTGGGGATGAGCGCGGCGCTGCAACGCGAGCGCACGGCGCTCAAGGTGCTGATGGAGATCCTGGTCGAGCACCTCGCGGACTTCGAGCTTGGGCGGCTCGTGGCGGTGGGCGACCTCTTCGACGTCCTGGCAGGCGGCGAGGAGCCGATGGACGGCGTGCTGCGAGAGCAGTTCCAGACGATGCGCACGGCGTATCAGTCGGAGTTTCTCCCGGTGATTCAACTCACCAACAAGACCAACGCGGCGGAGAAGTGCCAGCGGTTGCGCGACGACCACCCGCCGCAGATCGGGTGCTCCAACTGCGCCGAGGTGCGCTGCCGCGCGGACAACCGGCTGATCAAGACGCTGCTCCTGGCGACGCTGCTCCCCAACGTGTCGGTGCTCAAGGACCTCACGGCCTCGCGTGTCGTGGCCCTCAACCACGGGACGCTGCGCAGCACCATCCCCGGCACCGAGGCCTCGGCGGCGGTGTCGCGGTTGCGGGAGTTCGCCTCGCAGATCGGTTCGCTGCGCGTGGGCGATCAGAAGGACCCGCTGGTCCACATCGAGCTTGCGAAGGTGGACCTGCGCCCGGTGCTGGAGACCGCGCGGGAGCACGACAAGCCCGGCGCGCGGAAGGTAAAGCTGCGCGCGCTGCTCTTCGCGGCCTTCGGTCACACCGGCTGGGAGACGACGGAGTTCGCCGCGAGGGTCGAGTGGCGCGGGACGACGCGCGAGGGCGTGGTGCTCTTCGGCAACGTGCGCGAACTCGACGAGAGCCGCTTCCGACTGGGCACGGGGCACGACTTCCGCATCGTGATCGACTACCCCTTCGACGAGCCGGGGCACACGCCGCAGGAGGACGAGTCGCGCGTCGGCGCGCTGCGCGACCGCCTCGACGAACGCACGGTGGTCTGGTTGCCGGACTTCTTCAGCGACACGGTGCAGACCGACCTCGGGATGCTCGTGGTGCTCGACGCCGTGCTCGCGGGCGACGCGTGGAAGACGTACCTCTCGCACCTGCGCACGGACGACCAGCAGCGCGCGCGGCAGAGCCTGGAGTCACTGCGCTCGCAGAAGCAGAACCGGGTGCTGCGCGCGATCGAGAGCGCCTACGGCATCACCGGCGCCGGGGCCGGAATGCTCGACCCGAGTTGCACGGTGACGGAACATTTCCACGTGCTGTTGCCCGAGCGGCGCATCCCCAACCTCACGGTGACGCGGCTCTCCGATGCCCCGGAGGCGCTGGCGAGCGCGCTGCTGGCGGAGTGCTACCCGCGGCATCCGAAGTTCACGGCGAAGGTCGGGCGGGCGGCGCTGGGAAATGCGTTGAAGCTGCTCGCGCGCCTCTCGGAGACGGCGGGGCGGCAGATGGGCATCGACAAGGCCGACCGCAGGGAAGGGGAACTCTGCGCGGCGCTCAACCTGGTCGTGCTGCGCGAGGCCGACGTGGTGATGCGCGACGAGCCCTTCGCAGAGATCGAGCGCGACCTGCGCGCGAAGGGCGTGGAACCTGGGCCTATCGTGACCGTGGAGGCCGTGCGGAGCGTGCTCGACGCCCGGCGGGTGAAGGGTTTCACGCGGGAGGTCGAGGACTTCGTGATCCTCGCGTGGGCGGCGTGGTCGAACCGGGAAGTGTCGCGCGGGGATCGCGTGCTCGACGACCCGACGATCGGCGCGCTGCCCGACGAGGCCGAGTTGGTGTTGCCGCGGCTGCCGAGCGCAGAGCACTGGGAGCGCGCGCTGCAGCGGGCCTCGGTGTGCCTGAACCTCCCGCGGGGTGCGAGCTCGCTCCGGTCGCGGAACGTGCGCCGCCTCGCCGACGACCTCGAGCGCGCGCGGGCGGCGGCGGTGGACAGCGGGGCGCTGACGCTGCCGTCACTGCTCGACGCGCGGGCGTCGTTGCTCGAGACGGATGCGCCGCGGGTGGTGACTGCTGCGGAGATGCAGCGGCTGGTGAAGGCCCTCGAGGCGCGTGACCCGGTGGCGCGGGTGGAGGCGCTCGCGACGTTCACATCGACGACGAGCGACGCGGCGCTGGGCAAGTGCATGGAGTCGATGCGCGCGGTGACCGCGGCGCTGGCCGATCGGCTGCTCTGGCAGAGCGTGGAGTCGCTTGCCCGCCGCGACGACGCCGATGCGCTCGCGCTGGTCGAGCGCACGCGTCGGATGCTCTCCGCGGACGAGACGAAGGAGTCGCTGCAGCGCGAACTCCCGAAGTTGCGCGAAGAGGTCGGGCGACTGCTCCTCGATGCGAACCGGGTGGTGATCACCACGACGACGACCGCGGAGGCTCCGCGGAGTTCGACGGCGGTCACGGGCGGTCACACCGCGGGCCTCGGCGAGAACAAGGCGGGGTCGGCTGCGGGTCTGGTCGCGAAGGCGGCGGAGACCGGCGTGGCGCACTCTGTCGCGGAGGCACGCGCAGCGATCGCGACACTGAACGCAACCCTCGATACCATCGAGCGCGACGGGGGCCGCGTGAAGCTGGCGTGGACCCTGACGCGCGAATGAAGAAGCTCAAAGGCCCGTGGTGACCAACGTACCGACGCTCACTCCCGAAGACCTCGTCGCGGAGCTCGAACTGATTCACCGCAAGGATCACCGCTCGTTCAACACGCTGGTGTTCGCCCGGATGCAGCCGCCGCTCGCGGAGGTGAACGTGCGCACCCACAAGGGGTTCCTGCGCTTCCGGGTGGAGACCGCGCGGAGCGAGCTTGAGATGCGCGCGGCGTTGCCCGATGGCCCCGATGATCCGCCCGCGGTGGTGCTCGTGGACTGGGAGCCCGGTCAGCTTCCCGTGGACCTCTTCGGCCGCGTGGCCGCGGGCCGGGTCAACACCATCGCGCGAGCCCGTCGCCTCCGCGCGGCGTTCTCGCACGCGCAGGTCGCGAGCGAGGTCGAGCAGTGCCGACCGCTGGCCGACGCCATCCTGCGCGAGCCTCTGTTCTCGCGGCCCGTCCCTCCGGGGGGTCTCGTCACGCTCGATCTGGCGTGGCGCGCGTGGCTGGTCGCCCGCAAGGTCTTCGGCGAGGAGAGCGAGCGCGAGGTGACGCTGCTCCTGCGCTTCACGCGGGAGTCCGCCCCGGCGGGCCTCGCCCCGTTTCTCGCGCAACACCCCGACCTGCAGCGCGATTTGGAGGCGTGGCTGCGACAGACGATCGGCCCCGTCGCGCCGTGGGCGCTGCGCCTCTGGCTCGACGGCAAGGGCAGCGTGGCGGGTGCGCTCGCCTTCGTGCTCGACGGCGCGCGGGACTCGTTCGGGGCGCACGACTTCGTAGACGGCACGCTCGACGCGCGGCTCAACGAACTCTCGAAGTCCCTCGCCGACAGCGCCCGCGCGGAACCCCGGTTGCTCGTCTTGTGGGCCGACCTCGCGAACGTCCTGGCCGCCCAGTGCGAGGACGCCCCGGCCCGGCTGCTCCAACTTCTCGCGGTCGCCGATGGGTTCCTGCCGGCGCACGATGCGATCGCCTCGGTGCTCGCGCGAAGCGACTACCTGCGGGTTGCCCTGGAGCGCCGCAAGGTCGCGCTCGCCGAGGCTCTCGAGGCCGCCGCGGAGTCGCCCGGCGATGAGACCCGACGCGCGGTGATCGCGGCCCTCGACGCGCTCGGCCGCCACAAGATGCGCGAGGCCGTCGAAGACCAGCGCGAACTCTACGAGCGGGCACGCATGGCCGCGCGGCTCCTCGGGTGGCTCGCGGTGCGCGCGCGGGACGTGGCGTTCTCGGCGACGGAGAGCGACGTGGTGGTGCTCACCGAGCGCGCGGAGGATTTCGTGCGCCAGGGTGGCTTCGCAGACCTCGCGCGACGCATCGCCCGCGGAAGCGCCCAGAACGCGCTCGGTATCGCGATCCAGCGGGTGGTGACTCAGGCCGACGCGCAGCGCGACCGCGACGACGTGGAGTTCGCGCAGAAGCTGGTGCGCTGGAACGAACTCGGTCGCCCGGCGGACCGGGTGGTGCCGGTGGAGATGGCGCTCGACAGCTTTGCCGCGAGGTTTTTGAAGGACGACCCGCAGCGCCGACTGCTCGTCCTGGTGCTCGCCGGCATGTCCTGGGACCGCGCGGTCGAACTCCTCGAAGCGCTGGAGCCCGCGCAGTACGCGCCGCTGCGTTGGAAGGTGCCCGGGAGCGAACACGGCGGGGTTCCCCCGGTGCTCGCGGCGCTCCCGACGATCACGGACGTCTCCCGCGCGGCGTTGTTCGCGGGCCAACTCCTGCGCCCGGGCGACGCCCTCGACACCTCCCGCGACGCGCTCCGCCTGCAGAACCACAAGGCGTTGCGCGCGCTCGACGTGAAGGCGTCGCTGCTGGTGAAGCGTGACCTTCGCACGGCGGCGGGCGACCTGTCGGCGGATGCCATCGAGCTCGTCGGACGCCCGGACCGTCTGGTGGCGCTGGTCATCGACGACCACCGCGAGATGATCCGACCGCTGCGAGAACTGCTCGAGCGGGCAACGCTCGCGAACCGCGCGGTGTTGCTGATCGCCGATCACGGACATGCGCCGGGTTCGCGCATGGAGAGCGTCGTCCGTCGGCGGGAGGAAGAAGCCGGTGGAATGCGCTGGCGTACCTGGCACCCCGGGGCGTCGTCGGAATCGGGCGAGGTGGTGCTCGGTGGATCGTACGTGTGGCGACCGCCGGGCATCGAGCGCGTTGCGCTGCTGGCGCGAGAGACGGAGTCCTACGGCATCGCGACGAACGACGGCGAACAGGGCGGCGCGACGCTCTCCGAGGTCGTAACCCCCGCGATCCTGCTCGCGGCGGAGTCCCTCGCAGGCCGTATGCGCACGGCCTTCGATCGCGAGGCGGTCGATCCCGCGATGGAGGTGCGCCCGCTCGTCCGCCCGTCCTGGTGGAGCCTGCGGAGCGATGCCACCGCCACCGCCACGACACGCGCACCGGTGCCCCCGCCGCGGACGGCTCCGCGCAAGGATCCACCGCGCACGCAACCCGCTCTCCCCACGTTCGCGGCGGAACTGCACACGGCCCCGCCGGCCGCCCCCCAGGCTCCGCCGAAGGCCTCTCCATGGGCCACGTTCTTCACGGATTCCAAGGCGCTCAAGCAGCTTGGGCGTCGGTTGGACCCGCGCTTCACTGCCACCATTGATGCTCTCGACGCCGCGGGCGGAACGCTCTCCGTCGAGCTCCTCGCCAGTCACGTTGGCCTCCTGCCATCGCGCATCGAGGGTCTCGTCGCGTCGATGAGCGAGGTGCTCAACGCCGACGGTACGTCAGTGATCCAGTACGACGCCGCGACGCGGCTGGTACGCCTCGATTTGCCTGCGCTGAAGGAGATCTTCGGATGACCACGTTGCCCCTCGCCCGACGCCGCGAGGTCGTCGCCGCCCTTCGCAACGGAACCGTTCCGCGCCGCGGCATCGAGGCGCTCGCGACGGGCCTCGACCGCTTCGAGCGCGCGGCCGACGAAGACCTCGCGATGGTTGCCTCGGGCCACGGGGTGTTCAAGTCCGTGCGCGGGGAGTACGGCAGCGGAAAGACCTTCTATTCTCGCTGGTTGCAGCACCGCGCACAGACCGCAGGCTTCGCGACCTCCGAGGTGCAGATCAGCGAGACCGAGACTCCGCTCTACAAGCTGCACACGGTCTACCGGCGGGCGATGGAGAACCTCCGCACGCGGGAGTGGGACGACGGCGCCTTCCGCTCCCTGGTTGGGCGCTGGTTCTACTCGTTGGAGGAGGAGGTCACGGGTCGCGAGGGCTTCGACGCCAACGACGCCGCGCTCCTGTCGCGCGAGGTCGCGGAGGTGCTCGAGCGCCGCCTCGCGATCGTCAGCCGCACCATGCCGACCTTCGCGACCGTCCTGCGCGCCTGCCACGGCGCCCGCGCGGTGGGCGACCACGCACGGGAGGAAGGCTTCCTCGCGTGGCTCATGGGGCAGCCGCACGTGAGCGCCGACATCAAGCGTGCCGCCGGGGTGAAGGGCGAGCTCGACGACAGCGTCGCGGGCAGCTTCCTTCAGGGCCTCCTCGCGATGCTCCAACAGACCGGTCGCAAGGGTCTGATGCTGGTGCTCGACGAGGTCGAGACGCTGCAGCAGATGCGGAGCGACGTGCGGGGCAAGAGCCTCAACGCCCTCCGCCAGTGGATCGACGACGTCGATGGAGGCCGCTTCCCGGGGCTCTATTTGATGGTGACGGGCACCACGGCCTTCTTCGAAGGCAAGCAGGGGGTGAAAAACCTCGCGCCGCTCGCGCAGCGCCTCCACGTGGACTTCGCCGACGACCCGCGCTGGGACAACATGCGCGCGGTGCAGATCCGCCTGCTGCCCTTCGACGCCGCGCGGTTGGCCGAGGTGGGACGAAAGGTGCGTGACCTCTATCCCGCGCGGGATCCGGCCGCGTTGCGTTCGCGGGTCGGCGACGACTTCATCACCGCGTTGGCCGCGGACGTGACCCGGGGCCTTGGCGGCAGGGTCGGTATCGCACCGCGAATCTTCTTGAAGAAGCTCGTCGCCGGCGTCCTCGACCGCGTCGATGACTTCCCCGACTTCGATCCGGTCGAACACTTCAAGCTGACGCTGGCACCCTCGGAGTTGACCCCGGAGGAGTGCGAGGCCGCGGGGGTGGTGCGGAGCGTGGACGACATCGAACTCGCCTTGTCGCCCCGCGAGGGTGACGCCCCGGGCGGCTCGTGAGCGACGGTCCCGACGCCTTCGACCGGCTCTCTCCGGCGATGCGCTACCAGATCGTGAACACCCTCGGGTTCACGGCGTTGCGGCCCGTACAGGAACTCTCCATCCACGCGATCCTGGACGGCTGCAACTGCGTGATCCTCGCGCCGACGGCGGGCGGCAAGACGGAGTCGGCGTTCTTCCCGGTGCTGAGCGCGATGGACAGCGAGGATTGGGAGCCCGTCTCGGTGCTCTACGTCGCGCCCACGCGGGCGTTGCTCAACAACCAGGACGACCGCCTCACCCGCTACGCCAGGATGATCGGCCGTCGCGCGTTCACGTGGCACGGCGACACGCCCGACGGCGCTCGCCGACGTTTCCTGAAGGCGCCGGCGGACGTGCTGCTCACGACGCCGGAGTCGTTGGAGGTCATGCTGATCAGCCCGAAGGTTCCTGCGCGGCGCTTGTTCGCGGGGCTGCGGGCGGTGGTCATCGACGAGGTGCACGCCTTCGTGCGCGACGACCGCGGCGGCCACCTCGCGTCGATTCTGGAGCGGCTCTCGCGCTACTGCGGCCGCGATGTTCAGCGCATCGCGCTCTCGGCGACGGTGGGCAACCCCGACGAGATTCTCGAGTGGCTGGCGGGTAGCTCCACGCGCCCGGGGCGGGTGGTTCGCGGCCCGGGCGAGAACGCCACGCCGGACGTCACGCTCGACTACGTGGGCGACGACGAGAACGCCGCGCAGGTGATTTCGGCGATGCATCCGGGGAAGAAGCGGTTGGTGTTCGTCGAGTCGCGCCGTCGGGTGGAGGCGATCGCTCGCTCGCTCCGGGGCCTCGGGGTGGACACGTTTCTGACGCACTCCTCGCTCTCCATCGAGGAGCGCGCCGCCGCCGAGCACGCCTTCGCCGAGGGTCGCGATTGTGTGATCGTGGCAACCAGCGCGCTCGAGCTCGGCATCGATGTGGGCGACCTCGACCACGTGTTGCAGGTCGATGCTCCGTCGAGCGTGGCGTCGTTTCTCCAGCGCATGGGGCGCACCGGGCGACGCGCGGGGACACGGCCCAACTGCACCTTCCTCGCGACCGAGCAGGACACGCTGGTGCAGGCCGCGGCGTTACTCCGGTTGCATGCGCAGGGGTACGTCGAGCCTGTGCGCCCGGTGCGTCGCGGCGCGCACCTGCTCGCGCACCAACTCCTCGCGCTGTCGCTGCAGGAGGGGGGCATCGCGAAGGGCGACTGGTGGGCGTGGCTGTCGAGCGCGACGCCCTTCCACGGGCTCTCGGACGACGACCGCGGGTCGTTGCTCACGCACATGCTGGACGCGGAGATTCTGCACGTGGACGGCGCGCGGCTGAGCCTCGGCCAGGAGGGCGAGCGTCTCTACGGCCGACGAAACTTCTCCGAGCTTTACGCGGTATTCGCGACGGCGGCGACGCTGAAGGTGGTGCATGCGGGCGCGGAGATCGGGGAGGTCGAGACGCGCTTCGTGGAGTCCGCCGGCGACCGACCGTTGTCCTTTACGCTGGGCGGCCGGGCGTGGCGGGTGACGCAAATCGAGTGGGGCCGTGGTGTGGTGCATGTGGCCGCGGCCGAGCGCGCCGGACACGCCCGCTGGCGCAGTTTCGGCGGGTTTCTCTCGAGGGTGTTGTGCCGCGCGATCCGTGGGGTACTGACCGACGACGTGGTGGATCCGAGGTGGTCGCCGGCCGCGGGCACCATGATCGAGGCCGCGCGGGAGGAGCACGCGTTCCTTGAGCCGGACGGGCCGCAGCTGGTGACGGATGACGCGCAGCCGCGGCTGTGGACCTTCGCGGGTGGCGCGGCGAACCGACTGCTCGCGCGCATGGCAGAGACCGCGCTCGGCGGCACGGTGACCTCGAACAACCTGAGCCTCACCTTCCAGGAAGAGGCCGCGGAAAGCGATCAGGCGATCGTCGAGTGGGTGTCGGCGCTGCGGCGAGAGGAGCGGCCGTCGAGGGAGGACGCCGTCGGCGTGGCGGAGGCGTTCTCGCATCTGCGGTTGTCGAAGTTTCAGCCGTGCCTACCAGGCGGGCTGTTGAATGCCTATCTCGCCGAGGTGCTCACAGACCCGGATGGGGCTCGGGAGGCGATGCGGGGGTGAGCGGGACTTCGTAGGAAGGCACCGAGACATGCGCATAGGGTCCCAACCGGACAAGCGCACCGATCGCACGCGACGATCCACCCGCTCGATGAGCATCCCCTTTCGCCTCAGCACCTGGAGACGCAAGGAGGGGGGATGAATCACGAGAGACCGTTGAGAATTCCGAGAGGCCGTGTACGATCTCATCACACAGCTACAGGGGAGTTTCACATGGCCGACATCAATGCCTTCTTCAATCATGGCACGGGAATTACCAACTACCGCGATGACCATGGCGCGAATATGGGGATGGACATGCCGGACCAGATGGGCGGGACTTACCACACCAATGGCATAGGAATGATCACCCACCATAGCCAACCAGACCACATCGGAGGCATCCAGGTCCGCGACGCGCATGGACAGCTCACGGCCAGCATTCATCACGATGCCCTTGGCAATGATCACTATACGAGTCCGCAGGGCCAGGAATTGATGTCGTCTCGCCCCAATGTCTTCCACGGTCAGAATCTTTTTCTGCCAGATGGACAGTATCTCGGCGGCACTCATGACATGGGTGATGGCCATACCCAGTTCCAGGCCGACCCACTGGTTGGCATGGGCAGCATCCGTTTCCCGCACTTCGCATGACCACGCTCCAGACACGTCTCCGGCAGGTTCGAGAGCTGGAGGCGGAAGCAGCCAGACTTGGGCTCGATGTCCCACCCATTGGTCAGGGCCGCGACCACATCGACGTCGCCGTGGTGGGGGAAATCAAGCGCGGCAAGAGCACCTTCCTCAACGCCTTGATGCGCTCCAAGGTGTTCCCCAGTCGGGCGCTGGTGTGCACTTCGGCAGTCACAGTCCTGGTAGACGCTCCGGCGCCGGCCATCACCATCCGCTACAAGGATCCGGAGAAGCGCCCAACGGAGCATCGTGACGTCCCCACGGGAAGCGATGTCTTCGACGTGATGATGTCGCTCGTGGCAAAAGTGATTAAGCGCAAGGATGGCCCCCAGGGCAATCCAAATACGGCCGATATCGACGAGGTGGAGATTGGCTATCCCAACCGGTTCGCCACCGAGGGCATCCGGCTGGTGGACACGCCCGGAGTCAACGACCCCGACACCTGGCGCGAGGAGATCACCTACCGCTACCTGGGGCGGGCCGACGCTGCGATCATGCTTCTGGATCCCCAGCAACCGCTGTCGAGCAGCGAGGTGTCCTTCCTGCGCGACAAGGTACAGGCCCGCGTGAAGCACCAACTCCTGTTCGTCCTCAACAAGGCCGATCAGGTGAGTCCCGCGGATCTTGAAAAGAGTCTTCAGCGCATCCGAAAGGAGTTGATGGCCTGGGTCGATGATCCTCGCGTCTATCCAGTCGCGGCCAAGCCGGCATTGGATGCCTATCTCGCAGGCACGCCGGTGGATGATGGTTTCATTGCCTTCGAGAACGACCTGGACGCCTACCTGCGCCGCGGAAGGGCGGGCAGTCTACTGGTTAGTCGGGTGGACCTCATCGTCGATGCGGCGGCCAGGAAGGAAGCGATACTGCGCGCCCGCATGACAACCCTGGATCAGGAGCAGGGTCAGGCCCATGCCGATCTCGACCGGATGGAGCGGCTGCTGGCAGAGAAGGGCCGGGAGTTGCAGATACTGGATCGTTCGATGCGATCCTGGCTGGAGGGTCAGGCGCACCGCGTTGCAGAGGGACTGCGCGGCCAGGTGGCCCGGTGTCGGGCGGGGCTCAGCACGAATCCCAATGGGCTCCGGGCTGGACTGGACCAGCTACCTCGCGACCTGGTAACCGCGCTCGAAGACGCCAGCGAGCAGCTATCACAGGGATTGAGCGCGCAGTTTGGCGACCAGGCCAGGCGAGGAGCCGGCGAGCTGCGCGCGGCCCGCATCACGATCGGAAGTCTCCAGCTGTCACAGTTCAGCCATGCGAGCAGCGCCGATGTGTCCGAGTCCGGTTGGGGGGCCGGTGGCGGCGCCGCGGCTGGCATGTTGTTCGGCGGGCCGATTGGCGCCCTCATCGGCGGACTCATCGGCGGACTCCTGGGTTCCCATGCGCAGGGCCAGCGACAGCAGCTCGAGCAGCAGCGCCTGATCACTGCCGCGCATGCCTACCTCACCGAGTTGGAGCAGACCGTCCGGGCCAGAGCTGGCGATCTGACGCGCGGTGTCGGGACCGCGACCATCCCCCTTCTCCGACGACCGCTTGAGACTGCCATTGCCGATGAGACGGCCGGGGTGCAGGCCAGCCGCCGGGATCTCGCTCAATCCGGCGCGGAACGCGCAACGATTCGCAGAAACCTGGAAGCCGAGCGTGCTCGGATCGCCGCCTTCCACGAGCGCTGTACGGCACTGAAGCGGGAGTTGCTCCATGTCTGACCTCGACGACCTCCTGCCCTCGACCGAGACCGTTGAGCATGTTGTCAACGAGGTCCGTCACGGCAACATTTGTATCGGCGTGTTTGGGGAGTTCTCGTCCGGCAAGTCCACCTTCCTCAACGCCCTGATGGGAGAAGAACTGCTCACTGTGGCGGTGGATCCAACCACGGCCACGCCGACGCGCATCATTTACGCTCGGGATTTCAACGTCCTGGTTCAGGGGATGCCCAGGCCGGGTGGCTCTCCGACGGAGTTGGCGCGCCTGTTTACCGACAAGGTGCCGACCTGGGCTCGTTTCGTTGGCAAGGGTGGCATCCTCACCGTCCTGCAGCGGGAGGGCGCGCAGATCCGAGCGTTCCTGGAGCGTTGGACCCGGGAAGGCGAGGATGCCGCCCGCACGAGCGCTGTGGTGTTGTGCCTTCCTCAGCCCTTCCTCAAAGACCGCATCTGCCTGATCGACACTCCCGGAGCCAACAACGAGTTCACCCGACACCACCAGATCACCGAGCAGGTGGCCGCCCAGGTAGACATTGCCATCTGTCTTCTGGATGCACGGCAGGGCGGTAAGCGATCGGAATTGGATTTCGTGGTCACCGTGGCATCCACCGCCCCGAAGACCGTCCTGGTGCTCAACAAGATCGACTGCATCCCCGAGGATGAGCGCGAGGACGTGGTCTACGCCATCCACGAAGCCCTTCGCTCGCGCTGGCCTGCCGATAAAGGCGACTGCCCGGAGCCGTGGCCGTGTTCCGCCAAGGCGGCCCTGGATCCTGGACTCGCAAGTGCTCACTCGACGCTGGTCGACGATTTCGCCGATCTGCGTAGGCGCCTGACCGATCTGGCTGTCGCGGAGCGCGGTTCCCTGATCCTGCATCGCACTGGCGGTTTGGATCGTACGCTGCGCACCCTGGCGACTGAAGCCGAGCACCTTGGGCAGTTGGACATCGCCCATCGCGCCCTCGATATGTGCCTGACCCTCTTCGGGGAGGCTGAGATCGAGGACCCCGAAGTACTGGCGCAGTTCACCCGGATCGAAGAGGCGTTGCAGGCGAATATCCCCAAACTCACGGAGGCATATTCCCTCTTGGATCTGGCGGAACGCAAACTATCCAATCAGAGGGGCGTGGCGACGGCCGAGGTGCGCGATGCAGTCCTGAGGGCCACGCTGATCTTCCGGCAGATGAACCAGACCGATGAGAGACTGGAACGAATCCGTCTGATGCTGAAGGGAAGTCCGGCGGAGACATCACTCGTGGCGTTGGGAGCAGAGGTCGCTGCGTTCGAGGCGAGTTTCCCTTCGCCTGGGGATCAACGCTTCATCGAATCGCTACCCTCCGAGCGAGTCGCGCTCTGGAAGCACGCGGCAGCGACCGGCGTTCCGGTGGCGCAATTGTTCATCGGTGTCTGCGCACAATATGGACTCGGCAGCCTGACGACAGACGATCGGAGTGCTCTCGATTGGTTCCGTAAGGCGGCGGAGCAGGGGCACGTCATTGCGCAGAACCGAGTTGGTGTCTGCTTCGATAAGGGCTTGGGCATTCAGAGGGATGAATTTCAGGCGGTCGAGTGGTACCGCAAGGCGGCGGATCAAGGCTATGCCGCCGCACAATGCAGTCTCGGTTATTGTTTCGCCACTGGCCAAGGAGTTCCACAGGACTTTGCCCAGGCTGTCCACTGGTATCGCAAGGCGGCGGATCAAGGCTATGCCGCCGCACAATGCAGTCTCGGTTATTGTTTCGACACTGGCCAAGGAGTTCCGCAGGACTTCGCCCAGGCTGTCCACTGGTACCGTAAGGCGGCGGAGCAAGGAGATGCCGACGCACAATGGAGTCTCGGTTATTGTTTCGACACTGGCCAAGGAGTTCCGCAGGACTTCGCCCAGGCTGTCCACTGGTA
>CANJUR010000039.1 GCA_947477565.1 Deltaproteobacteria bacterium
CGCCGTGCCGCGTGCTGAAGCACACGGCACCCCAGCGAAAGCCCGCAGCGGGCTCCATCCCGGGTCCCACGGGGCAGCGCTTCTCCATCGGGACATCGTAGGAGCCCGGGTCTGCCCCGGGCTTCCACACCGTGCCGTGTGCTTCAGCAGGCGGCACAGTGGGCCGAGGCGACGTACTCCGAACCTCAGCATGGAGCCACACCTCTTGACTCCTCCCAGGCGGGCCGCGCATTTCACCTCTCCTGCCGCCCTCGTACGATGCGGGCGTATCACCCGGAGCACACCCCCACCGTGCGCGTCGTCATCACCGAATTCATGGACACCCGCGAGGTGCTCGAGCTCACCGAGGGGCACGACGTTCTCTACGACCCGCGCCTCGTCGACGACCCCGCGAGGCTGCGCGCCGAGGCCGCCGACGCCGAGGTGCTCGTGGTGCGGGACCGCACGCCGGTGCGCGGAGAGCTTCTCTCCTCGCTCGCGCGGTGCCGCGTCGTACTGCAGCAGGGCGGCGTCTGCGACAACGTCGACCTCGAGGCGTGCCGCGCCCGGGGCATCGAGGTCGAGCACGGCGCCCCCGTCGAGGTGCCCGCGGACCTCGTCTACGGCTGCCTCACGCACGTCCCTCTGTGGATCGATTTCCCTTCGTACGTGCGCCCCATCTTTCTCGGCGCGGCGCAGCACGACGGCGCGCTGAACGTCCGCGACCTCGCGCCCGAGTGGGACCGCCACCACCCCATCCTCGCCGGCCTCGCAGGCACCTTCGCGCTCAAGAACTACGTGCTGCAGCAGCACCCCGGCGCGCGCACGGTCGGCGTCTGTCAGTACCGGAAGTTCATCGCGTCGGCGCGGTTCGGGACACCGTCGGCGACCTTCGGCCCGATGAACGTGCTCCGCAAGAGCGACCTCGCGCGCGTCTCGCTGCACGACCTGATGGCCCCGCGCCCCGCCGCGTTCATGATCGGACTGCCGTCGCTGCTGCGGCACAACGGCTCCGAGCGCACCTATCTCCAGCAGTATGCCGACGCGCACCACGTCGAGGATCTCCTGCGCTTCACCGCCGAGGCCGTCGCGCTCGGCGTGCTCGACAAGAACGACGTCGAGCCGTTCTTCCAGTCGCGGCTCTTCTACACGGGCGGCGTCGAGCTGGGCTTCTACCCGGCGCCGTTCTGGCTGCGTGCCGTCACAGAGATCGAGGCCGTGGTGCGCGCGTGCATCGCTCGCCATCCCGACGCCCGCAGCGGCCCGCAGGCTCGCGCCTGGGCCTTCTGCGCCGAGCGCTTCGGGAGCTTCGTGCTGGCCCGCCACCTCCAGCGCGAACACGCCAGCGTCGACTGGGTGCGCGACTACTTCGGCCAACTCTACACAGTGAACGAGAACGACGGGCTCGAGTACGTCAGCGGCACCTGAGCGCCGCAGGGCGTCGCGTGGCCTCACACGCAGGGCAGCGTCGGCAAAATGGCGAAGTCCTGACTTCGCGACGACACAGGCGGAGCTATCGTCGCCCGCGATGAACAACAACACAGGACGGGGCGCGCCTCGCGGGTGTGAAACCACCTCCGAAGCACGTTGGGCGGGCCTCGCAGTGGGCCTTTGCGCGTTGATGATCGGGCCCGGCGGGTGTTCGCGTGCGCCGAGGGGAGACGCTCGGACCGCGGCGTCGGCGGACGTCGGAATCGCGCCGGCAAACCCCGACGCTGCGATGGCTGCACGGGACGCCGCCGCCGTCGCACCGACACAGGCCGCCGCGAGCGACGCCTGGACCCGCGGGTACAGCGACGGGGTGCTCGACGCGGCCACGCTCCGCGCCTGGATGACCGAGGCGGCCGGACCGGACGGGGAAGCCGCGGCGTTCGCGCTCGGGCGGCGATGCCCGACCAGCGGCCTCAACGCCGTCCTCGGAACGCTCCCATCGGCGCGGATGGACACGTTTCTCCGCGGGCTGGTCGGTCGGCCCCTGGGCGCGATTCCGGTGCCCGCCGGGTGGACCCAGCGCTGGTCCGAAGAGCCGGCCACGGTCGCGCTCGGGACGCTCCTCGGGAAGAACAGCATCGCCCTCGATGCCTCGATGGCAGCGCTGACCGAGCCGATGCTCCTCGACGGCGACTTCGAACACCAGGTGGCCGGCGCGCGCAGCCTCCAGAACGCCTCGGTCCCGATTCCGAGCCTCAGCGCGCTGCTGGGTCTGCATCCCGTCGCGCTCGCGATCGCGGTGCGTTCGTTGGGCCAGCGCACCGCCGTCCCGGCTGCGCTCTGGATCGGTCTCCTCACGGACATCGCGACCCGTCTCGCCAGCAACCCCCGTAGCTGGGCGGGCGCGTGGATGACCGTCGTCGATGCCGCCCCGATGGGGGATGTGACCGTTCGCCGCGCGGTGCTCGGGCTCGAGCCACTGCTGTCCGCGGTTGCGCTCGCTCCCGTCGGAGTGCAGGCCGCCTTCCGTTGCTCCCTCGCGCTGCGCCTCGATCGTCTCGACGAGGGACACCGCAGCGAGCAGTGCGCCACCGGGCCCGAAGAGTGGCGCTCGTTCGCGACCGTGGCCGAGCGCGCACGCTCGCCGATGGAGGACCGTCTCATCGACGCGACGCTGCGCAGCCTGCTGCGGCGCGGCGCGGGCAATGCGCGGGTCGTCGAGGCCGTCGCGCAGTCCGCGGTGCTCCTGCCGCCTGCCATCGCCCAGCCGCTGCTCCTCCTGATCGTCGAAAACCCCGACCCTGGCGTCCTGGCGACGCTCCTTGAAGGCCTCGCGGGGCATCTCGACCTGGCGCGCGCCTTTCCGGCCACGTCCATCGATCGGCTCCTCGCCGCGCCGTTTGATCTCCCGGAGGCGCAGTCCCTCGAGGCGCGCCTCAACGCCATCCGACTTCGACGGCTCCTCGGGCGACCGGCGGGAGAGATACGCACTGCTGTTCGGGCCATCCGGTTGGCGGTCGCCCCGGACGCAGGCGTGGCCCCGCAGGCGGGCACCCGCGCGCCGGCGAGCGTCGCAGGGACCGCTGTGCTCAACACCAGCGCGGGCTTCATTCGCATCGAACTCCGCGCCGACACGGCCCCGGCGGCCTTCGCGCTCATCCAGGAGACCATCGCCGCGGGGACGTATCGCCGCACGACCTTTCACCGGGTGGTTCCGGGCTTCGTCGCGCAGGGCGGCGACCCGCGGGCGGACGGCTACGGCGGCATCGCGCACATCGTCCCGACGGAGATCTCCGGCGCACGCTTCGAGCGCGGCGCCGTCGGCATCGCCCTCGCGGGGCTCGACACCGGCGGAACCCAGTTTTTCATCACCCTCGCCGACACCCCGCACCTCGACGCGCGCTACCCCTACCTCGGGCGGGTCGTCGCCGGAATGAACATCGCCGACCGCCTCATGGCCGGCGACGAGATCATCGATGTCATCTTCGTCCCGGCGGGCTCGGGTCCGTAGGCACTGCGCTGCCGGTACGGAGCAAGCCTCCCGGACTCAGCGACGGATGATCTCCAGAACGATCGCCAGCACCGGCATCAGGATGGACCCGACCACGGCCTCTCCCGCGATGAGCCCGGAGGCGAGCGGGGCGGCGTAGCGCTCGAAGTTTCCGTCGGGGCCCGGCGCGGCCTTGCGCCAGACGGCGGCGATCACCGCCCCGAGGGCGATGGCGATGTTGAGCGAGGCCGGCAGGATGAGCGCGAAGCCCAGCGCCGCGGGAATCGGAACAAACCAGAACCGGCTCCCGGTGCCGTCTTTCTTTTGCACCGCGAGGAGCAGCTCGAAGACCACGCCGAGCACGATGCCCACCTTCGAGGCCACGAGCGCGCCGTGCGGGAGGTACCCGAGGCCGCGCTCCATCGCGATGGCGAGCGTGGCGATCTTGAGGCCCGTCGGGGCTGAGAGCTGACCCGGGTTGAGCCCGATTCCGTACGTGTGCTGCAGCACGTTGAACACGATGGGCGTGAGCAGCGCGCCGATGGGGATCACGATGAGTTGTGCGAGCACGAGGGTGCGAAAGCGTCCGCCGAGGCGCTGCGCGACCCAGAAGGCCGGCACGCCCTGCTCCGAGGCCGACTGCGGGCTCGCGCTCACGTAGGCCGCGGTGAGGTTCGCGCGAATCTGCGCCGGCCAGATCATGCCGAAGAGAAACTGCGTCGCGTTGGCCATGAGGGACACCGGCCCGGAGCCGGTGATGCCCATCACGCGCAGCCCCGCCACGATGAGCACCGGCTGAATCGCTACTGCGAGCAGCACCTCGGTCCACGGCACGTGAAACCACGCGGTGGTGAGCAGGACGAGGAGCGTGATGCTCACGACGAGCCCGGTGACCGTCCACCAGGCCGGGATGGTCTCGTCGGCCTGGGACTCGAACGCGGGCTCGTCGGGCGTGGTGTTGCGGCTCAACATGCTGCGCACCACGGGGATGAGCACGCTCGTGACCGCCGCGGCGATCATCATCGCGGTGGCGGGCCACATCATCCACTGCACCACGTACTTGAAGTGCGAGTGCGCGTGCGAGAACTCCGCGGCCTTGCCGCACGACTGCGTGAGGAAGGCGATGGTCGCCTCGCGCCCGGCGCCGTCGAGCGAGGCGAGGCAGCGCCCGAGGTCGGCCTCACGCACGCCGGAGAGGGCGGAGTAGCGGGCGGCGCGCTCGCCGAAGGTGGCGACGATCCAGGTGCCCAGGAGCCCGGAGAGGCCGACGGAGAGGGGAACCAGCATCCCGAGGCCGAGGGCTGCGAGTTCGAGGCCCAGTGACACGTTGAGCGCGGCGTTGGAGACGATGGGGGGAATGACCCCGAGGCCGTCGCGCAGGAAGGTGAGGAAGCCCGCGATGCCGGTGGTGGTGGTGAGCACGTCGCGGCGGGCCTGGGTGCTCTCGCTGGCGTTCGGATCGGTGAGTGTCTGCGCGATGGAGAGCGTCGCGACGGAGCCCGGCCACGGCAGCTTGCGATCGGCGAGAATCGAGCTGCGGGGCAGGATTCCCATGAACACCCCGAGGTTGGCGGAGACCACCAGCCAGATGAACATCTGCATCGACGAAGGGTGGAAGCCGATGTCCCGGCCGGTGAGCGCCTTGATGTAGAAAAACGCCGCGAGGATCACCACCATGAAGGAGATTCCCGAGACCATCCCGATCATGGATTGGATGAGATTGAGCTGGATGCCCAGCTCGCGCCCCTTCGTGCGCTTGCCGAGCGCGAAGGCGGCGAGAAACATCCCCCCCATGGTGAGGTCTACGCTCTGCCCCAGTTTGAGCGTGACGTAGG
Source organism: Deltaproteobacteria bacterium (assembly GCA_947477565.1). Classification (GTDB taxonomy): domain Bacteria; phylum Myxococcota_A; class Polyangia; order Polyangiales; genus SCUS01. Next base: position 5,236 of record CANJUR010000039.1, read on the forward strand.
GCGTGGCGGCGGCGGCCACCGTGCAGAGGAGACACCCGAGGAGCACGGTGCGTGCGTTGAGCTCATTCTCGTTTTTCATGCGCGGGCTGACGCTACCTGAGCCGCGGAGAATCATCACCAGCCGACTCCCCGGGTGCCGCTCGATGCCGCTCGCAGGGCTGGTAGTGTTCGCGGCATGAAGCTCTTTCCATGGACCCAACGCACCCCACGACGCTCTCTCCCGGCGCTGCTGACGCTGCTGTCCGGGGTGTTTGCCGCGGCGCCTGCTGCGGCCCAGACGCGGGTGCTCGTGCTCGCGGACGGCAGCACGCGGTTTAGTGCGGTCTCGTACTACAACGCCGCGATCTCGGAGTTTGCAGCGGTGGTGGGCGCGAGCAACGTGCAGAGCCGCAACGACCTCGACACCGCGACGCTCACGTCCGCCGACCTGCAACGCCCCGGTGGCGGCAGCTACGACATCGTCGTTCTTGTGGCGTCGTTCAACGGCATCGGAACGTCCAACTGGACGCTGCTTCGCGACGCCGTGCGCACCCGCGCTGCGCGGTCGTTCGTGCTGTTTTCCGACCATTGCAGCATTTGCAGCGCTGACAACGTCGATGGCGGAAATGGCAACGGCATGGTTCCGCTGCTCAACGCGGCCACCGGCTGGGGCGCCACGATCGGCACGCTGCGCATGGCACCGCTCCCTGCTCCGCTCAACACCGGTAGCCCGTTGAGCAGTTCGTTCACGGGCATGAACCCGATGCAGACCAACGACTACCGCTCGATGAACCGCGTCCCGAGCAACAACGCGCTCTACCTCGCTCCAGGCGCGGCTGTTCCGCCTGCGGGCACCACGCGCATCGACGACGTGACCGCGGTGTTGCTCTCCAGCGCCGAGTCTTACCGCGGCCTCGGGGCGTGCGTCTTCGCGATCGCAGACGTGAACCCGCTTGCGATTCCGGGCAATCCAGGCCGCGTCGGTCCGGCCTTCGTCAACGCCGTCACGTCCGCCACGGGCTCGTGCGCGGCCGGGCCGCTGGTCATCACGACTCCTGCCTCGGGCACCGTCACCGCCAATCCGCGGCCGGTGATTTCGGGCCTCGCGCAGCCTGGTTCGACGGTGGTGGTGATGGTGGGCGGACAGACCCTCTCCACCGTGGCGGCGCTCGACGGAAGCTGGTCGGTCACCCCCACGGCGCTGGCCGAAGGGAACTACACCGCGACGGCGACGCGCACCCTCGGCGCGCTTGTGCAGACGGCCTCGACTTCGTTCACGGTGACGGTCTGCGGGAGCGGCGCGATCGTGGGCGTCGAGCGATGCGACGACGGAAACACCACCGCGGGCGACGGATGCTCGGCCACCTGTGAAGTGGAGCGCGGCTTCGTCTGCCGCGGCGACCGATCGACGTGCGCGGTCACGTGCGGCGACGGTGTGCGCGCGCCGACGGAGACATGCGACGACGGAAACGCCAGCGCGGGCGACGGATGCTCGGCCACCTGCGCGATCGAAGCGGGATGGAGTTGCGACAACCCCGACACCACGGTGGTCTATTCGCGACGGGGCGTGAGTGATTGCGTGGAGGTTCCGGGCTTCGAGCCCGCGTCATCGACCGCGGTGCCTTCGCGCCTCGCGGTGCCGGGCGTCGGCGTCTGGACGGCGTACCGCGCGCGCTACGTCACTGGCGTCGTGGACTTCGCCGATCGACCGACCTCGTTTCGCTCGCCGACGCTGCTCCAGTTCGATCCTGGGACGGGCGTTCGCGCGGCGGTGTTTGGGGGCTTCACCACCATCGGCCAGACCTCCGCAGCCCTCGCCCGCACGGTGGCCGAGCGCGTGTCGTACGACTTCGCGGTGGGCGTGGCCGACTCGGTGCGCGCCGCCAATCCCGACGTCGCCAGCGCGTGCAGCAACAACTCCGACACCGCCATCACCTACCGCATCGACTCGATGAGCGTGTGCGGCCCGGCGTGCCGCGACACCTCGATGACCGGCACGGACACCGGTTGCACGATGGCCGCGCCGCACTGCCGTTCTCTCACGGGCGGCGGCGCTCGCTGCGAGGCGTGCGTGGACAGCGCGACGACCGGCGCCGACCTCGGATGCACCACGACGACGCCGTACTGCGTTTCCGATGCGATGGGGCGCAACGCCTGCGTCGCCTGCGTGGGCGCGGCGGACTGCGACGACAGCGTCGCCTGCACCACAGACGCTTGCGGAAACGGAGCCTGCTCCCACACGCCCGTCGCCGCGGGCGGCGCAGGCGGCTGCAGCACCGGGCTCGTGTGCTCCGGGGGCGCAACCGGAACCTGCGTGCAATGTGTCTCCGACGCTCAGTGCACGGGTGTCGCGTCGGTGTGTGACCTCGTGACCTCGACCTGCCGCGCCCCCGTGATGGACGCCGGTGCCGACGTCACCGACGTCACCGACGTCGCCGACGTCACCGACGTCACCGACGTGCCTTCGACGGATGCCGCCACCGATGTGGTCACGGACGCGAGCGTGCAGGACGTCACGACCGCACAGGATGTGCCTGCGAAGGAGGATGTTTCGACCGTGCGAGACAGCGGCACGACGGTCGACGCGTCGGATTCGGGGCAGAAGGTGTTTGCGTTGCAGGGTGACGGTTGCGGATGCGCGGTCCCTGGCACAGGGGATCGTCGTCCATCGGCGGCAGGTGCGCTCTTCGCCCTCGGCGCAGCGCTCGCCCGTCGCCGTCGAAAGCGCCACTGAGCCCAACGCGCCACGCCGGAGCAACGGGTGATCCGGGCGTCCCAGAACTGAACTGAAACCGCTTCTGGAGGTTTGGTCTACCGGACAGGTTCGGTGCTCGAAGGGATCAGGCGTCGGTTTGATCCGTTCGGGCGGTGCAGGTGTCGGAGCCGCCCGGGAAATCCATGCGGTCCTCGCGGGGGTGAACCCGCGCGGCCGACGCAGGTCTCACTTGGTCGGCTTGTCCTTGGTCCAGTTGTAGCCAAGTTGCTGGGTGATGAGCGCCTGGGTGCCGGGGCCCACCATGCCGTCAACCGTGTAGCCAAAGGACTTCTGCACGTGAACCACTGCACCGTGGGTCGCGTCGCCGAAGTGGCCGTCTACGGTGAGGCCGTAGCCGAACTTGTTGAGTTGCTCTTGCAGGGTCGTCACCGCCGCGCCCTTGGATCCCGTCTTCAAAACCTCACCGCCGCTTGAACCGCTCATGATCATTTCTCCCTCTGCCCGGATGCCGATGTGATGACTCCGCGCGAGCGGGACTGTCGGCAACGTTCACACCGGCGTCAATCACGACATTGGGTGGTTGTTCGTGGGACATGACGCGATGCGCGCAGTGCGTCGTTTACGAGACGGCGCCCGGTCTCCGTGTTTCACCCGCGCGGTCAGTGACAGCCGAGTAGCCGCGCCTCGGGCCGGTGGTCGAAGGCGTCGCGGCGATCGATCGCTTCTTCGACGGCACGCTCTCTTCACGAGCCGTCGCGTGTCCACGGTATGCTTCGGCACCATCCATGGAACGCCCCTCCTTCCACGCCACTTCGCTCCGTCCGCCGCGCGCGCAGCGCCTCGCTGTGGTGATGGTGGGGCTGCCCGCCCGCGGCAAGACGTACATCGCGCGCAAGCTCGCGCGCTACCTGTCGTGGCTGGGCTACCAGACGCGGGTGTTCAACGTCGGCGCGTACCGTCGCGAGCGGCTCGGCGCGGCGCGCACGCATGAGTTCTTCGACCCGAGCAACATGGAGGGAGAGTCCGCGCGGCGATCGCTCGCGAGGGAGGCCATGGAAGACATGCTCGGCTGGTTTCGCGGCGGCGGCGAGGTGGCCATCTACGACGCGACGAACCACACCCGCGACCGCCGAACGATGGTGCGCCAGGGCTGCGAACACGCCGGCGTCCCCGTGCTCTTCGTCGAGTCCCTCTGCGACGATGCGACGATCATCGCGGACACCATCCATGAGATCAAGCTGAAGTCCCCGGACTATGCGGGTGTAGACCCGGAGGACGCAGTGCATGACTTCAGCGCGCGCATCGCCCACTACGAGCAGCGGTACGAGACGCTCGACGCGAGCGACGGATCGTTTGTGAAGCTGGTCAACGTGGGCCACGAACTGGTGCTGCACGACCTCCGCGGCGACCTCCCGGGGCGTCTCGTGCGGGTGCTCATGAACCTCCATATTGTTCCGCGCCCGGTGTGGCTCACGCGGCATGGGGAGAGCGCCTGCAACGTGGACGCGCGCGTCGGCGGCGACCCCGAGCTGACCCCGCGGGGCGAGCGCTTCGCGGTGCGTCTGACGGAATTCTTCAACGATCACGTGCAGCCCGGCGACGACGTGCAGGTGTGGACCAGTACGCTGCGGCGCTCGACGCAGACCGCGCGGTGGCTCCCGGCGCCGTCGGTGGCGTGGCGGGCGCTCGACGAGATCGACGCGGGCATCTTCGACGGGATGACCTACACGGAGATCAAGGCACAGCACCCGGAGGAGTACGAGCGGCGGCAGAGGGACAAGCTGCGATACCGCTATCCGCGAGGGGAGTCCTACGAGGACGTGATCCAGCGGCTGGAGCCGATCATCATCGAGCTGGAGCGGCAGCGGTCGCCTACGATGGTGGTCACGCATCGCGCGGTGCTGCGCTGCCTTTACGCGTACTTCATGGACCAGCCCCCGGCGAGCTGCACCCGGCTGGACGTCCCGCTGCACACGGTGATCGAGCTCACTCCCAACGCGTACGGCTGCGACGATCGGCGCATCGTTCTCGGCGACCCGGTGGCCGAGACCGGCTGACGCCGCGAGCGGCTATAGCTCCGCGGAGACCCCATCCCACGCGAAGAGCCGCTCGTTCGGCGACGCCAGGGACATCCGCAGCAGATCGACCTCCGCACGCGTCGCCATCGCCTGCCCTTCGAGGAAGGCCATCAGCGCCCTGATCGGCGGCGCCGGCTCCGGCGGCTCCACCGTGCCGCGCGGCGGCGCGATCACCACAGGCCGATCGGCCAGCTTTGTCGGTGCGAGCGCGCGCGCCCGGGCGATGGCCACGTCGAGCCCGCCGAGGTGGTCTACCAGCCCCAGCGCGTGCGCATCGACGCCCGCGTACACCCGGCCGCGTGCCAGCGGCTCGACCTCGCTCACGTCGCGCTTGCGACCGCGCGCCACGATGCCCACGAAGTCGTTGTAAGACCCGTCGATCTCGCGGTTGAACGCCGCGCGCTCGTCCTCGCTCCACCCACGAAACGGCGACAGCATATCCGCCCGCTCTCCTCGGCGGATCACCTCGTGGTTGACCCCGAGCTTCTCCAGCAGCCGCGACGCGAGCAGCCGCATCGCGATCACCCCGATGCTCCCGGTGATCGTCAACGGCTGCGCGATGATCTCCTGCGCCAGCGCCGCGACGTAGTACCCGCCGCTCGCGGCTACGTCGGAGAAGTACGCCACCACGGGCTTCTGCTCCTTCAGGCGCTCGACCTCGTGCGCGATCATGTCGCTGCCGAGCGCGCTGCCGCCGCGCGAGTCTACGTAGAGCACCACCGCGCCCACCCGGGGGTTGGCCCGCGCCGCGCGAATCGCCGCGCCCACCCGCCGCGCGTCCGCCAGGCCGCCCATCGACGACTGCGACGACGATACGATCGCCCCGCGCACCTCCACGACGCCTACGCGCGGGCCGTTCCATACGCCGTCGAAGCGCATCACGCGGCTCAGTGCGAGGTACATCGCTGCCTTCACCAGCCTGGGCTTTCCACTGGACGTCTCCAGGTGCCCGGGCAGTTCGTCTTCGTATGCGAGCGCGTCGATCAGACCTTCGCGCACGGCGTCCGGGGCGCGGTACGGGCTGCTCTCCACCATCGCCCGCGCGCGATTTTCATCGACGTGACGGCTGTCTGCCATCGCACCCACCAGCGCCGCGTGCAGCCGGTCGAGCAGCGCCTCCAGTTGCTTTCGGTTGGGCTCGGAGTAGCCATCGCGGCTGAACTGCTCCGCCGCGCTCTTGAACTCCTTGCGCGCATACACCTCCGTCTCCAGGCCCCCGCGCGCGAGGAGATTGCGCACGAAGGTCGTCTGCGCCGCGTAGCCCAGCGGACCCAGCGACGACTGCGGCGTCAGCAGGATCTTGTCCGCCGCCAGCGCCACAAAATACTCCCTCGTGGTCGCGCCGTCGGGCAGCCACGCCACCACCTTCTTCCCCGCCGCCCGCAGCCCGTGGATCACCTCGCGCAGCCCCGTCGCCACGGCGCTACCGCAGCTGAGGGCCTCGATGCGCAGCAGCATTCCATCGACGTTGCCATCCGCCGCGACGGCGTCGGCGAGCTCGCGCAGCCCCGCGAGGGTGAGCACCGGCTTCGGCGCTCCCTTCAAGATGATCTGCAGTGGGTGTGAAAACCGCGAGAACGGCCGCTCGATCTCCGTGATGGTTCCCTCGAGGGTGAGGGTGATCCAGGTGCCCTTCGGCGCCAGCGTCGCCCGGCGCGCGGCAGACAGTGGGTAGAGCGCGGCGCGGATGGAGTTCGAGACGATGGTGCTGATCATCGGGCGCGAACCTAGCGCCGCCCACCATGATCGTCACGCCCTGCACGGAAGGTCGCTCGTGCGAGGGTGCGGCACCCTCTCGGCGCGCAGTGCGCTGCGCCTTGAAGGGTCGGCGACCCTCCTCGGCTCTCCGTGGTTGGGTGTTTGGGAGGTCACGGGGGTGCCTTCTGGCTGTTGGCTCCACGGTCGCAGGGTCTCGGACGGTGCGCTCGGCGTCCGGCCGCGAACCGCTCTCATCGAACCCGATGAGCAGTCCCGGATCGCGCGGCGAGCGCGTCGGGGCCGGCCCAGAGCGCGAGCCCCCTTTCGCCCGCGGCCGCCACCATCGGCCATCGGTTCGTCCGTCACCCCGGCGCAGTCGCGCGATCGCAACCCGCCGCGGGATTCGCCTGAATCGAGGTCGGACGGCTCAACTGGCCTCCTTCGGCTCGAATTTAGTTTCACTCCAGAGCTTCCAAGCGCACGCGACTCGGTCATACCATCAAGAACCATGCCCCCAACCCTGTTCCGCCTTGCGTCCATCTTCGCTCTTGTCGTGCTCGTGGGATGCAATGGCAGCAGCAGCAGTGTGGTGGGCGGGCCCATCGCCGAAGCGGGGGTCACAGACCTCGGCTTCGACAGTGGATCGTGCCCGTCGCCGCTCCTGAGCTGCGGCGGTCGCTGCGTCGATCCTGCCGCCGACTCGCTCAACTGCGGCGCCTGCGGGACGTCGTGCGCCGCTGGGCAGATCTGCCAGACCGGTGCCTGCGTCGTGAGTTGCGCACGCACCGAGAGTCTCTGTCGCGGGGGCGACGGCGGCGTAGCGATCTGCGTATCGACGCAGACTGACCGTGCGAACTGCGGAGCCTGCGGCACCGTTTGCGGCACCGACCAGGTGTGCTCCAACGGGGCGTGCATGTTCATGTGCACCGGGTCGAGCACCGAGTGCCCTGGCACCGCGGGTGACGGCGGCGTCGGCCGCACCTGTCCCGACCTCTCCAGCGACCGCATGAATTGCGGTGCATGCGGCAGCGCCTGCGCCGCGGGCCTCGCCTGCTTCGACGGCCGCTGCCGTGTTTCCTGCCTTGAGTTGCAGGTGCGTTGCCCTGCCCCCGTCGGTGACGCGGGCGCCACTGGCCTTGAGGTCTGCGTAGACACCTCCAACGACGTCAACCACTGCGGTGGCTGCGGCAACGTGTGCGCAGTGGGGCAGTTCTGCGTGCGCGGCGTGTGCGCCACGATGTGCGGCGCGGGATTCACCGAATGTTCCGGGCGCTGCCGCGACCTGCGCAACGACCGTGAGGGGTGCGGCTCCTGCGGCAACGCTTGCGCTTCCGGCGAAGTGTGCGTCGCGGGCGCCTGCCAGGTGTCCTGCGTGGCCGCGCTCTCCAACTGCTCCGGCGCCTGCCGCGACATCCAGACCGACGTGACCAACTGCGGCGCCTGCGGCACCACCTGCCCGGCCGGCCAGGTGTGCAGCGCGGGTCTCTGCCAGGTGTCCTGCGGTCCCGGTCTAAACAACTGCACCGGGTCGTGCCGTGACCTCCAGACCGACCGCGCCAACTGCGGCGCCTGCGGGACATCCTGCGCGAACGGCCAGGTGTGCAGCGAAGGCACCTGCCAGCTTTCGTGCGTCGCGGGCCTGTCGAGCTGCTCGGGTTCGTGCCGCGACCTCGACACCGACCGCGCCAACTGCGGCGCCTGCGGGATTGCGTGTGCTGCGGGCCAGGTCTGCAGCACGGGCACCTGTCAGCTCTCGTGCATCGCTGGCCTGTCGAGCTGCACCGGGTCGTGCCGCGACCTCCAGACCGATCGCGCCAACTGCGGCGCCTGCGGGACTGCGTGCGCCGCGGGCCAGGTGTGCAGCGCGGGCGTCTGCGCGGCCTCGTGCAGTGCGAGCCAGACCGTGTGCTCGGGCACGTGCAGCAACACGCAGTTCGACCCCGACAACTGCGGCGGCTGCGGCACGGCGTGCGGCCCCTACGCAAACGCGGCCGCGAGCTGCTCCGCGGGGGCCTGCGTGCAGACCTGCGCGCCCGGCTTCTTCGACTGCAACGCCGACCGCACCGACGGCTGCGAGCGCAACCTCAACACCGACCTCAACAACTGCGCGCGCTGCGGCAACGCTTGCCCCACCCGCGCCAACGCTGTGAGTTCGTGCACATCGGGGGTCTGCGGCTTCGCCTGTGCGCCGAACTTCGACGATTGCGACGACAACCCCAACAACGGCTGCGAGACCGACCTGCGGGTAACCGTCGGCAACTGCGGGCGCTGCGGCAACGTCTGCATCACCGCCAACGGCACGCCTGCCTGCAGGGCCGGGGCGTGCGCCGTCGGGTCGTGTACGGCGCCCTTCCGCGACTGCGACAGCAACCCGGCCAACGGCTGCGAGAACGACATCCGTAACACCTGTGGTGGCTGCGACCTCGAGTGCCGCGACCGCACCGTGGGCGTCGGCGGTACGGCATTCGATGGCGCAGGCCAGCGTGGCACCGCAGTGAGTCCGGCGGGCGGGCTCAACGTCAGCGGGGTCTCGACCACGACCAACCTCGATTACCTGTGGGTGGTCAACACGGGCGAGAGCACGATCGGCAAGTGGGACGCGGCCGGTCAGCGCGAGGTTGCACGCTACAAGGTGGGGCTCGCCTCGGGCGAGTGCCGCGGGCTCTGCTGCTACAACGACGGCTGCAACATGCCGAGCCGCGTGGTGGTCGATGGCAACGGCGACTCCTACGTCGCGAGCCGTGGGTTCGGGACGCAGGGCAGCGTGACCAAGATCGCGGCCGAGCGTGCGAACTGCGTGGACCGCAACGGCAACGGGATGATCGACACCTCGAGCGGCCCCACGGACGTGCGGCCCTACGGGCAGGATGAGTGCGTCGTATGGACAGCCAACGTGGGCACGGTCAACGCGGTTCTGCGCTCGATCGCGACCGATCGCGGCGATGCCGCGAACCCCTTCGGATACGTCTGGGTCGGTGGGTACAACACCCGGCAGGCCTACCGACTCAACCCGCGCACGGGTGTCACCCTCGGCACCTACGCTCTCACCGTGAACCCCTACGCGATGGTGGTCACCCGCGACGGCCGCCTATGGGTCGGCACCCTCGAAAACGGCGCGCTCCAGTCGATCGACACCGTCGGGCTGACCGTAGGCCCGCAGGTGCCCTACCCCCTGTCGCGCCGCATCTCCAACTGCGTAAACGCCTATGGCATGACCTCGGACGCCCGCGGCCGCGTGTGGCTCGCGGGCTGGGCGTGCCGCGACGCGATCGCGTTTGACCCGGCGCTCAACTCGTGGACCCGCGTGGACACCACGAGTTTCATGACCAGCAGCGGCACCGCGGGCCGTGGCATCACCATCGGCGCCGACGGCCGCGTGTGGATGACCTTCGCGACGGTGAGCGACGCCGCCTCCGGGGGCCTGCTCTACTGGGACTCCAACGCCTTCGTCGCGGGCGGCACCATCCCCGCCACGGCGATCACCCGCGTGCCGCTGCCGGGCAACTACACCGGTCCGTCGGCGGTGGGCGTCGATCGCGTGGGCAACGTGTGGCTCGCCCACTACCAGGCTCCCTCGGCGCTCATCCGGTACTCGCCCGAGACCAACTCCTCGGTCGTGCTTTTCGGCGCCAACCAAGTCTACTCGTACTCGGACTTCACCGGGTCGGTGCGCCGCGTAAGCATCGCGCAGGGCACCTACGAGGAGACCTTCGAGATGACCTGCGACAACCCGCAGATCACCACGTTCACCTGGTCGTCCACCACCCCGGCGGGCACATCGATCACCTTCGCGGCCCGCACGGCCTCGACTCTCGCAGCCCTGGGCGCTGCGACACCGGTGACCCTCGCGGTCGCCCCACGCGACGTCTCGCCCGTCAACGCCGCGGCCGCTTTCGCCGGCGCCAGCGTCGTGCCCGCGCGGCAGATGAGAATCACGATCTCGATGCAGGCGGCCGAGAGCGGTGGGTCGCCAACGCTCCAGAGTTTCAACATCGGTTGGCGCTGCCCGCGCTGATCGCGCCGAAGCCTTCCGAACCTAACCCACCGACAGTGAAGCCCCGGATCCGCATCGCCCTCCCGCTCGCCCTGCTCGCTTCGCTGGCCGCGTGCCGCCGCCCCGTGCGCGCGTCTCAGCGGGCGTGGCGCTGGGAGAACCCGTCGCCTCAGGGCAACCTCCTCGCCGGCGCGTGCATCGAGCGCGGCGGCCGGACCTTCGCGGTCGGACAGCACGGCACGGTGATCACCCGCCCGCGGGGCGGCGCCTGGCGCGTGCTGCGCGTCGGTGCGGGCGATGACCTCCACGGCGTGGCCTGCACCGACGCGGGCGTCGTCGCGGTGGGAGCGCGTGGGGCGATCGTGCGCTCGGCCGACCACGGCGCGAACTGGACGCGCGAACCCTCGCCCGCGCGCGGAGATCTCTGGGCGGTGGCTGCGGCGGGCGCCCGCGCGATCGTCGTCGGCGCCGGGGGCGAGGTGCTCCGGTCGATCGACGGCGGCCGCTGGACGCCCGCGGTGGTGAGCCCAGACGCCGACCTCTTCGGCGTCTGGACCGACGGGCGACTCGCGATCGCCTCGGGCCGCGAGGGGTCGCTCTTCCGCTCGATCGACGGCGGCGCCCGATGGTATCGGGTTGCGTCGAACACCAGCCGCTCGCTCACCGGCGTCTGGGCGAGCGGACCCGACGACGCGTACGTGGTGGGGGCCGGCGGGACGATCCTGGTGTCCAACGATGCCGGCCAGCACTGGACGATTCTCCCGCGCCTCGCCTCGGAGGACCTCCTCGCCGTCACCGGGCGCGGGCGCGGGGATGTGTTGGTGTCGGGTGCTTCGGGCATCATGCTGCGCGCGCGCGACGGGGTGCAGTTTATTCGTGAGGGGAGCGACACCACCTCGGACCTCGTTGCGGTGGCCGCCACCGAACGCGCCATGTTCGCGGTGGGCCCGCGCGGCGTGGTCACTGAGCGCGACGTTGAGGGAGCGTGGCGCGCGGGGCTCGGAGGGCACCGCGGGTCGCTCCACGCGGTGTGGCGCGGTCGCGACGGGGCAGCCTGCGCGGTCGGCGCGGCGGGGGTAATCCTGTGTAGGGACGCGACCCGCCCGTGGACCCGGATGCCCTCTGGAATGAACCTCAACCTCTCGGGCATCGCGAGCGACGGCGACCGGACGTTGGTGGTGGTGGGCGACGCCGGTACGATTCTGCGCAGTGCCGACCGTGGGCAGAGTTGGGCGCTGGTGCCGCCACTCGAGACGAAGATCCTCTCGGCGGTGTGGCTGGGAGCGAGCGGCGCAGGACTCGTCGTCGGGCGCGGCGGCTCGGTGCTGCGCAGCATCGACCGGGGCGAGCACTGGGCGGCCGTCGCCGCCGCGGAGACCAGGGGCCTCATGGGCGTGTGGGGCCGCGACGACGGGCACGCCTGGGCCTGTGGCATGGGCGGCCTGCTGCTGCACACAATCGACGGTGGTGCCCACTGGGCACCGGTGGAGTCGGGGATGACGGCCGACCTCTTCGCGCTGTGGGGGGACGCCGACGAGGTTTACGCAGTGGGCCGCTCGGGCGCAGCGATCCGCAGCACGGACGGCGTGCACTGGACCCGCATCGACGCGGGGGTGAGCGAGACCCTGGTCTCGGTCGCGGGCGCCGGATCGGACGTCTGGGCGGTGGGTCTCGCGGGCCGCGTGGTGCACTCGCGCGACCACGGCGCGCACTGGCGCTCACTTGCGATGGGTACGGGCGACGACCTCACGGCGGTGGCCGCGAGCCCCGACGGCCGCGCTACGGTGGTGGGGTACTGGGGGACGATCCTCGGGTACCGTTGAGCGTTTCCTCGCCCTGCGACCATCGCGCCCGCCGCGCCGCGCTCGCCGCGGGCCTCGGTGTATCGCTCGCCGGTACGACGCTGCGCGCGCAGGACGCCCCCGACGGCGAGGCGACGGTGCGCAACGAGCGGTCCTCGGCAGAGACGCGCGGTCGCAGCGCCGGCGAGGTGACGCGCGACGACCTCGACGAGCGAGCGCCCCGCTCGTCACCCGACGCGCTGCGCTTCGTGCCCGGCGTGACCGTGCAGCAGACGGCGCACGGGCAGGCGAGTCCCTTCGTGCGCGGCGTGACGGGCCAGCAGGTGTTGCTGCTGTTCGACGGCGTGCGGATGAACACCGGCGTCTACCGCCAGGGTCCGAACCAGTACTTATTTACCGTCGATTCGCAGACGGTCGAGCGGATGGAGGTGCTGCGCGGCAGCGCGTCGGTGCGGTGGGGCTCTGACGCCATCGGCGGGGCGGTGCTGGTCTCGCCGCGCGGGCCGACGCTCGACCCGGCGCGGCGCGGGCTCACGCTGCACCCCTCGCTGCGCGGGCGCTACGGCACGGCCGACGGCGAGCTCGGTGGGCGGGCGGAGCTCGACGCGCAACTGGGTGGGTCCGTCGCTGTTCTGGTCGGTGGCGGCTACCGCGACGTTGGGCAGCTTGAGTCCGCGGGGCCCGTCCGCGACCTCGCCGCCGGGCGGGTGCCGCCAGTGCCGTACTTCGAAGCCGATGGGCGCACCCAGCGCGGGACGGGCTTCCGCGAGGCGACCTTCGACGCTCGCGCGGTGTGGCGCCTCCGCGACGACCTTCAACTCGTCGCCGCTGTGTACGGTTACCGCCAGTATGACGCCCCGCGCACCGACCTCTGCCCGCCCGCCTACGGCTCCGATCGGGAGTGCCTGCGGTACGAGGAACAGTTCCGTACGCTGGCCTACGCGGCGCTGCGGGGCGACGTCGGGCCGCGGCTGCGCGACGTCGACGTGGTGCTCTCGTACCAGCGCTCGCACGAGCGCCGACGCCTCGATCGCCCGCTGTCATTCGCGACCAACGGCTTCATCGACGACGTGGACACGCTGGGGCTCGCGATGCGCGCTGCGACCCCGCGGGTGCGCCTCGCGGGCACCGCGGCGCGACCGCTGACGGCGCGGTTTCGCTACGGCTCCGAGGTCTACCGCGACAGCGTCGCCAGTGAGGCGTGGATCACCTTCACGGACGTTGATCTCACGCGGCGCTACTCCCGCGGTCAGTACGCTGACGGCGCGTGGATGGTGCAGGGTGGCCTCTGGGGCGAGGCCGAGGTCGCCTACGGGTCGCGGGTGCGGGTGCGGGTCGGCGGGCGACTTGCGGGCGCAGCAGCCTCCGCCGCCGGGGACGCTGCGAGTGCGACGCAGCCGGTCGATGTGTCCTCGCTCGCTGCCCTGGGTCGCGCCGGGGTGGAGTGGCACCCCACCGCGGGGCTCGCGCTCTTCGGCAACATCGACCAGGGCCTTCGGGTGCCCAACCTCGACGACCTCACGTCTCGTCAGCAGGCGGGTCCCGGGTTTCAGTTCGAGAACACCGCGCTCGGTGCCGAGCGCTCGGTGACCTATGAACTCGGCGCGCGGGTCCGCGTGGCGCGTCTCGAACTCGAGGCGTGGGGCTACGCAATGACCCTCGACGACGCGATCACCCGCGCGCTCCGGACCTCCGCGGACTGCCCCGCCATGACGCCGCAGTGTGCCGCCTCCTGGTCGCGCTTCCAGCTTATCAACGCGGTCGGGTCGAGCGTCGTCGCGGGTGCCGAAGCGGCCGCGCGGCTCCAACTCCCCGGGAGCCTCTCGTTTGCCGCAACCGCCGCGTACGCCTGGGGCGAGGGCCCCGCCGCGCCCGGCAGCGGGGCTTCGCGGGTTCCGCTATCGCGCGTCCCGCCCATGAATGGCACGCTCGAAGCCCGCTGGCGTCACGAACCCTCGGGGGTCTACCTGGGCGCGGCCCTGCGCTGGTCGGCTGATCAGACGAGGCTGGCGCCGTCCGACCTCGGCGACGCCCGCGTCCCCGCCGGCGGAACCCGCGGATACGCCGTCGTCGATGTGCGCGCCGGCTGGCGCTGGCGTGACCGCGTTCGGGTGGGAGCCTCGTTCGAGAACGTTCTCGACACCGCCTACCGGGTCCACGGCTCGAGCATCAACGGGCCAGCGCGCAGCCTGCTGATCACCGTTGCAACGCGGCTTTGACACAGGCAAATATCTACCGTGGAGGCGCGATCCTGTTGAAAAGTAGTTCGAATCGTTCCCGTGGTGTCTTCCTCGCGACGGTCCTGCTCCTGTCAGCCTGCGAGACTGAAGCGCCTCACGCGACGCCCGTCGGCAGCGACGCTGCGCTCACGGACAACGGGGTTGATGCGACGGACTCTGCCGCGACGGACGTCATCACGGTCGATGCTCCGACCACGGACACGGGCGTCGATGGGGGCGTCGCGTGCGCGCCCGTCGCGAGCGACTACACACCGCGCGTCTCGATGTCGTCTACCGACCCCTGGCCCGCCTGCATCAGCGACCCCGGGCTCTACGTACGCTTCGACATGAGCACCTCGTCGATCACTCGCGCCACGGCCTTCGAGCGCATCCACATCGACGCGACGGGCGGGCGCACTACGGGGCTCTTCGACCCAACGCGCGATCCCGCCGCTGAGGAGTTTACCGCCGCCCGCATGGTCTACCTCGAGGCTGAGGGACTCGACTCGCGCGTGGTACGCCGCACGGACGAGCACTACCCACAGCCCACGCCCAACAACGACTGTCGCGTGGCCGAGGTCGTGACGGCCAACCCTGACTACTGCGCTGGCCCGGCGCGGCTGTTGCCCGTGATCACCGCGAACTTCCGTGACGGCCAGGTCGCCACCCTCGGTACCCCGCAGAGAGTGCGTGCGGCGCGCATCGAGGCCGCGCTGCTCTGGTTCTTCTACATCTCCATCTACAAGGAGTCCCTCACCTGCACGACCGTCACGGCCGACTGCGACTCGTCGTGGGCCTACTACACGGGCGGCGTGCAGCGCACGGAGGCCCGCTACATCAGTTTCGCCCGCTACGTGCAGTCCGCCGAGCCGGCCGCGCACGACCGCATCTGGGACGGCGTGCTCGCGGTGCGCTGCTGGCGCGACCTCGATCGCACGACCCCTGCCACCAACGTTGCCCTCCGCGAGCGCGCCCGCGATCAGCTCGATCGCGCCCTCACCCGCGGTATCGTCGTGGTGCTTCAGGCGCGCATCCGCGCCGCCGCCACCGCGCCCGTGGCTGAGCGTGCCGCCCACCTGGCGTTCGCGGGGGTGATTGGCCCGCTGCTTGACCGCGCGGTGCGCGTTCGAAGCGCCGCCGACGCCGATCGACTCGCGTCCGTACTCGTCGCCGCCGACCCCGCGCGCGCCGACCTCGACGCAGCCGTCGCGACGCTCGACCGCCTCTTCCCCTGCCCCTGATCGCGCGACCGCGCTGCGGGCGAGGCGCCACAACGCCTGTCCCAACGACGGGGCCGCAGAGATCTCCTACGACGCACCCGCTGCACGGTCGGCCGACTTCGAGCAGCCGATATTCGGCTTTGTGCCTACGCGTACCGGGAAGCGCGTCAGACGTTTCACGAGATGTTTCCGCCGCAGACCATTCGCACCTCGTCGGGGCTGGGCGTGCATCGGGTGGCGTTGCTGATCACCGACCTCAAGGGCTCCACCGAACCATAGGAGCGGCTGCGCGGTCCTGAACACCTCGCGCTCGTCAAACACAACGCCGCGCGTCCACTGCTGCGAGGTCGTTGAGACCATCGGTGATGCGCTGATGGCCGCGCTCAGGAACCCGCCCATGCACACGCCGCCTCGGCATCACCTCGCCACCCTCGATTCCGTTCATCTCACCGATGCGCCGGGGTGATGGTAGGCCGCGTCATCCCCGTCGAGCGCCTCAGTCGCCGCGAACAGCCACCGCGCCCCCTCCATCAGATCGCCTTGAAGATTGCGAAAGCGCTCCCGGAACCTGGGCCTCCGTCGTCGCTCGATTCTTCCTCGTAGCCGCGCAACGACCCGACCTTTTTCTGCGGGAGAAGCAGTCAAAAGGTCTACTTTACCAGAGCACCTAATCGAACCCGATCAGCAGTCCCGGGTCGCGCGTGGTGAGTGCGCCGTGGCCGGCCCAGAGCGTGAGCCCTTCGGCCGCGGCCGCCTCGCTCACGACGCTCACGGCGACGTGGCCGTCGATGAGATCGAGGCCCGCGAGGCGTCCGTGCACGCTCACGTAGAACACCCCATCGAGCGCCACGGTCAGGTCGCTCGTGAGGGGCGCAGGGAGAGCGAAGCGTCCGCGCCGTCGGCCATCCCCAAGGGCAAATCCCTGGAGAGTGAGGTCTTGCACCTGCCAGAAGACGTTGTTGTCCACGGCGCCGCAGCCCTCCACCGATCGCGGCGGCGCGGGCACTGTCCAGAGGTCTGCGCCGGTTGCGCGCAGGAGCGCCCGGGGCGCGCCGGTGAGCCCCGTCGTCGCGAACGCGGGCACCACCAGCACTGGCCCGGTCGTCACCACCGGGCAAGCGCTGCGGTATGGCAGAACCTTCTCCCAGCGCGCCCGCGGCGTCGCCGGAGCCCGTGCGATCAGCCGCGTCGTCGGCCGCGCATCGAGCGTGTAGAACAGGTCGTGATCGGCGGAGGCGAGGTTGGTCACCATGCCCGGCAGCGGAAGCCGCGCACCGACTTCACCCGATGGCAGTCGCACCGCGCGCAGCGAGCCCGCGCCGTCGTGCATCCACCACGCGCCATCGACGAGCGCCCCGCTCCACCGTGCACGGATCGCCTCGGAGGAAAACGCCGTGTGGAAGCGCTCGTGACCGTCGCGCGCGTCGAGCGCCACGAGGCCGCCGCGCCCGGTCTCCATGCACGGCCGCTGCGCCACGCCTGGTACGTCCGCGCCGCGGCGCACGCAGTGGGGAATCGTATCCACCAGCACCCGTCCATCGACCAACTCCACGGGTTCGCCGTGCAGACCGCCCACGGCGACGTGCCACCGCAGCGTTCCGTCGCGCAGGTCAAACGCGAACACTTCGCCGTCCGTGGGTCCTTCGGTTTCGCGTCGCACGGCGCTCACGAAGACCGTCCGCCCGTCCGTCGTCGGCTCGCCGTACGGCGTGCGGGGGGTGAAATCATAGCGCCATCGCTCGATGCCTCGCGGCCGCGGCCCGTGCGTTAGCGAGCGCCACCGGGGCTGCGATCCCTCCGCCGGGCGGGTCGGCGCGATGGCAGGCGTCTCCCCGGCAGGCTCACTCGCGGTGCCGTCCACATCCGCGGCGTCACTGTCCCCGCTGTGTTCGGCGCGACCGCGTCCGCGACGACAGCCCGTGGCTGCGAGCGCCAGCAGCACCCACGCGAGCCGCACGTCGCTCAGCCACCCTGGTGTGCGTGGCTCGCCGCGTCTGGGCCGCCTCGCAATGCGCGCTCGATGCTGGCGCGCAGCGTGTCGGAGTCCGTGAGTCCCTCGAAGCGCTCGACGCCGACGTAGAGCGTGGGGAGGCCAGAGACGCCGGCCGCGTGAGCGTCGTTCATGTCGCGTTCGAGCAGCACGTCGGGGCGGTGCGAGGCGAGGCACGCGCGGTACGCCTCGAGGTCGGCGTGGGACTCCTGGACGACGCGCTCGCACCCGGCTGGCGTGAGGTCTTCGCTGCGAAACAGCGCGTTCGAGACGGCCTCGCCGCGGCCCTGCTCTTCGGCGCAGCACGCGGCCCGGGCGGCGTCGCGGGCGTGTTCATGGATGGAGAGCGGGACATTTTTTCGAACAACCCGCACGCGACGGCCATAGGAGGCGAGCACCGGTGCGAGCGCTTCTTGCTGACGGCGGCAGAAGGGGCACTCGAAATCGACGAACTCAACGATGGTGGTGACATCGCGCTCCTGCAGCCGGGCGATGACCTCCGGCAGCGGCGCGATGGTGGGCGTATTGGGGCCGATGGGTCGGTGGCCCATGGGGCGCGAGAGCCCGTAGCCGAGCGGGAGAAGCAGCGCCACGAGGGCTGCGGCGGTGACCACGAACGACGGCACCCGGCGCTTCGGGGTGGGCTCGGCGGTATCGCGCACGTCCATGCGGAGGCTCATCGCGAGGGCGCCCGCCAGGACCGCGGAGGCATCGACGACGAGGCAGTACTTGCACCAGTAATGGAGCACGAATCCCTGGATGGCGACAAACGTGACGCCCGCGAGGACTCCGAGGAGGCCGAGCGAGGCGAGTAGTCGGCGTGCGCGCTCGCCCGCGCCGAACACCGAGACGACGAGCATGCCGACGAAGAAGAGGGTGCCAGGGATCGGTAGCGGGACGCCGAAGGGCCGCGCGAAGGCCGAGTGCCGCACGACGTCGCACCCGGATCCGTGGTCGGAACAGAACACCGGCGGGCGGAGGTAGTCCACGAGGAGCATCGCGCAGGCGGCGAGCCCGACGAGGCAGATCGCCTGGAGCGCGAGCTCGCGTGAGCCGGTGCTGGAAGTGGAGCGCGCGGCGGTAGGAATTGGGGCGTCGTCGGTCGTCATAGGATCTGTTGTTGGGGGGGATATAGCGCTTTGGAAGGTCGGTGTGGTGTTGCCGGGGATGTGCTTTGACCCCATCGCGGTGGCCGTGGTAGGGGGGCGCCGCCCTGACGACCTATCGCATCTCGCGCAGCACAACGCGCGCCGCCAAGGAACACGACGATGGCAGAACTTCCGACCGGACGCATCACCCAGATCATCGGCCCCGTCATCGACGCGGAGTTTCCCCCCGGCGGCGTGCCGGCGATCAACTCGGCGCTACGGGTGTCCAACAAGTCCATCAGCGACGAGCCCTGGAACCTGGTCTTCGAGGTTGCGCAGCACCTTGGTGAGAACACGGTTCGCGCGATCGCGATGGACTCCACGGACGGCCTCGTCCGCGGCCAGGAAGTGATGGCGACTGGCGCCCCGATCATGATGCCGGTGGGCCCCGAGACGCTCGGCCGCATTCTCAACGTGATCGGCGTTCCCGTGGACGAAGCGGGCCCGGTCCACGCGAAGAAGTTTCGCCCCATCCACCGCGCGCCGCCGTCGTTCACCGACCAGAGCACGAAGGAAGAGATTCTCGAGACGGGCATCAAGGTGATCGACCTGCTTGCTCCGTACAAGAAGGGCGGCAAGATCGGCCTCTTCGGCGGCGCCGGCGTGGGCAAGACCGTGCTCATCATGGAACTCATCAACAACGTGGCGAAGGCCCACGGTGGTGTGTCCGTGTTTGCCGGCGTCGGCGAGCGCACGCGCGAGGGCAACGACCTCTTCGTCGAGATGACGGAGTCGAAGCTCGGCGACGGCAAGACCTCGGTCATCAGCAAGACCGCCCTCGTCTACGGACAAATGAACGAGCCCCCGGGAGCGCGCGCCCGCGTTGCCCTCTCGGCGCTCACCGTGGCGGAGTACTTCCGCGACGACGAGAACCAGGACGTTCTGCTCTTCGTTGACAACATCTTCCGCTTCACTCAGGCGGGCTCTGAGGTGTCGGCGCTCCTGGGCCGCATCCCGAGCGCCGTGGGTTACCAGCCCACCCTGGCCACGGAGATGGGCGCGCTTCAGGAGCGCATCACCTCCACGAAAAACGGCTCGATCACTTCGGTTCAGGCTGTGTACGTGCCTGCCGACGACCTCACCGACCCGGCGCCTGCGACGACGTTCTCGCACCTCGATGCGACGACGGTGCTCTCTCGCGCCATCTCGGAGATGGGCATCTACCCTGCGGTGGATCCGCTCGATTCTACCTCTCGCATGCTGCAGCCGCAGTACGTGGGCGAGCGTCACTACAAGGTCGCCCGCCAGGTGCAGGAGACTCTCCAGCGCTACAAGGCCCTCCAGGACATCATCGCCATCCTCGGGATGGACGAACTCTCCGAGGACGACAAGCGCACTGTGGCCCGCGCGCGGCGCATCCAGCGCTTCTTGTCGCAGCCCTTCTTCGTGGCGCAGCAGTTCACCGGGCTCGAGGGCGCGTTGGTTCCGCTGAAGGACACCATCGACGGCTTTGAGGAGATTCTGTCGGGCGCTCTCGACGCGCTGCCCGAGCAGTCTTTCTACTTGAAGGGTGGCATCGCGGACGTAAAGAAGGCCGCCGAGCAACTCTCCAAGGTCGGCTGAACAGGAGCGCTTGACCGATGACCATGGACACCGACCTCGCCACGGGACCGCTCCGCAGCGGCGTACTGCGCCTTGATGTGGTGACGCCCGCGGGCGTCGCGGTGCGCAAGGACGTCGATCAGGTAGAAGCTCCCAGCGTGGATGGTGAGTTCGGCGTCTTGCCGGGCCACCTCCCGCTGCTGGCCGCGCTGCGCGCCGGCGTCGTTCGCTACCGCTCCGAGGGCAAGACCTTCGTGCTCGCGGTGGGCGCAGGCTTCGCCGAGGCGGGTGGTGAGGCAATGACGATCCTCACGGACCGTTGTCTCGACGCCAGGGATGTTGACATCGCGAAGGCTCGCACCGACCTCGACGCGGCGACGAAGAAGCTCGAGGCCTTCGGCGGATCGCAGGAGGGCGCTGAGTTCGACGAACTCACTCGTGCCGTTCAGTGGTTTCAGGCGCAGCTTGATGCCGCGCGCGAGTCTGGCCGCAGCTAATCGGTCCGTCGCCTTCCCTCCCCGTTTCATCCCTCCCAGAATCATCCAGAGCAGGTCTTCCCGGCGCGCCTGACTCAAGGCAAAGCGTCGGTGGGAGCACTTCGATTGCCCGGCAGCCCTCAAGTCTGGTCGAGCCCTGAGGTCAGACCGCTGCGGTCAGTGTCGGTAGGGGTTTCCGAGGTCGAGTGCGTCGGGATCGGGTGCGTTGTGAGTCGGCGCCGGAAGCACCCGCGTGGGTGCGATCGGCGACGCGGCGAACGGCGCCAACGAATCGGTCGCGGTCTCGTCGCCGCGCCGTGAGTGCCGTCGCCGGTGGACATGTGGGCGAGGGTCTGCGGCGGGCTCTGCGAGGGGCTCTGCGACGGGGACGGGCTCTGCGACGGGGATGGGCTGTGCGACCGCGACGGGCTGTGCGACGGGTGCAGGAACCCGTGGCGGCGGCGCGAAGAGCACGGTGCCCGGAGCCGTGGCTGGCACCGGCGGCGGTACGGCGGGGCGCGCATGGGGGATCACCGCGGGGGACGAAGAAGCCTGGTTTCTCCGCAGCGTCCAGGCGAACGCGACTCCGCCGAAAATGGCCACGATCACCATCCCGAGCGCGAAGGCGAGCACTTTACTGCGACGCTCGTTGCCGCGCGGCGCGGGGTGTCCGGCGATCGGGAGAGCTGACTGCACGGGCACGCCCAGCGACCACTGCTGCGGCGGTCCTGCGAGCGGACCGAAGGGCGACACCTGTGTGCCGTATTGCCCCACCAGACCCGGTCCCTGTGCCGTTGGGAGCGGGGCGAAAGAGGGTGTCGGCGCGGAGTTGATCATGGGCGATCGGCCCAACGGAAAGCTCTGTGGCACAGGGCTCTGCGCTGCTTGCGCGAGGTCGGCAAAATGCCCCCCGTGGAAGGCTCCGGAGGGCTCCGGTGCGATCTCCTCGATGTCATCATCGCTTTCGAATTCGACCACGGGAGCCCGAGCGGGTTCGATGGGCTTGCCGCCGTTGAGCCGCAGTCGCTCGATGATCGCCTCGATGGGCGCGCTCTCCACGATGGTTGCTTCGGACACGGCCATCGGATCGAATTCCGGTGCGGTCGGCCCCTCGTTGTTTTGCTCCCACGAACCGCGCCCTGCCATCGCGGAGGGGGCAGCTATCGTGGCCACGCCAACGTCGAACTCGCGGTCGTTGTGGGCCACCACGGGTGCTGTCGGCGGCAGCGTTTCGGGTCCCATCCCCATCACCGTGGCCCGGTTGGGCCGAGCCGAGGGGAACGCCGTGGGTGCACCGCGCAACGGGAGCTTCGTTGGCGTTGGGCTGGCTGCCCGTGGAGGAGTGGTCGCCGCCGGGCGCTGGGGCTGCAACTGTGGTTGGAGATGAAGCGGGGCTCCGGCCAGTGTGGGGGCGCGGAAGCGCTGTCCCGGCGGCGGCATCGCAGGTGAGGCGTCGGGCGCTGGAGGCCGAGCGACCGGCGGTGCCTGCGGAAGCTCGATCGCCTTGAAGCTCCCGGTGCTGGCGCTATCGGAAGTGGGCGGCAGTCCGTTGGCGATGCGGCCGCGCTCCCGTTGGATGCGCTCGCCGCAGATCTTCTGCAGGTACGCGGCGACGGTGCGGTGGTTGCCCGGGCCGCCGAGCACCTTGGTGGCTCGCTCGATGGCGTCGGCGAAGTCGTATGCCGATTTGTAGCGGTTATTGGGATCGCGCTCGAGGGCCTTCATCACGACCTGCTCGAGGCTCGCCGGCACGGACGGCGCGACGTCGCGCAATCGAGGAATCGGCTCGAAAAGAAGGTGATTGAGCACCTCCACGTCGCTGTCGCCCTGAAAGAGCCGACGGCCCGCGAGAAGTTCCCAGACGCAGATGCCCATGGTGAAGAGGTCGACGCGGCGGTCGATCTCCTGCCGCCGGGTCTGCTCCGGGGCCATGTACGAGATCTTGCCCTTGAGCTGGCCGTCGCGGGTTTGCGTGAGGCGCGAGCCAGCCTTGGCGATGCCGAAGTCCGTCAGGCGCGCGGCGCCGTCGGTGCCCAGGAGGATGTTCTGCGGGCTGACGTCGCGGTGTACCAGGTTGAGGAATTCACCGTTGTCGTCGATGAGGTCGTGCGCAGCCTGGAGGCCGCCGAGGATGTCGAGCGCGATGCGTGCGACCACGGGCACGGGAATCTTCTCCCCCGCCTTCTGTGCGCTGCGCGAGAGCGTGAGCAGCGTCACGCCTTCGATGTACTCCATCACGATGTAGAGTCCTTCGGCGTCTTCGACGTCGAGGGTCGCCACCACGTGCGGATGCCGGATGCGAGCCGCGAGCCGCGCTTCATCCAGGAACATCTGCACGAATTCTTCTTCCCCCTCGAGGTGCGGGTGCAGTCGCTTGATGGCGACCAGGCGCGAGAACCCCTTGGCCCCCATGGACTTCGCCAGAAACACCGTCGCCATGCCGCCGGAGGCAATCTCCCCGAGAACCTCGTAGCGCCCGATGCGTCGCGTCTGCGGCGCGAGCTCGTCGAAGTTCGCCATCAGAATCTTCCCCCCAGCAGGATCCCTGCGGGTGAGGCGCCCGCGTACACCGCAGCGCCGTGCCAACGGGTATAAAACGCCCCGATCACCAGCGTCGCCAGGCCCGCGGCGGCGGTGGCGCCGATGAGCACGTTGGTGCGTAGCTCACGCACTCGACCGTCATCGAGAGCGAACTGTGTGGGGTTTTGCGTGTAGGTAGTGCTGCCGTCGAGCGTGTCGAGACCGCTCCAGACGAGGGTTGCCGCGAGGGCCGCGGTGACCACCGCGCCGGTGACAAACACCGCGGGAGGCAATCCCTCGGACGGCGGTTCGTGAGTGATCGGTCGCGGTCGATCGACGGTGGGGGGCGCGCCGCGCATGACCGGCGGCAGCTCGACGTCCACGGGCAGCACCCCTGTCCGGGCCATGATCTCCGCGGGCGTGGCGATGATCGTCGGCGGCGCCGATGGCGTCTCGCCGGGGACGACGAGTTCGATCGGGTTGTTGCTGCCTGCAAGGAGTTCGAGGGACCTGTGAGCGACGCGCAGGCCCCAGGCGGCGGTGAGCGAGTGGGGCCCCGGCTCGGCGAAGACGTCGCGGCCGCTGGACTGCGCGTCGAGAGAGAGGTCGCAGCCGTCGCACTGGACGGTGACCCGGGCCAGTTGGGGGGAGAGGTCATCGACGACGCGGGTGGCGTAGGTCGTGATGCGCGGGTCGTTGGACTCGCGGCGCAGGAGGGTGAGCGCCAGGGTGGCGGCGCGCGCGTCGTGAGCGGGGGAATGCATCCCGCGGTGCGCGCGAATGGCCTGGATGATGGCCTGGGCGGCGGGGAGGGTGCGGTCGGCGGTCTCGAAGAACTCCGCCGCGGCGCTGAAATCCCCGTTGGCAAACGCGCGCTGGCCCTGCTCGTACGCAGCGGCAGCCTCGTCCGACGTGGCCTGTGCGAAGGCCGCTGGGCTGAAGAACGCAATGACGGATGAGAGCGCGACGCCTCGGAGCATCACCCACCCTCGGGGCACCACCGGCGTCAAAAACATCACCGCCACAGTGAGGTCATGCTTCGAAATTCGAGTGTGAAAGTCAAGGTTTTCGAGGTGTTCCGGGGGCGATCGCTGGGGGGAGGGCCGTGTGTCGCAGCGCGTTGCGGGACGGAAGAGGGGGACGTAAGGTGCCGCGCGCTCATGGCAACGGATTATTACGAAGTTCTCGGCGTCGCACGCTCAGCGACCGCAGATGAGATCAAAGCGGCGTACCGGAAGGCTGCGCTGAAGTATCACCCCGATCGGAACCCCAACAACGCGGAAGCGGAGGCGAAGTTCAAGCAGGCCTCCGAGGCGTACCACACCCTGAGTGACGCCGACCGTCGGGCGCACTTCGACCGCTTCGGCAGCGCCCCGACGGGTCCGAGCGGAATGCCCGACTTCCAACAGATCAACATCGAAGAGCTCTTCAGTGACCTGATGGGCGGCCTCTTTGGCAATATGGGCGGCGGGGTGGGCAGCTTCGTTCGCGGCCAGACCCGCGGCGGCCGGGACATCCCCTACGAGCTGGTCATCACCCTCGAAGAGTCCGCCAGGGGGTGCGAGAAGACCGTCGAGTTCGAGCGCCCCGCGGTGTGCGAGACGTGCACCGGACGTGGCGCCACGCCTGGGACCGAGGTGGACACCTGCCCGGCATGCGCGGGCCGCGGGGAGGTGCGATACCAGCAGGGGTTTTTCAAGATGTCGCGCGTCTGCGGGCGCTGCGGCGCGAAGGGGACCATTCCCCGCGAGCCGTGTGTGAAGTGCACCGGCAGTGGGGTGGTGAAGCGCATGGAGAAGCTCCAGGTGCTGCTGCCCGCTGGGGTGGACGACGGCGCAACGCGATCCGTTGATGGCTACGGCGAGGCGCCGGGCAATGGGCTCCCGTCGGGCAAGCTGGAGATCACCGTGCGCGTCGCGTCGCACTCCGTCTTCTCCCGGGATGGGCAGGACCTGCGCTGCACCCTGCCCTTGAGCTTTCCCCAGGCGGCGCTCGGTGCGATGGTCGACGTCCCCACGCTCGAAGGGAGTGCGAAGCTGCGCGTCCCGGCAGGCATCCAGCCTGGCCAGGAGCTGCGGCTGCGTGCCAAGGGGATGCCCCGCTTCGGCGGGTTCGCACGTGGAGATCAGATCGTGACGGTGCAACTCGAGGTTCCGACGACGCTCAACGACCAGCAAAAGGCGTTGATCGAACAACTGGCGGTCTCCTTCGGGCAGGAGACGCACCCGCAGCAGAAGACCTTCTTCGAGAAGCTCAAAGAGCTTCTCTAAAGTTCAGCAGGATATACGGCGATGGCAGCGGTTAAGCGCGATTACTACGAAGTGCTGGCGGTTCAGAAAACCTCCACCGGCGACGAGATCAAGAAGTCGTTTCGGAAGGAGGCGTTCAAGTACCACCCTGATCGCAACCCCGGAGACAAGGCGGCGGAGGAGCGCTTCAAGGAGATCACCGAGGCCTACGACGTGCTCTCCGATGAGCAGAAGCGGAAGCTCTATGACCAGTACGGGCACGCAGGCCTCGAAGGTCAGGGGATGCGTCCGCCGGAGGACATCTTCGAGCAGTTCCAGGATCTCTTCGCCGACTTCTTCGGCTCGGGCTTCGGCGGTGGCGGCGGCGGTGGTGGACGCGGTGGCGGCCGTGGTCGTGGGCAGCCGCGGGTGCAGCCGGGGCGCGATCTTCGCGCGGGCGTCCGCATCTCGTTGCGCGAGGCGGTGTTTGGCACCAAGCGCGACGTGAGCGTGGTCTTCCCGGCGCAGTGCGCGTCCTGCAACGGATCCGGCGCAGCCAAGGGGAGCCAGCCCGTGACGTGCAGAGGCTGCAAGGGCCAGGGCCAGGTCACCCAGGGCAGCATGGGGTTCATGATCGCGATGCCGTGCCCGGAGTGCGGCGGCGCGGGCAAGGTGATCAACAAGCCGTGCGGGGACTGCCGCGGTCGCGGCGAGGTTCGCTCGGAGAAGAAGGTCAAGGTGTCCATCCCTGCGGGCATCGATCACGGGCAGGCGATTCGCGTCGCGGGCCACGGCGAGCCTGCTCCCAACGGCGGTCCGGCGGGCAACCTCCTGGTGGTGATGGAGGTCGAGCAGGACACGAAGTTTCAACGCGAAGGCAATGACCTCCTGGTGGAGGTTCCCGTGGCGTTTCATACCGCCGCCCTCGGTGGCACCGCGGCGCTCTCCAACCTCGACGGAACCGCCGTGACCGTGACCATCCCCGCCGGAACGCAACCCAACACGGCGTTTACCCTGGAAGGGATCGGGGTGCCCTTCGTCGATGGTGGCGGGCGCGGAAACCTCGTTGCGGTAGCGCGAGTGGAGGTTCCGCGGCGCATGAGCGCCCAGGCCCGCCAGGCGCTGGAAGAGTTCGCGAAGGCCCTCAACGCCTCGGACGCCTGATGCGCGTCGCGGCCGTCGCCCTCGCGCTGGTGATCCACGCGGCGGCGGCGGCGGCTCAGGAGGCGCCGCAGCGGATGATCATCGGGTCGTCCACGGTGCTCCTGCAGACGACCGCCACCACAGCGCGGGTGCTCAGCTACCCCGGGACGGGCGCGCCCCCGGCCGCTCCGACGGTGCTCTGGGAAGGACCGACCACGTGGCAGGGAGAAGACCCCGGGCTGCGCACCCGCGACGCCCTCTCCATCACCGACGGAATCCTCGTGCGCGACCACTACGACGAAGCCGGCGGACCATGCGGGCTGGGGGAGATTCCCTCCGAGCGCTGGTCGCTGGGGGTGTCGCTGCGCTTCGTGCGCGCGCCCAACCTGCGGCTGCTCGCGGCGGCACGGACGGCCTTCGCGGGCGCTGAACCCACACCGTCGAGCGTAGTGTCCGGTGCCCCTCCGGCGCTCCCGTTGCGCGGCGCGAGCGTGCGCCTCGCCGACGGAACCGACGCCCACGGCACCCCGATGCTCCCGGCCGGATCGTTTGTGACCGTACGACCCGCCCTCGGCCCTGCGGCGCTGCGGGCGCTGGAACTCACCGCCACGCCGACCGCCGACTTCCCGCGGCGGTGGCTGTTGCTCATGCAACCCGGTGCGGTGCGGCGCGCGGTGACGCTCACCCCCGATGTGCTGGCCCTGGCGCGGCGGACGGGGCGGGTGCGGGTGGTGGTTCCGTCGGTGGAGCGGCCGACCTGCGTGGCGCTGGTGGCGCTCGACGACGGCGCGATGGCCTCCCTCGGGTGGATGACCTCCCTCGACGCGGCAGGCGATGGTGGCGTGGCAAGCCTGCTCGCGGCCGCAGAGGGCGTCGATGGCGAGGCCGCGCTGGCACTCGCGCTCTCGCTGGGGGAGGCGGGCGAGCGCGCGGTGATCACTGCGCTTCCGACGATGAGCACGGTGGCGGCGCGGCGCGCGGTGAGGGCGCTGGCGGCGACCGGGCGGGCCGAGGCGATCGCAGCAGTGGCGCACGCGTTGGCGCGTGACGACGTGGCCACCGCGGCGGAGAACGCACTGCTGCGTGCGGGTGCGCCGGTGATTGCGGCGGTGGCTGGGGTGGTGGCGGAGGTTCCGCGGGCGCTGCGGGTGGTGGCGGGGCTGCGGGTGTCCTGGGGCGCTCGGCTGGGCGCGGCGACACCGTTGTTGAATGCGAGCGACGACGCCTGGCGCGAGGGGCTACCGACGCTGCGCGCGATGCTCTCCGCGGCGGGGCGCGAGGACGCCGCGCGCACATGGCTCGAGGCACTACCAACGACGGAGCCCGCGGGTTCGCGGGGGCTCCGGGTGCTGGCCGAGGCGCTGCGGCCGGACGACCCGGTGCTGCCCACGGCGGCGGAGCGGGCTCGCACGCAATGGGCGACGGCGACGGCGTTTGCGACGCGCTGGCGGCTGCTGTCGCCGCTGGTGGGCGACACCACGGGGAGGGCGCTGCTGGGAGAGTTGCTCGCGGGACACGGTGCGGGAAGCCACGACGCCGACCTGCGGGCCGAGGCGGCGCGCGTCCTGGGACGCTCTCCGGACACGACGGACGCGCTCGTGGTGGGTTTGCGCGACGCAGCGCCGCGGGTGCGTGCGGCGGCGACGACGGCGCTGCGAGGCCGGGCGGCGGCGGTGGAAGGGCTGCAGGCGGTGCTGGCGGACGACGGATGGCCGACGGTGCGGGCGACGGCGGCGGCGGCGCTGGCGGCTCGGCCCGAGGCGGCGGTGGCTCTGGCGGCGGCGCTCGAGGTGCGCAACGCGCTGGTGGTGCGGGCGGCGTTACGGGCGCTGGGGGAGAGTCCCGGCACGGGGGTGACGGCGCGGTTGGTGGCGTTTGCACACGACGGCGCGCGGGCCTCGCTGCTGCGGCGCGAGGCGGTGGATGCGATCGCGGCGCGGTGTGATGTGAGCGCGCTGGCGGGCCTGGAGGCGCTCGCGGAGACGCTCGGCGACGCTGCGCTGCCGCCCTACGAGCAGGATCTCGGGCATGCTGCGCTGGCGGCGATGGCGCATCTCGACGCGGGGCGGGCGCGGGCGTTTCTGCGGCGGAGCGAGGCCAACCCGGCGGCGGTGGCGGCGGTGGAGCGCGCGGCGCAGGGTGGGTGCCCGGCGCGGTGAGTTCGTCGCGAGAGGTACCCCACCTCTTCCATCGATGCATCGTGTCGTCGCGAGAGGTACCCCCACCTCTTCCATCGATGCATCGTGTCGTCGCGAGAGGTACCCCCCTCTCTTCCCTCGATGCATCGCATCGTCGCGAGAGGCACCCCCCTCTCTTCCATCGATGCAGCGCGTCGTCGCGAGGGGTACCCCCCCTGTCTCCGCCCCCGATTGACACCGACGGTCACCATTGAGTGCGATGCTTCTCCCAATGACCCCTCACCAATCGCTCGGTTGCTGGATGTTCGGTCTGACCGTCGCGGCCGTGGGCTGCACCCAGTCGCCCCCGGCAGCCGACGACGCCGCCACCGACGTTGGAAGAGACCTCGGCGCGCCCGAGGCCAGCACCCCCGACGTCGCCGCGGAGGACGTCCCCAGGAAGCCCGCGGATGTCCCCGTCGCCACGGAAGATGTCCCCGTGGTCGCCATGGAAGATGTCCCCGTGGTCCCCGAGGATGTCCCCGTCGTGGTGATGGATGTGCCACCGGTCATCGATGTTTCGCCCGCGATAGATGTGCCCGCGGTGCCCGAAGACCGCGGCCCGCCGCCCGCCGCGTGTGAGTCCGCCGCGCTCGTAGACCTCAACGCCCGCGCCCCCCTCGACGGTGGCCTCCGCCGCTACCTCGGAACCACCGCCGCAGCCCCGCGCGGACCCTCCCTCCGTGCCACCTGCGTCGGCGCGGATGGCCTCGGGGAGGCGGTGTTTCAGGTGGTGCATCGGTACGTGCCGTCGGTGACCGGACGGCTGCTCGCGAGCCTCGACGACACCGCCACGGATGCCAACTTCGACACCGTGCTCTTCGCCCAGCGCGACTGCCTCTCCCTCCGCCCCGGAGAAGCCCCCCTCGACTGCAACGACGACGTCGCCGCCTCCGTCGCCATGCGCCCCGCCGCGTCGGCCATCCTCACCCCGCAGGTCCGCGCGGGCGTCCCGGTCTACCTCGTCGTGGCGGGGTATCCCCGCAGCGCGGCCGATACGCTCCGCCCGCAAGGCGCCTACGCGCTCACCGTCGCCGAACTCCCGGAGATCGCCCTCGGGATGCCCTGCGACATCACCGGCCGCAGCAACGCCTGCGCCCCCGCGAGCAACTGCGTGGACGGCAACACCGGCGTCGCCCCCCGGTGCGTGCTCGATGGGACCGCCGACGCCCGCTGCCGCACCGACGGCACCGCGGAGTGCCTCCCGGGGTTGCGCTGCTTCATGGCGTTTTGTCGCCGCACGATCGCCCTCGGTGCGCCGTGCGGGCCTGACCTCCCGGGCGTCTGCCCGGAAGAGTCGAGTTGCCAGTGGGTGGACGGCCTCAACCGCTGCGTCCGCACCGGCGCCCTCGGATCAGACTGCCGCGACACGGCCCCGGTCTGCGATGCCGTGCTCTCGTGCGTACACACACGCTTCGGCGATCACTGCCGGGCCACCGTGGCGGGCGGGGGGCGGTGCGATCCGTGGGGCTTCCGCGACGCCTGCGCGTCTGGATTCGCATGCGGGTTGAGCCCGTTGGGGGCTCTCGGCACCTGCGTCGCACCGGGGAGCGTGGCGGGCGCGCAATGCCTCCCCGGAGAGACGTCCCGCTGCGCGAGGGGCCTGGAGTGCCGCCCATCGCCCGACGCCGAAAACGAGGTCTGCGTGCGCGTGGTCGCCCCGGAGGGCCGCTGCGATCCTCTCGACGGCACCACCCTCTGCTCCATGGACACCGATTGCGTGCCCAACACGGCCATCACCGACGGCGTCTGCGTTGCGCCCGGAACGGCCCCCGGGTCGCAGTGCCGCGGCGACGCTCCGCGATGTGACTCCGGGCTGGCATGCTCGGTAGAGGTGGGCGAGGGGCACTGCCTGCGGGCGGTGGCGTCCGGGGGGGCGTGCGACCTGCGGTTCTATTCGACGCTCTGCACCGGCGGCGGGTGCGTGGCCGCGAGCGCGACGGCGGCGACGTGCCGCGCGATGACGGCGGAGACGGAGCCCAACAACACGCCCGCCACGGGCACGGCGACCACCGCGGCGACGCTGGCGGTGACTGGCTCCCTCAGCGCAACGGACAGCCTGGATTGTATTCGCATCCCGGTACCGGCAGGCGCGTCTCTGGTGGCGGAGACCTTCACCGGCGACGATCGGGTGTGCGACCGCATCGGGGGCGATCCGTCGCTGGTGGTGTACGGGCCGACGGGTGCGGAGATCGTTCGGGAGGACGACAGCCCGCGGCGGGGGCTTTGCACCACCATCGCGCCCTGGACGCACCCGCAGGCGACGGGCCTGACGGCGGGCACCTACGCGGTGTGCGTGGGCCGCGGAGGCTCCGCGGTGCCCCGGTATCGGCTGATGGTGTCGGTCTATCGCTGAGGCCGCGGGACGCTTGTTTCTGTTCGCCGCGCTCCGTTAGGGTGGCGGCCATGAAGAGGATCTTGCTTTGCGCGGTGTTCGTGGGCGCATGTTCGTCGCGCGGCAGCATCAACATCACCCGGGATTTCGATTCGAGCGTCGCGGTCATGGATGGCGCGGTGGCGGCGGTCGATGCGCCCCTGGTAGACGTGTCCATGAAGGGCAACGACGTCCCGACCGCGGACGTGGGCTTCCCGGTGGATGTCCCGGCGGTGATGGTGGATGTCCCGGTGGTGATGGACATCGGGTCGGCGTGCCGCTCGGACCGGGAGTGCAGCGCCTCGGGGATGGTCTGCGACCTCTCGCGGGGGGCGTGCGTGGAGTGCGTGCGCCCGGCGGACTGCCTCGTCGCCGGCCAGATGTGCGCGTCGAACCGCTGCGTGGCGGGCTTCGACAGCGGGGTACCCACGGACCGCGGGACCCCGGTGGATCTCGGCGTCGTGCGTGATGCAGGCCCGGGCGCGACGCTGATCACCGGGCTCGGCGGAACGGCCGGGTTTGGCACCGACTGCCTTACGGCCTCGGATGACGGCAGTTACGTGGCGCCGGGGGCGGACGGCGGGGCGGGGTCACCGATCGCGTTGGGCAGCGGGTTTGGCGCAGGGCTGTCGCTGCATGGGCAGCGCTACCCGAGCGTTTATCTCAACAACAACGGCAACCTGAGCTTCGGCGGGGCGCTTGCCGGGTACACCGCCGATCCGTTTCCGCGCGCGGCCGGAACCTCCACGCCGATCATCGCGCCGTGGTGGGCCGACGTGGACACGCGCGCGACGGCGGCGCCTGGGACCAACCAGGTGTGTTTCGTCTCCGAGCCTTCGCGCTTCATCGCGACCTGGAACCAGGTCGGCTACTACACCTCCCACATCGACCGGCGAAACAGCTTCCAGGTGATCGTGACGCCGTTGGGTTCGAGCGGGGACTTCGACGTGGAGTTGCGATATTCGCGATGCGAATGGATCACCGGGGACGCCTCCGGGGGGATGGGCGGCTTCGGGGGGACGCCCGCGCAGGCCGGGGTCGATTTCGCGGATGGGATGGTCACGCCGGCCCACTCGCTCGCGCTGCCTGGCTCTGGGACGCCGACGGTGATCAACCTGTGCAGGACATCCAACGGGTCGATGCCGGGCGTGTGGCGTATCCGTGTGCAGGCGGGTGTTCCAGGCTTCCTGGCGTTCTGATCGTTGATGGAATCCAAAGGGCGGCCGACGCGGCCGGCACCGACATCGTGAGGTGCTTCGAACCCCTGATCGAGCAGACCCCCGGGGGACCTGCGCCGAGGGTTCTTTAGGCAACGCCTTTCTGCCAGCAATTTCCGCGGCAGCGCCCCGGACGACGGCGAGGTCAACGCGTACCTCGCGCCGCTCCTCGGCGACTGAACTTCGCCTCTCCCGCGGCTCTGCTAGCGTCCGCGGGTGGCCATTCTCTCCTTCCTCTTCGGGTTCGTTGCGCTGGTGGTCGTCGGGCCCATCGCGATGTGGTTCAAGACGTGGCCGGAGGCGCTCTCCCGCTGGCTCCCGCACGTCGTCGGCATCCAACACATCTCCCAGGGGCAGTTCCGCGACGCGGTGCTCCCGAGGTTCGTGGCTGATGGTCCTCCCCGGGCGGTGCGCTTCGCTGCGCTGGGCTGCTGGATCCTCGGTGCGATGTTCATCCCGGGCCTGCTGCTGGGGCTGTACGGGCTCCTGGCGCTGGGTCTCGGGCTGATCTCCATCCCAGGGCTGCTTCTCGCGTGGCGGCTCTTCTTCCTGGGTCGTCCGCTGCTGCTCGGCGACGTCGCGGCGGCGGCGAAGGCGAGGGCGCTCGCACGAAACGCGCGCACCCTCAACTACCTGGTGCTGGCGGTATGCGGGGCGGGCGTGCTGCTTCAGATGCCCGGCCTCGTGCGCTCGACTCACGCTGACCTGTCGGGGCTCTTGTTGGCCATGGCCGTGGCTGTCTACGCAGGCATTTCGTTGGCCCACGCGTCGCTGCTCGACCGCGCTGCGAAAGCGATCGACGTGGAGGAGGACACCAGACAGGCCGTGCTCCGCGGCGTGCGTATCGCGGTGCCGATGGTGGAAGAGATGCCCGGAGAGATGCCTGGAGAGATGTCCGAAGAGATGCGGCGCGGGCGATGGGGCTGATTGCGTCCAGCGAAGGGCTCTCCCTCGTGGATCACATCATCGGTGCGCCAGCGCGGATCCAGTTGCGGATGAGAGCGCGCTCGGCTGTCGTGAGGGGCGCGGCGAGCTGGGGCATCTGCACGCCGCAGGGGTTGCGCCCGGGGGACGTCGCGCAATCGGCAAGCCGACGCATCGTGCCTTCGACCTTGAACATCAGGTAGCTGTTGTCAGGGTCTCCCGGAGCGACCAGCCGGAGCCGCCCGACCTGATCGGACGGATGGTTGACCATCGCCCCGTAGGACGTCATCGCGTCGGTCAGAAACAGCCCACCAGACCCGCCGCCGCCGTTGGTCCCGCGGCCGTGACAGGCGGGCATCGCGCACGTACGGGTGAAGAGTTCTTGCACCTGGGAGAAGGGCACCGGAACGATGGGAACGTCCGTGGCGGAGTCCTTGGGGACGTCCGTGGCGGAGTCCGTGGCGGAGTCCGTGGGAACGTCCGTGGTGGAGTCTTCCGTCGCGTCCATCGCAACGTCCGGAGCGGCGTCCAGCAGAGCCGTCGTCGGCGGATCACTGCACCCAAGAAGGCTTATGGCCAGGACTGCGGAGGCCCGATAAAAGAGGTTCATAGCGAAGTGGGAGGGATATAGGGCTCTGACCCCGACGCGAGCAACGGGTTCGTCCGAGGCGTCAGGGACGCGTCAACCGAAAGAGATGCTGCTGCAGCCCCCGTCCGCCCAGCGAGGCACCGGACCTGCCGCCATAGCCGATTCTCCAGGTCTCGGTCTCGAAATCGCGAGCGTCGAGCGACCTCGCGACGACGCCGAAGCTCGGTCCACCCGCGCCGGGCGCACCTTCGCCGCCGCGCCCGCCAGAGCCTCCGTTGCCGCCGCGCCCTCCGCTGACGCTCTCGCCCCCGGCTCCTCCCGGACCGCCGCCGCCTCCGGCTCCTCCAGGCCCGCCGTCGCCGCCGCCCGCCGTCGTGATCGTCGTCCCCGGCAGGATCACCCGGATGGAGTCTCCCCAGGCAAACACTCCGATCGACGCGCCGCCCGAGACCCCGGGCAATCCGCCCTCGCCGCCACAGCCGCCGCCGCCACCACCGCCACCGACGCCGCTCGCTCCCATCATGGTGCCGTAGCCCCCGCCGCCGCCGCCTCCTCCCGTGCCTCCCGTGCCTGCCCGCTCGCCCTGCGGAATCAGGTAACCCTCCTCCGAGAACTCTCCCATCGTCACCGCGAGGCCCCTCTGCCCCTCTGCCCCGGTCGCTCCCGTTCCCCCGGAGGGCTGTGCCATCGTGCCCCCGTCGCCTCCCGCGGCGGCCGCTCCGAGAGCGGTCATCGTGCCGACCGCTCCGTTCGCGCCGTTGACGGATCCGTCGGTGCCCCCTTGTCCCCCGTTGCCGTCGCCGCTGCATCCGAAGCCGCCCACGCCACCCGCGGCTCCGTTGCTCCCGCCGCCCCTCGTTCTTCCAGCGTCGGGAAGCTCCTTTGGCGCGCTCGACCCGGCGCACACCTGCACCCGGCTTCGGTCGAGGGTCACGACCCCGCTGCCCACCACCAGCACCCCGAAACAGCTCAGATTATAGAGCATTCCGTCGAGCTCGGAAGTCAGATCGACATCGTGGAAGGTCACCGCCGAGCGCAGATCCAGGATGAACGCCGCTGTGATCGTACCGCGGAGCAGCGAGCGGTCGTCCATCGCCGAGGATCGCGCCACCCATCCGCCGGAGCCGCCCGGGTAGCGCCCGGAGAGAGTGACGCCATCGACCAGTTGATGCGTCGCCACCTCGGCCCCGCTGTCACCTAACGCGATGGGAACGGCGTCGTAGCTGCCCACCGCAATCAAGATCGATCGCCGCGTGCCGGCTCGCGCGATGCTCAGCGCTTTCGAGACGGTGCGCACCGGCTGCTCCGGCGTGAGCCCGCTGTTCATGTCGTCTCCGCTCGTGGCCACGAAGAGCGTGTCCCCCCTGACGCCATCGACGCCGTCGCAGTTGCTATCGATCCCATCCCCGGGCAGATCGGCCGCCGCGGGGTCGCAGGCGTCTATCCGCACCATCGCGTCGCTGCCCCCGTCGCTGCCCCCGTCCGCGAGAACACAGCGCGTGCGGCCTTCCATCCCATCGTCGGCGAGGTACCCCTCCCGGCAGCGCACCACCGTCTCGGTGCAGCCACCCACCAGGACCATCAGCGCAGCACCCGAAGCCAATCCTCGTCGAAGCATCACCGACAACATACCCACAACCGCTTTCGCCGCCTACGTTTCGGGGCACCTCCTGCCCCAAAGCACGTCGATCGCAGCACTGCCAACGAGTGACTCGATCGCGCGCCCCACCGGAGTGATCGTCAGTCGTCGTGGACCCACGCAGCGTTGTCGCATCGACGGGCCCCGCCTCGAAAGGAGCACACCTTGAGAGACCTGATGGGGCTGCTGTGTGACTCCCTCTCCCTCAACGACAAGCGAGCCCGGGGCGTCGACCTCACGGCGGCGTTCGCGCCACCAGCGCGCGCCTGACCCACAGCGTAATTCCGTTTAGCAGGGATGCGGGGAAACCATGATCTACCGTCAGAACCCTTGGTTCACCGTCTCTACGCGAGCCCCCACCCCCGGCCCCGCCCCCACGAGTGGGGCTCACCGTTCCCCTCATCTTCAGGATTCGCTTGAAAGTCGAGCGTTTCGTGCAACTGCGGTCCGCG